>CAYQSI010000011.1:0-82278 GCA_964420185.1 uncultured Occallatibacter sp. | reverse complement strand
GAGATGAATGGCATGATCCGCGACATCATCCTGCCCAACCCGGATACGGAATAAAAGCGCGGAGCATGGGCAGTCGCTCTGGAGTGCAGAACGCATGGCGTGGCAATCGGGGCATTTTCATGGATGGTCTCCGCGTTGCCCAGGAAGGGCTGCTCGTGGAGTTGAGAGTTAGGGGTGAAAGCCCAAACAGTGAAGGAGCAGTAAGCTGAGCACAGTGGAATCCATGTCGCGGACATCAGGGATGTCGGAAACCATAGATGCAGGGACAGTTGCAGCCTGTCGCCGGAGAATTGGCTGTTTCCGATTGACGGCCTGTTCTCCGGATAGGCCCGAACCAAGCCAGTTTCTCCTTGACACTGGCAGTGCAAAGTTGCTAGTTTGCTTACGCGGAAGAGGAACAAGAGAAATCCACCGCCAAATGCGAACCCAAGCCTTTTTATTGAGCGTTAAAGCTCACGGGTGGGGGTGTCAGTATGCATTTGGGGGTGGGTTTTTTCTTTTTTGGAAGCCTTGACTGCATTTTTTGGGGAGCCTTAACGGAGCCTTAACAGAGCCTTGACCACGATGGTTAAGAATGTTTGGAAGGCAATTGTGATTCAGAATCTTTGGGAGGCAATATGATTTCGATGAATCGGTATACGGGACAACGAGCGAGCATTTCCGGGTGGATTCGCCTGGGCCTGGCGCTTTTGTTGTTTCTTCCGGCGCTGGGAGCCTTTGCCCAGTATGAGAATGGAAGCCTGGTGGGAACCATTCACGACTCCAGTGGAGCCGCGATTCCCAACGTGAACGTCGCGGTCACCAACAATGCGACCGGAATTGTCACCAACGTAACGTCGAATGGCTCGGGCGACTATGAAGTCCCGTCCCTTCGCTTTGGCACCTATACAGTCGCAGCAAAGGCTACCGGTTTTGCTGATGCCGTTGCCAAGGAGATCACCATCTCGGTCGGCTCCCGTGTTCGCATCGACTTGGTCATGAAGATCGGCACAGCCCAGACCACAGTCGAAGTCACAGGTGTTACGCTGCAGCTTGAAACCGAATCCAGCCAGCGTGGCCAGACGGTCACCGAGGCCCAAACTGAAGCTCTGCCGCTGGTCAGCAGAAACTATTCCGATCTGGTGGATTACGTCACCGGCGCGCGCCCTGCGCCAGCCGATGCCACGACCACCGCGGTCACCAGCCTGACGCGCGCCGGATCGTTCAACGTCAACGGCCAGCGCAGCATGTTCAACAACTTCATGCTGGACGGCATGGACAACAATGCTTATGGCGAGAGCAACCAGGGTTTCGACAACCAGATCATCGCGCCTCCGCCCGATTCCATCGCCCAGTTTGAAGTGGTGACCAACAATGAGAGCGCCGAGTACGGCCGCTCCTCCGGCGCCACCATCAACGTTGCCACCAAGTCCGGCGGCAATCAATTCCACACCACTCTCTACGAGTTCATTCGCAATACAGATCTGAACGCGTTCGGCTACATCAAGCCAGTTTCCATCAATGCCGTCACCGGCACGCAGTACCCGTATTTCAAGCCGGAGTTCAATCGCAATCAGTTCGGCGCGGATTTTGGCGGGCCGATCATGAAGAACAAGTTCTTCTACTTCCTCGATTACGAGGGATTCCGCCAGACGCTCACGCCTACCGTGGTTGATACAGTTCCCACGACCAATGAACTCAGCGGCATTCTGGCCGTTGCGGTGCAGGATCCATGGGCTCCGGGCACCTATCTGCCGGCGGGCACGTCGATTCTCAACAATCCTGACATTGACCCGACTGCCAAGAAAATCGCCGGGTTGTACGCGGCCGCTCTGCCTGGCAAATGCACGGTGACAGCCGGCTTAGCCGGATCGGGCGTGGCCACGAGCGACTGCGCTTTGAATGCGCCATTCACCGATCACGCCGACAAGGGCGACCTTCGCCTGGATTTCCAACAGAGCGACAGAACCTCCTGGTTCCTGAAAATCAGCGATCGCAAGGAGACAGGCAAAAACTATAACCTCCTGCCCGAGCCGATTGATATGCAGACCAACGGCGAAATCCTGATTCACGATCGGCAGGCTTCGCTCGGCTACACCCATGCCATGGGCAGCAACAAGGTTGTCGATGCCCGTTTCGCACTTTCCGGCACCAAGGCCGGCAAGTGGACGTTCGCGATCGGCAACAGCTCTTTCCCGTCAGGCGCGATCCCGGGCCTGCCAACCATTGCCGGCGTTTCCGGCGGCCTGCCTTCGATGGCCATCTCGGGCGGTTTTACCTCCTTTGGCCGCCAGAGCACCAATCCGCAGTGGCAGAACCCGTCGGTGATGGACCCCAAGGTCAACTTCTCGTGGGTCAAGGGCAAGCACTCCCTCAAGTTCGGCTATGAGTACGAGTACATCTGGATGGAAGTGGAGGACTCGAACCCGCTCTATGGTTCCTTCACCTTCGGTAAAGGCTACAGCGTTTGCCCGGCGACGGTTAACGGAGTTTCCAACGCCGCCAATTGCCCCACCGGCACAAGCGCAGTCGCTGACACATACTGGGCCGACTTCCTCTTCGGAACAAGCAGCGCCTATTCGCTGTCGACCTACTGGATCACTCACCTGCACCAGAATATGGAAAGTATGTACGCCCAGGACGACTGGAAGATCAACTCCAAGCTGACCCTGAATCTTGGCGTGCGCTGGGAGTATGGTTCGCCTTACTCGGAACGGAACAACGCCCTCTCCAACTTCAACCCGGCAACAGGGACCATGCTGACGCTGACACCTGGCTACAGCACCGCTTCCTCCCCGATGTGCGGCACCGTTGCGTGCGTTGCTCCCTTCAGCGGCAACGGCGTCTACGGCAAGACCCTGGTCAATCCCGCGCTGGGCGACTATGCTCCGCGCCTTGGCTTTGCCTATGCGCTGACGCCTAACATTGCCATCCGCGGCGGCTACGGCAGCAGCTTTATCCACTACTGGCGCGCCGGTTCCGGCAACATGCTGGCCATCAACGCTCCCAACGCGATGTTTACTTCGGTAACCAACCCGTCGTCCACGGCCACTACTGGCTTCCAGAGACTGTCGGCTGGCTATCCCACGGGGCTGTCCACCACCTTCAGCGCGGGCACCGATAACATCGACTACATTCCCAAGAACACCAAGGACGGCTACGCAGAGAGCTACTTCCTGAGCGTCCAGAAGACCTTGGCCAAGAACATTCTGGTCGACGTTGCCTTTGTGGGCAACCATGGCGTTCATCTCCAGGGCTTCATCAACGCCAACCAGAAGAACCCCTCCAACGGTTGGGCTCGTCCTTTCCCGAACTGGGGCGGCACACTGCTCAACAATCCGGCGAACTCCTTTAACAACGGCGATATCACCGAAGCTATGAATGGGTTCAAATCTCACTACAACTCGCTGCAAGCCCGCTATGAGCAGCGCTTTGTGGCCGGCTTGACCTTGCTGAATTCCTTCACATGGTCGCACGCGCTGGATAATGCCTCGTCTACTCTTGAGGCCAACACGCCAGACCCGCAGGATGGAAACAACATCAACGCTGACTACGGCCAATCGGACTACAACCTGCCGATCGCCAATGTCACCAGCTTTGTCTATGATCTTCCGGTTGGGAAGGGACAACGCCATCTGGCTGGAAGCAACAGCCTGGTGAATGTCCTGATTGGTGGATGGCAGATCAGCGGCATCAACACCGTTCAGGGTGGTACGCCTTTCAATCTGACGTATTCGCCGAATTCGGTGAATCAAGTGTCGCCGATGCTTACCCAGAACTGGCGCGGCATGAGTCTCTATCGCCCCAACCTCGTTCCCGGAGCGCACTATACCCAGGGGAAGGTGAAGCTCGCCAACGGATACGTTCAATACGTCAACGCGAATGCATTGACGCTGCCTTCGACCTATACCACCGGCAGCGCCCTTCTCGCCGGCGGCACCATCTCGAGTCCGTTTGGCAATTTGCCCAAGAACTATGGCCGCACGATGCCTTTCTACGAGACGGATTTGGACTTCAACAAGAAGTTCAATACCCCCATCGAGAGGGTTAAGGTGGAGTTCCGCTCGGAGCTATACAACATCTTCAACCATACCAACCTGTATCTGCCCGGCGGTTCGGGCGGCGGCACCGTTTCTGGTACCGACAACAACACCTCCGCGCCCACCAGCATCGGTGGCGGAACAATGACCGGCACCTTTGAGCCGCGCATTGTTCAGTTTGGATTGAAGGTCATTTACTAACCTGCACGAAACTTGTGTGCCAGCCACTTAACGTGGCTGGCACACATTGAATTTGGTTCCTTCGCCTTCAGGGCGGCCTGGGCTGTTCAGCCACGACTTGACGCACAACGATTCAGACCACGGGACCACGCCTCAAAAGGCGTGTTGGGGAGGATTTTGGCCTGGGAGCTATTTCTTTAAGGGAGGCTCTGATTTATTTGTATCCCGCGCCGGGCATTCCCTCAGAGGATAAAGCCCAAGCCGATTTTGCGGCACTTACGGCACGACTTCAGTCGTGCCCTTTCAAAACATCAACTTATGCAGAGGTTTGCAAGAGATTTTTTCGAGTTACTAAAATATAGAAACCGATCTTTTGCGCATTGTGCGAAGGCTGGGAAGCGAGCCGCGAGTTGGAGGAGTGACAATGAGAGCGGAGATTCTGCATCAGCTAGGCCAGCAAACGGAGCCGTGGGATGTGTTGGTGA
This sequence comes from uncultured Occallatibacter sp., assembly GCA_964420185.1. GTDB lineage: Bacteria > Acidobacteriota > Terriglobia > Terriglobales > Acidobacteriaceae > Telmatobacter. Next base: position 77,594 of record CAYQSI010000011.1, on the reverse strand, counting down.
TCGGCGGCGGAGCCAGCGGCTTGGGCGCAGCGGTTGAAGCTGCCTCCCGTGGCTATCGCACACTTCTGGTCGAGCGATCCGACTTTGCCAAAGGAACCTCAAGCCGCAGCACAAAGCTCGTGCATGGCGGCGTTCGCTATCTCGAACAGCTTAATATCACGCTTGTTGTGGATGCTCTGCGGGAGCGCGGCCACATGTTGAGGAACGCGCCGCACCTGTGTCACGACTTATCCTTCGTCGTCCCGGCCTACAGCTTTTCATCGCTTCCGTACTATGGCTTTGGGCTCAAGATTTATGAACTGCTCTCGGGCAGCTTGTCGCTTGGACGGTCAAAGTTTCTCTCCAGAGAAAACACGCTGGAGAGGCTGCCGGGACTTCTTGCAGACGGCCTTCGCGGAGGCATCCTCTATCACGATGGGCAGTTTGACGATGCCCGCTATGCTATCTCGCTGTTGCGCACATTTCAGGATCTTGGCGGCACGGCGATCAACTATGTGGAGGCAACTGGCCTTCTGCGGCGCGGCGGCAAGGTGATTGGCATCCAGGCGCAGGACCGCGAAGACGGCGCCGCCTTTGACCTGCAAGCAAAGGTGCTGATCAATGCCTGCGGAGTCGGCACAGAGGATATTCTCGCCATGGATGGCGCGGCGCGCGGCTCTTTGCTCGCCCTGAGCCAGGGAACGCATTTCGTCTTGCCCCATTCATTCCTGGCGGGAAATACCGCGCTCATGATTCCCAAGACGGCTGACGGCCGGGTGCTTTTTGCTATTCCTTGGCACGGCGCCACCATCGTAGGGACCACCGATGTGTCCGTTGATCGCGCGTCTACCGAACCGCGGGCGCTTCAGTCGGAAAAGAAATTTCTTCTCGATCACATTACCCGCTACTTTGGCCGTAAGCCTGAAGCAGCGGAGATACTCAGCGTCTGGTCCGGTCTGCGGCCGTTGGTTCGCAAAGGCGGCGGCAAGACATCGCAGTTATCCAGAGACCACACAATCCTGGTTTCGCAATCCGGCCTGGTTACGGTTACCGGAGGGAAGTGGACCACCTATCGGCGCATGGGGCAGGACACCATCGATCGCGCCTGCGAGGTTGCTTCACTCCCCAAGCGGCCCTCGCGGACGCTGGAGTTGAAGCTGCACGGCTGGGTTGCGGATTCCGCCGCAACGACATCCGCGTGGGAGTGCGTGTATGGTTCGGATCTGCCAATGCTCCGCGCGCTTTCAAGCGAGGATGCCGGCCTGGATGCGCTTCTCCATCCGCGCCTTCCTTTCCATCTGCGCGAAGTTGTGTGGTCGGCGCGATATGAAATGGCGCGAACCGTGGAGGATGTGCTTGCCCGGCGCACCCGCGCTCTTTTCCTCGATGCGCGCGCCGCCATTGAAGCTGCGCCCGTGGTTGCGAATCTGCTGGCCAGAGAATTACAGAGAAGCGAAGACTGGAAGGCCAAGGATCTGGCGAGCTTCGTTGAACTTGCAAAGGGCTACGTCTACCAGGAAGGTGAAACGGCGTGAACAGATTCTTCTTCCTGGCCGAAGTATCTTTGGAGCTGAGCCCGTAAAGTTATGTATAAGCTTGCCCTTTTCTTTTGCATTTTCGCCGCGTTCTGCGTTCATCTTGCCGGGCGGAATGAGAATCAACGCGAGATAACCTGAGCGCTCGCGTTATTCTATTGTTTATGCTTTGATCGCAACGATAACAGACCCCAAGAGGTTATTCATGAGTTGGAATCTTCCTTTTCTTAAGCCGGCTCCGCATATCGCCAGGCTTCCCGAAGCAGAGGTTAAGCGGCTTTATCCTAAAATGCGCTGGCAGATTATGGAATCCACCTTTATTGGTTACGCCATTTTCTACCTTGTCAGAAACAATCTTCCGGTTGTCTCCAAGGAGATAGCGCAGTCGCTTGGCTACAGCAAAGGGCAGATCGGGGATCTGTTGGCCGTAACGGCCATCTGCTATGGCGTCGGCAAATTCATTATGGGGACATGGTCTGACCGGAGCAACCCGCGTTACTTTATGCCCCTGGGATTACTGTTGACCGCCTTTTGCAATTTTGCTTTCGCGAGCGTGCATAGTTACCCGATGCACTTAGTCCTGTGGGGTATGAACGGGTTAGTGCAAAGCATGGGATGGGCCCCGTGCGGGCGTTCTCTGGGCCACTGGTACAGCATTCGCGAGAGGGGAACAAAGTTCGCGTTCTGGAACGTCGCCCAGAATGTTGGTGGAGGACTGACAGGCCTTATTGTGGCATACAGCACCGTGATGATGGGATGGCGCTCAGCATTTTACGTTCCCGGCATTCTGGCAATTGTATGCGCCATTTATCTCCTCATAAGGCTCAGGGATACGCCTCAGTCGGTGGGGCTTCCGCCAATCGAGGAATACCGCAACGATTACCCGAGCGGCGACAATAAGGATAGCGAGAAGGAACTGGGCACTCGCGATTTGCTGGTGAACTACATCCTGAAGAATAAATATCTCTGGCTTTTTGCCTTCGCCAATTTCTTTGTGTACATCGCCAGATACGGCATGCTCGACTGGGGACCGACCTATCTGAAGGAGGTAAAGCACGCCAGTCTTGGCGAGGGCGGGGTTAGCACGGCGGCATTGGAGTTTTCCGCTATCTTCAGCACCATCCTGATGGGCTGGCTATCCGATAAGATGGAAGGGCGCCGGGGAATGATTGGCATGTTCTGCATGATTCCTGTTTTCCTTGCCTATGTCGGACTCCTGTTAAGTCCCGACAATATGTTATGGCTGGACCTTGTCTTATTCGGTGTTATCGGGTTCTTTGTCTATCCGGCTATCCTGCTGCTGGTTGTCAGCGCGCTGGATTTCACCTCGAAGAAGGCGGTCGGCACCGCCGCCGGCTTTATCGGGCTGTTTGGCTATCTGGGGCGTGTGGTAGAGGGTAAAGGCATAGGTTCGCTGGTTGACCGATATGGTTGGAATGCCGCGCTTTACGCGATCATGGCATCCTGCTTGCTGGGAATTGTGCTGCTCTCGATGACCTGGAAGCTCTCACCGCGCACCGCGGAGAAAATTGAATGATTCGCGAAATCGTCTCGCTCTGCCGCGAGAATGTCGATGGTTGATATCTTCGGAATCATGCGCCAGCATAACTTGATCTTTATCTTCGCTTCCAGACGAATGCAATCAGGCCCCGATGATGGGGCCTGGGAAGTGGGGATGGATAGTAAGAACAGGCCCTAATTGAGCCACATCTCGGGATTGCTGATGGAGACGGCGTCGAGGCCCTGCAACAAAAGATCTTCGGCTTCCTTCATGGTCCAGATCAGTCCGCCGCCCACAACCGGAATATCCGGCGAGATGGCTCGCACGCACTCAAGCAGCTTCGGAGCAACCGGAGCAGGCAGGACTTCAAGCGCGTCCACGGGCGTATTTTTCAATTGATTCGAGATGGTATTCTTAGCGCCGCTATCCAATAGAAAGGTTCGCTGGATCGCATAGAGATCGATTGTATGTGCATGCCGCAAAGGGTCTAAGTGCGTGGATATGATTCCGCGGGCGCCGCAGTGTTTCAGGTAGTTCACGGCATATTTATCACGCGAGAAGCCATTGAGCAGGTCGAGATTGACAATAGGAAGCTTGTCGCCGGCGAGAATCCGCTGGATCATCGCCTCACAGTTTTCCAGATCGCCGGTGAGCAGATAGACCATCTTGCCATGCGCGGCAATTGCCCGATCCAGGTATTCGACATTGCGAACGGAGGGAATGATGGGAGTATCGCGGAAGAACATCCGTAACGGTGTTAGTTGTGCCTGCATGATGCTTTTCCGTTCTCCTTCAGGTTGCGGAAATGATGAAATATCGCCTATTGAAGGCGTGAACATCCTCATCTTAGAGGACGTCTTCAGTTGGTTTTGCCGTCAAGAAAGTGATTATAGGCGCTGCAAAGCGACACAAGCAAGGCGCCATGCTCGCAGTCCAGGCAGATGCATCCTGATGTTTTCAAAGGTGCAGAATTGGTTTCCGTCGCGGACCAATCCCTCAGCGCAAAGCCCGCGTTGATAGAGCAAGGGTTATGTACTGGCGAAAGCCCGCATCCTTCATTTTTAGCTACAATTTGGATGCATTTGAACTAAGGACGAGCCGCAGAATGGCTTGACACCACTTGTTGAATCGAGAGATACTTGAGTGTTAGTTAGTCCGAAGCCGTTTCGTGAAGAGTGCCTGAGACAGCACGAGCGGGTAATTGGATGCTGCTGAAGAAGTCAGGGCCTAAGTGCTGCATGGGCAACTGGTTTTTGCGTTCAGAGTGGCTGCTGTCCAATCCTTGCTCTCATCTTCCGGAATCTCCCTCAAGGTTTAGACTCCTTCCTTTCTGAAGCGCATCCAGATCTCCAGGCACGTGCCTCAATGAGCACTGGGTGAAGTTTGTTGACGTCTTGCCGGCATGGATTTGGCCGGAACAGCCTGCATTGAATTCGCCTCCTATCGCCTTCGCGGCTATGCGAATTCATCAGGGAACTGGAACATGGGTTCCCGCTGGGCACCGTCAACGCGCGGCGTGTTTCATTGCTGGCCACTCTCCTGTTTTTCTCCCGCAGATCCATTTCAGCCGGCGTCCAGGCATTTGTGCTTGAGGCGCAAAGATACTCCCGCGTCGCCGCGTGTTGAGCGATGCAATGTGTGCGCAGTCAACTGCGAAAGGCAAGGCGGCAAGGCATGGAACCGACGCAGGTTGTCATTATCGGTGGAGGAGCGACGGGGGCGGGCATCCTTTGGGACCTGAGTTTGCGCGGCATCTCCGCCACGCTGCTGGAGCAGGGTGACATCGCGAATGGAGCCACCGGGCGTTGCCACGGCCTGCTGCATTCCGGTGGCCGATACGCCGTCAAGGATCCTGATACAGCTCGCGAGTGTGTCGCGGAGAACCGCATCATCAAGGCCATTGCGCCTCATTGCGTAGACGACGTCGGGGGGCTTTTTGTCGAGTGCGCTCAGGATGACCCGGCATTCTTCGAACAGTGGTGGCGCGCCGCCGAAACGGCTGGCATTCGCAGCCGTCGCCTGAGTCCGGAAGAGGCGCGCGAGCTGGAGCCGAACCTGGCAACGAACATCCTCGGCGCATTCACGTGTCCGGACGCACACGTCGATGTATTCCAACTGGTGCTTGCAAATCTTGAGGCTGCTCAAGCGCGCGGCGGGCGATTCCAAACCTACAGCGAGGTAACTTCCATTCACATCGCCAACGGGCGCGTGCGTGGAGTTCGCTATCGCAACACGCGGAGCGGCGAAGAAGACGAGATCCCCTGCGAGGTGGTGATCAACGCCGCCGGAGGCTGGGCGCAGAGCGTCGCCGCCCTGGCCGGAGTTGATGTGCCCGTGTACTGCGACAAGGGCACCCTTCTGGTGATCAATCACCGGCTGAATCATCGCGTGATCAATCGCTGCCGCAAGTCCAGCGATGCTGACATCCTGGTGCCCGCTGGCCCCGTGTGCATTCTGGGCACATCTTCGATTCGCGTGCCCAGCCCGGAAGAATTGACCGCTTCTTCCGAGGAGATTGATCATCTGCTGAAGTTAGGCAACGAACTGATTCCCGGACTTGCGGACGCGCGTCTCCTGCGCATCTTCTGCGGCGTTCGGCCGTTGTACGCGCCGAAGACCGCGGAGGCCGCGAGAGGCCGCGAGATCAGCCGCGGCTTTGCGCTGCTCGATCACGAGACGCGGGACGGAGTGGGCGGTTTTGTTTCGATTGTCGGCGGCAAGCTCACCACTTACCGCCTGATGGCTGCCGCGGCGTGCGATTGTGCAGCGAAAAAGCTTGGAGTGACTGCGGAATGCGCGACCGATAAGACGCCTTTGCGCCCCGCCATCGATCGCAAGGCGCTGCATCGCGCAAGTCATTTGTTGCCGCATCCGGTTGCGGAAATCATGGAGCGCCGCCTGGGTCCTGAAGCGGTTCGAGTGATCCAGGCCATCGAAGTGCGGCCCGAGCTGGCCGAGTTGGTTTGCGAGTGCGAGCTTGTCACTCGCGGGGAACTGGAATATGTTCTCGGCAACTCCACTCCAGCGCCAACGTACACCATTGCCGACGTTGGACGGCGAACGCGTCTCGGCTTCGGACCTTGCCAGGGAACATTCTGCGGATACAAAGCGATGCTCGCCGGCTTCGAGACTCATCGCTGGACGGCTTCAGAAGCCGCCACCGAATTCTCCGCCTATCTTCATGAGCGCTCGAAGGGGCAGGCATTCATCCACCAGGGCATGCAGATCGGCCAGATGGACCTCAACCACGATCTCTACGGCGCGGATCGGCCCTTCCGCGCTGCTGCGGGTGAGCAAGATGGAAACTAATCGCTACGACGTTGTTGTTGTGGGCGCTGGAATCGCCGGCCTCACCGCGGCTGGGGCGGCCGCTGACCGGAAGCTGAAAGTCGCGCTGGTTTCCACCGGACCGGGATCGTTTGTTACCGGGCCCGGATGGCTGAAGGCGCAGGAGATCCTGCGGTTCTCCGCAGCGCCTGAACTGAGCGAGTCCATCGCGTTTTTTTGCGAGATGGCGCGCCTGGCAGGCTGTCCGTTCGGGGGAGATATCTCTGCCTCGCGTTCTCTGCCTTCTCTTCTGGGAGACTTTCAGCGCGTGGCCTTCGCGCCCCTTCCTCTTTGGAATGCCGAGCCTCGCGACGGAGTTTCGACCGCGATTGTCGGTATTCGCGGACTCTCCAGCTTCGATGAGAACTTCATGGCCGAACTGCTCAGCGAGCGTGCGCGCGCGATGAGTTCCGGCTGCATTTACACGGCGCGGAAAATCTCTTTTGCGCGCGACCTGGGAATTCCCGCGACCACCTTGCGCATCGCACAGTGCTTTGATCGTGATGCTGGCTTCCGCGCGGAACTCGTCGATGCCTTGCGGCTGGCGGCATCCGGATTTGAGCGCGTCCTTGTGCCTGGCATATTGGGGCTGGATTCATCGGCGGAGCAGATTGCTCACTTCGAAGGTGAACTTGGTTGCTCGATCGGCGAAATTTATACCCTGCCGCCGTGCATCCCCGGTCTGCGTATCTTCCATCGCCTGGAGAGCTACCTTCACAATATCGGCGTGGAGCTCTTTCGCGGATTCCCCGTTGAGAAGCTGGAGATTCACGATGGGCCGGGCATAGGGTTGCGTATTGCCAGTCCGGGGCACCCGCTGAATCTGCGCTGCGACAGCGTGGTGTTGGCAACTGGACGGCGTTCTGCCAGTCTGCTGGGCGGGGCATATGCCGGCCACGATCAACAGATGCGGCCGCTTACCTCCGCCGGCTCAGTGATGGCGCCGAACCTCTTCGTTGCCGGGTCGCTGCTGGACGGCGATGACGGGGAAGTCCCGCACATTCTCACAGGTTTCCGCGCGGGGAAGCTCGCTGCGTCTACAAAAGGATCTTATGCGGCCAGATGACCTTGCCATCGACAACTGTCTGAAATGTACTCTGTGCAACACGGTCTGCCCGGTGCTGGCCGTTCATCCCCAGTATCCCGGTCCCAAGCGCCTGGGGCCGGAGCTTGAGCGCTTGCGCCGGGAAGGCGTTTCCACCGACACAGAGTGGGTGGAATATTGCCTGGGATGTCATCGTTGCGATCTGGTGTGTCCCAATCAGGTAAATGTCTCTGAGATGATCGCGCGCGCCAAGGCGGCGCACCGCAAGCCGCTGGTTCGCGGGTTGCGCGACTGGTGGTTTGCGCGTCCCGGCCTGCTGGGCAAGCTGACTACAATTGTGCCCGCGCTCTCCAACTTTGCGCTCTCCATGAAGCCGGCCCGCTTCGTCATGTCGTTGATGATGCGGATCACGCCGCAACGCACATTTCCCAAGTACACGCGGCCGGATTTGCGCACGCCCGTGGCCACAGGCAAGGAGCGGCAGCGCATCGTCTTCTTTCCCGGATGCTTCATCCGCTATAACCAGCCTGATCTGGGGCGGAAGGTGATAGATCTTCTCGAACGGAACGGCTTTGCCGCGGAAGTTGCCCCGGCGGAGTGCTGCGGAGTTCCAGCCCTGGCCAATGGCGACATGGCAGTGGCGCGCTCTCTTGCGCGCGCGAACGTCAGAGCCCTGGCCAATCAGGTCGATTCAGGGCTGCGCATCGTGACCGCCTGCTCGAGTTGCGGACACATGCTCAAGACGGGATTCGGCGGCATACTCGAAGACGACAAGAAGTTCGCGGGTGCGGCGCAAAGGATCGCGAACCATACGGTTGACCTTGCGGAATTGCTCATGGCGCAGTTGGATGCGGGAAAGCTCAACACGAATTTCCAACAGACCAACCTGCGGCTGGCCTACCACGCGCCGTGCCATCAGAAGTCGCAGGGCATCGGACGCCCGTGGTATCACTTGTTGCGCCTGATTCCAGGGGTCACGGTTGAGGATATGGATGCTGGCTGTTGTGGCATGTCGGGCACTTATGGCTTCAAGCAGGAAAAGTACGAAGTTTCCATGGCGATCGGCAAGGAGTTATTCAAGTGCATTGACGCGTCGCAGGCAGAGATGGTGGCCACCGAGTGTGCAACGTGCCAGATGCAGATCGAACACGGAACCACCGTCAAGGCCATCCATCCAGTAGAGATTCTGTTGCAGGCTTACGATGGGCCCCGCTCCAATTGAAGACCGGAAAGATCGAACGACAGGGACGGGCGGGAGCGAGTTGCGCAGGCTGAAGCCCGATGATGCAAAATATTGAATATTTTGGAGCGGGAGACCGGGATCGAACCGGCGACATTCAGCTTGGGAAGCTGACGTTCTGCCACTGAACTACTCCCGCAACATTTTTACAATCAACAACTTGCCAAAAACTACTAGCTATCTTGCATGGTGTTCTGCTCAGCACGGCCAGCGCAGCAGGTATCCGCGCCGCGGGCGCACTAAACAGACTCCGCTCTTATCATACCGGCACGTGCCGCCAGCGTAAAGCCAAAGTTCAGCCGCTCGCTTTCATCACTTGCGAAACGGACCGGGAGCCTCTCGCTGGCCTTGCCTCGATGAATGAGGAGAACCCTGAAGAGAAAATTCTCCAGAACAACACGCGCGGTGGTACCCTGCTTGCGTGGTTTGCGCCCCATCGGGCGGAACTCATGGCGGCCGCGGCGCCGGCCTGGTGCGCCTTCCAAAGAGGGCGCTTCCTGGTCTAGCCTTCCGGCTGCCGCCACAGAGACTGCGAGTTACAGGATAAGTCATGGACATTGAGATCATTGTTGTCGGTGAGTCGAGCAAGTGGGTCTTGAATCATCCTTGCATCCGTATCGGGCATGATCCGAGTTGCGAAGTCAGCTTGCCGGCGGGAAGATACCCCGCGGTATCCGGCGAACATGTGGAGCTTCATGTGGTGAATGGCGCGGTCACCCTGGTTCAGGGGGAGCATACCAGCGGCGACACCTATCTGAATGGCCATTTTGCCGACGCCGGCGCCGTGATTCACTCCGGCGATATCCTTCGTTTGGGCGCTGGAGGGCCGGAGCTTCGCATTCGCCTGCTGGAGCGTCATGCCTATGCAGTGCCCATGGAACATGAGCCCACGCGTGTCCTGTCTCAGTTCACTCCGGCGGCGCCTGAGCCGGCGCGCTTCACGCATGAGCCCACCCGTGTCATCTCCGGTCCGGGAGTTACAGCTTATTCCTCCGCGCCGTCCGTCGCGCCAGGGGTAACTGGAAGACAGGGCTACACAGCCGAAGCCCCTCGCGGAGTTCCCGCTGCTCCCAGGATTCCTCCGGTGCAATCACCGGTCGCCACGGTAAACGGCGAAAGCCTGCGCCCCCTTGAGGACAAGCTGAAAACCATACACCGCATCCTGGTGGCGAATCTGGTGCTGCTTGTGCTTCTGCTGGGGTGGATATTCGTGCAGGGCAGGGAACTTGACCAGAACCGGGACGAGTTGCGGCAGTTGCACGCGCAGGCGCAGACCGCTGTCGGTCAGCTCACGCCCGCGCTCGATGCAAGACTGGGCGTTTTTGAAAGCCGCATGGACGGTCTGGATGCAAAGATCGCCGCTGCCCAGGACCGCATGGTCAAAGGCCTGGATGCGCAGGCCAAGCGCGAAGAGGACCGCATGGTCGCACGCATGAACGCCGAGATTCCTGTTATGCTCGATCAATTTATTGCCAAAAAGCTCGGAGGGTTAAAGCACTGAAGCATTTTCACTTCTACTAAGATTTGGACGTCACCCTCTCGCCGCGCCCCACGATCCGGCCACCATCGTCACGCAGCCCGCGCGGAACCGCCGCAGTTCTTTCAGCGATAGTTCGTGGTTGGCTATCAGGCCCGGCCCGCATACAGCCAACAGAATCCACGCGGGATTTAGCCTTTGAGAAAATGTCTGCTCGCCAGAGGAACTTGTTCAAAGATTCTTTAAGGACGACCGACGGCCCGCGGTAAGCGAGAATGATAGAGGACGCATCTTGTTTGTCAGGGCAGCTCGCTTGGAGGCTATCTTCTGAACGTGGTCCCACATCCGGTTAGTTCGTCCTTGCGGCCGCGCGGAACATCATGCGCAGCCAGGGTTGTGCTGCATGGGCTTATGCTGGCAGTCATCGGAATGCTCGCTCTGGCTGCGCAAGGCATACAGGCTCAGCAACTGGCCGTCGAGTCACTCAAGTCGGGCAACGAGGAGTGGAATTACACGATCCGATCCTGGCAGTCGCAAGATGGTTTGCCGGAGGAGACGGTGCAAGCCTTCGCGCAGACTCCGGACGGCTACCTTTGGGTAGGAACCAGCGGCGGGCTGCTGCGCTTTGATGGGGCGCGCTTCCACCTCTTTGCCCATGAGAATACGCCTGCCTTCAGGGAGAACAGTGTCTTTTGCCTGCTGGCCGCCCGCGATGGCCGCCTGTGGATCGGCACCGACGGCAGCGGTTTGATCGAGTGGCAAAATGGCGTATTTCATGCTTATCCCGCCGCAAAAGGCCAGACGGCCGACTTCGTGCGGGCGCTCACTGAGGATCACAACGGCCTGCTGTGGGTTGCCACGGACGACGGCCTGTTTTGGGCCAGGAACGGCAGCCTGGAACGTGCCGACAAGCCACTGGGCTTGCCCGTCTTCAATGTCCATGCCGTGTTGGAAGACCGTTCCGGCCGCATCTGGGTGGGCGGCTCGCGCCTTTACTCGATCAAAGACGGCCAGTCTCACGAGTATTCGCTGCCCGGCAATGATAGCAAGAATAAGGTGAAATCTTTTCTCCAGACCTCCGACGGGGTCGTCTGGGTGGGGACGGTCGGCGGCCTTTACCGACTGCTTCCCGGAGAGGACCGTTTCGAGCCGGTGCCGGGAGTTTCCGGCACCATCCGGTCCCTGCGCGAGGCGCCCAACGGTGAGTTGTGGGCTGGCGCAATTGGAGCGGGGATCTTCAGAATTCGCGGCAATCGCGTTACCCGCTTGAAGGCGCCCTCGCCGCTGATCAGCAACACCGTGCTCTCCATCTTTGCTGATTCCGACCGCGATTTATGGCTGGGAACACAGGCTGGCATGATGCGTCTCAGCCGTACGCCGGTGCGCGTTCTGGCCCTCTCCGAGGCCGCCGACTCGGATTTCGGCACGGTCGCTTTGGATAACGACGGCTCGCTGTGGGCTGCTTCCAACCAGTTGGTTCATGTGCAGACCGGTCAGGCCAGGCCGTTCCGATTTCCGGGCCTGGGCGACGTGCGGGTTCGCAATGTGCTGCGCAGTCATGATGGCTCGCTTTGGATCGGAACCGACGGCGGCGGCGTCTATCACCTTTCCGCCCGGATAACCACGCACTTCACTACGCGCGACGGCCTGGTGAACAATTTTGTGCGCGTCTTCCTCGAATCCAAAGACGGCACTCTATGGATCGGGACCGATAACGGAGTGAGTCATCTCGATCAAGCAGGCATTCATAACTTCACCGCGCAGAATGGGCTGGTTTACAACAGCATCCGTTCGCTGCTGGAGGATCGGGATGGAACCATCTGGATCGGCACCGAGCATGGCCTGAGCCAGTACAGGAATGGAGGATTCCATCACGACGCGATGACCGCCGCGTTGGGCGACGAAAAGGTGTGGGCGCTCCATCAGGACGCCGATGGCGGAATCTGGATCGGCACGCGCGCTCATGGACTTTATCGCTATCGCAATGGCCGGCTATCCCACTACACCACGGCCAACGGACTGGCCAGCGACAGTATCTATTCCATCCTCGAAGACAAGCAGGGCCATTTCTGGTTCAGCGGCCCCTCCGGAGTGATGCTGTTGAACCGCGCCGAGCTGGACGCTCAGGCCGTCGACCCGCGGCAGCTTCTCTCCTTGCGCGTCTTTCGCGCCAATGAGGGAGGCAAGCCCGCACAGTTTTATGGGGGAACGCAGCCGGCGGGCGCTCTGACCGCCAGCGGCGAAGCCTGGTTTTCCACTAGCCAGGGGCTATGGAGCATCCGCCCGGATGAGCTGGAGCACTCGTTCTTCTCCAATCTGAATATCGACGCCGTTACGGTTGATGGCCGTCCTGCGCCGCTGATTGGGAAACTGAGTCTGGATGCAGGCAGCAGCCGTCTGGAAATTGGGTATGCGCCGGTGTTGCTGCGCTCGCAGGAGGGACTTCGCTTTCGCTATAAACTCGACGGATATGACCGCAGTTGGACTTACGCAAGCGCGCAGCAGCGGCTGGCAACCTACACCAACCTTCCCGCCGGAAAATACACATTTCTTGTGGAAGCCTGGGAGACGGATCATCCGGCGCATCAGGCCCGCGCCTCGATTGAATTGATCAAGCGGCCCTATTTCTACCGGACGCCATGGTTTGTGGCGCTCTGCGCGCTGCTCGTGGCGTTGCTATCCATCTTTGCCTACCAGGTGCGGATGAAACAGATTCACGACCGCTTCAAAGCGGTGTTGGCGGAGCGGTCGAGGCTGGCGCGCGAAATGCACGACACGCTCATCCAGGGCTGCGTAAGCATATCCGCGCTGCTTGAGGCCGCATCAAGCGGGGAGATCGACGACAACGAGTCAAGATCGCACTTGATCGACTATGCCGCCACGCAAATCCGCGCAACCGTGGATGAGGCACGGCAGGCAGTGTGGAATCTGCGTGGCGAGGAGCGCGCGCTCGCCGATCTGGAGACTGCGCTCCAGCGCATGGTCGAACGGATTGGCCAGGAACATGGCGTGGAGATGGCCTATCGTTTGCTCGGGAAGCCATTTGCCATCGGCCTGCCTGCTACGCATGAATTGATGATGGTGGCCCGCGAAGCGATATTCAACGCAATCTTGCACGGCCACGCGCAAAAGATCGAAACGGAGCTTTCCTACGCGGACGAATCGCTTTCGCTGACCATAATAGACGACGGGCAGGGATTCGACGCCGCGAAAGCCTTCTCCGATGAGCACTTCGGCTTGCGTGGAATGCAGGAGCGGATTCACCAGTTCAACGGAAAATTCGAGATCGAGAGCGCCCCTCATCAGGGAACTCGCATAAGGTTAGAAATTCCCCGCGCCGCCATCGCCCAATCGTGAGAGGTTATCCGTGGATCTTCGCTCTGGAGCGAGCATGCTGTCTCCCACGTTCTATAATCCGCTTGTGCCGCCGATTCGCATTCTTATCGTCGATGATCACCCGATCATGCGGGTAGGGATCGCGGCGCTCATTGCGACCAGCAAGGAGATGGAGACTGTAGCCCAGGCTGGCAGCGGGGAAGAGGCGCTCACGTTGCACGCGCTTCATCACCCAGACATCACTCTCATGGATTTGCGGCTACCCGGCATCAGCGGCGTTGAAACCATTCGCCGTATTCGCAGCCAGTCTCCCAAGGCCCGGTTTATTGTGCTTACCACTTACGATGGCGACGAAGATATATTCCAGGCCATGGAGGCGGGAGCCACTGGTTACTTGGTGAAGGGTATGCCCCAGGAGATGCTGGTCAACGCGGTAAAACGAGTTCACGCCGGTGGCAGATATATACCTCCCACAATGTCTCAGGCGCTGGCTTCGCGGATGCCGGACTCAAGCCTCAGCAACCGCGAACGCGAGGTACTCGGACTGATGGCAAAGGGCAACTCCAATCGCGAAATTGCCGGGAACCTGGGTATTACCGAGGCGACTGTGAAGTGCCACGTAAGCGTCATCCTGATGCGCCTGAACGCCAGTGACCGCACCCAGGCCGTGGTCATAGCGTTACAGCGAGGGCTGATCCACTTATAGGAACTTATTGAAAAACTCTTGAATTGTTGTCCAGTCTGGGAGTTTATTAACTGTGTCAGGGCACGACTTCAGTCGTGCCGTAAATGCCGCAAAATCAGCGAGGGCTTTAGCCCCTGAGGACTCATTTACCGATCCGAGTTAGATCTTCAACGAGTTCATAGAGCGCCTCCGCCCTCGCGATGAAGAACACATCATCTCGACAAGTCAACCTCGTATTCAGGAAGAGCTTCAATTGAATCCAGAGATCCCGCCTGTCCGTTACTGCTGAACCTGGGCTCCTTGCCTGGTTCAAAGAAGATGTGAGCTTGCTGGCTGAGCGGCAAAACCTGAAGCACAAACGTGGCCGGGGCCGTCCCGGAAAGAAACCGCTTCAGTCCAATCCGCCACTCTGTCCCGTTGAAAAAGTTATCCGTCAGCAGACGGTCGCCACTAAGCAAGCGCGCCTCATCGCCCTGATAATGGACTCCGAGATAGAGATCGCTGAGCCCATCGAGCGCGCCTTGAGGAACTGCAACTTCCCACTCGCCCGCCTGGCTGAAACTGGAGTCCTCTGGCGCCATCACCGCGGCGTCATGCCGCCACGGCAGCGCCGGGCCGAAAACCGGCAAGGGCGCCTTGCCGATTCCCCGTGTCTGAACCAGTTGAAGCGCCACTTTTCGCTCTGGCACACGCAAATTCAAAGATTGGAAGAGCCCCGTTTGCTTGCTTGCAGCGCCTTCGGCTGCTGCATTGCCGGCAGTAAAGTTGCCGCCAGGAAAGAACGCAGCATTAAAAAGCGATTTGCCGATTTGGCGCAGGATCAGATGCGACCCCTCGCTATAGACCTGGGACTTGGTCAGCACAAGTTGGTCGCGCCCTTCCAGGTTCACTCTCCAAAGATCTTCCGCCTGTTCCGCATTGAGGAGCACGATGTGCATAACGCCATTGTTGCCGCGAATCGTAATTGCCGTGCTTAATCCCGGCTTGACGTCGCGCGCGCTCAGCGTGCCGCTAACTTCGGAAAGTGTGCCTCGCTCTATGTGGACCGCCGTCCGGTTTGCCGCCGGAAACGCAAACTCCGCGGCAATGCCGGGGATTTCCTTGAAGAAAACATAAGTCTCGCCGCCGAGCTTGATCTTTAGAATGGGTTGAGCCGTCGCATAGCGCAGCGTGACGCCATCGAGGTCAAGGTTCACTGGCCAATAGAAGTAACTGTTGGCCGGAATGGTGATGGGCATGGCCGGAACCAGCAACGTCTTGCCCGGGACTCGAATTTGAAACTGCGTCTCCGGCCGGGACGGAAGATCACGTTCGCGAATGTAGTTATTCACAAACAGAAAGCCGCGCTCTCCGTAGATGCGCGCCGAAGCCCGCAAAATCGATGGATCCGCCGGCCCGGCGGGGTGTGGCGTTGGTTCGATGGCGCGCGCCGGAGCCAACTGTGCGCCGAAGTCTTGGAGAAAGTAGTGATCCAGCTTCAACTCCCGCAGCGTCGCATTCATCTGGCCAAACTCACTAATAGGCGCTTGAAAGTCGTAGCCCTTTACCGGAACGTCGGTTGGATACCCTGTGCGTTGCGACTCCTGGAGCGTGGTCAGCTTTCCGTCTGGATTCTCTCCGCCCTGGTACATGTAATAGCCGAGGAGATTAACTCCCGAACCAATCATCACAGGAATCATCGCGGGCACATCATTTGCCGCCAGAAGCGGCCTGCGATGATAAGTATCCTGAATGCCTCCTCCAACTTCTGCGGTCAGAAATGGCACTTCGTTGCGCAGTTCCGCGTCGTGCTGGCTGCCTGTTGCGGAGTTATCGCCAATAGCCCCCATATTGGCATCCGCGCGGCTGGCAAAGCGGAAGGAATAAACCTCGGCTGGAGGAAGAACTTTTGTGCTTCCATCCCAGGGAGCGTCTGGATAACCGCCATAAACGGGTAGAAACATATCCTTGGGCACAACTGCATGATCCCAGCCTGTTACTGTGTACAACGGAACGTCGAGGCCGCTGTCAATCGCCATTTGTTTGAGCGCCGCCAAGTGCCGTCGCCCTTGCCCCGGGCCATTGAACGCGTACTCGTTTTCAATCTGGATGCCGATCACGGGACCGCCGTCTTTCCACAGCAGTCCGTGAAGCTGCTGCCCGATCTGCGCATAGAATGGTTTCACTTCGGCAAGATAGATAGGGTCGTTGGAGCGCACGGCGCTCTTCTTGAGCACCCAGTCAGGCAACCCTCCGTTGCGAACCTCTCCGTGGGCCCATGGACCGATGCGCGGATAAAGTAACATTCCGTGCTTGGCGCACAGTTCGGCAAATCTTCTCAAATCCCTCTGGCCACTCCAATCGAACTGGCCTTCAATCTCTTCGTGATGAATCCAGAAAACATAAGTCGAAATCACATCGACGCCACTGGCCTTCATCTTGAGAATCTCTTCTTCCCAGTAAGGCTCTGGATAGCGCGTGAAGTGAAACTCACCCATGACCGGTATCCAGGGTTTGCCGTCTCTCATCAGGCACTGGCTATTAACTGCGATCGACCTTCCATTCGGTGCGCGATCGCTGCCAAGTTGCGTTGGAACAGCTTTGGGCGCGGCATTGGAAGCCGTTGCGTCAAAAACCAGGCGATTGGCAGGTGGCTGCGCGCATAAGCAACACGCAAAGAGGAACACAGACGAAGATAACTCAAGAGAGCGCATAACTCACATACTTTCCAAAGCATGCATATCCGGTCAACAAAGGGCAACTCAACCAGCATCCGTCCCAGCCACTCTGGCGTAAACAGAATAACTGCCGGGCATTGCCGATCGGCCGCAGATGCGGTGTTACGGCTGGCGTCTGTCTTCCAACGCATGAATCACAGGCAAAATGTTTCCGTCGTTATCAAAGAAACTTCGTCCTCGCAGTTCGGCCTCGGCGGCGGGTTCCCACCAGAAAACGCCCTGCCCCAGCCCGCGCGGAATGGAACGGACCGCGGCGTTGACTGCGCGCAGAAAATCTTCCTGTCCTTCCGGGCTCTCGGGGAAGTCGGCACTCTTGCCAATGAAGTCGCCGGGAGTCCAGTTATAGGCAGTTTCAACAACAATGATCGGGTGCTGGTAGCGAAGCGCGAGATCGTGCAGATTGCCGCGCAGCTTGGCAATGTTGCCGTGCCAGCGAGGATAGTAGGAAAGGCCCATCACGTCGAAGGGCACATGACGGGCGATAAGATTGTCAAAGAACCAGACAGCCGCGTCATAGTCTCCGCTGCGTTCGATGTGGATCATGATGCGCGGCTTGGGCTGCGCGCCACGGCCTGCATCCACGCCGCGAATGCCCGCCTTGAGCAAATCGGCAAAGTTATCCCAGTTATCCGGGAGTATGCCGTCGGGCCAGAGCATGCCGTGGGTGATTTCATTGCCCACCTGCACCATCTCCGGCATGACGCCTTCGCGGGCAAATGTTGAAATGGTGTCGCGCGTGTAACTGAAAACCTGATCGGCAAGCTGTTTGTGCTTGAGTTTCTTCCACGCCTCGGGAGTCGGTTGCCTTTCCGGGTCAGCCCAACTGTCGGAGTAATGCAGATCGAGCAGAAGATAAAAGCCCATCGCTTTTGCCCGCTTGGCCAAAGCGAGTGTGTATTCCAGATCGTTGGGCAGTTTGTCAGGGCTGGCCGCCGGATCGTGGAAAAGGCGCAGGCGCACCCAGTTGTATTGGTGCTCACGCAGGATAGCCAGCACATCGCGCCGCTGGCCGTCTTCCTTGAAGACCATTCCGTCCCGTTCGCACTTTGCCAGGAACGAAACGTCGGCGCCGATTGCATAACTCTGCGCGGGCGCCGGGTTTGCAACAGGCAGGGCCAGCCAGAACACAGCGGCGAGTTTGAGGCAAAGGCGCACGGCGGCTTCCCATGTGTTTGTTTGAAGGCAACGAAAAGAATGGGTAACTCTTTCCGCTGCCCGGTTTCCTTCCGGCTCGACGCCGGAAAAGTGGTTGGTTAGAAGTAGTACTTCGCTGCCAATTGTATCTGGCGATGGCCAGTCTTGTTGTCGGCGGTTCCGGCAGTCGGCGTGAGCGCCGTATCCGTTCCGCCGGCGGCGCTGAATCCCATATACATTTGTGAATCGGAGGCGAGAAATTCGTTCCAGGGATGGTTGAAAAGGTTGAAGACTTCGCCGCGAATCTCCAGCCTGCGGCTTCCGCCCATCCCGAAAGTCTTGAAGAGGCCGGTGGAATCGTTGATAAAGGCCGGACCATGGATATACGGAAGACGATAAGTTCCGTTCGCCAGGTAGGATGGCGCCACCAGACACGAGTTATTGAAGTACTGGTTCTTCGCCAGGTTCTTGCGCGGATCGCAGATCATCTTGGGCACGGCAATTTCGTCCGGCGTTCCATCTGCAAAGGAGCCGCCATTCGAGGACAGGGAAATATTGCTGTTAGTTTGTCCGCCTACAGTGTTGGAGACGGTTCCCCAGATGCCGATGGTATTGCGATTAGCCGCGTATTCCGAGCCGAAGTTATTGCCGATTGGCCCGCCGGGCATGGCCTGGAAGATGCCCGAGACGTGCCAGCCGTCTACAACTCCGTTGACCAGCTTATGGTTGCCCAGGCGCTGCCTGCCGATGGAAGGCAGTGTCAGGTAGTAGGAGAAGCTGAGAATCTGTGAGCGGTCGAACGGAGTTGGCCCGTACCACCGCTTCATGTTGAAGGAGTCCTCGGCGTTGTAAGCCAGCGACTTGCCAAAGGTGTAACTGGCCCAGTAGTTCAGCCAGCCCTTTTGGCGGGTCACGGTCAACTGCAGCGCGTTGTAGTTGGAGTTCAGATTGTGATAGAGCGTGGAGATATCGCCATAGTCCGGATAAGGACGCAGGTAAGGAGTTTGGTAATCGTCATACCAGGTTCCATACCATGGGCCTGTCTCACTTCCCTCCGGCACTACATTCTGCTTGCCGTAACCCACCAGGTTTCGGCTTACGTTGCCCACATAGTTAGCCTCGATCTTGCTGGACCATGGGAATGCCTGGGAGACGGCAAGGTTCCAGGAGTAAGTGAGCGGAGCGCGATGGTCGCTGGGATTGGCCGTGCCCCACACCGTGGGAACGACGTTGGTAAAGTTCAAGGTTGATAGGCCAGAGAGCGTGTACGGGCTGCCGGAACTGGCCCATAGAGTGGCTACCTTGAAGTTAGGCGGAGCCTCGATGGCAGAGAAGGAGTTAGTGCCGGGGTCGATGTAGTAATTGGTGCCGAAGCCTCCGCGCACCACCGTCTTGCCGCTGCCGGAGAAATCGTAGGCAAAGCCCACGGAAGGCGCCCACTGGAATCCGAGCGGCTTGGAACCGGAGAGCGGAACCGAGGGCGAGGTTGCATGAGTCTGAATCCCGGTGTAAGAAGTGTAACTTGGTGTAGCAGTCGCTACATAGGCAGACGGATTGAAGATGGCAATGCGTCCGCCGCGATCGAACCACGAACCGATGTGATCCACGCGCAGGCCGTAGTTCAGAGTCAATTTTGAGGTTGTCTTCCAGGTGTCCTGCGCAAAGAAGTCGAAGCGCTTCTCTTCCATGCCGGCCTTGATATTGTTGCTGCTCTGGGTAAATCCGGAAACATAACCCAACAGCAGATCGGCCCAGTCGTTCCCGGTAACTCCGGTATAGCTTTCCGTGGCCACCGAGCCATTGTCGTTGCCGGTGGTGAGCAGGTTGTAGCGCCCAAACTGGCCAAAGAAGCCGACCTTGAACATATGCTTGCCTTTGAGCTTGGTCAGGCTGTCATTGACGGTAAAGTTGTTTTGCGCGCCCAGGTATGGCGGAGCTTCGCCGCCGGCTATGTATAACTGTTCGTTTGCAATCGCGGTGTTCCCGCCTTCAAATTCGACATTGGGAATCAGATCGCTCGACGATGTGAAGAGGTTGGCATAAGGATAGTCGAGCGCGGTGCGCGAGACGGCGCTGAGATTGCTGAGCGCCTGCTTGAGCGTAAACCGCGTGTAGCCCCAAGAAGCCTCGTTGGTGAGCGACGAGCTCAGCACGTTGGTCATCGTGCCGTTCCACGAATTCGATGCGTCCTTACCGGTCTGATAAGCGGGATAGGGAACCTGGTTCCACTGGTTATAAGGTCCATAGGGCCAGGGCACGCTTTCGTTTTCGTGATTGAAGCGGCCGAAGATATGAAAATTGTCGTTGACGGCCCAATCCATCCGCAGAATCTCCTGGTTGCGCGGATCGGAGGTGGTAAAGTCCGTGATCAGATTGTTGCCGGCGTGGGCCAGCGGATCGACGTTGGGCAGCGGAAAGGCGCTCAGCAGAATCTGTCCTGCCGCATTGGGAATCACCTTGCCGCTGCCGCTGCAATAGCTCGGGAGCGGATTGCCGCCGCAGGGATACGTGGAGACCGGCCAATATTCATAGCCGTTGGCGGCGTTCGACAGGTCCATATCCCACACATTGCTGAAGTCGCCGCTGCGCATGGCGGAGGTGGGCACGGCGGCCTTGCGGACGCCCTGGTCCACATGCTGCTGGGCAATCTCGGTGGCGGCAAAGAAGAACAGCTTCTCGTGATCCCTGCTGACGCCGGGCATGAGCACCGGGCCGCCGACATTGACGCCGGGATAAAAGAGGCTGGTTTGCGACTTGGGCAGGCCATTCGTCAGGTTTTGCCAGTCGGTGGCGTCCATGGAGTGGTCGCGGACACTCATATAGGCTTCACCGTGGAAGTCGCGGCCACCAGCCTTGGTTTCAGTGGTCACCACGATGGGGCCGTTGGGTTGCGCGGCGGAATAAGCCGCTGATTCCACCTTCAACTCGGCGATCATGTCCACGTTCGGGGTCACGGAGGCTCCGCCCGCGGTGTTCAGGTCGGTAACCGATGCGCCGTCGCTCACCAACTGCACCTGGTCGAAACGGTTGCCGTTGACCGTGAAGGCGCTGGCATTTTGCGTAAATCCGGCTTGATTGCCGTTGTATGCGGCACTGTTCCAGTTGCCGGTGTTGCCCGAGCCGGGAACCAGCCCCAGAAGCTCGATTGCGCTGCGGCTTTCCAGGTTCATGTTGTGCAGTTGGGTATCCGAGATGGTGTAGCTCACCTCGCCGGAGGTCGTCGGCGTCATCTCGGTGGCCGTCGCGGTGACCATGACTGAGATGCTGGTCCCAGCCACAGTCAGCACGATGCCCTTCAGCTCGATCTGGTCGTTGATGTGAACGGCAATCCCCTTGCGGCGAAGGCTGTTGAAGCCCGGCGCGGAGACTTCCACGTCATAGGTGGCTACTGGAACGCCGACCAGCGAGAAGAAGCCGCGCTGGTCGCTGGTCGTCGAGCGGGTTACGCCCGAAGCCTCTTCGGTAACCACAATCCTGGCCTGCGGAATGACGGCGCCGGTCTTGTCGGCCACGGTTCCCGTCAGCGTGGCGTCGTTGCTCTGCGCTCGCGCCACTGCCGCTCCCAACAACAGCATCAGGGTGAACATCACGCTGATTGCAATCCTGTGGGTAGCTTTTTTCATATGAATTCCTCTTTCTGGCACTCCAAGTCTTCACGCCTTCCAGACTTACCTTCCCAAATCGGCGCCGATATCCGCCTCGCGGCAGAGGGCCAATGGGCGCTTCCCAACCAACGAGTCGCATACTACTCTGTCCGTTATGCAACTCGAATCCGACTAAAGTCGGATCGTGCGTTTTTTGCGTTGGGTGCTGGCGCATTGAGGGTCTGAAACCTGGTGCGCCGGGTCTTGGAAGGTGAAAAAGTGAGGGTGCCCGCCCCGGAGCGCGGCAGTGAACGCGGCTTATCTCTCATCCGATAGGCAGATGAAGGTAACTTGCTTTAAATTGTTGATTTATATGGTGGGCGCTGCAAGATTCGAACTTGCGACTTCCACCGTGTGAAGGTGGCACTCTACCGCTGAGTTAAGCGCCCCTCGCGAACTTTGCAGAACTTGAGCGAGAGCTGGCGTAGGACGAGCCAGTGGGGCATCCCGTAGGTTAGAGTAACACCAGTGGGGCTTCACGGCCAACCCTTGCGGCCAACTCAGGCCAGCCGGAGCCCGCGACCAACTGCCGATGCGCTGGAGAGCAAGTTCAATTCGCAGTGCAGCCGGCTTCCCCCCTGACGGGGAAGCGGTGCTGCGCCCGGTTCCGGGGCTGGGCGATCCTATGCTGCCGAATCAGGGACTTCCGACTCCAGGCCTGGCCCGTCCGGGTTCCTACTCCCATGGCCTCTCCAAGGCGGCTTCCACGCTCCTGATGGCCAGAACGGACGGCAGCCGGCCCGGCGCGCGCCCAACCCCGCCCGCGGAAGAAAATTCCAACCCGGAAACTACTCTTTCTGCGCAACCTTCCGCCCCGGATGGGGTTCCAGAAGATATGGCAACCTTGGTCCTGGACAACTCGTCCCTGGGAGCGGGTCCGGCTACGCAACCGGAAGAACGCCAAGGTATGGCTGCCAGCCTGGACCCTTCGAGCGACGCAGCCATCATGCTGCGCGCGGCCGCGGGCGACGAATCCGGGTTCAACTACCTGGTGGAAAAGTATCACCGGCCCATCATCCATTTTCTTTTCCGGATGGTGCGCAACCAGGCCATTGCTGAGGAATTGGCGCAGGAGGTGTTTCTGCGCGTCTACCGCTCCAGGCAGAGCTACCGGGCCGAGGCCAGGTTCACCACCTGGCTTTACCGGATCGCCACCAACCTGGCGGTGAATCACGCGCGCGACACCAAGCACGAGCGGGCGGTGCGGAGCGTTTATCTGGACGCCCCGGATGAGCAGACCGGCACGACGCCGGACGTGGCCGACGATGAGCCCTCGGTGGAGCAGCACCTTCTGCGCGAGGAGCGCATGAAGGCCATTCGGACGCATGTCATGGCGCTGCCTGAACGGCAGCGGATAGCCGTCCTGATGCACAAGTACCAGGGGATGGACTATCGGCAGATCGGCGAGGTACTGAGGCTGAGTGAGTCGGCGACCAAGTCGCTGCTCTTCCGCGCTTACCAGACGCTGAGGGACAAGTTGAAGGATTTTGTTTAAGGGGAAGCAAGCCGGGCTCGACCGGCGGGGAAGTGGGGTGGTCATCATGGAACGGATGCTTAAAGATCGGATGAAGGCGAATTGCACCGGGATGGATGCGGAGCTGGCAAACCTGCTGCTCGATCCGGCCGGTGCGCCAGCCGAGGTGCAATCGCATCTGGCCGGGTGTGACCGCTGCCGCCGGGAGCTTGATGAGCTGCGGGCGGCTATGGCTCTCCTGGATACCTGGGAGGGGCCGGAGCCGAGTCCGTATTTCCTCACCCGCCTGAAGGCACGCCTCAGAGAAGAGCGCGAAGCCGAGCCGGCAAGCTGGTTTGCCCGGCTTCGCGCCAGCTTTGCCTACGGCTCGGCGACCCATGTTCGTCCGTTGGCGGCCATGGCGCTGACCGCCGTGCTGCTGGTGGGCGGCGGAGCTTATCTGGGCATCACCAACTGGGACCAGCCGCCGGCCGCTCCCGGACAGGCCGCTGTGGTCCACGATCTGCAAACCATGGATAGCAACGCCCAACTGCTGGACCAGTTGGAGGATCTCTCCAGCAACAACGAGAGCGGGGACTAACTTTTTGCAGTCAGTGCAAAGAATTTGGCTTTGAGGGGAAGGTAGGAGTTGGTAGGCCAAGGCTTTACAAGCTGCGGAAAAACTCATTTCCGGCCTGGATTGTATCAAGGCACGACTTGAATCGTGCCGCAAATGCAACAAAACAAAAATGGGGCTTTACAGGCTGCGGAAAAACTCGTGAAATGTGTTTCGAAAAGACGTTTTGTATCAGGGCACGACTTGAGTCGTGCCGCAAATGCAACAAAACAAAAACAGGGCTTTGCAGGTTGCGGAAAAACTCGTGAAATGTGTTTCGAAAAGACGTTTTGTATCAGGGCACGACTGGTAGGTCAGGGCTTCAGCCCTGACTGCCGTAAGTGCTGCAAAATCAATGAGGGCTTTAGCCCCTGAGGGATGTTTTTCCGGATTTAGCGCAGAATGAAACGGGTAGCTAGGGCGAGCAAGCGTATGTTGACTGAAGCACACAATGCGGGATGGATCGGCCGCGTGGCTATGGCTGCGGCAACCGTCCTTCTTTGTGTGCCTGCGGCCTGGGCTCACGGCCAGCACTCCAGCGCGCCCGCCCCTCAACCTGCCCGGCCGCAAACCTCCCGGCCCCAGTCCTCCTGGCCGCGGAATCAGGGCCAGTCTGCCGCGCAACCCCAGGGCCGGCCGCAAGCCAACGCCCCGCGGCGTTTGGCGCCCGGCAACCCCGCCTCCCGTCCCGCTTATCCGGGTCCGCCTTATATGGGCCCGGGCTATTCCCGCCCCGCTTATCCGGGGTATACCCCGCCTGTTCAAGGTCCGCCGGGGCACCTGGGCGATTGGCTCAATCAGCACCACAACCTTCCCGTCCAGGAGCAGGAGCGGATGCTGCGCGGCGACCCCAACTTCCGCCGCCTTCCTCCTGGCGAGCAGCAGCGGGTCGTGCAACAGTTGCATCAGGTAGACCAGTTGTCTGAGGAGCAGCGGCAGCGCCGCCTGGCCCGTGCTGAGATGATTGAGCATCTACAGCCCCAGCAGCGGATGCAGATCAACCTCTCCGCGCGCCGCTGGGCCGCCCTGCCCGTTGACCGCCAGGCGATGATGAAGCGCGCCTTCCAGGATTTGCGTGCGGTTCCTCTGGATCAGCGTCCGACAGTGCTCAACTCTGCCCGTTACCAGGGCGCCTTCAGCCCCGAGGAGCGCGGCATCCTCTCCGACATGCTGCGCGTCGAGCCTTACCAGCCGGCGCGCCCCTAGATTGATTCATCGATGTTTTCGGCTCGGCTGAAGTCTTTCCATCGCACATTCTCAACTCGCTCGGAGGCTCCCTGCATCACGTCGATCACGATCAGCGTGATGTCATCCGGCTGGGTCGCCGAGGTGGGTTGCCAGCGAGGTATCTCCTTGAGCAGCCGATCCAGCAACTCGGCGGGCGTGCGCGTCTGATTGTCGTAAAGAACTTGTTCGAGCGCGCGGTCTCCAAAAGATTCGCCAGCGGCGTTTTCCGGATCCACAACTCCATCCGTATAGAGCAGATAGCGGTCGCCAGGGTCGAGGGTCAGTTCACGGACGGGGTAGCTGGAATCAGGCAGGACTCCAAAGAGCAGGCCGTTGCTTTCAATAGGTTCCAGAGCACCCTGCCGCCAGCGCAGAAGCGGCGGATGGCCAGCAGCCGAATACAACCCTTTGCGCGCTTCCATATCGAGCCAGAGATATGCGGCTGTGATGAACTGCCCCCGCAGTTGGCCGCAGAGGATACGATTCAATCCACACAGCACTTCGGAGGGGGTGCAAGCGCAGGACGTGACCGACTGCATCGCGACATTCATCATCGACGCAATCAGCGCGGCCGGAATCCCGTGGCCGGATACATCCGCAACCAGAATGCCGATACGGTGCTGGTCAACCTGGAGAAACTGATAAAAATCGCCGCCAACGGCAGTCATCGGCAGATACTGGACGGCAATTTGGAGGTTCTGGACTTCAGGAGTAACAGTGGGAAGGATTGAGGCTTGAATCTGCCGCGCAATCTCCAATTCTCTCTCGATCGACAGCAGACGCCGCTCGTTGGCGAATACCTTCTCGCCGGCAATGTAGGCAAACGAAAACAGGAATGCGGCGAACGCCAGATCGTCCACGATCAACGGCAATTCGAGAGACGGCCCCAACAGCCACTTCGATATGTTTCTATACAGAGCATCGATTGAAAAGAGCACTGTGCTGAAAGTGAGGATGCGGCTGGGAAAGACCACGAACCGGGCTGACAGTCCGGGGACCACGACAACGATTGTCAGGGAAATCAAAGCGCCAACGGCAAGCAGATTGTTGTAGAGCAGAAGTCCGCGGCCTGAGCCGGTTGCAATGTACATGCCGATGCCGCCCGCGGCGATTGCCATCCCCGCAACAGCCATCGCCCGCGTCAACAACTGCATCTTTCCCCGCGTCAACTCCGACCAGGCAAGCGTGCCGGCGACGACTAACAGGTAGCTGATTCCATTGAACGTGAACGGTGCGCAAATCTGGAGCCAATGCGGTAGAGCCTTATCGATGGTCCCCGTCCTCAACAGCAGGCTGGCGCCATACATCCCGCTCCACAAGCCCAGCCAAATGAGAACCCGAACCTCGGTTCGCCGGCGGAGGGCCGCGATAGCACAAGAGGTGAATCCGAAGAACAGAAATACCGTTCCCAGGACGATGTAGGCCAGTTCTACACGAAAAGCGGCAAGATTCTGGATTTCCAAAGGAATCCCTCCCTTGAGAACCGCCAACCTTAAGCCGGAACTCCCGCGCCTCAGTCGGCAACCATGCACTCTCCCGGCAAGATCGGCCGTGTCCGCGGCAGCATCCCGCAATACGCAAACCAGCCCATCAGCGCCAGCGCGCCCACAAAGGCTCCCAGCTTCACCCAGATGGTAGCGCCGGTTTGCGGCAATGTCTTCCACAGCACCAGAAGCAGCGTCTGCGATGCCGTCACTGCCCAGACTGAGCCGTAGAAGTACCGCCGGTGGGTGCCTTCGCACCTGGTCGAGGACTCCACACGCGGCAATTTGCCCAGCGCGCCCAGCAGCAGAATCACTGCGGCCAGCGGCAGGTACGCGTAGTGGTAAATCTGGCCCATGAACCATTTGCCGGTCACCGCGGCAATCAGCAGGCCGCTCAGGTTCAGCAGCGCATAGCTCACCGCGGCCGTCCAAGCAAAGCTGTAGCAAACTCGCCGGTAGAGCGGATTCGGCTTGTCCTCGTCAAAGCGCAGAATATAGGGTCCCGGCTCCGCGCCCGGCAGCCGCCCGCGCAGAGCGGCCACGCCTGTCCCCGCCAGCACCAATCCCAGCCACGCCGAGTTGCCCCAACTGAATCCATGCGCGAAGAGCGTGAATGTCAGCGGCCCCGGCGCCAGGAAAAAGACAAAAATCCAGATTGGCCAATGCGCCAGCCGGTAGATGCGCGTATTCCGCGTGCGCATCTTCCGCTCCTGCGCATACTCCACTTTCCCTTTGTATTCCATGCGGGCAAGTCTCGCAGAGCCGCCGCGGGAGCGTCAAACCGTCCCTGAGCTACAATGGAAGATGGGCTATAGCAGTTCTCCAATTGCTGTATACCGAAGCCACTGCGGCCGAGTGGATTTTTCCTCAAGAAAAAGCCACCTTGCACGGTCTCAAAAGGGCTACATCTATTGGAGAACTGCTCTAAGGCCCATCTCTTTTGCGCCCAGAGCGCAACCCAGGCAAGGAGCTTCAAACTTTATGGCGATTCCCGCCACTCATTTGCGTCCCGGCATGATCATCAAGCACAACGACCAACTGCATCTGGTCTTCAAAGTGGAGCACCGCACGCCGGGCAACTTGCGCGCCTTCATTCAGGCCAAACTGCGCAACCTCAAGTCCGGCGCCATGTTCGAACACCGCTTCCGCTCCGCCGATTCCATTGAAAAGGTGGTCGTGGACGAGGTTTCCATGGAGTTCCTCTACGCCGACGGCGATGACTACTACTTCATGAACCCGGTGGACTTTGAGCAGACTGTGGTCAAGGGCGCCACACTCGGCGATGCCATCGAGTACCTGACGCCGAATTTGCAGATCAAGGTCAGCTACCATGATGGTTTGGCCGTGGGCATCGAGTTGCCGGCGAGCGTCGAGCTCACCGTTGTCGAGACCGAGCCGGGCCTCAAGTCGGCCACCGCCTCCAGCGTCAGCAAGCCGGCCAAGACGGAAACCGGCCTCGTCGTTCAGGTTCCCGCCTTTATCAACGAAGGCGAAAAGATCCGCGTTGACACCAGCGAAGGCGCCTACCTGAGCCGCGCGTAAGCGCCGCTCGTGGAGTGAATCTGCTTCACCCAATAAGGAGCCACCGCCCGATGGCGGTGGCTCTTCTCTTGGGCCGTATCAGCAATGAGTCTCGGTTTTGAAACGGCGCAGAATTGCAGGCTGCGGAAAAACTCGTGGAATGTGTTTCGAAAAGGCGTTTTGTGTCAGGGCACGACTGGTAGGTCAGGGCTTCAGCCCTGACTGCCGCAAGTGTCGCAAAATCAACGGGGCCTTTACAGGCTGCGGGAAAACTCATTCCGGAGGGAGGCGGGGGTTTCAACCCCCGCATAAAGCCAATAGAATCAAAGCTGGCTTTAGCCACGGAAGAACACTTTCCGCCAATTTCGCCCAAATCTTGAGTTTTTCCGCAGCCTGTTTAGCCCTGACTGCCGCAAGTGTCGCAAAATCAACTCAGGCTTTAGCCCCTGAGGGATGCTTTTCGGGAGTTCGGATAAAATCCATGCCTTTTTTCGCAGCTCGCACCGCCCAATGCACATCTGAGAAACGAAAGGAACCCCATGCTTGACGCAGGAGCACTCGAAGCCCGTATCAGTCAGCAAGTCATCACCGCCATGAAGGCCCACGACGCGGTCCGTACCACCACGTTGCGCCTCATCAAGAACGCCCTCAAGAACAAGGCCATTGAGAAGCGCGCTCCGCTTACCCCCGCCGAGTCCGAGCAGGCGCTGGCAACTATGGTCAAGCAGCGCCGTGACTCCATCGAGCAGTTCACCAACGGCAATCGGCCCGAGTTGGCCGCCAAGGAAGCCGCGGAAATTGTCGTCATTGAGGAGTTTCTGCCCCAGGCTCTCGATGAAGCCGCCCTCGGCGTTCTGGTCGCCGAAGCCGTCGCGGAAGTCGCCGCAGCCTGTGGCCACAAGCCCACTCCCAAAGAGATGGGCCAGGTCATGAAAGCCGTCCAGGCCAGGCTCCAGGCCGCCGGCCTCCGCGCTGAAGGCCGCACCGTCAGCGAAATGGTGAAGAAGGCGCTTGCCGGATAGCAGGCCCCCGTTCCGGTCGCTTCAAGAACAGGTAGCGCCGGCAACAGGTGTAGCGGCAGGTGGCCCGCACATCAGCCACGACGAATCGCTATGAGCCATGAGAAGCTGTGCCCCGTTCATCGCGGCCCCATGCGATGAGCGGGTCTTCGGGTCTGGCGAGTGGCTCCCGTCTGACCATCCCCAATATGCCTGGTTGCCCCAGGTAGCGCTATGGCAGGTGGCCCGCACATCAGCCACGACGAATCGCTATGAGCCATGAGAAGCTTGTGCCCCGTTCATCGCGGCCCCATGCGATGAGCGGGTCTTCGGGTCTGGCGAGTGGCTCCCGTCTGACCATCCCCAATATGCCTGGTTGCCCCAGGTAGCGCTATGCAGCCGCTTTCTGAAATCTATATTTTGGTATCCTGACCCCTGACCCCTGATCCCTGTTCCCTATTCCCTGTCTTTCGATGTCTCGCTTTGAGACCTGGTAGACCAATCGTGGGAGTAGATCGAGATGCGGACCGCAAGCCAAGATCCACGTGGGCTTGAGCCCTTGAGGGAGATCCCATTGGAACTGACCCGCTAACCGGCCTTGTAAGGGCTATTTACGGCCCAATTAGCCTTAAAAACCGCTTATTCTGGCCTTTTTTACAACATTTATTTCACTATTCGCTGTACTTATATGTGCACGGTGCGCGGCGGGCGACTCCCGTCTGACCATCCCCAAAATGACCGGGTTCCCCAGAGCCTGCCCTTTGAACTAACCCCTAACCCCTAACCCCTAATCCCTAATCCCTAATCCCTATTCCCTGCCTTGAGCAGTCCGAGTTCGCCGGCCAACCGTTCAAGCCGGGCGCGAGTGGCGTCCGTTGGAGGCACCAGCGGCAGCCGGACGTGGTCCGTACACCGGCCCATCAGGGCGAGAATCGTCTTCACCGGGGCGGGATTCGACTCCCAGAAATTGGCCTCGAAGAGGCGTCCCCAGCGGCGTTCCAACTCGCGCGCTTCGGTCCAATCGTTGCGCAGCGCCGCGTGAACCATCCGGCTGACCTCGGCTGGAGCCTCGTTCGATGCAACGCTGATCAGCCCATGCGCGCCAACGCCAATGGACGCGAGAGCCAGATTGTCATCGCCGCTGAAGATCTTGAAGCCGCGGGGCAGGGAATGAACAAGTTGGCTGATCTGGGTCGGCTTGCCGCTGGCTTCCTTGATGGCTTGAATGTTGGGGGCGGCCGCGGCCAGGCGGACGACGGTCTCCGCTTCGAGGTTCACCGCCGTGCGCCCCGGCACGTTGTAGAGCACCACCGGGAGCGGATCGACCTCCTGCGCCAGGGCCATGAAGTGTTGGAACTGGCCTTCCTGGGAGGGCTTGTTGTAGTACGGGTTGGCTGAGAGCACGGCGTCCACGCCGCGTATCTGCTTGAGCCTGCTGGCCTGGCGCACGAGCGTACGGGTGCAGTTGTGGGTACATCCTGCCCACACGGGCACGCGCCCCGCAGCCGCGTACACCACGGTGCGAATGGCCAGCAGCCACTCGTCTTCGTCCAGTGTGGCCGCCTCGCCCGTCGATCCGCAGACCACCAGGAAGTCAATGCCCGAGGCAATCTGCCAATTCACCAGCGCCTTGAGTGCCTGTTCATCGATCGATCCATCCGCCGTGAATGGCGTAACGATGGCTGTTCCGCAACCCATGGTCTCCATAAGAACGGTCTCCACAAGAACAGAGTGTATACCGACCGGAGCTGCGCTCAAGCTCTCTTTCTGATCGAATCCAGCAAGGTGCTGTCGATGCGCGTCTGCCAGCCAGGGCCTGTGGCTTTGAAGTGGTCGATGACTTCGGGGGAGAGGCGCAGGGAGACCAGCTTCTTGGTAGGAGCTACTTGTGGGCCGCGCTTGCCTCTGCGAACCAGCTTTCCCTTGCGAATCAGATCGGCCTGCGCAAGCCAGGCGCTTGCCGCCTCGGCATCGTTCGGGTCATAGGGGCCGTCCCCAGGCTCATAAGGGATCGGATCGCCTTCCTTATGAGCCAGTACACGCTCCCAGTCGGTTTCACTTGGCATCTTGTTCATACTGTCGGCGCTCCTCTCGCGACGCGGGCCGGAATGAGATCACGCGAACTTCGTCTCCGCGCTCGGTGTAGACCAGAGCCAGCAGCCTTCCATGAATCACGGCCACAGCAAGGTCCAGCCAGCGGCACTCGCCTTGTCGGCTGCTCTCGTAGGTGCACTTCTCCACGTTCTCGTAGACAAGATGAGCGTCTTTGAAGTCGAGTCCATGTCCAGGTTGGACTTTCGCTTTGTCTCATCCCAAACGAACACGATTTAATCGCAGCTACAATATAAACGAAATGCAAGTTCTATCGGTTTCCCGCGTGCCGGGTGCTCAAGGTTCCGCCTTTGGAACCTGGGAAACGGCAACCTTCATCCAGTCTTGTTCCCGATAAAGCGTCCGCCCCACCGCAGGGGGGTGCCTAAAATAGCCTTCCGTCAGCGCACACTGATAGATAGATGAAAAGTGGGCGAACCCCCTCTATCCCTGGAGAAGCCACGCACAACACACCCCGCCAGCCCAAGCCCCGCGCTCTCCACAACTCCGCGAACTCCGCTAACCCCGCTTATATTTTTTGCGTTTTTGCCGGTGAACCCATGAGGTTTCAGTCTGTTCCGGCCGCCATTGTTTTGGCCCATCCCATCCTGGTGAAGAGCAGCGGAGTCAGGAAGAAGGTTACGAAGCCGGCTGCGGTGAAGCGGATGTATTCGAGCAGGTTCCAGAGCATGGAAGCATGATCCGCGCAGATGCCGAAGGTCTTGCCGAGAACGAATAGCGTCAAGAGGAGCAAGCCCACCGAGAGGCTGAAGCGCATGATTTTGAGCAGAATCGTCGAGCTTCGCGGATCGAAGTTTACCTTCTTCAGCTCCAGCGGGCGAGCAAGGACGATGCCTGTCAGGAATCCGCCATAGCACAGGTACGCGTGCGGCTGACCAGCCGCGCTCCCGCCGTTGAGATGAACAATGAGCAGCCAGAGCGCCAGGCTGGCGGGCACAACGATTGCAATCCGCAGCCCGTAGCAGAGCCGGTTCCAAGCGGTGGCGATGGCTTCTGCGTAGCGCAGGGAGACCAGCGCAACGGTCAGGCCGAGAGCCCAGCCGAGAAGAATGTCCTCGCAGTAATGCACTCCGAGATAGGGTCGCGACACTCCGATAAGAAGAATTGCGGCGACGGCGATCACGCGCACAACCCGGTTACGTACCAAGCCATAGAGATAAGCGTAGAACGAGGATGCCGCTGTGGCGTGGCCGGAGGGGGTAGAGAACTGCGTGGCAAGTTCGCGGGCGCCGGGTTCCGGCACGGCCCATTTCTTCTGCCAGGTTCCCTGGGCGACGAAAGGTCGGGGATTGCGGAGCAGCATCTTGAAGAGATCGTTGAGCGACAAGGCCACAAGCACTACAACCGCAAGCCGGATGGCCAGGCGCTTGTTCCATGCCACGTAGAGGAGCATGACCAGGAGGATGTATCCCTCCACTCCGCCAAAAAAAGCGGCGGCGAGAGAGAATTTGGTAAGAAAAACATTTCTGTGGTCCGCCAGCAATTGCACGAGACCCAAATTGAATGGCAGCGGAGCCACGAATTCTATCCTCCCGATGAAGCCACAAGGGCAGCAGGTTCATTGCAAGGATAAAGCATCGACGCACCCCGGGCGCTGATCAGGCGCAGAAAAGGAGTAGTAGGCGGGGCGCCCGGATTTGCGGCGGATCAACACTGTATGCTCAAATCAGTTCGTTTTTCTTTGCCCACAATATGCGCTATACGACACAATTTCTGCTTTCGGCCATGGCGCCGGCACAGTTTCCTGAGCCGGACACGCCGGAAATCGCCTTTTTGGGCCGCTCGAATGTCGGCAAATCGAGCCTGCTGAACACGCTGGTAGGCGAGAAGGCGGCCAAAGTCTCGCAAACGCCGGGGCGCACGCGGGCCATCAACTTTTTTGCCTTATTGGACGCCAGCCGGCGGCGAAAGCTGGTCTTTGCCGACCTTCCGGGCTACGGCTACGCGAAGATATCAAAGTCGATTTCGGCAGGCTGGCCGGCGTTCATCGAGCCCTATCTGGCGATCCGCTCCACGCTGAAGCTGTGCGTGTGCCTGGTGGATTCAAACGTGGCCGCGCAAGAGAGCGACCGGCAGTTGATTGATTGGCTGCGGGCTGCGGGCAGCGAGTTTGCCGTAGTGGCCACCAAGATCGACCGCCTGAGCGGCAATGAGCGCACGCGCAATCTGCTGGCCCTGAGGCAGGGGCTGGGGCTGGACGAACTGCTGCCCGTCTCGGCCAAGACCGGCTACGGAGTGAAGGAACTCTGGGCCCGGATCGAAGCGGCTGGGGGCTACACAGCCAGTTAGCGCGTTCGCGCGGTTGGCGGCGCGAAGCAGTACTGCTCCGACTGCCCTTTGCGGCTGATCCTGAGGTTGACGGTAACTCCGATCTCCGCGCTCTCGACCTGTTCGCGCACCCGTTCGAGGAAATTTGCGGCCGAGCTTTCGCCGCAGCGGAGCAGGCGCAGTCCTTGCGCCATCCGGCCCAGGAAGCGCGGTGCCAGGCGGAGCCATCGGCGCGCGGCCCCAGCGGCTGGATTCGGATCAGAGTTGAGGCAGTCCTGACTTAGGCACTGCATGGCGAGGGCGTCGAGCTTGGGCAGCCATTGGGCCGGCGCAGAGGCCACGCTCCAGCCAAGGAGCACCTGGTTTGCATCCGGATTCACTGCCTCGACCCGCCGCGCACCCCGGCTGAGGAAGGCGGCGGAAGGCCCGTTCGCGGCACCCTGTCCCAGAAGGTTGGGGAGCACGCCGCGCTCAAGCAACTGGCGGGCGAAATCAGCTTCCAGGGCCTGTGGCGCCAGGGCAACGCAGACGGCGACCGCCTGGCGCTTGCGAATCTCGTTCTTCAGGATGCGCAGTGCCTCGTCGAGTGAGGTCACAAGGAAGTCCACGACCCCATCGCGGATGGCCTGCTTGCGAGCGGCGGCATCAGCCGATGCGGCCAGCGAGGCGGCGCCTGCAATGTTGGCCGCCACCAGCAGGGCGCTTGCTTGCGGGTCAAGGTTCCCGGCGTAAAGTAGTTTGCCGCCCAGGCTGGGTTCTGAGTCCGGTCCGGCGTCCGAGCCCGCGGCGGATGCCAGAGAGGCATAGAAGCGCTCAACCTGAAAGATAAACTCTAAGGCGGCAGACGGATTGGGATGGGTTGCCATGGAGAGTTCGTAGAGAAAATCAGCGGGATGCGAGACCTGGGGGCACGCAGCTTTAGTGCGCTGAAAAATCCTGCATCTGTTCGAGCCAGTTTTGCTTGCGGACAAAGAAGACGAATTCTCCGGGCTTGGCTGAGAGATGCAATTTTTCAGACAGTTTTTTCCCGGCGCAGTCATTGGGAGCCACGACTCCCTGTGCCAGGATCTCTGAGATCTTGTACCAGCGATCCAGAGCCTGCCCATGATCCGATGCCCCATGATCCTTATTGGCATCGCAGTTCAGATAGCAAGAAATGGCGCTGTCGTATGTGGCTTGAATCGCCAGGTCAGTAGCGCCTGATGGCACGGTTAGCTTGCCTGTTCCGTTTTCGTTCTGCACCACCCAATTGGCATGGATCGTTTGCTCATGATCGACGCGAACCAGGTAATTCGAGGGCGTGATGAGCTTTCCGGTTTTTCCATCCAGCATCCGGATCGTGATGGTCTTTCCGGTTTGCGAACACAAGGAACCGCAGAGCGCGGCCATGCACACGAAAAGGGCGAAGACGCGATGAGTGATTCGAAACATACTTGCCTCTGCGGTTACCAAGTGGAATAGGGCTGGCCGTTGGAACTCAGTTCCTGCGAGCCGGAGTGGACGTCGTCAATGCCGGGGTCGGTCTGGTCCAGCGAGTAGAGCGCTCCATTGGAGTCGGTGACCCATGAGTCTTTGGTGCGGGTAAACGGATCCTCGGGAATGGACTTCAGGTAGCCGTCCTGGATCAGGTCGTCGAGCGACTGCGGCGCCTTCTGCTTGTCCATGGTATAGGAGTCGATAGCCGCGCGCATCACGTGCAGGTCTTCCTTGAGCACAGCTTCCCTGGCCATCTTGATGGCCGCGGAATATTTGGGAACAGCCACCACGGCCAGCACCCCGATGATGGCCATGACGATCATCAGTTCGAGGAGCGTAAAGCCCGCGTCTTGTTTTCGAATCCTGCGCACTGAATCCTCTATTGCCAGAGTTCCTGGCCTACCAGTCAGAATACTTGGTTCCGTCCAGAGCGGTTCCGGTGGACTTGGAATATACGTCGAAGACGCTCTGCCCGCCGTAGGAGTCCGATTTCGGATCGTCCTGCATGGAGCGCAATCCCCACTCGGCCTTGCCGGTCATGGGGTCCACGGGAATGTGACGCAGAAACTTCACCTTTTTCCCCTGCACCTCGACGCCGTTGACCAAGGTCTCCAGGTCGGGCGGATAGCCCTGGCTGTCGAGCTTGACCTGGAAGGCGTTCTTGTCGGCCGCGTCCTTGTAGTGGTCGATGGCGTCGCGCATCATCCACAGATCGTAGCGGAGGTAGCGCTCGTTCTGGCGCTTGACCTGGAAGCGGGCAACGGGAATAGCGGCCGAGGCGAGAATGGAGAGAATCGCCACGGTCACAATCAATTCGACCAAGGTTAGCCCCCGCTCTCGAGGGCGGCCGGTCCGGGTTGGCCAGGCTTCATTCATTGATATGAGCTTCATCAGCCTACTTCACCTGGATGCTGACCTGTGCGCCCTTGGCCGGCAACTGCTGTTGGGCGCTGTTGACCGCCCCCGGACGGGTGATGGCGATAACGCTGTCTCCAGCGGCCTTGGCCTGGAAACTCAGGACGCAGAGCACTCCGGTTCCACTTATCCCGGCCGCTCCCGGCGGACGCGAGGTGCTGAGGATGACCGTGCCTGGCCCGTCGTCGCGGTGAACCAGCGCCACGGGCTGCCCATCCCGGCCCAGGAAGTCTCCAAGGTCCACATTGAGCAGGGAAAGCTTGGCCGGGTCGTACTGTATCTGCATGGGAACAGCAGCGATGCTCGTTCCCCCGTTCAGCACCACCGGAACCTGGAAAGTGGCGCCCACGGCCACCGGGCCGGATTGCGGAGCGAACGTGAAGCTCAGGACCGCCGGTTGCGGGGGAGCGGATGGCGGGTTGGCTGAGGCGGAGTTTCCGTTGGTTTCCGCGGCCTGGCGCAACTGGGCCATTGCCGCCGGGACTGCCGCTACGGCGCTTTGGCCGGGAACCGTGCCCACGGTGGGCCGCGCGATGGCTGGCGGGCGCACCTGGCTTGAGGCTGGATTCGGTTCTGGATTTGAGGCGGCGCCTTCGGCCGGCGTGTGGCGCAATTCGATTGACGTGCCGGCGCCAGTATCGACGGTGCGCAGATTCACCTGTTCCAGAGATTGGGAGCGAACGACGTGCGGCACCACCAGAAAGACCAGTTCGTCGTCGTTGATGGTGTGATCTCTGGAGCCGAAGATGTACTTGAGAAGGGGAATCGAACTCAATCCGGGGATGCCGCTCGAGACGGCTGTGTCCTGCGTGTCCTGAATGCCGCCCAGGATGCTGGCTTCGCCCTCGCGCAGGCGGATCACCTGGTCAACGACGCGCTGCGAAATGATGGGCTCGGTGACGCCGCTGATGGTTACCGAGCCACTCTGCGAAGTGACTTCAATCTTGATTTTGAGCGTCACGTCGCGGTCGAAGTGGACGGTTGGCGTCATTTCGATATTTACGCCCACGTCCTGGTACTGGAACTGGGTGTTTACCAGCGAACTGACCATGGCGGTGGCCGCGCCGGTCTGGTAAGAACCGGTGGCGATGGGGATCTTGGAACCGATCTTCATGGTCGCCTTTTGCGCGTCGGTGGCCCGGATGCGGGGATTCTGCAGAATTTTGGTATTGGTGTCGGTGAGCAGCAGGTTGGCCGTGACCGAACCGACGGTCACGGCAAAATTGGAAGCCTTGAGGTGAGCCAGTTGATAGAGCGTCGGCGTCGAGGTTGTGGACGAGCTGCTTGAAGAAGAAGAAGTGGTGGTGGTGGTAGTCCCTTGCAGCGCAACTCCCACGCTGGAGGGCCAGGCAATGCCCAGGGTTTTCTCCCAGTTCTTGCTCACCTCCAGGATCGCGATGTCCACCACCACCTCGGGACGCGCCTTGTCCAGATCGTTGATCAGCTTATCCGCCAGCAGAAGCTCGTCGGGCGTACCGCGCATGACGATGGCGTTCTGGCTGGCCACAGCGTAGACCTTGGCATTGGGCAGGACGTTGCGAATGGCGGTCTGCACGTCGGTCAAGTCATTCTGCTGCCATGCGTTGGACAGGTAGAAGGTTTCGACCGCCTGCTCATCGAGCTCGGTGTGCCGGGCGCGGGTGTTGGCGGCGACGAAGATCGTGTTGTCGGTGATCGGCCGCCAGAAGGTGTTGGAGATGGTGCCCACAATGCGCAGCGCGTCGAGCAGCGAGACGTTGTTCAGGTCCACTTGAATGCGTTTGGAGGCGAATTCCGGGTCGAAGAGCACGTTGACTCCGGCGGCTTTGCCGACAGCCTGGTAGACGACCTTGGTGTCCTCCTGCATGTGCATGGTGAGCGGCTCGTTGGAGACCGGACGGAGGGTGGCCGGGGCGCCCATCGAGTCGAGGTTCTCCTGTTTGCCCTCGACCTGAGGAAGGCTGGTCTCAGTGGCCGGCGCCAGCTCGCCGTTCTTCTTCCGCACCCTGGCGATGGCCTGCTGCGCGGCCTCATTGCTGGGGTCGATCTCGGCGGCGTGCAAAAACTCCGCCAGCGCCCCTTGTTCGTTGCCCGTATCCATCAGCTTCTGGCCCTTGGTAACATGCACAGCCGAAGCTGTAATCCGCACGCGATAAAGGGCTGCCCGGAAGCGCAGGTCCTTGGGTTCCTTCTTGTAGGCCTTCTGGTAGTTGTCGAAGGCGGCGTCGTAGTCCTCGCGGGCCTCGGCGGTTTGGCCGCGCTTGAAGAAGGTGTTGGCCGACTCGGCGCGCAGCGGAACGCTGGACAAGCCGAAGACGGCCAGGACGGCAAGAAGCGCAATCCAGAAAGCGGCTCCAGAAACGCTAAATCTGGAGGTAGCCGGAGCTTGAACGCGGCTTTTCATCGAACTCCCCGGCGTCTTTGCCGGCCCGTACTGCTGATCGGGCTCTTGCGGGCTGCCTTGGCCGCCCCAGACGCGCATCTTGACGCAATTCCTATGGGTGAAAATTTCCATCCTAATGATGCCTCATTTTAGCAAAGCTCCGCGCCGGAGCCGCTGAAACCCGCGCCGATGCTAGGATTGAGATTCGAGGAGGCTTCCTGATGGCTCGCCAAACCAGTCACGTGATTGTTCAGCCGACGGCTCCCGGCCCGCAGAAGCCGGCCCGGCCCCGCGACCCGGTGGCCAGCGGCGAGCGGGATGCCGCGCACAATCGTGCCGCCAGCCACAACTACTTTCTTTTGGATAAGTTTGAAGCCGGCGTGGCCCTGCGCGGGACCGAGGTCAAGTCCATCCGTGAGGGCAAAGCCAACCTCAAAGACTCCTACGGCCTCATCCAGAATGGCGAAGCGTTTTTGCTCAACCTGCATATCGGTCCCTACTCCCACGGCAACATAGCCAACCACGACGCCACGCGAACCCGCAAGCTGCTGCTGCATCGGGAGGAAGTTCGCAAGCTACTATCGAAGACGCAGATCAAGGGCCACACGCTCATCCCCACCCGGCTGTACTTCCGCAACGGGCGGGTGAAGTGCGAACTGGCCGTGGCCAAGGGCAAGCAGGACTGGGACAAGCGCGAGACCGAGCGCAGCCGCGAGGCCGACCGCGAAGCCCGCGCCGCCGTCAACGCCAGCAAAAGCCGCAAAGGGCGCTGACCGCTGTTCCACGACATAATCGCGCGAAAAACTCTCATCTCGAAGAAAGCGCGCCTTTAATTCCGTAACAGATCGGGCTGGCCGGACGGTCAGAGGATTCGTGCTGCCTGTAACGACCATTCCGTTCCCATATTGTCGTCGGTGATCAGCCGTGCGCCCTGCAAGCGATGCAGCAAGCTGGCTCTCGACTCCAGATTCCCGTTGGGAACGTCCAGCTCATCAGCCAGATGCAGAACCTCCTCAAGCCGTGCCCGTTGCAGCGGATTGGCAAGATCGAAGACCGGTCGCCCATCGATTTGATAGTTGGATAGAGCTTTTCTCCAGAGATTCTTGTCGAGCGTGAACGGGCTGTCGCTGACGGCCAAAAAGCTGTTAATGCGAAGCGCGTAAGGAAACGCAGTTGCGCCTGTGGCCAGCGCATCTGCGGACCACGTCGTGTTGTAGTACGCGATTCCGCCGCGATTCAAATGTGCCCGCAGCAGGCCCATGAACTCCGTTGACAGGAGGTTGGAGATATTTGCGCGCCAATTGAATGTAGTGTTCATCAGAATGAAATCGAAACGGCGATCCGGATGGCCTACCAGCCAGCGCCGCCCATCGTCGATGACGATATGCACCTTGGGATTGCGCAGCAGGCTCTCAACCTCCGAATGTTGACGGATCAGCGGCAGAAAGCCGGGATTGATTTCGACGATGGTGACTTGCTCGACTTCAGGATCGTTCGCGACCACTTGCGCCCACGCCCCGGTGGCAAGACCGATGATAAGAACGTTCTTCGGCTTCGGGTGAAGGCCGCAGATCACGAAGGCGCGAAAGAGCATATTTGAATCGTGCATGATATCGGTGTTGATCTGCCCATCGTAGGCGCCGCCGCTGAATACGATCCTGTTCAGATTGCCAGACTGCGAATTTTCCGGGTAGATGCCGATCACGCCGTTCCGGTCTTCCGCTACCTCGGAAAAGTTCATGCCGGGTTTGTACAAGTTCTTGAAGAGCAGCCGTTCGTAGATGCCTGAGAAGAGCGGACCCGATCCCAGGATGAGAGCCACGCAGGCAAGGCTGCCGGCAACGAAGATGCCCTTGTGCGCTTTTGGCCCAGAAAGGACCGCAAGCACGGAAGCGACGAGGAAGCCCAGGCCGAGCAGAAGCAGCGATGTGGCGCGTGTGGACCAATGATCGAGGACCACAAAGCCTACCAGGAAGCTCCCCAGGGTTGAACCGACGATGTTGCTCACATAGATAAAGCTGATGGATTTGCCGGAGTTTTGCGCCGGATCGATGGCCGCATGGCTTAGCAGCGGGAATGCCGATCCCAGCAATGCGGCCGCGATGAACACGAAGATATAGCTCAAGCTGTTGAAGTGGACGATCCAGAGGGCCAATGCGGGTCCAACGAGAAAGGCGGTAATCGCTCCCAGCAGGACGACACTGGAAGTGGCTCCAAGCGTACTCCGGAGATTATTGCCAAGCTTCTGCCTGCAAGCGTCGCGCACTGCTAGCGAACCGTAGCCAATCCCGAGCAGGTAGAAGCCAAGCAAATAGGCAAAAGACGGCGCCAACCCACCGGAGGCAAAGGAGTAGAGGCGGTACCAGACGATTTCGTAGGCCAGCGCGATAAACCCGGTGACTCCGGCGAGGAGCATTCCGATCCAGAGTGGAATGGTCTCCTGCCGTGTTCGAGACTGAGGCTCATGCTTCTGTAAAGCTGGCGCGGGATCTCTGACCTGGAGGAACAATGCCGTGGTGCCGACAAACAGGTTGAAGCAGACCGCGAGCCTTATTGACCCTGCTTCGCCGAGCAGCCGCATGAGCAGTAATGCGGCTGCAAAACAAGCCACGGCGGAGCCAAAGGTGTTGACCGAGTAAAGTAAACCAACCGACTCTCCTATATTGCCTGTGCGGCGGACGAAATGCTCGACCAGCAGAGGTAGTGTGCTTCCCATGAGCATCGTAGGAACGAGCAACAGAGCAAATGCAATGCAGCCGGTAGCGGTGGTCGAAGCTCCCGCTGTGAAAGAGCCAATACGATGGAATATCCAGAGTGAAGCCGCACCAAAGGTTCCCACCGAGAACTCGATAAGGCCGAAGGCGAGAAGCAGACGGACTCCCTTGCGAGCCGAAAGCCAGCCGCCAGCCAGACTGCCCATCCCCAGGCCAAGCATAAATATGGTAACGATCATGGTTACCGATTCAATATTGACTCCATACAGCGTGAATAGGGTCCGCTGCCAGACGATTTGGTAGAGAAGCGCCGGGAATCCAGACAAAAAGAAAAGTAAGTAATAGAACCGAGTCTTGTTTGGCTTCGCAAAACTGCTTGTGGATTCTTGCATTTGTGATACTCTACCACGCTGGTTGCGAGAGTGAGAAGACTGGCCAGATTTCTATCTACGGCTGTCGGGTACGCCATCTCTCCGGCTGCGCTTAGGCTAGGCTCCTGGGGGCGGTTTGATCGCGCCTCGGGTGGGAAACCGCGAAACTCACCCTGCCGCACTTTCCCCCTATTTCTCTCGCAGCAGTGAAATAATGAGCAATATGCGGACCCAACTGTCTTTTGCAAATCTCTCCGGAATTGAAACTGAACTGCTTGCCGTCGCGGCGGTTGATGCTCAAACCGACAAAAGCCCCGACGCCAAGCCCCAGCCCGTGCTGCTGACAGCCGATGTTGCCGTCCAGGCAGTTGCTGCCGCCGTACTCGCCAGCGGCGAATTCAAGGCCGGCGCCAATGAGACGGTGCTGCTGCACGCTCCAGCCGGCCTCAAGGCGCGGCGCCTCTTGCTGGTCGGTCTGGGCAAGCCGGCCAAAGCCACGGCGAACTCCGTGCGCTACGCAGCCGGAACCGCCATCCGCTTCACCAAGCCCCGCGGTATTCGCGAACTGGTTCTCGCGTTGCCAGATTCACCGCTCCTAGCAGCCGCAGGCTGCACTCGTGCGGCTGTCGAGGGCGCGCTTGTGGGCGACTACGACTCCGACACCTATCGCAGCGACCGCACGGACCAGAGCGTGGAGTCGTTTACTCTGGCCGCGCCTGCTGGTGCAGAGAAAGCCGCGCTTCAGGCTGCCTTTGCCGAGGGCGTCATCCTGGGCGAGAGCCAGAACTTCGCCCGTGCGCTGGTCAACGAGCCGGGCAACAAGCTCACCCCGACCATCCTCGGTCAGCGCGCCGTGCAGATGGCTTCGGAAGTCGGCCTCGGCTGGGAGGTCCACTCCAGCGAAAAGCTGCACGAGCTCAAGATGGGAGCCTTCTGGAGCGTCGCGCAAGGCTCCGCGGAGCCGCCTGCGCTGATTGTGTTGCGCTATGAACCCGAAGGAGTGAAGGACGGGCCAATTCTCGGCCTGGTCGGCAAGGGCATCACCTTCGACTCCGGCGGCATCTCCATCAAGCCGTCCAGCAATATGGACGAGATGAAGACCGACATGGCCGGTGGCGCTGCCATGCTCGGCGCCATGCGGGCCATCGCCCTGCTCAAGCCCAGAGTGCGCGTCCTTTGTATTGTCTGCGCAACGGAAAACATGCCCGACGGAAAGGCGCAGAAGCCCGGCGACGTGCAGACAGCAATGCCCATCACTCCAGACAAGCCCGGCAAGACCATTGAGATTATCAGCACCGACGCCGAAGGCCGGCTGGTTTTGGCCGACGGGCTCACCTATGCCCGCCAGTTGGGCGCAACCCACCTGATCGACGCCGCCACGCTGACCGGCGCCTGCGTCGTTGCCCTTGGAATGGTCAATGCCGGCGCCTTCTCAAACGACGACGCCACCTACGACAAGTTCAACGCGGCGCTTGCTCTCTCCGGCGAAAAATTCTGGCGGCTTCCGCTCGGGGACGAGTACGCCGAGATGATCAAGAGCGACATCGGTGACATCAAGAACACCGGCGGACGCTGGGGAGGCGCCATCACGGCAGCCGAGTTCCTGAAAGTCTTCGTCGAAGACACCCCCTGGATTCACCTCGACATCGCCGGGCTGGCTTGGCTTGAAGAGGGGAAGCCCTACATCGCCAAAGGACCGAGCGGCGTTGGTGTGCGCTCGATTCTGGAGTGGGTGCGGAGTTACTAACTTCCAGTTCCCAGCTTTTTGAAAACTGGCTCCGGTAACACAAGGGTGCCCCATCTTCGCCGCAAAGTCGCGGTGAAGATGGGGCACCCAGTTTGTGTACAGACTTACCTTTTTACATCGCCTCCGGGCTTTCGATTCCCAGCCAGCTCAGCGCCAGCACTAACTCGCGCAGCGCAACGGCGGCTGTCGCCAGAAGGAAGGTTTTGCGCGCCGGGTCTTCTTCATTGAGGATGTGGTGACGATGATAGAAATTATTGAACTCCTGGGCTAACTGGAAGGCGTGCTTGGCCAGAAAAGCCGGCTCGGAGGTCGTAATGCATTGTTCCAGTACCGATGTGCGGCGCGCTGCGCGCAGCCACAGCGCCCAAATGTCTTCGCCAGCTTCGCCTTCGAGATAAGTTCCTAACTCCGCTATTCCTGCTAGCTTCGCTAACTCCGCTTCCGGCGTCGTTTCCCCCTTGCGGAAGATGTTGCGAGCGCGGACCACGGCGTACTGAATGTAGGGGCCGGTCTCGCCCTCGAAGCTCAGCGCGTCCTTGAAGTCGAAGGCGATGACCGAGTTGCGCGTGAACTTGAGCATGAAGTAGCGCAGCGCGCCGATGGCGATCTGCACGGCAATCTTCTGGCGTTCAGCTTCGTCGCGGCCGGTTTGGCGCGCGTCCACTTCGGCCCGCGTGGCGACGATGAGCTTGTCGATCAGGTCGTCAGCCTTGACGCCGAAGCCTTTGCGGCCACTGACCTCAATGTACGGCCGCGCCAGGTCTTCCTCAGAGACGTCGTAACCCAGCTCGACAGCGCAGCGCGGCGTCAGCGCCACCATCTCGTAACTGAAATGCGTATAGCGATCAGCCTGATCGGTGTGTCCCATGCCGCGCAGGGCCTGGATAACATTGGCTTGCGGATCGGACTGGCGCGCATCGATGACGTTATAAATCGCCTGCGCCCCGCCAAAGTGCGGATGGGGCTCGTCGCCCTTTTCCGCTGAAATCCAGCACTCATGGTCGGGATAAGTAAAGAACGGCTTGTAGCCGAAGTCCTTGCCCAGCAGACCAAACTTCCATAAGTGATAGGCGATGTCCTTGCCGACATAAGTTACGGTGCCGTTGGAGCGAACAATCACCTTGGCATCTTCGTCAGTCTCACCCTCGGTGGTATCCGCGCCGGGCCGCGTCATCACCCAGCAGCCCTTGTTCTTGCCCTCGTTCTCGAAGTAGAGGACGCCGGTTTGTTTGAGCTGCTCGAAGGCCGATTCCCAGAACTTGAGGTGCAGAATCTCGCTTTCGCGGGGCAGAAAATCATACTCGATGTCCAAGCGCAGCATGGTTTCCAGGTGCCGCCGCAAGACCGCGGTAGAGATTAACTCAGCAACTTCGGAGGTTTCATTGCCGCCGCGTTCAAGCTCGTGCAGCGTGGCGTAGCGCAGCTTCTTCCGCGCTTCATTCTCCTGGTCAGTGCCGCTGGTGTACCACTGCGAAGTCTTCGCATAGAGGTCCCAGCAGTGGTAATCGATCCGTTCGCCTTTGCTCTTGAGTTCATCGAGCAGTAGTCGAACCTGGGCCAGCGACAGGCCCTCCAGATGCAGGAAGCCCACCACCACATCGGCCACTTGCACGCCGGTGTTGTCGATGTAGTTCTGCACGTCCACCTTTTGCCCAGCGGCGCGCAGCAGGCGGACGAAGGTGTCGCCCAGAATGGCGTTGCGCAGGTGGCCAATGTGCGCGGCCTTGTTGGGA
The DNA here is from genome assembly GCA_964420185.1 of uncultured Occallatibacter sp. Lineage (GTDB taxonomy): Bacteria > Acidobacteriota > Terriglobia > Terriglobales > Acidobacteriaceae > Telmatobacter. The sequence continues at coordinate 32,977 of CAYQSI010000011.1, read as the reverse complement.
TTGATGCTGGTGTGTTCGACCAGAGAGTGGATGCCCGTTGTAGTCTGGGAGCCGGCTTCAGTGTCGGCCGTCTTACGCACTCCGGCAGCGCGGTCCAGCCGCGCATTGATGTACCCTGCACCAGCAATCTCAAAAGAGGAAAAACCGCGGAGTGGGCCCAGAGCGGTCACAATCTCCTGCGCAATGATCTTGGGCGCTTTGCGCAGCTTGCGGGCCAGCTCATATGCGATAGGCGTGGCAAGTTCGCCAAACTTCAGATCCGGCGGAATTTCCATAGGGATGGTTTCAATCTGAAGGTCGTACTTGGCCGCCAAAACCGCGCGAAGATGCTGTGTGAACCGTTTCTGCAATTCCAGATACACGTCGTTTCGCCTCAAAAATCCTTGATTTTCTAGGTGATTTTAACAGAAATGCGCCTGCGAACGGGTTTCTCTCGGCGAGCGATGGCCGGTTGGGGTTCGTGGCTCTTCCACACTTACGATAGATAGAAATCGCATGGATGGGCTCGGAGCCTGATGGGCCAGCCCGCCACGCGTCCTCTGAAAATGCCGTAAGATGAAGAGTAGGTTGCCTTTCGATTTTCGCCCGCGTGACGGGCAGAATGCGAAGCAACGCCCCACCTATGACAAATTCTGCATCCAGTCCAGCACGTTTTTTCCTGACTACGCCCATCTACTACGTGAATGCGCGGCCGCATCTGGGCCACGCCTACTCGACCATCGTCTGCGACACGATTGCCAGGCGCAAGAGAGCGCTGGGCATTGACACCTGGTTCCTCACCGGCACTGACGAGCACGGGCAGAAGATCGAGCGCTCCGCCGAGCTGGCCGGGCGCACGCCGCAGGAATTCGCCACCTCCATTTCGGGCGAGTTTCGCGGTCTGTGGGACCGGCTGGGCCTGAGCTACGACGACTTCATCCGCACCACCGAGGAGCGCCACAAGCGCGGCACACAGCGGTTCTTTGCGACGCTGCGCGACAAAGGCTTCATCTACAAAGGCTCCTACACCGGTCAGTATTGCGTGAGCGATGAATTGTATGTGGACGGCCCCGCCGGCACGGTTTGTCCGGACTGTGGCCGCGTGACGGAGACGGTGAGCGAGGAGAATTATTTCTTCAAGCTCTCGGCCTTCGAGCGCAAGCTGCTGGAGTTCTACGAGGCGAACCCAGGCTTCATGGGCCCCGAGTCCACGCGGCGCGAGGTGATCTCGTTTGTGCGTGGCGGCCTCAAGGACCTGTCAGTCAGCCGCACCAGTTTTTCCTGGGGCATTCCTGTTCCCGGCGACGAGAAGCACGTGATCTACGTGTGGCTCGACGCCTTGGTAAACTACCTCACCGCGCTGGGTTACGGCTCCGACGATCCGGTCGACAAGGCGCGTTTTGAGAAGTTTTGGCCGGCGGATATGCACCTGATCGGCAAGGAGATCAGCCGCTTCCATTGCGTTTACTGGCCAGCGTTTTTGATGGCCGCTGGGATCGCGCTGCCGCGCTCGATCCGGGCCAACGGCTGGCTGCTCTTCGACCAGGGCAAGATGTCCAAGTCGCGGGGCAACATCGTGCGCGCGGAGACTGTGCAGGAAGTCCTGGGCGCGGACGCTTTGCGCTACTTTCTGCTGCGTGAGATTCCCTTCGGGCAGGACGGCAGCTTCAGCTTTGATGCCCTGGTGCAGCGCTATAACGGTGATCTGGCCAACGGCTACGGCAATCTGGTGAGCCGCGTGGTCAACATGGTGCACAAGTACTTCGGCGGGATTGTGCCGGAGACCTGTGCTGAGACTGCGGCTGAAATCACCCTGCGGGAGAGCGCGGCAAGAACCATTGCCGCCTTCGGCCCGGCCTTCGACGAGCTGAATTTCTCTGAAGCCCTGAAGAGCCTGTGGCTCCTGGTGGCGGAGACGGACGGCTATCTCACCGCCAACGCGCCCTGGAAGCGGCCGGCAGACCGTTCAGAGGCGGAGCACGTCGCGCTTCAGGCGCGGGTTCTGGCTACGGCCGCCGAGGCAATTCGCATCATCACCGCGCTGGTTTATCCCATTTTGCCGGAGTCGGCCGCGAAGGTGTGGCGGCAGCTCGGGCAGGGCGAAATCACGGATGCGGCGAAGAAATCATTTTTGACAGAGATTGTGTGGGGCGGATTGAAGGCCGGGACAAAGTTTGGCGATCCCGCGCCGCTGTTTCCCCGCGCGGAAAAGGACGCAGTCGAACGTATGCAGAAGATCGAAGATCAAAACAGCTCAAGCGCCGTGGAAGCCGCCAGCAACGGTGGTTCCGCAGAAAAAACGGCTAGCTCGGCCCCTGTGAAGGCGCCAGAGACCAAGGCTCCGGCATCTCCCGCGGCTGCCCCAGTCGTACACGCAGCCGCACCTGCCCCGGTTGCTGCCGCTCCCGCCGCGCCAGTTGCCAACCAGGTTCCCGCCGCGACTCCAGCGCCAGTCCCGCCGCAGGTGGCGCAGGTGCCGGAGCACATCACCATTGACGATTTCGCCAAGGTGGAGCTGCGCGTGGCACAAATCCTCGTAGCTGAGCGCATCCCCAAGGCGGACAAGCTGCTGCGCCTGGAGGTGGATCTGGGTTACGAGAAGCGGCAGATTCTGGCGGGCATCGCGCAGTACTACGAGCCGGAAAAGCTCGTTGGCCGGAAGATTGTCATCGTGGCCAATCTCGCTCCGCGCAAGATGCGCGGCCTGGAGTCGAACGGAATGTTGCTGGCTGCCTCGCTGCCCGACGGCGCGCCCGTGCTGGCCGGATTCCTGGAAGAGGTTCCGCTGGGGGCACGGCTGAAGTAGTGCGCTGACTACACTCTCAGCGCCGAAGCCAGCTCGTTGCCGATACACATAAATCGTGCCATACTTACACATCGGGAGGCGCGGCTTATGCGGACGAACATCGAGATTGACGACAAGTTGATGAAGCAGGCAATGGCAGCCACCGGAGCGGTCACCAAGAAGGCGGCTGTCGAGGCCTGTATGCGGCAGACTGTACAGCTTAAGGAGCAGGCAAAGATTCGGGAGTTGTTCGGTAAGGTCCAGTGGGAAGGCGATTTGGATGCGATGCGGGAAGGCCGCTTCCTCAACTGGGAAGAGAAATTCGAGAAAGAGAAACTGAAGGACTCTGCCGCGTAGGATCACGAAGCAGTCCCGGAGAAAGCGCAAGCCGCATGGTGATCGTCGACAGCAGTGTCTGGATCGATGCGTTAAACGGAAAGATCAACCCGCAGACGATCTGGCTCAGATTGGCGCTGGGTCGTGAACGAGTCGGCCTTACCAGCCTGATCCTGTGTGAAGTTCTCCAAGGCATTCGCTTTGACCAGCGCTTTCGTGAGACCGAAGAACGTCTGCGTGCCTTCCCGGTCTTTTCAGCAGTGACCGATGAACTGGCAGTCAGCGCTGCTCAGAATTTTCGTACACTGCGGCGCCGAGGCATCACGGTGCGGAAGACGATCGACTGTATCATCGCCACCTTCTGCATCAAGGAAGGCCATCAGTTGCTTCACCGCGACAGCGACTTCGACCACTTCGAGAAACACTTGGGACTGCGTGTCGTTCATCCACCATCTATCCCATTGAACTGAACCCTGAGAGAAATGTCTTCATGCAACCCCGATTGAGGTCTCTATGCTGATCGATTCCCACGCGCACCTGGACAGCGAACGCTACGCGGACGACCGCGCGGCGATGCTGCGGCGCGCCTGGGAGGCGGGCGTAGGGACGGTGCTTGCCATTGGGATTGGCGAGCAGGCCGCGGGGATGGACGGGGCGCTCGGTGTTTGTCGTCAGTTCAATGGTCAACCGGAGAGTGGCGTCAGCATTCCCCGGCTTTACGCCAGCGCGGGCGTCTATCCGCACAACACCCCCGAAATCGACGATGGCATTCTCGCCAAGCTGGACAGCCTTCTGGCTGAGCCGGAGGTGATTGCCTGCGGGGAGATCGGCCTGGACTACTATCACGAGGGCGCGGAGCAGGCGGTGCAGCGCGAAGGGCTGATTCGCCAGTTGGAAGTTGCCGCGGCGCGGAAGCGGCCCATCCTCATCCATTGCCGGCCAATAGACAGCACCACCGACGCCTGGGACGATCTGCTTGAGATTCTGGAAGCACACTGGCGTCCAACCGGCCTGGGGGGCGTAATGCACTGCTTCGGGGCCGGCTGGGAGCAGGCGCGGCGCTCGCTCGACCTCGGGTTTCTGCTCTCGTTTGCTGGCAATTTGACCTATCCCAAAGCCCAACCGCTGCGCGACGTGGCTGCCCGGCTGCCACTCGACGGGCTTCTGGTCGAGACCGACGCTCCCTGGCTGGCTCCCGTGCCCAACCGCGGCAAGCGCAATGAACCGGCCTGGGTTTTGCAGACGGCCTTGGTTTTGGCCGGACTGTTGGGAGTTGACGAGCAGGAAATCGCCTCCGCAACCACGAAAAACTTCTTCCGGTTGTTTCGTCTCGATCCGGACGTGGGAAACTGATAGAGTTGCAGCGGCGGAGTCGTCCGGCGGTTCAGGCCGGCGAAGGCACGCCGGCAGATGGAGGATGGGAATAGCTATGGCCCAGGAGAATTCGTTCGACATCGTCAGCAAGGTGGACCTCCAGGAGGTCCGCAATGCCATTGACCAGGCGCTGAAGGAGATTCGCCAGCGCTTTGATCTGAAGGATTCCCACTCGGATGTGACCCTGGAGGGCAACGACGCCATTCTGCTTGTCTCCAATGGGGAGTACCATCTGGAAGCGGTGAAGGAAATTTTGGCGCAGAAACTGGTGAAGCGCGGCGTCTCACTGAAGAATCTGACCTACGAAAAGATGGAGGAGGCTTCCGGCAAGAGCGTGCGGCAGAAGATCAATCTGCAACAAGGCATTCCCATCGAAAAGGCGAAGGAGATTGTGCGCCTGGTCAAGGACTCAAAAAAGAAGGCGCAGGTCAGCATCCAAGGCGATACAGTCAGAGTATCGAGCAAGGACCGCGATGAGCTGCAGGGGATCATTGCTTTGCTGCGCGGCAAGGAGATGGGCCTGGAATTGCAGTTCACCAACTACCGCACGAATTGAGCGGACGGGCGGCGGCAGGCAGCCTGCTGCTGAACCATCGAGCCGGCTGGCGAAGCGGCACTGTAGGATAAAGCACGGGAACCGGAGAGCTTTGAGCACATTGGCGATAGGGACGGCAAAAGAGGTTTTCGATCTGCTGCGGGACGACCTTGTGGCAATCGAGCAGGAGCTGGGCCGCGATGCCGCCTCCGGCGTAAGCACCATCACGGAGATCGCCGAATACCTGCGCGGGGGCGGCGGCAAGCGCATCCGGCCTACGCTGCTTTTGCTGTCGGCGCACACGCTGGGCTATACGGGGCCGGGCTCCATCCGCTTGGGCGCCGTTGTCGAGATGGTGCACACCGCAACTCTGGTCCACGACGACATCATCGACGGCGCGGATATGCGCCGCGGACGCCCTTCCGCAAATACTACCTGGGGAAACGAAAAATGCGTGCTGGCCGGCGACTGGCTGTACATGCAGGCCTTCAAGGTGGCGCTGGAAGAGAAGAGTCTGCGTGTGCTGGAACTGCTGATCAGCCTGACTCAGCAGATGGTCGAGGGCGAGCTGCTGCAAATCCAGAAGCTGGGCCGCGCCGTCTCTGAGGCCGAGTACTATGACCTGATCTACCGCAAGACGGCCTGCCTGTTCTCGGTTTCCATGCGCCTGGGCGCGGTGCTGGCCGGGGCCACGGAGGCTCAGGAAGCGAGCCTGGCCGCCTATGGACGCGCGATTGGTCTGGCCTTCCAGATCGTCGATGACGTGCTCGACCTGACGGCGACTGAGGAAGTCTTGGGCAAGCCCGTGGCCAGCGATCTGCGCGAAGGCAAGGCGACCCTCTCGGTGATTCACTCCATCGACCATGGCACGGCCGCTGACCGCCAGGCCATCCAGCGGGTTCTGGATGACCGCAGCTTCGAGCGCGTGAGCCGCGAAAAGATTCAGGAGATTCTGGTGCGCAACGGTTCAGTCGAGTACGCCATGAGCGTGGCCGACCGCTACGCCGAGCAGAGCCGCCAGGCCCTGGCCGGGTTGCCGGACTCCGAGTACAAGCGCGCCCTTCTGTGGGTCCCTGATTTTGTGGTGGCGCGGGAGAAGTAACCTGCGCGCGAAGGCAGGGTGCGGCGGTTTGGGTTGTGAAGGTAGGATGTAGTGCGAGATGAATAAACGCTTCGAGATGATTCGTCAGCTTCTGAGCGAACTGGAAGTTGGGGAGAACGCGGAGACGGCAAATGCGGGAGATGGTGATTTCTCCGCTTTGGAGTTGCCGCTCATCATTCAAGAGATTGTCGACGATCTACAGCCCCTGCTGGAACCTTACGACGCCGCATTTTATTGGTTTCTATTCCGGCACTCAATCTCGAAAGACGGAGATCCTCATCTTCGCGTCAGCACGCGCAACCTCCGCAGAGCGGTCGTCAAGTCTGCCTACAGTCAGGATGACGAGAAAACGATCTCGTTGGGGAAGGTGCAAGAGACGCTTCGGGCGCTTGAAAACATTGGGGCGATACGGAAAGAGGGGGAGCCAAACCGGGAAGGCACGCTCTATAGGGTTCTGATTCCAGAGGAAATTGAAGCGTGCCGAAAATTCCGCTCTGAACGGATGGCATCGGAACCAGGGTTGTTCATCGATACCTCTGATATAGACCATTACAACAATCGACAGAACAGGATTAAGGCGTTCGAGCGGGATGGCTATTTATGCCACTACTGCCAGAAGCAGCTCACGCGCTTTACCGCTACGCTGGACCACGTGATACCGGTTGCGGAAGGCGGGGACAACAGCCTAGAGAATCTTGTCACTACTTGCCTTGACTGCAACTCCCGAAAGAACAAGCACGCCGCGGGGGATTTTCCAGCGGAGCAATGACGGCACACTGCGGGTGAGCCACGCGGCACGGGAACGGCAGGCGCATCCGGTTCTTACTCTTCCTGCTTTGACGCCATCATTCCCCGCAGGGCGGCGGCATACTTTTCCGGGAAGGGTTTCTTGTTCATCTGGGCGTCGCAGACGATATGCGTCGTCTCGCCCTCGGCCAGAAGCGCGGGTTCGGCGCCGTCTTCAGCCTTGCGCAGGACGCGGTAAGCGAACCGAACCACGGAGCCGCGCACCATCACGGGCCGGGTTTCAATGAGGATCTGTTCGTCGTAGCGAGCCGAAGAGCGGTAGCGGCACCGGGCCTCGACCACCGGCAGAATGCAATGGAATTCGCTCTCCAACACCCTGTAAGAAAAACCGAGAGCGCGGAAGAGTTCGACGCGGCCAACCTCAAACCAGATCAGGTAGTTGGCGTAGTAAACAACGCCCATCTGGTCTGTTTCGGCGTAGCGGACTCGAATTTCGGTGGTCACGGGCATGAAGCGATCTCTCCCAGTGTCTGATAATGAATGAATTTCGTCCCCGGATTTCCACGTGGAACGCTGACTTTTCCACATGCTTTCGCGTTCCGCCGGGTTTTCTCCGCGAGCAGCTTCTCACGGCTTCAAATGCGTGAAGATCGGCAGCTTGGCGAAGTCGTTGAAGACGATGAAGGCGAAGAAGGCCACGATCATGACAAAGGCCGCCTGGTAGATGCGCTCCTTCACGTTGATGCTGATGTCGCGGCGGATAACGCTTTCGATCAGCAGGAAGAAAATCATACCGCCGTCCAGGATCGGGAAGGGCATCAGGTTGAGGATGCCCAGATTCAGGCTGATCATTCCCGCCAGCCCAATCTTGGGCGCCCAGCCCTTCATCTCCGCCGCATCTCCGGCCATGCGAGCGATGCCGACCGGCCCGGCAAGCTGAGAGACGGCAACCTTGTGCGTAAAGATTCCTCTCAACACATCGAAGATCAGAAACGACTTGTCGGCGCAGAAGGCGGAGGATTTGGAAACGGCCCTGGTTAAGGAGAGAGGGTCATTGCGAAAGGGAATCTGCACGGGCGCGAAGCCCAGCTTCCAGCCGCCTTCGAGCTTGGCCGGATGCGCCACGATGGGCGGCAGAGCTGCGCCGTTGCGTACCACGACCAGCGAAAGCGGCTGGCCTTTTCCGGTCTGCATATAGGCCAGCAGCGAGGTAACCGTATGGAAGGGGTGTCCATCCACGGACTGGATGGCGTCGCCGGCGCGCAGGCCTGCCCGCTCCGCTGGCGTTCCCGGCTGCACTTCCTGAACGCCGATTGGGCCGAGCAGATATTGGGGCAGAAGGCCCTCGTCGCTCAGGTCAAAGTCATCGGCTTTGGCCGCTGCTGGCACATGGAGGCTCAGATGCACGGTCTTGCCGTCGCGCTCGACCGTGACCGGCACGGTCTGGTTGGGGTTCAGCTTGGTGCGCTCGTAGATATTTTCCCAGTCGGGATTGTCCACCGTGTCGAAGTGGCGGATGATGTCGCTGGACTGGATACCAGCCTGGGCCGCCGCCGAATCTGGAGTCACCCATTCGACGGTCGTGGTCTTGACTTCAACTGCGGGGACCTCATTGATCCAGCCGAAGTAGAAGACCATCAGCACAAAGGCCAGAACGAAGTTGGCGAAGGGTCCGGCAAAGCCGATCAACATGCGCTGCCAGCGGGGATGCGAGGTGAGTGCGCCGGGGTCGTCCGCTAGCGGAATGGCGACTGAGCCGGGCGCCTCGAAATTCTGCTCGGCGCTCTCGCCGGTCATTTTCACAAAGCCGCCCAGGGGCAGCAGGCAGATCTTGTAGTCGGTGTCGCCGTACGTGACGCCAAACAGACGCGGCCCGAAGCCGAAGGAAAAGGCTTCGACGCGGACTCCGCAGAGCTTGGCAACGGCAAAATGGCCGAACTCGTGGACCACGACCATGACGCCGATCAGGACGACAAAGGCGGCGGCAGAAACCAGAAATTCATACATAAATGTGCGGTTCTTCCCTCGATAAAAGCTCTGCGCAGGTCAATTCTTCAAATCAGTTGAAGCCCGGCTATCTTGCCGGGGTGATAACCCCGAGCTGCCAACTCGAACCCTTCACCTGAAAGCAAAGTGACTGGACAGGCGCTCAGGCTTTGGCCAACAGCGAACGAGCCATTTGACGCGCCTCCCGGTCGTGGGCGAGCACCTCAGCGATGGTGGCCGGGTGCGCCTCAGGCGTGGATGCGAGCACCCTTTCAATTGTACGCGGGATTCCGGTGAAGGGGATGCGGCGGTCGAGGAAGGCCTCGACCGCGACCTCGTCAGCCGCGTTGAGGGCGATGCAATGCGCGCCGCCCTTTTCGGCTGCTTCAAAGCCCAGCCGCAGGCAAGGGAAGCGCTCCAGGTCGGGCTGCTCGAACTCCAGGTGGCTGAGCGCGGCCATGTCGAAGGTGAGCGTGGAGGCCGGCCGCTCCGGGTAGGCCAGCGCATAGAGGATGGGCAGCCGCATGTCGGTGACCGAGATTTGCGCCAGGATGGAGCCGTCCACGTACTCCACCAGCGAGTGCACCGTGGACTGCGGGTGAACCGTAACCCGGACCTGACCGGGCGCCACGTCGAAGAGGCGGCAAGCCTCGATGATTTCGAGGGCTTTGTTGAGCATGGAGGCCGAGTCGATGGTGATGCGGCGGCCCATGACCCAGGTGGGATGCTTGAGCGCCTGCTCGGGGGTGATGGAGGCGAACTGGTCGAGCGGCAGCTTGCGGAAGGGGCCTCCGGAGGCCGTCAGCCAGATGGTCTTCACCTCAGCGTGCGCGCCGACTCTCAAACATTGATGAACCGCATTGTGCTCGCTGTCGATGGGCAGGATCGGGACGTTGCGCTCGCGGGCGGCACGGGTGAGAATCTCGCCGGCTGCGACCATGCACTCCTTGTTGGCCAGGCCGATGGGTTTTCTGGCCAGGATAGCGGCATGGGTGGCTTCAAGGCCCGCCACGCCGACAATCGCCGAGACCACAAAGTCCGCTTCCGGCAGGGTGGAGCAGGCAACCGTGCCCGCGGTTCCATAGACAACTTCGATGCCGCTGACGCCGTTCTCTTTTAGCCGTTTGGCCAGTTCGGCGGCCAGCTCTTCGGTGGCCAGCGAGACCAGCTTGGGGCGCCAGCGCAGAGCCTGCGCAAAGACTTCGTCGAGATTGCGCCCAGCGGCCAGCGCGGCTACGGAGTAACGCTCGGGAAACTGCTCGACGATGGAAAGGGTGCTTTTGCCGATGGAGCCGGTGGAACCGAGAATGGCGAGTCGTTTCAAAACGTTGATTCTCCTCTTGCTTTAATTATCGCTCGCCCGATGCGTCAGGACGAACAGGCCACGGCCTGCGGAAAACTGAAGGGTGCGGGCTTCAGTCCTGGTGCCGACGGGATCTCACAGCAGATTCCGGGTAAACAGGATGCAACGAAGATTTCGCGAGGTGTCTATTTCTTCCGCCTCAGCGGCTGAACATGCTGCGGAAAACCTCGTCGTTTTTTTGAAAGGGCACGACTTCAGTCGTGCCATAAGTGTTGCAAAATCAACGCGGGCTTTACATGCTGCGGAAAAACTCGTGGAATGTGTTTCGAAAGGCGCTTTGTATCAGGGCACGACTTTAGTCGTGCCGTAAAGTCAACAGAATCAACGCGGGCTTTAGCCCCTGAGGGATGCTCTTCCCGAGTTCGGATAAAATCCAGGCCTTTTCCCGCAACCTGTGAAGCCGTGCCCTCTCAAAGCCGCGAATTCAGGCGATACCCATTAGAATGGCTGGTGAATCAGCAGAGCGTACCACAGCACCGGAGAGGCGATAAGCAGAGCGTCGATGCGGTCCAGGACGCCGCCATGACCGGGCAGTAGGGTGCCGGAGTCTTTCACGCCGGCCGAGCGCTTGAGCGCCGACTCGACCAGATCACCCACCTGGGCGGCCACGTTCACCACTACGGAGAGGCGCATCCAGTACCAGATGTCCTCGGGGTAGGAGAGCCAGGCGGAGTCGAACCGGGCCTTCAGCAGATGTTCCAGGCCCAACAGGAAGCCGGTGACCAGCAGGCCGCCAGCCACCGAGCCCAGCGCGCCCTCCCAGCTTTTGTTGGGGCTGATCGTGGGCGCCAGCTTGTGCCGGCCCCAACGGCGGCCGGCGTAGAGGGCGGCGGTATCTCCAGCCCAAACCACACACAGCAGAAAGGCTACCAGCGAAGGCCCATTGGTCTGCTCGCGCAGAATGGGCAGGGAAATCAGCGTGAATCCGATGTAAAGCAGGCCGAAGATGGAGGACGAGACGTCGGCGATTACCTGCTCAACGGGCCGGGAAAAGGTGCAGTAAATCAGCAGGCCCAGGCTCAGGATGCCGAGCGTGGCCGCCGTCTGGTCGGGCCACTCGAAGTTGCCGGCAAAGAGCGCCAGAATGGCCGCCAGCACCGCGATGCGCGGCGGCTTGGCCCCGGCCTTCTGCGCCAGACCCAGAAATTCCCATGCGGCCAGCGCGGCCACCGCCGCAACGGCCATCGTGAAGAGCCACTGCCACCGCGGCCCCAGGAAGACCAGGACCAGAGCTATGGGAATCAAAATGAGAGCGGTCAGTACTCGTTTCATTCAGGGTTGAGAATACACCGCCGGGGCGGGGTTTGTGTTGCCATGCGGACCACCGCCCCGCTGATTGCGACGGGAATGAGCCGGATTTGCTCCGAACAGACCAGGTTCATCTGTTGAAGTTCAGTGGGCGCCTCTCTCCCGCAGCAGCTTCACAACCTCGGCATTGCCCGCGGTGGTCGCCAGCTTCAACGCCGTGTCGCCGTTTTTGTCTTGGGCCGCGACATTTGCGCCCTTTTTCAGCAGCAGCTTCACAACCGGGACCGGGTTGATGTCAGAGATAGCCGCCATCATCAGCGCCGTGCTGCCCTTGCTGTCCGTGGCCTCGACGCTCGCTCCCTTCGCCAGAAGCAGATTCACAACCTCCGCACTACCGTAGCGGGCCGCCATCATCAGCGCCGTGTCGCCGAGGTTGTTCCTGGCTTCAAGATGGGCGCCCTTCTCCAGGAGCAGCTTCGCAATCTCGGCATCACCCCGGATGGCTGCCTTGATCAGCGCCGTGGTACCGTCGTTGGCCGGGACCTCAGTGTTGGCGCCCCTCTTCAGCAGCAGCTTTACCACCTCATTGTTGCCCCTGTAGATCGACGATATGAGAGCCGTCCAGCCGTCCTCGTCCATCGTCTTGGCATCGATATGGGCGCCCTTGTCCAGCGCTTGCCGCACAGCGTCCAGGTCGTTGCTCGTGGCGGCTTGAATGAGTTGATCATCCATGCTGTTGGGGCCGGCCTGGCCTGCCGCCGGATGACTGAATGACAAAGCAATGGCGAAACAAAAGATGCTGATCAAAACTTTCTTCATCGCTTTCTCCTTGGGAATAGGGCTGAGGCTATTTTTCACGCTGTATCCTTCCAAAGCACAGGGTTGGCGAGCGGACAGGCGCGATCCGCAGGCGGCGGCATCGAGTGGTTTCCAGCGCACCATCTTATGCCAGACGCGGCGTCAGTGTAAATGCCTCATTTCTCATGCGGGAAGCACGAAAGCAGAAGCTCGTGTAATTTCTATCGGCGGCAAGGGGAAGACGCGGGAGTAAAAAGACTTCAGCCTACCGCGATCTTGATTCGCTCGGGGTTCTCTTCCACCTCGCCGCAGCCCACGCCCAAGCCGCCGAAGCGGCGCTCGCGGTGCTGGAAGTCGGCAATGGCTTCGAGCAGATGGATGCCGCGGAAGTCGGGCCACAGGCGCTCGGTGACGAAGATCTCGGTGTAAGCGATCTGCCACAGGAGGAAGTTGGAGAGGCGCATCTCGCCCGAGGTGCGGATCAGCAGGTCGGGGTCGGGCATATCCGCGATGTAGAGATGGCGATGAATATCTTCTTCGCTGATGCACTCCGCGTCCAGGCGCTTTTCTTTCATCTCGGCGGTCAGACTGCGGAAGGCGTCCACCATCTCCGAGCGCCCGCTGTAGTTGAGGGCCAGGGTGAGGGTGGTGCCGGTGTTGCTGGCCGTGGTCTCTTCGGCCCAGAGCATCTTCTCCTGGACTTCCGTGGGCAGTTCGTGAGTGCGGCCGATGTACCTCATGCGGATGTTGTTGTCCATCATGCGCTGCACGTTGTTATCCAGATAGGCCTTGAGTAGGCGCATGAGGAAGTTGACCTCGGCGCGGGGGCGGCGCAGGTTGTTTTCCAGAGAGAAGGCGTAGAGGGTGAGCCAGGGAAGACCGATGCGCGCGGCCGTCTCCGTGACCAGTTGCACGCTGTTGGCGCCCTGCTGGTGGCCCAGGAAGCGCTTGAGGGAGCGGTGGCCGGCCCAGCGGCCGTTGCCGTCCATGATGATGGCGACATTCTTGGGCATGCGTTCCGGCTTGAGGGTCGCGTAGACAGCGCGCTCCTCAGCGGTCAGTTCATCAATGCGCAGTGTGCCAACAGGAACCAAAGAACTCGCCTCTTCAGTTGTTTTCAAGCTTCCGGACTGGCGCCCAGCGGCCGTCGAATGGGTGCGGTCTTTCTGGCGCCGAGAGCGAGGCGTTGCATCCTCGACCGTAGCACAAGCGCCTGTGTGCCGCAATTGTTGTTCCTCCAACCTGGCCTGAAGGCGCCAAGACGCGGAGGCGTCCCGGCGTAGGGTGCGGCGGCCATCCGTTGAACAACCGGGAACGAAATCTTCCCGGCCTTGTGGCCTTTATGCAATGCGCCGGCGGCCCATGGCCATGTCGTGCGCCGCGCCGTTGATGAGCGAGCGATGCAGGGGGTCCAGGAAAGGCAGCAAAGCCGCAATTTCAGCCAGCAGGGGATCGGCCAAGATCGACGCCACCTCCTCGTCGCGGAGGCTGCGGGCGTCGCGGACCAGTTGGCGCATATCCACGCCCAGGGCAGCGGCCAGCCGTTCAAGAGAGCTGAGGGTGGGGATGGCCTTGCCATTTTCAATCTTCGAGATGTAGGTGCGGGGCACCTGCATGCGCCCCGCCAGTTGGCGCTGGCTGAGGTGACGCGCGCGGCGGATTTCCTTGACCTGGCCCGCCACCTTCAGTCCGGCTTCGGCCGAAGGATCCACGGTGTGATGGCTAACCGGGATTGGCCCAGGCCGGACGGGCTCCTCGATATCCAGGGGCCTGTGGCACCTTCTGCAAAGGCTGTTGCTTGGTTTGAACTGAACCAGCTTGCAATCAGAAAAATTGCAGCGGACGACTTCACGTGTTTCCACGTTCGCCAGGTTGGTTGCCATGTGTCGTGCGCGGAGCGCCAGAGCAAGGCCTCCGCAGTGCATCGCTGCACCACGATGTGTGTTACTTTCGTGGAAGTGAACCATAATTGTCAAGTGAAAAGATGGATACAAACCTAAGTCTCCCGTACCATATCCAGAAAAGGCCGGGAGAAACCGGAAGAAGCGCGAACCAGAGTGCGCAACAAGGAGACCAGGTAAAAATGAATAACTGCACCAGGAACGATGCAACGGACGCTGCTTCCCGCTATGGGCGCGAACAGGCTTGGCAACTGCTGACTGAGTGGACCCAGAGCGAAAACCTGCGCAAACACGCGTTGGGGGTTGAGACCTGCGTCACAGCCATGGGCGAAGCCGAAGCCGGCCGTCTGGGGTTGGCAGGGGAAGAAAGGGCGGCGTTCATCGAGCTTTATACCACGACGGCCCTGCTGCACGACTTCGATTACGAGCGTCACCCCACGGCCCAGGAGCATCCGTTTGTTGGAGTCCGCGAGCTGGAGCGGCTGGGTTGGCCCGAAGAGCTGCGCACCGCTATTCTGGGCCACGCGGAGTACAGCGGCGTACCGCGCGTTACGCATCTGGCAAAGTCCTTGTTCGCCTGTGACGAACTGGCCGGCTTTCTGACGGCCTGTGCGCTGGTCAAGCCGACCAAAGCGATTGCGGATGTGGAAGTGAAGAGCGTGCGCAAAAAGATGAAGGACAAGGCCTTTGCCCGGGGCGTGAACCGGGCGGATATCCTTCAGGGCGCTGCGGAACTGGGCGTCGAGCTGGATGCGCATATCGCCTTTTGCCTGGAGGCGATGAAGCGGCGGGCCGGGGAACTGGGGCTGTGAAAAGCAGCTTCTGGTTGCCGGTTTTCAGCTCCCGGATGCGAACGGCGCTTCTCACTGTGTTGTGATTAGTGACCGGCGGGCACTGCGGGGTGAATACAGCTCTTCCCAGTTTGCGATCCAGTGACTGGAATCACCGGCTTTCGATAGGAAATTTGCGCTACGATAGCTCTTCGGCTGCGGAATTGCGCTCACAGCCAACTGCTGGAGGTTATCGCCATGGCCCGCTTCGAGCACATCCTGATCCAGTCCGCCAACGGGGTGAAGACCATCACCCTGAACCACCCCGAGAAGCGCAACGCGCTCTCGCCGGCGCTGATGGAGGAGATAACCGTGGCTCTGGCCGAGGCTGAGAGCTGCGGGTGCGGCGTGGTGATCCTGACCGGGGCCGGTTCGGCATTCTGCGCCGGCCTTGACATGGACTACCTGGAGAGCCTGCGCGCCCACACACCCAAGGAACACCGCCGCGATTCGGAGAGCATGGCCCGTGTCCTGCGCACCCTCTACGACTTTCCCAAGCCGGTGATCGCCGCGGTCAACGGGCCGGCCATCGCCTGCGGCATGAGCCTGGCCACCATTGCCGACTTTACGCTGGCCACGCCGGAGTCCAAATTCGGCTTCAACGAAGTGCGGGTGGGTTTTGTACCTGCGATTGCGGCTACGTACCTGCGGCGCCAGGTGGGCGAAAAGCGCACCCGCGAATTGCTGTTGACGGGCAGGCTGCTGAAGGCGCAGGAAGCGCTGCAATTGGGCCTGGTCACCGAGGTTGTGGCCGCCGAGGAGCTGATGAAAACCGCCCATGCGCTGGCCCAGACGCTGCTGCTGAACAGCCCTTTGGCCATGCAGGCGCTCAAGCGGCTGCTGGCCACTCACTGCCGTTGCCAACTGGACGAGGGGATTGAGGCCGCCATCGAGGTCAACGCGCAGCAGCGTACCACTGCGGACTTCAAGGAAGGCGTCAGTGCCTTCCTTGAGCATCGCCGCGCCGAGTGGCCGAGCATGAAAGCCAAAGCGTAGGAACCGATCCAGAAATTGGTTGCTGAAGGGCGCAGGCTTTCACGCTGCGGAAAAAGGCCTGATTCCGATCAAGCTTATGCTCTCAGCGCCTCCGCTCGTTTCCGCGTCTCGCTCACGAAGGCTTCGTCCTCGGGCGAATCCGGCTTGATTGAATCCAGATTGATCGCAACATTTGCCAGCGCCCCCTCAAGAGCGGCTTTTGCCAGAGCGACCGCGGTCGTCAGGTCGGACTTCATGTTGGGGTTGGTGATGGGCTTCAAGCTGTTGGCAATCTGCGCCACTTCGGCGACTTTTTCCGCCACGCCTAAAGGCACGCTGGTTGCCTGTTGGAGCGCGGCGTTGATCATCCGGCCACCGTCAGAAGATTCCTTTGCAGCCTTGTAGGCCTTCATGACGACGTTGTAGGACTCGGAGTCGGCATCAATCGCGGACTTGAGCTCCTCGCGCAGCGGAGTGAGCCGGCTAATGGCTTGGCTGAGCTGGCTTTCGTACTGCAGGTAGGCTTTCTTGCCGCGCGACATGGAGGCAACCATGCCCGCGAGTCCGGCGGCCATGGCTCCGCTGGCGGCGGCGGCGCTGCCTCCTCCGGGAGTCGCGGTGGGAGCGGCCAATTGTTCGATGAACGGCTCAACTCCGGCGCGCAGGCCGCCGACAGCCATCTTTCCGCCCATGACCGCGGCGAGGCGGTTTTCCAGGATAAGCGAGGAGTTGAAGTTCTCCACTTGCAGAAACCACTCCGCGGTCTGTTCCAAAGCTAATTTGGGAATCAGTCCGATGATCTCGCTGGAAACCGGAACGGCGCCGTATCGCTGCGCCTCGCGCTTCACGAATTCGAAGACGCGGTGGACCGGAGTCTGCTCAAAGTCGGTCAGGTTCATGGAAACCTGGGCCGTGCCGCGCACCAGGAATCCCGCTGCCTTGACGAAACGCAGGCCGCCGGTGGAAAAGCGCACGGCTTTGGCAATCTTCTTGGCGATGGCGACGTCGGCCGTATTCAGGAAGACGTTATAGGCAACCAGAAACTTGCGCGCGCCCACCACGGTTGCTCCGGCCGTCGGATGCACGCGCGGCTCGCCGAAATCGGGCTTGCGCGCCGGATTGGTGGCAATCTCGTCGCGAATTCCCTCGAACTGGCCGCGGCGGATATTTTCCAGGTTTTGCCGTTCGGGCGTGGTCGCGGCAGCTTCGTAAAGGTAGACCGGGATCTGGAAGCGCCTGTAGATTTCAGCTCCGACGTAACGGGCCATGGCGACGCAGTCTTCGAGGGTGACGCCGTCGATGGGGATGAAGGGAATCACGTCGGCCGCTCCCATGCGCGGGTGCGCGCCCTGATGGTGAGTGAGGTCGATCAACTCAGCGGCCTTCCCCACGCCGCGAAGAACGGCTTCCTGAATGGCTTCACGCTCGCCAACCAGCGTGATGACGCAGCGGTTGTGGTCGGCGTCCATCTCCCGGTCGAGAAGATACACGCCGGGGATCTTCATGGCTTCGACAATGGCATCGACCTTGGCTGGATCGCGGCCCTCGGAAAAATTAGGAACACATTCAACAAGAGTGCTAGGCATGCCCAAAAGGATAACGATCAGCGGCTCGATCCGGCAAACGGCGCATGAGCCGGCAGCGAAATAGAGCATTTCTAGAGATCGTGTAAGGTCCCGGGTGCCCATCCTTGCCGCGTTCTTGTTCTTGCGGCAAGGATGGGATACCACGACTCTGGCATTACAGAAAGCAGAGTGCGCAGCCTGACATAGGCTTCTGCGAAGGGCGAGCTTGCGTTACGACGGTGCTCTCAACTTTGGCGCTACGGCCTGGTTTCTCGGTGGCCAGACGAAAGCCTCAGCTCATTGGGTTCGTGGCCCTCAGTTCAGCCACAATCTCGGCTGCGGCTGCGCGTGCCTGGTCCGCCTGGTCGGGCGGGAAGCTGATGGCGCCCACGCGGGCATGGCCGCCGCCGCCGTAACGCTCGCAGACCTTTGCGAGGTTCACCATTTTTTCCGGGTCGGCCGTGGTCCATGGGTTCGAGCCCACTGAGACCTTGGTGCGGAAGCTGGATCTCGAAAGGCCAATCGAGTAGATGGCCTGGGGATGCAGATAGTAGGGGATGAACTTGTTGAAGCCTTCGAGCGGCTGGTCGGTGATGTCGAAGAAGATGGTGCCGTTGCGCTCCTCTGCGCGGCTGCGGATCAGTTCGATGGATTGTTGATGCCGTTCCAGCAGGGGCGGCAGCAGTTTGGCCACAAAGGGCTGGCTCAGCACATCGGCCAGCGGCATCTCGGTGAACAGCGGAATGAGCCGCGGAATGAAAGCCGGGTCCTGGCTGGCCTCGATGATGAGGGTGAGCTTCATGGCCGGAGCGGGCATCTCCACGGCTGACTCGGGGCTCTCATACTTCGCGCCGTCCACAATGTTGGCCCAGTGAATCAGCTCGGCGAGCGGCGCAATGTCGAAGCCGAAGCGGGTGGAGGCGATGTGAGCGATAAAGCTGGTGCAGGAGGTGTAATTGGGATCGAAGAACTTGCGTCCCGGAGGGACCGCGCTCTGCTGATAGTCCAGGAAGCTCTGGTGGTCCTGGGGGGTGAGAAACGCTGACAGGTGGTGGTCGAACCACCATGTAATCCGTGGCGAGGCCGAGTACTTGAAGTCAACAATGGCGTTTTCGTCGCCGGTAAACTCACTCTCGTCAAAGAGGGCGCCAGCGCGATGGACAAGGCCGTGGTACTCGTAGGTGGCCCCGCCGGAGATGCGCTCGCGATGGAAGCGCGTGAAGAGCGAAGCCGAGCAGGCTCCGTCAAAGCATTTGTCGTGATAAAAGACGCGAACCCGCAAAATCGGAAGCCCCCGTGTGTTGAAAAATTGAATTGCCGGAACTGTCTAGCATCAAGGGAGAAGCCGTTTGTGTCAAGGCGGGGGCCGAACGATGCGGGGCAAACTGGCTCCAAAACCGGATTCATTCCAGAGGCGTCCAAGGTTTCCGCGCAACCATCAAGACACCAGAAATCCGGTTCGGCGCCCGCCAGCAGCCCGCATTCTTGTATCGACGGAACCGCCCAAGCGGCGCTTTCGTAGAGTATCTTTCCATTAGTACAATCCAGCGCGCACAAATTTTTCTTGAAGGAGGCTCAATGGAGCCGAAGATTCAACCGCCATTGACGGAAGGTCCGCCAGCGGAAGCCGCCCTCACGCCTGAAACCTCGGTCCCAGAGGTGGAGTATCGCGGCTTGCGCTGGGCCTTTATCGGCAGCCAGGGCTTGCGCGCCGGCTGGTCGGTGACGGTTTTTCTCATGCTGACTCTTCTTTTCATGTTTGCGCTGGGATCGGCCGCCACCGTCATCATCAAAAAAGTTCTTCACGCAACGACGGGCAATTCAACGCCCGCAACGGCGCTCATTGGCGAGGTGATTCTCGTCCTGTCGATTCTGGGGGCAGGCGCGTTGGTCGCATTCCTTGAGGGCCGCAGCATTCTGGACTACAACCTGACCGGCCCCCGGCGTTTTGTCCATTTCCTCAGCGGCCTGTTGGGGGGCTTTGCCGCGCTTTCGGCGCTGGTGGGAGTACTGGCCTGCGGCGGCTGGCTCCATTTCGGGCCGGTGGCGCTCTCCGGCGGGCAGATTTTCAGTTATGCCGCAGCCTGGGGTGCGGTCTTTCTGCTCACGGGCTTCTTTGAAGAGGGCGCCTTCCGCTGCTACCTGCAATTTACCCTCACTCGCGGCATCAATTTCTGGTGGGCGCTGGGAATCATCGGCACAATCTGTCTCAGCCTGTTGTTGTTTGTTAAGGGAAATGGAGTCTGGGGCGTCTATGCAATGGCTTTGCTGGGGCTTTTTCCCTGCCTGATGCTGCACATTCGCAAAACCCCACAGAGTGGCTTCTGGCAGGCGGCCTGGGTCACCTCGACGCTCTTCGGCTTCATCCACATCAGCAACAACGGCGAAAACTGGATTGGCATCTTTGCCGCGGCGTTGATTGGCTTTGTCTTCTGCGTCAGCGTGTGGGTGACCGGCTCGGCCTGGTGGGCCATCGGATGCCACGCCGCGTGGGACTGGGCTGAGACTTACTTCTACGGCACCGCCGACAGCGGCATGGTGGCCAAGGGCCACTACCTGACCACCAGCCCGGCGGGCAACACGCTGTGGAGCGGCGGCGCGGACGGCCCCGAAGGCAGTTTGCTGGTGTTAGGGGTCATCCTGCTGCTGCTGGTGGCGTTGCTGGTGATCTACGGGCGCAAGAGGGCTGTGGCGCTGGCCGCGCCGGTTGTGGAGCGGGCTGCCGGATAGTCCCGCATGAGGCCCAAACGTCGTTTTCATTTCAGGAAAAAGCCATGAATAAAGCCATGCTGTTCGTTCTTGTATTGTGTGGCCTGCAATGGGCTGGATGCGCTCTCTCACAGCCAGCCTCTCAACCTAAGGACCAGCGAAGGACACTCCAGTCACCCACCGAGATACAGGGCTACCCTTGCGCCAAAGGGTACGCCTGGTTCTATGCCGATGGCCGCCTGAACCGATGCACAGTTACGCGGGAGATTCCGTTTGGCGAAGTGCGCATCCCGGCCGGATCGTACATCGCTCTAAGTCGCGACGGCACTCCGAATTTCGTTCAGATGAGCCACGACGCGCCGGTTATAGGCTTGACATGCACGGGCGGCAGTTGGCTGGGTCCGGGCGAAGGTTCGGTGGTGGCCTTTTACCCCAGCGGCAAGCTCAAGCAGTGTTACCTTGCGGGAGACCAGATTGTGCAGGGAGTTCCCTGCATGAGTGGGGGCTTTTCCGGCGACGGCCGCGGGGGCGGAGCCAAGTTTCACGAGAACGGAAAGCTCGCGTCCTGCAAGCTGACAAAGGATTTTGGCTCACAGCGGCGGGGAGATCGCTTCGTCCAGGCACGATGAATCCAGGCTGATTTCCCAAACCCCAAGAGCGGAACCTGGGGCATTTCTAGAGATCGTGTAAGGTCTTGGGTGCCCCGTCCTTGCCGCGTTTTTGTTCTTGCGGCAAGGGTGGGATACCACGACTCTGGCATTACAGAAACATTAAAAATTCTCTAAGGCGCCCGGAGTTTCATTTCTTGCGCGCCTCGACGTCGAAGATGGCAGGGTCGGGGTCCTGGAAGAAGGCGGCGTGGAGTGAGCGTACCGCCTCGTCGGCGTCGTCCTCTTCGATCATGAAACTCATATTGATCTCACTGGCGCCCTGCGAAATCATTCTCATGTTGATGTGGCGAATGGCATTGAAGACCTGGGCTGCGATGCCGCTTTGCCCACGGATGTCGTCGCCGACCATGCAGACCAGTGCCTTGCCGCCTTCATATTTCACGTCGGCCAGTTGTCCGAGGTCGGCTGCGATGGCGGGAAGCTTTTGGTTGGAGTCGACGGTGAGCGAAACCGAGACTTCGCTGGTGGAGACCATATCGACCGGGCACTGGTGCTTGTCGAAGATGTCGAAGATCGACTTCATATAGCCGTGGGTCATCAACATGCGGCTGGCCACCACGTCGATGATGCTGAGCTTCTTTTTCACGGCGATGGATTTGAAGGGGCTTTTGCAGTGGGGTGCGAGCGAGGTGATGCGCGTGCCTTCGCAAGAGGGGTTGCGGCTGTTGAGCACCAGGACCGGAATATTCTTCCTGACGGCCGGCAGAATTGTGGCCGGATGGAGAACCTTGGCGCCGAAGTAGGCCAGCTCGGCGGCTTCTTCAAAGCTGATGACTTTGACGCGCAAGGCATCGGGGCAGACGCGGGGGTCGGCGGACATGATGCCGTCCACGTCGGTCCAGATTTCGATGGCCTCGGCCTGAAGCGCGCCGCCAACCAGGGCTGCGGTGAAGTCGGAGCCGCCGCGGCCGAGAGTGGTGGAGATGCCGGCTTCGTTGGAGGCGATAAAGCCGCCCATTATCGGGACCTTGCCCTGCGCGATGAGCGGGAGAAGCTTTTCAGGGGCGCGTTTTTCAATGACGATGTCCTGGGGAACGGCCTTCTGGAATTGCGAATCGGTGACGATGATCTTCCGCGCGTCAGCGTGGACGGCGTCGATGCCCAGTTCACGGAATGCGGCGGCGACGATGCGGCTGGAAAGGAGCTCGCCGTTGCTTGCGACGAGGTCGGAGATGCGGGGAGTGAGTTCGAGGATGGCCGCCAGTCCGCGCAGAATCTCATCGAGCGAGTCGAACTTCTCGTCGATCCGGTTGATCAGAGCCGCGGAGTCCTTCACCAGGGCGGCGGCGGTGTCGCGATGGCGCGAGCGCAGGCGCGAACTGATGGCCAGCGCGCCGATCCGATCGCCCTGCACGGCAATGGCGGCGGCGCGCAGCAACTGGTCGGTGACTTTGGCCATGGCGCTGACGACAACTACGGGCTGCTTGCCCAGGGCTACGCGCCCCGCGACAATGGCCGCGGTACGGCGGATGGCCGCCGGATCTTCGACCGAGGTGCCGCCAAACTTCATGACTAGCAAACTCATGCGCGTCTCCCTAACTGGAATTCTTTGTTGTCAAAGGGCTCTAAAGCCGCACCCAAATTTGATACTCCTACGGCACAGCTAAACAGGTTGCGGAAAAATTCGTCGTTTTTGAAAAGGCACGACTTCAGTCGTGCCGCACTGCAACAAAATCAACGCGGGCTCTTCAGGCTGCGGAAAAAACTCGTCGTTTTGAAAGGGCACGACTTCAGTCGTGCCATAAATACAGCAAAATCAACGTGGGCTTTAGCCCCTGAGGGATGCTTCTCGGGCGTTTTGCTCGGAATTCATCCTTTTTCCGCAGCCGATAAAGCCGTGCTCTTTCAAAGCTGCTGGTTTTCCGCAGCCTGTAAAACTCTGTCTGCCAGCCGTGCCTCTTCAGAACCGTTCAGGCGCTACCCTTCAGACGTTCCCGGTTCCAGCTTCCCCAGGCTTGCCAACAGTTCAGCGTTGAGGATAGCGGCCCCGGCGGCTCCGCGAATGGTGTTGTGCGAGAGCGCGGTGAACTTCCAGTCAAGCACGCCGCAGGGGCGCAGGCGGCCCACGGTCACGGCCATGCCATTGCCGCGACTGCGGTCCAGGCGAGGTTGCGGGCGATCCTCTTGCGGAGCCCACTCAATGGGCTGATCCGGAGCGGTGGGCAATCCCTGTCCGGCGAGGGGACGAAACTCAGCCCAGGCAGCCAGAATCTCTTCGCGCGTGGCCGGCTTGGCCAGCTTGATGCTGACGCTCTCCGTGTGGCCGTCCTCGACCGGAACGCGATTGCAATTGGCGCTGATGCGCGCAGCCAAAGGAATCACCGCGTGGCCTTCGAGCTTGCCCAGCAGCTTGAGAGTCTCTTCCTCCATCTTCTCTTCTTCGCTGCCGATGTAGGGGACGACGTTGCCCAGGATGTCGAGCGAGGGCACGCCAGGGTAGCCGGCGCCGGAGACAGCCTGCATGGTGGTGACGACAATCTGCTCGATCCCGAAGCGCTCCTCAATGGGTTTGAGAGCCATCACCAGGCCGATGGTCGAGCAATTCGGATTGGTGACCATGTAGCCGCCCGACAGCTTGCGCGAGGGCTGCTCCTCGATCAGGTGCAGGTGTTCGGCGTTGATCTCGGGAATGACCAGGGGGACGTTGGGAGCCATGCGGTAAGCGCTGGAGTTGGAGACCACGGCGCAGCCGGCGGCGGCAAAGCGAGGCTCGAGTTCGCGGGCGATGGCGGCGTCCAGAGCGGCAAAGATGATTTTGGGTGCGCCTTCGGGCTCCGCCGGCGCCACAGTCATGCGGGCGACGCGCTCAGGCAGCGGTGTGTCGAGGCGCCACTTTGCTGCCTCGCCATACGTCTTGCCACTCGACCGGTCGCTGGCCGCCAGCCACGTGACCTGGAACCACGGATGGTGCTCAAGAAGTTGGATGAAGCGCTGCCCCACCATTCCGGTTGCGCCCAGGATGCCGATTGGATATTTGTTTTTCATGGCCTTGAACACTCAGTGTACAGGAGGATGGGTGCGGCGCTGCAAAATCCCCGCGGGCGAAGCGAGGTCAGTTTCCGAGAGAGGTGTGTAGGGGGAGGAGATGTGGGCCTAGCTCGCGGCCACTCAATCTGCTGCGAAGGAGCCCGTGCCGCCGGTCAGCAATTTATCCAGAGTCGGGATATTCGCGCGTTGCGTTTCCACAAAGTCCACGCCTTCCGCCGTGAGTGTGAAAGCTGAGTTGTCCGCGCGGGTGATGTATCCCTTTTTCAATAGATACCACGAGGTGAATTCCAAATAATCGCGGGGAAAACCCATGCGGCCTTCAACCTCTGCCAATGAAACTTCCGGTGTGTGGGGGTTTGTCCGGCGCTGAAAATAGAGCAGCGCCAGCACCGCCAACCGCCGGTTCAACTCTCCCTCGATGCTATCCATAAAATCAATCGAAGCGGATAGGGGGGGGGCCTGGGGCGTATCCGTTTCGCAAGCCGCATCGTATTTGGCGCGGAGCGCTGGATTGGACAACACGTCATAGGCTTGCTTCAACAGGAAGAACTTCTCAGGATCGCCTGTCTCCTGGTTGTCCGGGTGAAAGCGGACCGCCAGAAATCTATATACGCGGTGAATTGTGTCGGACTCGGCATGGGGGCTGATTTGGAGAAATTCGTAGTAATTGGGAATTTCCATGATCATCTCTCCGGAGCGACGCTTCTCTCTTTCTTGAAGAGAGTGGGGGGATGTCCCAAAATATACACGCAATCATGGTATTTGGAGTCGTAATGTCAACTATGGGTGCTAACCTCTTCATTCCAAAACCCCGTCCTTAACCGACAAAAATGGAAATCGAGCCGGGGGGCGGGCAAGCCGGAAACGGACTCACTCCCTGCCTGCGTCAGAATCGAGCCGGCAGGGTGGAGAATGTAAGGTCATAGCGGTTCTCCAATTGGCTTAGGAACTTGTTGAAAAAGCCTGGTTTTGTGTCAGGGCACGACTTCAGTCGTGCCGTAAATGGCGCAAAATCAATGCGGGCTTTAGCCCCTGAGGGCAATACTCTCCACTCCAAGTTACTATTTCAACAAGTTCTTTGAGAGGAAGCACAATTGCTGAGTGGCTTTTTCCTTAAGAAAAAGCCACTCAGCACTACACCGAAAACGCCACAGAAATTGGAGAACCGCTCAGGTCTACTCCATGGCCGCCAGCACGGCGTCGGCGAACTGGCTGGTGCCGGCGGTGCCGCCCACGTCGCGGGTGAGGGTTTTGCGTTCCGCATAAACGGTCTCCAAGGCCCTCTGCACCTTGTCGGCCGCAGCCTCTTCGTCCAGGTGGCGGAGCATCAGCACTGCCGACTGCAACAGCGCCGTAGGGTTGGCGATATCCTTGCCGGCGATGTCCGGGGCCGAGCCATGCACCGCTTCGAAGATGGCGCAATTCAGGCCCAGGTTGGCTCCGGGAACCAGTCCCAGCCCGCCCACCAAGCCAGCGCACAGGTCGCTGACGATGTCGCCATAAAGGTTTTCAAGCAGCAGTGTGTCGTACTGGTAGGGGTTCATCACCAACTGCATGCAGGTGTTGTCGATGATGTGCTCGCCGTAAATGATGTCAGGAAATCCCTCAGCCACTTGGCGCGCGCAACGCAGAAACAAGCCATCCGATAGCTTCATGATGTTGGCTTTGTGGATGGAGTGAATCTTCTTGCGCCCATGCTTGCGGGCATACTCGAAGGCGAATTTGGCGATGCGTGTCGAGCCCTTCTCGGTGATGACCTTGATGGCCTCAACCACGCCGGGAACCACCTCGTGCTCCAGCCCCACGTACTCGCCCTCGGTGTTTTCGCGGACGATGATCAGGTCCACGCCGGGCCAATGCGTTGCCAGGCCGGGAAGATTCTTGATGGGGCGAAAATTGGCGAAGAGGTCGAAGCGCTTGCGCAGCGTTACATTGATGCTCTTGAAGCCGCCGCCGATCGGCGTAGTGACCGGCCCCTTCAAGGCCACGCCGTTGCGCTCAATGGACTGACAAAGCGCGGTGGGAATGTACTCGCCGGAGATCTCGAAGGCCTCGGCGCCGGCGGCAAAGCGCTCCCACTCAAATTGGACGCCGGTGGCTTCGAGGATGCGGACGACGGCCTGCGTCACCTCCGGGCCAATGCCGTCGCCCGGAATCAGAGTAACCTTGTGGGTCTTTTGCTCTGCCATCTGTCACCTCTTCAGTGGTTTGTCGTTGTGACTCTCAGCATCACCCGGTCAAGCGCTTCCGTCAGCGCTCCATAAGTGTTGCGCTCCTCCAGGTGACAGAGAAGTTGTTCGTTGAGCCCGCCCGCGGTCGCGTGGCCGGCGGCCATTGCTCTGAAGCTGCTGGTCGGTGCTTTCGCCGCACTTTCCTCGAGACTGGGAAGAATCTGCGCCATGTAATCCCGCGCAACGGCTGGCGGAATTCCGCGTTTCGCGAGCCAGGTCGCAACGGTGTCGGCAAATACGAAATACGATGCGACTGCCGCGGTCGCCGCGCACAGCGCGTCAAACTCTTGCTCAGTATCCACCGCGAAGGGGGCGCCGATTAAGGAGAAAAACTCCAGGGCCTCCGGGTCGCGCGGATAGATTGCCGTCGGGCTCTCGCATTTGGCGGCCGAGAGCAAGGGCACAGCCCGCTGCACATTGGTTGCGGGAGACATCAACTCGTGCAGCCTGCGCACGCTGAAGGTCGCAACGATGCTGATGATGTGGTGATCCGCGCGAAACCGGAGGCTCGATAAAACGCTCTCGGCAATCTGCGGCCTCACTGCGAGGATAACGGTGTCGCAGTTATCGAGCACATCTTGATTCGACGCGGCAACGGTGACGCGCGGATAGCGGCTGGCAAGCTCTGCTGCGACCTCCGGATTACGCGGTGACAGCATAATCGCACGAGAGCCAGCGCCCACCGCATTCAACCCAGTGACAATCGCTGCTGTCATCGTGCCCGTGCCGATAAATCCCAGTGTCATTTCCTTACGACCCTTTCTCGTAGAAGTTCAAATCAGCTTGTAACTGCGCCTCTTAAGATTCGCAAGCATTGGAATCCCGCGAAATCGATCCATCCCGGGAACTTGTTGAAAAGCTCTTGAACTGTGCCAGGGCACGACTGGTAGGTCAGGGCTTCAGCCCTGACCGCCGAAAATGCCGCAAAATCAGCCAGGGCTTTAGCCCCTGAGGAATGATTTTCTGGTCCGGGTTAGATTTTCAACAAGTTCCTAGAAATGCTTCTTCCCCTTGCTGTTAACGCGTCCACCCAGCAGCCCTTCCAGTTCTTCCTTGAACTCGCGCACGTCCTTGAAGTCGCGGTAGACCGACGCGAAGCGGATGTAGGCTACGGTGTCCAGCACCTTGAGGCGTTCCATGATCAGTTCGCCGATCTCGGCTGTGGTCCGCTCGCGCTCCGGGGCGTCGATCAAAAAGGCCTCGGCGGCGTCCACAATTGCCTCCAGGTTTTTCGAAGGCACGGGCCGCTTCTCGCAGGCGCGCAACAGGCCGTTCAAGACCTTCTGGCGGTCAAAGCGCTCGCGTCGGCCGTCTTTCTTGACCATCATGTAAGGGATTTCGTCGATTCGCTCATAGGTGGTGAAGCGGCGATTGCACCGCTCGCACTCACGCCGCCGCCGGATGGAGTCAGCCTCTTTGCTTTCGCGCGAGTCGACAACCCGGTCTTGCCCGAAACCGCAGTAAGGACACTTCATGCTATGTGGCATTCTACGGCATTGCGCAGATGTCTGGCGCAGGGCAGAAAACAGGAAATCGAGAGCAGGGAGCCGGGATCGCGGCACAATGGAGAGTCAAAGCGGGCGCACTGAAACCGTTTGGCCGACAAGTTGTGCGAAAGCAGGATTGGCGTGTAATTTGTCGAAGGCCGGTTCCACGCCAATGTAAACCAGCCATCCGCTGCGCCGGGTGCGTGCCTGCCCAAGAAGCGTCATTGCCTTACCCGTGTCGCCGAGCATCGCATGGAGTTTGGCTTTTTCGTAGTCGGAATAATATGGACCCGCATCGATTTTTTCCGTCTCCGCAACGATGGTGCGCAATACTCCGGGGTAACCGTCCCGCGCATAGGCGTCGCTCAGCGCCTGCGCAATCTCCGGATGTCCGGCTGAGAGGTAAAAGCTGCGCCTTGCGTCGAGCGCCTTCTGCCACATACCCTTCTGCTCGTAGGCCCACGCCAGCTTCATCCGGGCGGTCAGGAATCCGCTGTCCAGTTTGAGGGCCTCCTGATAGCAAAGAATAGCGGCATCATAATCGCGGGCATAGTAATTCACCCAGCCGCTGTTTGTAATGACGATAAGCGACAGCGGATCGAGCGTCCGCGCCTTCCGCAACTCGTTGCGCGCTTCGTCGAAGCGCCCGCGCGATGCCAGGAACATCCCATACCAATGGTGCGCTGTGGCATCGTTGGGGCTGAGGTCCAGAGCCTTGCGGAATTCCGACTCCGCTTCAGGAAACTTCCACTCGTAGCGCCAGAGATTGAAAGCTAGCGAGGCGTGGGCCTCCGAGAGGTTGGGGTCAAGAGTCAGAGCCTTGAAGGCGGCGTCTTTGCCCGACTCGGCCATTGCGCTGCTCGAACGGCCTTCATAATACTCGCGCGACAGGTTGTACGAATCGGCCAGGCCGGCCCAGGCCTCGGCGTACGCTGGGTCCAGCGTAACCGCACTCTTGAAATACCCGGTGGACTTGAGAAAGCCATTTTCGTTGCGCTTGTTCCATTCCAGCCGGCCTTTGAGGAAGGCTTCGTAGGCGGCCTGGCTGGTTGTCGTGCTGTGCGGCGTGTGAACTTCAGGCAGCACCAGGGAGAGTGACTGGGCAACACGGCCGGCCACCGATTGCTGGAAGGCGAGGATGCGTTCCGCGTTGACCTCGCCATCGTAGGTATCGGCCCACAGTTCCGCCTGATCGTCCGATCGAACCAACTGAGCGGCGATTCGAATCGTCTGCCCGGAACTTTTCACCGTCCCTTCAAGCAGATATTTGACCCCCAGCTCGCGGCCGATTTGGGCAAGAAGCTTTCCTGAATGTTTGTAATTCATGGCCGAGGTACGCGCGATCACGCCGAGGCGGCTGGGACTGACCCTGCCCAGATGCACAATCAACTCGTCGGTTATGCCATCGCTCAGGTAATCCCGATCGGGGTCGCCGGTCAGGTTTTCAAAGGGCAATACAGCCACCATCAGCCGAGAAGACGGTTGCTCCGGGCGTGCTTCGCGCCACTGCCGAAGAGAGAGAAAGAGAGCGGCCAATGCCAGGGTGGCGATTGCCGCAGCCAGAAAGAACCAACGCCGCCTCCCCTGAGCAATACCTTTTTCTGCTGCCTTGCCGTCTGCCGGGTGACGGAGATCATCGGGCGGCCCATGCGAGGATTCGGCGCCTGTCGGCTCCAGGGGGAGCATCGAAACGGGCGCGACAAAACGATAGCCGATCCTGGGGATTGTCTCAATGTAGCTTGGGGCGCCGGCATCGTCGCCCAGCACGGCGCGAATCTGGCGGATGCAGTGGTTCAGGCCGCGCTCAAAGTCAACAAAGGTATCCGGCCCCCACAGCGCTTGCTGGATTTCCTCGCGAGTGACGACTTCGCCGTGCCGCGACGCCAGCAGCACGAGAAGTCTGAATGGTTGCGATGAGAGTCGAAGGGCCGTGCCAAACCTTTTCAGTTGGCCCTTTTGGGCGTCGAGATGAAAGACGCCAAAGGTGATCACAACTGAACCAGGGGTCTCCGTGATCTTCGATCCAGCATCCATAATCGGCCATGTCTGGGGCAAGATTTGATGCACAGTATACTGAGATATTTCTGCTTATGCCATCAAATTCAGAGGCTGGCGCTGCCGCTCCAGATTGGCGTTTCCCGGCATCTCTCGGCAGCAGAGCGCAAAGCCACGCTCATGGGACGGAGTAACTTGTTTCAGTTCTATAAGTTGAACATACATAACTTTTCCGCAAAAAATCACTTTACAACCATTGCTTTTATTTACGGCGCAGTAGAGAGTTGGGCGAAATCCGCTTTGGAGGCCCTGGGCCTGAAAGGACAAAACTGTGATGTGCAAGCTTCGCGCTCTATTCCTGATTTGCGGTCTGGCGGTCCTTGGCGTGGGAGCCGGCTACGCCGATTCGCTGACGGAATACTTCACCTACGGAGTCGGAATTGTTAGCTCCGCCTGGCAAATCGTCCCGGTGGCGTCTGAAGGGACGATCACGCTCACCACCAACCCCGGTGGAACCATTACCGTAGTCCTCACGGACAATAACGCCACGATCAATGAAGTCGGCTTTAACTCCGTATGGGGCTTGGTTGAATACTATGTTGACTCTACATCGACCATTAACCCGCTCCTTCAATATGGTTTTGGAGACCAATTCGGCCAACAGTATTTGGGCTATTCGTGTTCAGATGGGTCGGGGAATATGGCCAGTTGCGGAGTGGACAGCATCACCTTCACACTCAGCGCATCCGTTCCCTTAACGTCGGTGTATCAGTTGATTGGGGGGACTAATCAGTTGCTTCCTGGGGGTAAGCCTGCTTATTCCGACTTTTATCTGAACGATAACAACAATGGCGACACCAATGGCGACTATCTGGGGCAGTATGGCGCCGGCATGCCGCCTTACACGCCCTCCAGTAGCACCACGCCGGAGCCGGGGACCTTCCTTCTTCTGGCTACCGGACTGGCCGGAACGCTGGGCGCGATCAGACGCAAACTGAAGGCGTAACGCGTCTCTTCCATGCAGCATTAAAGGGCGCAGATCTTATATGCCGCGGCTTCCCCAAGAGCCAGTGGCCCGCATCTCGTTGCTGAGATGCGGGCCGCATCCTGCGCGATAATGGGGCCGTCTTTCAGGGCCTCAAGGACATAGATAGAATGGCTGGTCGCTCGAATCAACTTGCCGCTGTTCACGCAGGCAGCGTGACAGGGCTGGCCGCGGTTTAACGTCCGAAGCGGAAAAAAGCGCCGGGGCAATTTTCGCCCCGGCGCTGCGCGTGCAACGCAAGAATTTTTCTTGAAGCCCAGAGGCCGAGCGAATCAGGCGGCGGCGTCGGCGCGGGCTTGCTGCGGAGAGTTCAACTGCTGGCGGAGGTTGCCCGCCAGATCGGCCACCAGGCGCAGCCTTTCGGCAACTGGAGGAGGCATCTCTGCGCCGGTGAGAGCCAACTGGGATTGAAGGAGCAGGCCGGCGACCGTGGATTTAAGCTCGGATTCGATGGCCGCGGTGGCGGCGCGGCGAGCCAGCATCTGTTCGCGCTCGCGGCGGTGCAGGGCGGCGCGAATCTCGCGGATCAGCCGGGCGGCTCCGGAGAGGGCGAAGTTGATCTGCAAGGGGATGGCCAGGCCAGAGTGTTCCCAGACGGCTTCGGCGGCCGCCGGATCGCACTCGGCCATGGTCTCGTCCACCGCGACGGCGGCAAACTCGCGGCGGCGCAGCGCGGCCAGCGCGGCCTTCCGTCCCTCGGCCACTTCCACATCCATGCCCAGTTGCGCCGCCACCACAGCCGCGCAATTGCGAGCGCCTTCAACTCCAGTCACCATCAGAATGCTCATTCCAAACTCCTCGTAACAGTGATCAGTGAACAGTGGTCAGTGATCAGTTGTCAGTTCTAAGTCGCGAGTTCTCGGTTTCCAGCTCTAAGTTGCGAGTTCTCAGTTGCCAGTTCTAAGTCGCGAGTTCTCAGTTGTCAGTTCTGAGGAACCTCTGATTCGGTTAATGTTTTTGAAAGGGCACGACTTTAGTCGTGCCGCAAAGCCTGCAAAAACAACGTGGGCTTTAGCCCCTGAGGGAATGCGCCTTCACAAATGGCACTTATTCAGAGCTTCCCTAAGCTGTCAGTTCGCAGCCGTCAGTTCTCAGTTCATGGCGCAGTGATCCAGGGCTTTGTGCTTCGTCCGGTTGATTCAAGCCTGAATTTGGAGGCAATTCGTGAAAGGCCGGAAGCGGAAAACTGACCACTGATCGCTGACCACTGATCACTGACCACTGATCACTGTCCACTGTTCCTTACTCTTCCCGAAGCGGGTCGGCGATGCCGTATTCCTTCAGCTTGCGGTAAAGGGTGGTCTTGCCGATGCCCAACAGTTTGGCGGCCTGGAGCTTATCGCCGTTGAGGGCGCGAATGGCTCCCAGAATGGCTTGGCGTTCCAGATCGGCCAGCGTGGTCAACTGCGGTTGGCCGCCCTCGGCTGCTGGTTCGCCGACCAAAGCGGCCGAGCGCCGGGCCTCCAGCCCTTGCTGTTGAAGCTGCGTGGGCAGGTCGCCCAGGTGAAGGACCGGCCCGGAGGAGAGGGCGCAGGCCCGTTCCACGGAATTCTCCAGCTCCCTCACATTGCCCGGCCAGTCGTGGCGCATCATGGTGCGCAGAGCCTCGTCGCTCAAGGTGAACTTGACGCCGTGCTCGCGGCTGAGGCGGTCCAGGAAATGCGCCGCCAGAAGCGGAATGTCCTCGCGCCGGTCGCGCAGCGGAGGCAGGCGCAGGTTAACCACATTCAGCCGGTAGAAGAGGTCTTTGCGGAAAGCGCCTTTTTCCACCATCTCCGCCAGATTCCGGTTGGTGGCGGCCACAATGCGCGCTTTGATGGGGACGCGGTGGGTGGCGCCGACCGGGCGAACCTCTTTTTCCTGCAAGGCTCGCAACAGCTTGGCTTGCAGGTCGAGCGAAAGCTCGCCGATCTCGTCGAGGAAAACCGTGCCCCCCTCGGCCGAAACCAGCAACCCATCCTTGGAACGGTTGGCCCCGGTGAAAGCGCCCTTCACGTAGCCGAAGAGCTCGCTCTCGATCAGCGTGGGGACCAGCGAGCCGCAATCGACCGGCAGAAACGGCTTTTGAGAGTTGGGGCCGTAAGCGTGGATGGTCCTCGCCACCAGCTCCTTGCCGGTGCCGCTTTCGCCCAGGATCAGAACGGGGTGGGAGCTTTGGGCGACCTTGGAGAGGATGCGGTAGAGTTTTTCCATCTCCCCGGAGCGGCCGATCATGGCGCCCAGCCCCTGCGAAAGCCTGAGCCGCTCACGCAACTGGCGCGTAGCGGTGTCCGTGACCAGGCTGGCCGAGGCGCGGTCGAGCACCGTCGAGAGTTCGTCCATGGCGA
>CAYQSI010000010.1:0-89355 GCA_964420185.1 uncultured Occallatibacter sp. | reverse complement strand
ACCAGTTGCTGAATCGCGCCCGGAGCAATCTCCGGCCGGATGTCCACGAAGAGGATTACGTCCGCGGTGGCCTTCGCTACGCCGGCGTTGAGAGCAGCCGCCTTGCCGCCGTGCTCATCAAGAATGATGGTAGTAAGACGCGGATGACGCTGACGAACCAGCAATTCCGCCGTGCCATCGGTTGAACCGTCCGAAACGATGATGATCTCTTTGATGTTGGGGTAGTCAAGACCAAGCAGGTGCTCAATCTTGCGCGGTAGCAGGACTGCGCCGTTATGCACCGCGAGCACAACACTCACGCTGGGAGAGATCGGGTTAACTGCCCAGGGCCGTGGCCGCACGTGCGCGAGCATCCACATCAACGCGGGGTATCCCACGTAAGTGTAGAGGATGCCGAACATCGACAACCAGAAGACGATTTTCACTGGGCGCCCCTGCGCAGAATGATGGTCTTGATTGTCTCAAACATGATGAGCAGGTCAAGACCGATCGACTGGTGCTTGACGTAGTAGAGATCGTATTCGAGCTTGCGCTTGGTCTCCTCCAGGCTTGCGCCGTATCGGTAACGCACCTGTGCCCAGCCGGTGATCCCTGGGCGAATCATGTGCCGCAGGTCGTAGAAGGGAACCTCCTGACTAAGCCACCGCACAAACTCGGGCCGCTCCGGACGGGGACCGACAAAGCCCATATCTCCGCGGAGGACGTTCCAGAGTTGCGGGATCTCGTCGAGCCGCATGTTTCGCATAAACCGGCCAATCGGAGTGACGCGCGGATCGTCCTTGGCCGCCCATACCGCCCCCTGCGTCTCGGCGTCCTTCCGCATGGTTCGGAACTTGTAAACGGTAAACAAGCGCCCGCGCTGTCCGACCCGAGTCTGGTTGAAAAAGATGGGGCCCGGCGAGGAGAGGCGCACCGCAAGAATAATCAAGGGAATGAAAGGCAGGCAGATCACCAGCGCAACGAAGGAGACTGCCAGAGAAAGCAGACGCCTGAAAAGCTGCTGCAATGTGCTCATGCGGAAGCCCTCAGTGAAGATGAGGGTACTTGGATTGAGCCCGTCCAGCGGCAATCTGTCTGAGAGCCTCTCCATGAGCGTGCTGGAATTCTCAATGACAACGCCGCAGAGACGAAGGTCCAGCAACTCTCGAACGGGCATCGATCCGCGACGCTCTTCCATGGCAACGATGACGCGATCGATGCCGGGCTTCGGGCCACGAAAGGCTCGAAGCTCCGCGGCGAAGCGATCGAGTTGTCCAAGGACCTCGCTTTCGCCTTTCCAGCCAACGACTTCCATGCCGGCATCGCGAGTGCCCCGCAGTAGTTCGACTACGGTGCGAGCCCGCTGGCCGCAACCCAAAATATAGACGCGCTCGCGAAATATGGGGAGCCCAATGATCCTCTCATAGGCCGAGCGCCAGAGGACGAGAAAGATTGTAAGGATGGAGACGCCAACGGCTAGAACATAAGGGCCGAGGCCCAAATCCGGGAGAAGATAGACAAGTCCTGCGAGAACAAAAGATAGAACGCTGAGAACGAGCAACAGGCGAAAATATATTTCCCACCCCTGCTGGATGCGCCGCGGACCATACAGATCGAAGTAATAGGTGAGAAGCAGGGTGAGAACGGTAATGCCGAAAATCTTCAATAAGCCGTTTTCATAGATCAGAACGATATACGTATCCGGCCCCATGATACTGGCGGTGGCCAGCAGAAATGAGCCACTTACGAGGAACACCTCGCAAAGGAGCAGTACCAGAGTCCGCGTCGGATAGTAAACATTGAAAAGCCTGATCATCCTAGCCGCCGTTTATCCTTTCGCCCACTCGGCTTGCTGCCGGTATCTGGCTCGCCGTAATAGTAACCGTAGTAGTAGGAGGTGTTGCGCGGGGCATTCTTGACCGCATTCAGCACGAAACCGAGGATGCGCGAGTTACTAAAGGCGGCCTGTGCGCGCTGCGCGATATCGTAAGTCGTGGTTGCTCCACGGGCAACAAGCAACACTGCATCTGCGGCACGAGCAAGGTCGATTGCATCCGCAAACGCGAGGGCCGGCGGGGTGTCGATCATTATCCAGTCGAAGTGCGGCGCAAGGGCTGCTACCAATTTTTCCATACGGTGATTGGCGGCAAGTTCCGAAGAGTTGTCGCCGCCCGCGCCGGCGGGGATAAAGGTGAGATTCGGCATGATACGCGAGAAGCCCGGTTGAACCATGCGGCGATTCTGGTTGCGCTGCAGGATGTCTTGTATTTCCGCTTCTCCCGCGAGGTACTCCGTGACCCCAGGTGTTTTGGGGGCTCCCAGAATGGAGTGGAGCGAGGGACCACGCAGGTCGGCGTCGATAAGAAGTATGCGATTGTTCTCATTGCGCGCCAGGCTCATCGCCAGATTTGCCGCGACAAATGTCTTGCCTTCCGCGGGCATGCCGCTGCTGACAAGAATCGTCTTTAACGGACCCTGATCGCGAAACTGGTAGATTTGCGATCGGAGGCCGCGAAACTGCTCGATGCTTTCACCGCGGTCTCCGAGCGTCGGGAGAGAGGAAATTGATGGATTCCACGGATGCAGAGCTATCTTATCGAGGTTGACGTCGGTCTTGACCGGTGGCAGTTCCTCGGCGCCGGGGGCAACAAACGGTTCGGCAACCTTTGGGGCTTCCGTTTCTTGTGCTTCTTTCCGCTCAAGATCGGCTCTTTGAAGTGCATCGTATATACGGCTCATATTTCACGTTCCTCCAGGGAATCGGCGCAATCCACGGTGGGCTGGACAGTGCTGGACCTGCTTATTTGCGGAGTATGCTCCATTAACCTTTGCATAGCCGTGAACGAGATCGTGAAAGGGTGTTGGACAAGATCAAGTTCCAGGCCGACCGACTCAACAATGTGCGCTGGAATCGGCTTGATCTGTTCGACATACGCACTGATCAAGGCCTGCTCGCAGAGCAGATTGATGATACGGGGAATTCCTTCCGAGTAGCGATGAACAAGCGCCGCCGCTTCGGGTAAAAACACCGGCCGGGTGGCTCCGGCGATGCGCAGCCTTTCTTCGATGTAAGCCTGCGTCTCTTCGCCGTTCAGCGGTTGCGTTTTGCACCACAGGGAAACCCGCTGGCGAAGTTGGCGAAGGCTTGGGTGGTAGAGCTTTTCCTCGAGTTCCGGCTGGCCAGAAAGGACAATCTGCACCAGCTTCTCCGACGAGGTTTCGAGATTGGTCAGCAAACGAATCTCTTCGAGAAGTTCCCAGGAGAGATTCTGTGCTTCATCAATCACAATCGCGCACAAGTGATGGTCGCGGTAGCGCTCGATGAGCCAGCGATTGAGCTGCAATAGCATGCCTGACTTCGTCCGCGTCCTGGGCGAAATGCCGAAGTCTGTGAGCACGAAATCAAAAAAGTCGAGCACATCCAGACATGGATTGAAAACGAAGGCTGTCGAAATGCGCCCCTTGGCGAATGTTCCCAGAACTGTCTTGAGCAGGGTTGTCTTTCCCGTTCCAACCTCTCCCGTCATAACCACAAAGCCCTTGCGTGCCGCAATGCCGTACTGTAGGCAGGCAAGCGCCTCCCTGATCTGCGGCCTCAGGAAGAGAAACCGCGGGTCTGGACTGGCTCCGAATGGCTGGGCGCGAAGGCCGAAGAAGGATTTGTACATGGCTATCCGGGCGCACCTTCAATGGGTTTGGCCATTCGAGAAATGCGTTTTCCGCGCTTGCGGTCAACGTCAGAGTGAGCCAAATCGTTGATATAGGAGACGACGGCCAGCGTCGGCAGCTTGGTAAAGGCCCAGATGTCACTCTCGCTGCGCAGGGAAGTATCGCGGTACTCGAGCAGCGCGGTAAGAAGTAGACCCAAAATCAAGCCGGAGACAAGTCCGCCACCTGCAAAGAGGAGATGGTTCGGGAAGGTGGGCGAGTCCGGAAGGTTGGGAGCATCCATCACGCGAAATTGTTCGCCCTGCTGGCGATGTTCAAGAGCGGTGGCCATGGAAGATTCGTTCATCTTGGTCAGCAGGGTGTTATAGAACTGCAAAGCCGTCTCATGGTCGCGAGTGACCTGTTTATACTCTTCCTCGACCATTGGGCTTGATTCAATTTTCGCCTCGTAGGTGCGAACCTGCTGCCCGATGCGAGCCTGTTCCTGCTTGGCGGCGGCCAGGGACTGCCGCTCGGCGCGAAGCTGAAGCTTGAGCTGCCGGAGCTGCGGCGAGTCGAGATTACTCACCGCGGTCTCCCCCTTTGCCGATTCGGCGGGAGCGTGCGCGATCTCCGCCTGCAAACTGGAGATCCTGCGCCTGATCGCGAGTATGTCTGGATGGTTGGGCGTGTAGACGGCCTCCAACTCCTTTTCTTGTGCGATCGCCTCCTTGAGCTGAGCCTTGAGTCCGTTCTCTGATGTTCCGTTGGCCGGAGTGCTCTGTGACGATTCCTGCGGCTGCTGGGTGATCATGGCTTCAAGAATGGTCTCATTTTGCTGTAGGCGGCTCACCGTCTGCGTCGCGGCTTCAAGCTGGGTTGTCATTGCCTGAAGAGCGTTCGCATTTGAAGTTTCCTGCTCGGGAAGCCTGCCGATGTACTTGCGCTGGAAGGCTGCAAGCTTGGCGTCCTGATCGTCCAGGTTTCTCTTCGAATCGTCGAGTTGCTGCTTCAGAAAGTCGGTCGTGCCTTCGGCCGACTGCTCACGCGCACTTAGATTCTCGCTGACGAAAAGCGAAGTAATCTCGCCGCATACCTGTTGGGCTGTGCGCGCGTCCTGCGCCTTGAACGTGATAAAGAAGCCCGGCATCCCGCGCGACGACTGACCATAGGGGATGGGTTTAATCCCAATCGCCTTCCGCGTCAAATCCACGCGGTCGTCCATCGTATACCCACCGCCCGAGTAGAGGCCGAAGCGCTCAATGATCGGCTGGATGCGCGACCGGCTCAGAATCTGTTCCTTCATCGACGCCAACCGCGCGTCCAGATCTTCATTGACAACGGGCTTGACATAGGTTTCCGGAACCTTCTGCTGCTCAATGAGCACCAGCGTCTGAGACACGTATTGGGGAGTCAGGATGAAGCTGATGCCAATGCCGATTCCCAGGAGGAGGACCGTGCAAGTCAAAATCAGCCAGAATCGCCGCTTCAACATTTCCGCATAGTCCTGCATTGTCATTTCACGATGCCCGAGCATAGGCCTCCTTGATGAGTTACTTATTGAAGAACTTTTCCCGTGGAGAGTAGCCGAGGCCGAAACCGATCACCTGCGACAGCCCGGTGATGGCATTCGGTGTGAGCACGGAACTCGACGACTGCTGAATTGCCGTGTAGTTTGCGAATACGGTGATATATCGTCCCACTCGCCGGGTTGCCGACGCTCCGCCATACTTTCCGGTGGTCACGCCGGCCAGTTGCAATCCCTGGGTGCGGAAGTACGACCCCCCCGCGCTGGTGGTGAGGTTTCTTCCGAACTGCCACATAAACTGAGCGCTGGCGTTGTCAATGCGTGTTCCGAGCTGTGTCATCACCCCGGAGCCTCCAGAGTTTGCCTGGGAATAGGTCAGCGTGGCCGACCCCAGCTTGCTCGTGTAGGCCGCATTCGCATTCACTTCAAGGTGCTTGGATGAAGGAATAACCGCACTGTTTGAACTTCCGATCCACTGGGGTCCGGCAGCTACGTTCGTGCTGAGCCGCCTGGTCCAGGCGCGCTGGAAGCCGAACAGCGCCGCTTGGGTTTGCATGGTAAATGATGTGTACGCCGGATAGCTGATGTGAGAAACAATGTATTGGCCAGAAATCGAATTCAGCGCGTTCAGCCGCTTAGTAAGTTGCGGCCCACCCTGCAGCGAATCGACCTCCAGGCCGTTCTGGTCAGGAAAACGCAGGATTCCGTAGCTGCCATTGATGCTGAGGTTGGTTGCGTAGTTGAGGCTATGCGTAAAACTCGGAGTGAGTGTGTTGTAAACGCTTCGCGTATTCTGCGTCAGGATCGACTGGCTCGGCACGCTGGGTACGCCAGGCAGGTTGCCCACGCCGGCGACCCCTGAGAATCCCGTGGTCGGCGCTTGTGGCATATAGCTCACGTCGTCGCTGAGATTGAGTGTCCAGTTGCGCCTCACAACCCCTTGCGAAACCAGGAGGTGCTGAAACACCCCAGTCCCCTCGGATCCGCCGGAAAGACGCCACGAATCGCCGCCAGAATAGGTCACGCTGGAGGGGCGGACGGCATTGGCATTTGTGTAGGCCACCTCTCCAGACACGACGCTTCTCTGCATAGTCCCTTCGGACCCGCCGTAAAAATCGGCGATTTGCGAATAGCGCAGCTCATATTGCAGCGTGCCGCTGACCGGCAGCCCGGAGGGGCCGGTCGCCGAGGGAACAACTTGCGCTCTTGTCGCGGCACTGACGGTAAAGAGAATTACCAGGAGTATGTGACTTGGTTTCATTTGGGTCACCTTACGGAACAACAATCGTATCACCCGGATTCAGAATGAGATTGAGCGAGCCGTCGCCTTTCAACGCTAGCTTGTATTGCACGGGAATCTTCTGCTGCTTTCCGTTTTCAGTGCGCAGGATGTAAATCTTCTTCGAGTTGGCGTACGGCGTGAGCCCACCGGCGGTGGCAACTGCCTGAAGCAAGGTCATGCCGGAAGTCAAATCGACCGGGCCGGGCTTGCCAACTTCGCCGATCAGATACACTTTCTTGCTGTTCATCTGGCTCAGGACGATGGTGACATTCGGATCTTGTATGTACTTCTTGAGCTTGGCCGTAACTTCGTCCGCCAACTGCAGCGGCGTCTTGCCGGAAGCCTTGACATCCCCAAGAAGCGGCATCGAGATCATGCCATCAGGCCGGACAAGCAGGCTGCTTGACAGTGTCGGCTCTTTCAGCACGGAAACAATAACAACATCGGACGCGCCGATGACATAGCCGTCGGTCGCAGTCCGCGCGGCCGCATCCTGCGCCACCGGTTTGGCCGTGTCCTGCGTAACCGGCATTTTGTCTTGCGCAGGGCAGAAAAGCGCCGGGGCAAGAAATGCCACAATGAGAAGGCTTGCAAGTTTCATTATGCTACTCCATTCTTACAGGACACGGATTGGTTTTCCGTTTTGATCTGCTTGAGTTTGTAAAGCAAGGCCTTATAGCTGATTCCCAGATCGACCGCGGCGCGTTTCCGGTTGCCGCCGGTCGAAACCAGAACCTCGGAGATCAACTGGCGTTCGATCTGGATCGATGAGGCCCGCGTAGCTTCTTTCAGCAAGAGAGGCCTGCGGTTCTCATTCGGCCTCCCCGATGACGCCGCCGCCTTGATGGCCGCCAGGGAAATTGCCTGGTCTCCGATGGCAACGAATGTCTTGATTGCGGCCTGAAGTTCAGTCAGATTCCCAGGCCAGGTGTACTCCATCAGGTGTCCGATGATTTCCTTGCAGAGAACCGGCTTGGGGCGGTCAAACTGCTTGGAATACTGCGTCAGAAGCTCATCGGCGATGAAGAGAATCTCTGACTTTCTGCAGCGCAGCGGGGGAATCCGGAGCGTAACGGCTGAGACGAGGTAGTAGAAATCCTCTCTTATGCGCCACGACTTGACTTCTTCCAGAAGTTCCCGGCTCGAACCACACAGCAGGCGGCAGCTTTGTGCCTGCCCGGAGCGAAAATGGGTATTGATGATCAATTCTTGCAGAGAAAGGCTAAGGTCCGTTATTTCAGCTAGATAGACAGTTCCATTGGTGGAAAGCGCGGCCAGCAGGGCCGGTGCATTGGTGTCGCCGCAATGAATCTCACTGAACGCGCCGCGGGACAGATGTGACTGCGCGTGGATTTGCGAGGCAATAAATCGCTTTCCGGCGCCGTGCTCCCCTAGTATCAAGACCGGGCAGTCGGTTTCGGCAATCCGAGCAATTGCGCGCTGAACGTGCGCCTCGGTAAAAGGAGCCGGTCTCGCTTGGCGTTTCCCATTTTGGATCATTGCAATTGTTGCCATAAGAGGACCTACGTTCACTTCATCTT
The DNA here is from genome assembly GCA_964420185.1 of uncultured Occallatibacter sp. GTDB lineage: Bacteria > Acidobacteriota > Terriglobia > Terriglobales > Acidobacteriaceae > Telmatobacter. Next base: position 81,377 of record CAYQSI010000010.1, on the reverse strand, counting down.
TAGCAATGCAGCTTCCAAACTTGAGGGATGGGACGAGAAATGGGATCTCTCTACCGCCTATGCGCTTTGGGACGCACTTCTTAGGGGGTTGCAGAAGAAAAGGCAGAATTATTCTCCCCCATCGGGAAACAGTGTACCATTGATTGACCTCGAAAGTGGAATTCATTTTCCACTAGCACTGGAAGAAGGATTCCTAAGGGAAGGGAAATTTATAGGAAATTTCCCTCAATCAAAACGTTTCACTTTCGGCACCCTGATTGCTAAGGTAGAGTGGTACGGATCGATAGGTCGAGGACGGCAAGAATGGCTCAAAGCGCACAGATTCCAACGGCTCCCTGGGGGAACTGGCGCTCCCGTTACGCTCAATTTGCTTTGGGTTGGGTAATGATCTGTTTACTGGTCGCAGCGGTTTATTACCAGGTGCTGGAAAAACTGGTTACCGACTGGTGGCTGATACCTGATTTTTCTCACGGCTTTCTGGTGCCCCTGTTCGCAGCGTATCTGGTGTGGGAGAAGCGGAAGACCCTTCTCGCCACGAAAGTCGTTCCTTCCTGGAATGGAATTGCCATGGTGGCCCTGGGGTTGGCCGTTCTGCTCCTGGGAGTCTACGGGTCCGAACTCTTCCTTTCGCGGGTTTCGCTGATTATCCTGCTGGCTGGACTGGTGCTTTGCTTTGGCGGACGACAGTTCTTGAAGGAGCTGCGCTTCGCCCTGCTGGTCCTGTTGCTGGCCATTCCGATTCCGGCCATTCTCTTCAACCAGATCACCTTTCCGCTTCAGATTCTGGCTTCAAAGCTGGCCAGCGGCCTGCTTCCTTTATTCGGCGTGCCGGTTCTGCGGGAGGGTAACGTCATCGAGCTTCCCTTGATGAATCTGGAGGTGGCTGAGGCATGCAGCGGCATCCGCTCCCTGATGAGCCTGTTCACGCTGGCGGTCTTTTATGGATACTTCATGGAGAAGTCCTTTTGGCGGCGAGTCGCACTCGTCATAGCCAGTATTCCGATCGCGATCGCGGCCAACGCCGTGCGCATTCTCGGCACCGGATTGTGCGTCCAATACTGGGACCCAGACAAAGCCCTGGGCTTTTTTCATGAGTTTTCCGGTTGGGTCATCTTTTTGGTGTCGCTTGTGTGCCTGTATCTCGTCCACCGCACAATGAACCTATTCCCGGCCAAAAGGCGGCAGACATGAGGAGCCTTCGTTTCTGGACCGCGGTCCTGCTGCTTGCGGGTACGGCACTGCTGCTGCATATGCGCGCCGATGTTGACCGGAATCCCCCCAGTGAGCCCTTGTCGCAGTTGCCTGCCATGATCGCGGGGTGGATGGGAAGCGATCAGGATATCGACCAGGAGACACGCGATGTCCTGGGGGCCGGAGACTTTCTTTCGCGCGTTTATACCCAGCCCGCGCAGAAAGCGCCGATCGGCCTCTTCCTCGGCTATTTCCCCACCCAGAGAACGGGCCAGACCATCCATTCTCCGAAGCATTGCCTGCCCGGAGCCGGCTGGATCTTCGAGTCGTCAAATTACGTCGATTTGACCGATGTGAACGGTAAATCGCATCGGGTGGGGGAATACATTATTGCGAATGGCGCGGCAAGGCAGTTCGTCATCTACTGGTACCAGGCGCACGGGCGCAGCGTGGCAAATGAATATATGGCGAAGATTTACATGATCGCTGATGCAATACGGCTGAATCGCACGGATGGAGCGCTGGTCCGGGTAATCACGCCGATCGCTTCCAGCGAAGACACATCGGCGGCAAGAAAGCGCGCCGAAACATTTACCATGCAGCTTGCGCCCTTGCTGCCGCGATTTATCCCTGACTAAATGCATTTGCAGAACAGGGAAAGGCAACGTAGCTCCGTCAACGGCTTCAAGTTATAGCCGTTCGAGAGACAGCCTGAAAGGATGGAAGAAAATGGAAAGAGGATTCAAAGCATTTCAGTTCGGCTTCGATGGCAAATGGAGACATCTGAATCATTGCGCGGCTTTTGGGGTAGTTACGCTCTTTCTATCGCTCACCTTGTTGTCCGGGTGCTTCCGCGATCCTAACGTGCGCAAGCATAAATATTTGGAAAGCGGACAGCGGTATAGCGCCCAGGGCAAGGATAGGGAAGCCGCCATTCAGTTTTCCAACGCCTTGAAGATTGACAAGAACTTCGCCGATGCGCATTATGCCCTGGCACAGACTTACCTTCATATGGGTGCGCTTAGCTCCGCCTACGGCGAACTCCAGCGGACCGTGAGTTTGCAGCCGGCAAACTTGAAGGCGCGGATCGATCTGGGAAACATGCTTCTTGCAGGAGGCAAGATCGACGACGCACAGGCGCAAGCCACAGCGGCCGTGTCGGCCCAGCCGAACAACGCTGATGTTCACGCTTTGCTTTCCCGCATTGCGGCCAAGCGGGGACAGAAGGATACCGCTCTGGCTGAGATTCACCGCGCGCTGGAACTCGCCCCGAACGAGGCGGCGCTTCACGAAACCCTCGCGTTGCTCGAAGTGGAGGATCCAACTCAGATTTCTTTTGTTGAAAGCGAATTGAAGAAGTCCGTCGCGCTCGATCAGAAGTCAGTGAACGCCAAACTGCTGCTCGCCGCTTTCTACGCCAAGAACAACCGTTTGCAGGAGGCCGAGCAGATATGCTGGAGTGCCGTCGCTACGGACCCCAAGAATCTAAATGTGCGGGAATATCTTGCCCAGCTTGTTCTGAAGCAGGGCAATCCGGCGAGGGCCGAGCAGGTGCTTCGCCAAACTTCGAGCGATCTTGCGGACAGTCCGCAAGGAGTGCGAATCCTGGCCGACTACTACCAGAATTCCGGACAGATTGATAAGGCCCGAGCGGAGTTTGCGGGCCTTGCTCAAAAGTATCCCAAGAATGTATCTGTGCTGGAGGGATATGTCCGGGTTCTTCTTCAGGCCAAGGACTTTGCGACCGCCCAATCCGTGGTAACCGGGCTGATGAAGAAAAACGGCAAGGATCCCCAGGTTCTTGCGCTGAACGGAATTGTGTTGCTCAGCAACGGCAAGACGGGTGATGCGGTCAATGCTCTTCAGAGTGCGGTTAATGATGCCCCGAAGGACGCTTTCTTACAGTACTGGCTGGGCAAGGCCGCCCTGGCCAAAGGCGATAGCGGCCTGGCCGAGAGGAGCTTTCGTCAGGCGGCGCAACTGAATCCGCGCGGCTTGGAAGCGCAGGAGGAACTTGTGCGCATTGCAAGTCAGCATGGCGATATGGCCATGCTGGCCGACGTGGCGGACAAGGCGATTGCCGCCGTTCCTCGTTTTCCTGGCGGCTATCTGTGGCGGGCTATGGCGGAGTTGTCCCATAACTCACCGGACAAGGCTGAGGCCGACCTGAACACCGCAATCAGCATCGCACCAAAAAACTCACAGGCTTATCTCATGCTTGGGGAACTTCGCTTTTCGCAGAAGCGTTACCCGGAAGGAGCGGCGCTACTGGAGCAGGCTTTACAATACGACCCCAATTCGATTGGCGCCTTGCGCGGCTTGGTCGGTTACGATCTTTTCAGGAAACAGCCGGCCCATGCTCTGGCTCGCATGAACGAGCAAATCGCGAAAAGTCCGAAGAACAGCGGCCTCTACGACGTGCTGGCTCAGTTTCAGATACAAAACAAGAACCTGGACGAGGCAGCCGCGACGGCTCAGAAAGCCATCGAGGTGAATCCCGATGATGGCCAGGCTGTCGCGCTATACTCGCAGCTTCAAGTTCAGCGTGGACAAGCGGCAAATGCGATCGGCGTCTGGGAGAAATGGTCTAAGGATCATCCCAACAATGCCGGAGTTCTGGCCATTCTTGGAACCCTGGAAGAGTCGCGTGGAGATACACGGAAGGCTGAGGATTACTACAAGAAGTCTCTGTCAATCCAGCCGACGCAGCCTGTCGCCGCCAACAATCTGGCTTATCGGATGCTTGAAAACGGCGAAAATGTGGATGTTGCCTTAACCTTGGCGCAAACCGCCCGCCAGGGCATGCCGAATTCGCCGGATACCGCGGACACTTTAGCGTGGGCCTACTACCGCAAGGGAACCTACGGGTTTGCCCGCGATCTTCTGGTCGATGCAACCAAGATCAATCCAAATAGTCCGGCAATTCAGTATCATCTGGGAATGGTGTACGCCAAGCTGGGAGATAAAACCAACGCTGCAATTCATCTTAAGAAGGCCATTTCGCTGGCACCGGCTGCGCCTTCCGCAAAGGACGCGAAGGCCGCGCTGCAAGGGTTAGGTTAAACTGAAATTAGGTTTTGATGGTATCCGGCAACGCGCGAAGCGCTGCCGGATGCCAGTGTAGATGGCTCGACTGGCGCGGACGAATAGGCCGCGCATACTTTTCGGATCTGAGTTTATTTCAAAATGACAAATACCAGGACCATCGCCCGGAATGCTGGCTGGTATGGCCTCGAAAACGTAGTTGGCGCTCTTGTCGTCCTGTTTACTTCGATTGCCATTAACCGCACCCTGGGCCCGGCAAAGAATGGATACATTGTTTATGTTTCGTTTATTGCCTCTGTGGTCAGCAGCCTGGGCGGATTCGGCATTCCCTCTACGACACGGAAGTACATGGCCGAGTTTTTTGCCATGGGCGACCGGGGCACAGCAAGATTTATTTATTTACGCACGTTTCTGGTTCAGGCCATTCTGGCTACATTGGCGACTGCCGGGCTGCTTTCCTGGGTGATTCGAGATGCTGTCGGAGAGTACCGGATGGCATCGGTTCTTATCGTGCTCAGCATCTGGCCCGCAATGATAAATTTTATCTCGTCGCAGGCCAATGCCGCTCGAGAAGATTTGGCGGCAAATCTGCCGGCCTCCGTGCTTTCGGCCCTAACCTACTTCACCGCAATCGCCGCAACGGTTGTGCTGCATTGGGGCGTCATCGGTGTTGGAGCTTCGTTGTTGAGTATGCGCGTCGTCGATTTTCTAGTGCGCGTCTTTCCGACGATGAAGCGCGTGCTTGCATGGGAGACATCCCATGTTCATCCGCCAGGATTGCACAGGCGAATGATGATGTTTGCGTGGCAGAGCGTTGTGAGCCTGCTTGTGGCGCTGATCGTCTGGAACCGCTCAGAAGTTATCCTGCTGAAGAATCTCAACGCGGATATTCGCCAGGTGTCGTTCTATTCCGTGGCCTTTACCATGGCCGACCAGTTGCTGCTTAGCGCGACGATCTTTGGGTCGGCAGCTGGCGCAACGATCTTCGCTCAGTATGGCCGCGATAAGTCCAAGCTCCCCGATCTTGCGTCCGCCGCGTTTCGCTATCTTGCGCTGACCTCGATTCCGCTGCACTTAATCGCCGTCGCTCTGGCTTTGCCGGCGCTGCTGTTTATCTACGGAAATAAGTTTGCGGACGCCGCGATGGTCGTGACGCTGGCGCCACTGCTGTGTATGCCAAAGGCATTTGTCGGTCCGGTGCAGAATCTCTTGGAGAGTATGGAGCGGCAGCGCTTTGTAATTATGGCGACGGTTCTCGCCGGCATTGTCGATATGGGCGTCGCCTGGTACCTTATTCCGGCCCATGGCGCGGTAGGCGCATGCATCGGCAGTGGAACGGCGCAGGTGATAGCTGTCGGAATGATGTGGGCTGTCGGCATACATCTTTACAAGGTGAAACTTCCCTGGATGCTGGTTGCAAAGGTTTCCTTCATCAGCGCGCTGGCAGCGCTGACTGCGCATATCATCGCTATGCAGTTGGCGCCGCTTTGGGCTATTCTGTGCGGCGGAAGCGCTTCCCTGATTGTTCTCTTCGGACTCTTTTACCTGATGCGCGTGCTGGAGCCGGAAGACCGTTTCCGCTTAGCCTCTTTGGTCGGTATGCTGCCCAGGATGATCGCCACCCCGGCGAACATGGCTCTGGATCTGCTGATTCGCCCGCTATGAATCGACGCTGCAGCATCCTGTCCTCTTGGGTGATCTGCGGCGCGCGTACATGGATGCGGGACAAGAAGAGAGATCGGAGACCGCTTCGGGGCTGCCTGAGACAAACGCTTCCTTCTATGGCTATGCTACCCTGTCATTATGATGAGGCTGGCCGGTGGGTGATACCTCACTTATGCAAATGAAAGTATTGGTTTTAGACGCCGATAGCGCAGCTGGCTTGGAGACCATTCAGAGCCTGGGCCGAGATGGTTGTACAGTCCATGCTGTCAATTTTCAACCTGAACAATCTCAATATCGGTCTCGCTTCATCCACAGGCAGTTCGAGTTGGCCTATGCGGAAGAAGGGGGCATTCGCAAACTCGTCGATCTCTTCCGAGCCGAGAAGTACGACCTGATTGTTCCGGCAACCGAGGTGTCTCTGCTTGCGATGCTTTCTCCGGAAATCCCTGACAACATGTACCAGCGGGCTGTTTTGGCCTCTCGTGAGAGTGTTCAAACCGCCTTGGACAAGCAAGCGGTTTGGAGTTTAGCTCGGCGCATCGGCGTGCGCGTGCCTTCGTCGGAGATAGTTTCCTCTTCAAGCGTGCCGCCGGAGACATTTCCCGTCGTCCTCAAGCCTTTGTTCAGCAAAAAGAGTGTGGATGGAGAGGTGCAAGGGTATGTTGCGACTATCGCACGCGACTTGGGGCAATGGCGGATGGCCCTGGCATCGACATATTCGGACACCCCTGTCCAACAGCAGCAATACATCGCGGGAAAAGGCTTGGGTGTTGAGATGCTGTTCGAGCACGGAACTCCCCGCTGGGCATTTCTTCACGAGCGAGTGCATGAACTTCCACTGACAGGCGGCGGCAGCAGCTATCGCGTATCGCTCGGCTTGCGGAGTGATTTAGTTGAGAGCGCAACCCTGCTTTTGTCGGAGCTTCATTGGCACGGCGTCGCTATGGTTGAATTCAAGGTCACTTCGAACGGCGAAGCCTATCTAATGGAAATCAATCCTAGATTGTGGGGTTCCCTTGCGCTCGCCATCGATTGTGGCGTCAACTTTCCCGTTGGGCTGCTACGCCTCAGCACTGGACAGTCTCTTCCGCCACAGCCGAAATACCGCACAGGTTATTTCACTCGAAATATCTATCGTGACTTCGAATGGTTCAAAGCAAACCTGATCGCTGATCACTCAGATCCTTTGTTACTCACCAAGCCGATCATCTCTTCGACTCTGGAATGGTTGCGCCCTCTGGCAGGCAAGGAGAGCTGGGACTTCTTTTGTTGGTCCGATTTGAGGATCGTTCTTGGCGAATTGAATACGCTTGTTCGTAAACATCGGCACAAGGCGGGTATTGCTCTGCGGAGCCTTTCATCACTGTATGTTAGGCATCACCACCGTTTCGCAAGACTTGGTTAATGCTATGGATGGCTTGCATTGATTTGAGTTATGCCGTTCTCTTGGCGATGGGGCTTTGGCGATTGCAGAGGTATGTTATGCTGCACTAGAAGAGGGCGTACAAACGGACCTTTAAGGGCCAAAGGGGCCTCGAATATGACGGTTGATTCGGTCACTGTAGTAGTTCCTCATCACAATCGGCCGGATTTCGTTCGCGAGGCGTTGCTTTCGATCCACAACCAGACCGCGAAGCCCACCGAGGTTCTGTTGGTGGACGATGACTCCAGCCCTGAAAACCTGGACAAGCTAAGGGGCCTATCGAGTTTGGCCACCATCCTCACCACCTCCAAAAATGTTGGCGTGGCAGCGGCGCGGAACTTCGGTGCGCAAAATGCTAAAAGCGAGTGGCTCGCCTTCCTGGATGACGATGATTGCTGGCTACCGGACAAGCAAGAACGCCAAATCCACTATTTGGAAGCTCATCCACAAGTGATGGCTTTGGGAGGCGGGGCGACGATGGTGACCCCCGAAGGACGAGAAGAGTATTGGGGTGAAAAGACTACGCAGCGGCTGACCCTTGCGCACGCGCTCTGCTATACCGCTTCTCTTTCGGGGGGGCTCATGATCCGCCGTGACATCTTTCTGGAGATGGGTGGCTTCAACCCTCGCATGGTTCCTGTGGAGGATTACGAGTTTGGTATTCGCCTGCTTGCTTCCGGCCATGAAACTCACTTCCTCGGCGAACCCCTGTTCATCTACCGCCGAGGCGGCCGGCAACAGCTCAGTCTGGAATGGGGCAAGACGTTCCGCGCTGGAATGCGTGTACTCAATATGCACGCCGGACTGGCGCGTAGTGAGTTCGGTCCGTTCGGCGCAATCCGTCTGAAAGCGCGATACTGCAAGAAATATGGGCTCCAGAAAGGGCGGTTGCTGGGGCGGTCGGTCTGGGCGTTGGGTTGCGCATTGGAGGCGATCTTTGGCCGCCAGTACGTGGACTTCGACGCGTGAGCGGTTCGGCGCAATTAGACATGGTAATGCAGGGTTCGAGGTTCGAGATGACGGAATGGAAAACTCGCTTTAAATACCAGCGCAACCTCAGGCTCTTGCACGACCGCGCTGAACCGCAACGCCCCCCCGCCGTGGTCGCATCGGTATTTCAGACCGGTCTGAATCTGATGCGAGACCTGGAGCAGAAGGGCATTCGCGTGGTCGGAGTTGATTGCTTTCCGGAACATCCCGGATTTCGCTCCAGATACGGGCAGTCGTTCCTGTGCCCTAATCCAGACAAAGACCCCGACAACTGGTTGGCTTTTATGCTCTCTCTCGCTGAGGCCATGGGCGAGAAACCTGTACTCATTGCCGCCGCCGACATTTTTGTCTCCGCAATCGGACGCTATGCGAAGGTTCTAAGCGAGCATTTCATCCTCTCTGAGAGAGGGTGCATTCTGCAGGCAGAGCTTTCGACGAAAGAAAGACAGTACGCCCTTGCTCGCGAATACGGCCTGCCATCACCACGGTCGGTCTATGTGCAAACGGTGGAGGAGCTTGAGAAATTCTGCGACTGTGCGCGGTTCCCAGTGCTTCTGAAGCCTCGTTCCCATCGAGAGTGGGAGAGCCTGCCAGCCGATAACCCTCTCCGGGGCTACAAGACTGTGTCTGCCAATTGCCGGGAAGAGTTAATCTCTCACTATAAAAAAGTCTGTGCTCTGGTGCCGCAGGCCGTCGCTCAGGAAGAGATTGTCGGACCGGATTCGGCGAAGTACTGTTACCTCTCCGTCTATGCGCGGGCTGGCCACCGCCTTGGAGCTTGTGTGGTCCAGGAATTGCGAGCATACCCACTTCTGTACGGGTGCGCAACTTTGGTGGAGCCGGTTGTCGACGAGGAGATTGACAGGATCTGCAACAAGTTCTTATTGTCGCTTGGTTTTGTCGGCATCTGTGAAATCGAACTGAAGAGGGACTCGCGCGATGGACGGGTTCTTCTGATTGAGGTGAATCCGCGAGTCAGCGGCACCGGAGATTGTGCCCGGTACACTGGAGTTGAAACGGGGTTTATCCATTATCTGGATTTGATTGGGCAGACGCCGGCGCCGGTGGTTGCCACCAGGTTTGGTTTCCGCCACATAATGCTGGTGAATGACCTCTCTGCCTTTCCAAAATATCTCGATCAGGGCTTGGTCGGCTGGTGGGAATGGATTCGGTCGCTGAGCGGACCGACGAGATTCTTCGATTTCGATTGGAAGGATTTCTCGAATGCGCGCGTGGCGGCTCTAAGAGGCGCCAAGGCTCTGGTGGGAGGACTGTTGCGCACCTGGGGACTGCGTAAGTGAGGGCATGGTGAGAGTTGCGCGTTCCAATTCTCAGACAGGCTTGCGCCTTGATGGTTTTGGCGGCCCGGGTCTCCGCTGTCTGCCGATCGACCGGTCACTTCAATCGAGAATGCTGTGTCGGTCCTGCAATTCCCTTTATGAGTCGTATAATCACGGGAGGTAGATCCCAAACAGGAGATCCTTGCCGCACTCGCTCCTGGAAGAACCCTGGGTTAATCATAAGATTGTGACGAAATGACGGGTGGTACTTGTGGGCCCCTTCAACTCGCTTTCATCTTCTAACTTGGAGATTCTCACCGATGCGCGTACTGTTTGCTACTAGTTCTCATTACCTGCCCCAGGAATATAGGGGCTCGGAGGTGAGTACCCATTCGCTTGCGCTGGCTCTCGGGAAGCGAGGCTTTCAGGTGGGTGTCTTGGCGGCGCTTCGAGCCGGCGACTGGTTTTGGGTTAGAAATCGTGTTGCCTCGAAACTGCGCGGTACGGATGTCTACACGATGAATAAGTTCAGAGGGTACCCGGTCTTCAGGGGCTGGGGAACTTCCGGCATTCCCGCAGTGATCAACACGTTCAAGCCGGATATTGTCCTGCTGCAAACCTGCCCTCTTAGGGCCTACTCTGACCTATTTGTCAGCCTTGGGCTCCCCGTCGTCATATATATCCGCGACGCCACCTTCTGGGGTGGTAACTTGATCGAACACCCGGCCGTTCGGTACATCGCCAATTCCGCGTATACCAGCAGCCGGCTGCATAGTGACTTTGGCATCGACTCTGAGATAATCACGCCACTCATCCTACCTGAAAGGTACCGGGTGCATTCCACCCGGAAAAACGTCCTATTCATAAATCCCGTGGAGAATAAGGGCATCGAGATTGCCCTGCGTTTGGCGGAAGAGCGCCCGGATATTCCTTTTGATTTCGTCGAGTGCTGGGAACGGAACTCAGCGGTTCGCCACAGCGAAAGGGTGCGCCGGGCGAAGAATATTAGTTGGCACAAGTCCCAGCTTGACGTCAGGAATTTCTATGGCAGGGCGAAACTACTTCTGATGCCGAGCCAGTGGGAGGAGGCATGGGGGCGCTGTGCAACCGAAGCTCAGGTAAATGGGATTCCGGTGCTTGCGTCTCGGATTGGTGGCTTGCCTGAATCCGTCGGCGCCGGCGGCATCCTTGTCGAGCCGAAAGCACCCATCGACACTTGGCTTGCAGCGCTATCCAGAATGTGGGATGACCCGAAACAGTATGAACTCCTTGCGCAGGAAGCCATGAATCGTTCCCAACGTCCGCAAATTCAACCGGCCCTGATCGTAGACCGCATGGTGCAGTCAATCATCGAACACGCAAGGTACGGACCCCGTGTTCCGGTAGCTTAAGCTTTACGATGGGAGACAACTTACAATTCATCTGCGTCGCAGTTGTAGATCTAACACGCATCTTATGTTATCAATCCTCAGCACCCTCGAGGCATACGACTAAATGGCGATAAACACTCCAGGACGGAAGCTAATATTCTAACTGGCAATCCCGCGCCGCGTTTCTTTGCACCAAACCGTCTTAGAGCCCGGCCTAGATGAACAAGCACTGACCCTGGTCCGAAGAATTCCGCGCTGAGACGTCGATAACGAAGCGCAATCCGGCAATCGCAGAGAAAGTATCGCGTCGTATTGCGAGTCATATTCTTATCGTTCCTTCGGAGTCGCGTGACAACAGGCGTTGGCAGGAATACCACGCGCAACCCTGCCCGTCCTGTCTCGATAGAGAAAACCTGGTCCGATAAATTTGTCAGTGTCTCATCGAAGCCACCGAGCGTCACCAGTGCTCGGCGACGGATCATGAGAGTCTGCGTGGTCATATTGGCGTCGAGTAGCGCGGAAGGAATGTCTACGACTGGCGGCCGATCATGTGCCCAGGGTTGTGTCCTGCCATCTGGGTAGAACGCCATCATAGGACCATAGACCCCATCCACTTCCGGATGCGATTCCATATATTCGGCCTGCAGCCGAATTTTGTCGGGTTCCCAAAGATCGTCACTGTCGTTAAACGCAATCAGATCGCCCTGCGCAAGCCGCCATCCGCAATTGCGCGCGCCCCCGCAATTCCGTGACCGGTCGGTGCGCACGACCCTCACCGGACCAGGCGGAGGATTTTTCGCGAGAAATGCCTCTACGGGAATAGTGGAGCAGTCATCTACGATCAAAACTTCATCCGGCACTCGAGTTTGCGCAAAAACCGAAGCAATTGTTTCGTTCAAATATTCAAATCGATTATGTACGGGTATCACAGCGCTTATCACGGATCAGTACCTCTCATGCCAATCGTTCTGCTTCCAGATATACAGCGTGTCAAGCGTATTATCAGTTTGCAACTTTTGTCTTTCAGGCATCATCGGCGCGCCCAAACCCATGCAAATACTGACTGGTAAAATATCTCTTTAACCCTCCCATTTAAGGTTCAAAACCTGCGCCGATGGCGACGCTCCTTTGCCGAGCGCCCCCCTGTCGGCTTTATTGTACCATCCCCGAAATTGCATATTTCGTTCTAATCGTTGCACGGTCTCTTCGGCGAACTATCAGGCGCTTTAATTGCCCAAGCGCCCGGCCCGCTTGAGCGAATAGGTCATGGCCAGAATTTGCCGGTGAACCCGCAAACAGATGTTTGAACCCGGAACCGGCTCCAGCTTTGGTCGTCTATGCCGATTCGGTTCACATCGTAAGGCGATATCTTCCCTGGCAAATTTGTGCCGCCATAGAACGAAAAGGCCGCGCGGTAACCCGCGTCTCGCGCGGCCGCCTGCGTCTGATCAGTGAAGCTGGTCCGGGTGCCGACTGGATAGGCAAGCACGTCAGCTTTGATGCCAAGTTGTTCCTTCAGAATTGCTCGGGACTGGGATAGCTCGTTGAATTGCTGACCCGGATCCAATTGGCTGAGCACGTGGTGAGAATGTGAGTGGGACCCAATTGCCATACCGCCTGTAATCATTTCCCGTGCTTCGTCCCAATTCAAAAAGCGCCGCAATGTTCCCGGGGGGTCTTCGCCCCTGGCTTCTTCCGTCAGCTCCCGAATGAAACGCTTGGAATCGGAGTTCTCGGGCCTTTTATATAACTTCAAGATGGCTCGCAAGCTCTCCGACAAGCCGTTCTTATCAATATCGACAACCAGGTCAGCAGGGTAGCGGAGAGAGAACTGACGCCTTCGCGCAGTCTTCACCAGATAGGCAATATGGTCCCACCAGGGAAGGTGGCAGGAGCCAACCATTCCTGTGGCAAGAAAGAAAACGCCTTGCACGCCATGCGAGCGCAGAATCGGATAAGCAATGTCGTAGTTGTCCAGATACCCGTCGTCAAAAGTGACCAGCGCCCGGCAACGGCGAATCTTCTCCTTGATTGTGCCTTCGATAAAACCTAGAGCTTCTTCGAGAGTTACCAGCGAAACGTGGCGCTTCAAAAAGGAGATTTGATCGTTGAACCGATCGGCGGTTGCCGAGAAAACGCCGGGATCGAAGAGATCGTCATCGGGGTTGCCAATGCGATGGTAGTTCAAGACCAAGAGCGAATTTCGCGCCGGAAGCCTCGACAACAGGAAAGAAGCGCCACTCCAAAACAGTCCACGTGCCAGCAACTCGCGTTTCCCGCCGAAATTCAGACCACCTGTCATAACTACCAGATCATAGCAGGGCATCACAGTTTAAGGCAGGCGAGCTATTGCATGCCGAGGAAACTCAGGAGGTGGCATTCCCGAACCTCGCACGAGCCACAAACTCCCGCACCTTGGCCGGGTCCTTGCGGCCCGGCGCGGCTTCAACGCCGGAGGCCACATCCACGCCCCAGGGGCGCAGCGCGGCGATGGCTTCGGCCACGTTGGCCGGGTTCAGCCCGCCCGCAGCCACCAGGCGCTTCCGCGCTTCCGCATTTTGGAAGAGAGCGATGCGGGCGGCAGCCCAGTCGAAAGTCGCGCCTGTGCCACCGGCGGCCAATGCTGTGCGCGAGTCCACAAGCACCGCATCCACGTGTGGGTTCTGTGTGTGCTCGGCGATCTCGGCCGCGCCCTGCCCGGCAGTTTCCGCAGCGAAGTGCATCACGCGCAAGATGCGCAATTCCGGCCCGAGGCGCTCATGGAGTTTTGCCGGCAGTTCGGGGTCCGCGTCGAAGTGCAGTTGCACGCCGGTCAGGCCGCAGGCTCGAACTGTGGTTACGATCTCTTCCAACGCCGCATCAACAAAAACGCCGATCTTCTCCACCGTTGCCGGCAAGTGCGGAGTGATGGATGCTACCTGGGCAGCCGTAACCCTGCGCGGGCTGGGCGCAAAGACAAACCCCACCGCGTCTGCCCCGGCTTCGGCGGCTAGCAGCGCGTCTTCCAGCGAGGTGTTGGCGCAGATTTTGATCCAAATACTCATAAGATGCCGGCTGCTCCTGCCAGCAGCGCAGCCAGCGCCGCGCCAGGGTCGGGTTGACGCACCAGGCTTTCGCCAATCAGAAAGGCGTCGAAGCCCGCCGCGCGCAACCGGACCAGGTCTTCAGGCGTCGCGATGCCGCTCTCGGCCACGCGCACCACGGCAGATGGAATCCGCGCTACCAGTTCGAGCGAGGTTTCAAGGCGTACTTCAAAACTCTTGAGGTTGCGGTTGTTCACGCCGATGGCGTCGGCGCCGGTCTCACCCAGAGTGCTGAACACGCGGTCAAGCTCGGCAGCCGTGTGCACCTCGACCAGCACATCGAGAGAGAGCCTGTGCGCCGCCTGGGCAAAGCGGCTGAGTTCGCCGTCGGTGAGCGCGGCAACAATCAGCAGAATCGCGTCTCCATGGTGCGCGCGCGCTTCCACGATCTGGTACTCATCCACCGTGAAATCCTTGCGCAGGCAAGGAAGTGGAACCGCAGCCGAAGCCAACTCCAGGTTGTGCAGACTGCCTTGGAAAAACGGCTCGTCCGTCAACACGGAAAGCGCCGTCGCGCCGCCGGCAAAGTAACTCCGGGCCAGTTGAGCCGCATCGAAATCCGCGCGAATCAACCCCTTGGAGGGCGAGGCTTTCTTGATTTCGGCGATGACGGCTGGGCCCGCGGCAGCCTGCCACCGCAGAGCCCTGGCCCAGCCGCGCGGCTGGTGAGCAGCGGCCAGCCGTTCCAACTCCGCCAAGGGAACACGAGCCTTGGCAGCGGCCACTGTGGCCCGCGTCGCGGTCAGAATCCTGTCGAGGTAAGTAGACATACGCTGAGTTGAGTATACGAAAATGGCCGAAGATCCTGGCCGTTCGCAACAAAACGTCCCGGTTCAGGGCATTTTCAGGATTGCGGAACCCTGACAGGCAGCGAAACAAGCCAGGAAAGGCAATGTACTCCCTGTTTACTATGAAATTACCTGCAAGGTTTGGAAAATAATTTAGGGGGGGTAGGGGGTAGGCTTTTCGGTGGTACGGACCGGTCACTTCCCTGACATTTTGGGCCGGGGATACATTGACCTCGCTGCCCTCTGACCTCCAATGAATATTGTGCGCCGGGGATCGGTAATTCTCCGCATGGGATTTGATGGGCTGGATTCCGTCAGCCGCCAACCGCCATCCCCACTGCCTCTTTCGCGCTGGCGGCCACGCGTACCAGCCCCCGGTTCTTCGGCTTCACGAATCCCGCGGTGACGGCGGAATCGAGAAAGGCCAGCAGCCCATTCCAGTACCCTGCCGTATTGATCAGGATGCAAGGCTTGGCGTGCAGGCCGAGTTGCGCCCAGGTCACCACTTCCACCATCTCGTCCATCGTGCCGTAGCCGCCTGGCAATACCAGAAACGCATCGGCCAGTTCGACCTGGCGCGCCTTGCGCACGTGCATGGTGGGCACCAGTTCGAGCGAGGTCAGCCCGGTATGTTCAATCTCGCGGCCGGTCAACACCGCGGGCAGCACGCCAATCACTTCCGCCCCGCCGGCCAGCGCCGCATCGGCCACCGTGCCCATCAACCCCACGCTGGCCCCGCCATAAACCAGTCCCAGCCCGGCGGCGGCAATCAATGCGCCCAGCGCACGAGCCTCGGCAACAAATGCGGGATTGGTTCCGTCTGCTGATCCGCAGAAAACCGCCACGCGGCGCGCGGTCTTCGACTCCGGCGACATGGCCCCGTCGCCGTGAACTTCAGGTTCTGCCGATATTGTCATGGTGTCTTCAGCATAACTTGGCGGAGAAGCCTGCCCCTACTCAGCGCAGAAACAACTTGAGCAGCGCCGCCAGCAGCGAGGTATAAACACCTGCCGAGGCCATAGCCCAAGACGAAACCGCCGCCTGCATCTCAGAGTGGCGAACCAGACTGGCCGTACCAACCCCATGCGAACCCGTGCCGATCGCAGCGCCGATGGCCCGGTCATCGCGCACGCCGGCCAGACGTAGCAACGGAAGCCCGAAGCTGGCGCCCAGAACTCCGGCCAGGATAACCATTGCGATGGTGATCTGGGGAATGCCTTTCAGCTCGCGGCAGATCTCGATGGCAATCGGGGTGGTCACCGATTTTGGAATTGTCGACATGACCACCGGCAACGGCGCACCCAGCAGCCAGGCGGTCAAGCCGGCCGTTGTCATGCCCACCACCGTGCCGGCCAGAACAATCCCCGCAAGCGTGGGCAGCGACCGCCGGAGCGCCATGCCGTGCCGGTACATGGGCACGGCCAACCCCACCGTCGCCGGCCCCAGCAGCCAGGTCAGCAGATCGCCGCCCCGGTTGTACTCCGTATACGGCTCTCTGAAGAGCAGAAGCAGGACCACAATAGGGATGCAGGCGGCAACGATGGGCGGAATCCAGCGCCAACGCCGGTGCAGAACCACGGCCAACGCATAGAACACCAAGGTAAACGCAATGCTCGTCACCGGGTATCGGAGACACAATGCAAAATTCATTCGCTTGCCTCCGTGGCTTGGTTGATCTTTTCGCCCCGCGGTGCGGTGGGAAGCAGCCACCGGCCCATCAGACCGGTAGTCAACAGCACCGCCGTCAGGCTGACCAGCAGGCTGGCGGAGATGGCCAGCGCCTGCCGCGCCAGCAGCGAGCCCAGGTCCATGATGCCCACCGTCAGAGGGACAAACAGCAGCACCATGTGACGCAGCATCAATCCAGCCGCGCGCTCAACCCACTTCAGCTTGATGAGACCAATCTGCAGGGCCAGGAAGAACAAGATCAGTCCCAGCACTCCGCCGGGAATCGGAACGCCCAGGCCATGCAGAAACATCCCCAGCAAGAAAAAACCCGTCAAAATCACGAATCCCAGCAAATATTTCATCATGTGCACTTCTTTAGCCTATTTATTGGTTTGCCGTCAATCCAGAACCGCATCCACTGCCCATCTCCAGCCAGCGTTGCTGCGGGTACACTAGAGACAGGACCCTTCCCGCCTGGACGCCATCTTGCAGCCGCAACTCTCCAATCTGAATCCCGAACAGCGCGCCGCCGTCGAGGCCACTGAAGGCCCGCTGCTCATCCTCGCCGGAGCTGGCTCGGGCAAGACCCGCGTCATCACCAGCCGCATCGTCTGGCTCGTCCATGAAAAGGGCGTCGCCCCGGACTCCATCCTGGCCGTTACCTTCACCAACAAGGCCGCCAAAGAGATGGGCGAGCGAGTTGACCGGATGCTTGACCACTCATCGCTGGCCAAGCCCCTCATCTGCACCTTTCACTCGCTCTGCGTCCGCTTGTTGCGCCGCGACATTGAGGCCCTGAAGGTCGCCGGCGAAGGCCTCACCCGCTCCTTTGCCATCTACGACGAAAACGACCAGCAGGCCATCGTCAAGAAAATCATGCGCCGCATGGGCCTGGACACCAAGCAGCTCACCCCGCGCACGGTTCTGGGCCGCATCTCCTGGGCCAAGAACCACATGGTCGATCCCCAGGAGTATTACCTCGCCTCGAAAGATCCCAACAGCGAGCGCATTGCCCACATCTACCAGGGCTACAAGGCCGAACTGCGCAAGTGCAACGCCCTCGATTTCGACGACTTGCTGCTGGAAGCCGTTCGACTGCTCAAAGCCTCTGCCGAGGTGTGCCAACGCTACCAGCGCCGCTACCGCTATCTGCTGGTGGACGAGTACCAGGACACCAACCGCCCCCAGTACGAACTGATGAAGCTGCTGGCTGGCGAAGCCAAGAATGTGTGCGCCGTCGGCGACGAAGACCAGAGCATCTACTCCTGGCGTGGCGCTGACATCCGCAACATTCTGGAGTTTGAAAAGGACTTCCCCAACGCCCGCATTGTCAGGCTGGAACAGAACTACCGCTCGACACAAATTATTCTGGAAGCCGCCGGAGCCGTGGTTGCCAACAACCTCCAGCGCAAGGGCAAGAAACTCTGGACCGACCGCCAGGGCGGCTCGCTGATCGGCTACTATGAAGCCCCCGACGGCGAAAATGAGGCCCTTTTCATCGCCGACCGCATCCAGACATTCCTGCGTAAAACGAACTCCTCCGAAAGCAAAGATGCCGGAGCTGACCATTGCGCGGTGCTCTACCGCACCAACGCTCAGTCTCGCCTGGTTGAGGAGGCGCTGCGCCGCTTCAACATCTCCTACACCATGGTCGGCGGCTTCAGCTTTTATGAACGCGCTGAGATCAAGGATCTGCTCGCCTACCTGCGCCTCATCCGCAACCCCCACGATTCGATGGCCCTGCAACGGGTGATCAACACCCCGGCCCGCGGCATCGGCAAAACCACCCTGGAGACCCTGGAGCGGCTGGCTCTTGAAACCGGCGCCTCCACGTGGGACACCCTCTCGGCAGCCATCGCCAACCGCCTCATCCCCGCCCGCGCCCTCATGGCCATCGAGTCTTTCCGCCAGCTCATCCTCGACGCCCAGGCCATGATGGACCCCGACTTTGCCGGCAAGCTCTCAGCCGACGTGGCCGCCAGCGCTGAGGCCGAGGAGGAGGCCGATACCGGCTTCGAGTTTGGGGCTGGCACGGCCGACTCCGCGAGCGCCGAATCCGCAACCAACTTCGACTTTGGCGGCGAAGAGCATCCCCCGCTGGACGCCAGCAGCTTTTCGCCTTTCGCCGCTCAGTCCAAACGTCAGGAGCTTGAGAGCCCAGCCGAATCCAACCCCGAGCTTAACCAGGAAAACAAGGAACAAAACGAGCAGGCAGTCGCCTTCCGCAAGCCAGGCGACGCAGCCACCCTCCCCGAGCTGATTCGTTTCCTCCTCGACCGCACTGGCTACATCAAGGCTCTTGAAACTGAAGGCTCGCCGGAAGCCTTCAGCCGCATTGAAAACCTGAAGGAGCTGGCGAACGCCGCCCACGACGCCGAGACCCGCGGCGAAACCCTGGGCGAGTTCCTGGACAATGCGGCTCTGGCCTCTGACACTGACCAGTTCGACCCCGACTCCCGCGTCACCCTCATGACCCTCCATGCCGCCAAAGGATTGGAGTTCCCTCTCGTCTTCCTCTCCGGCCTTGAGGAGGGCCTTTTCCCCCACTCGCGCACCCTCAACAGCCCCGACGAACTCGAAGAGGAACGCCGCCTCTGCTACGTCGGCATGACCCGCGCCATGAACTCCCTCATCCTCACCCGCGCCAACTATCGCCGCCGCTACGGCAACGATGCCCCGGAGATGAGCGTTCCCTCCCGCTTTCTTGAAGAAGTCCCCAGCCAGTTGATCGAAAATCTCAGCGGACGCAGCCCGGCCTGGTCTACTCCCGGCTACTCCAGCACCTACGGCAGGAACTCCCGATTCGGCGCAACCCGCCGGCAGGGTCAGTCCGGCGACTTCGCCGACCGGCACTTCAACTACGAAGACGAAAGCCAGGAAATTCCGCTCACGCCTGCCAAGGGCCTCGCACATAGTGGGAACAAAAGCTACGGCGCGGGCGCAGGTAGCTCTTCCTCCAAGCCATTTATCGCCTCCTGGATGACTCCCAAGGCCACTTCGTCAAGCCAGGAATCCACTCCAAAGAGTCAAAGCGCGGACGCGCCGGAAGCGCCCAACTCCATCGACAATATTGCCCGTTTCTTCGGAGGCCAGTCGGGACACGGCAAGCCCGGCTCACTGCCCCGTCCGGCAGCGTCTCACCCGGCCATGGATCTGCCCCAGTCCAAAGGCGCCACTGGCTTGAAAAAGGGTCAGCATGTCCGCCACTCGAAGTACGGCGAAGGCGTTATCCTCATGCGCGAAGGCGACGGCGAAGACGCCAAGCTCACCGTCCTCTTCTCCCGCCACGGCATGAAGAAACTGATGGAAAAATTCGCCAATTTACAGAAAATCTGAGGCCTTTGCTCACCACAAGAGCCAAGTGCTTCATCTCTCGATTCTGAGAGTTACCCACCCCGGTATTTTCCCCACGCACAAAAACGGAGGGCGCGTTTCCGCGCCCTCCGTCGTCTGCTAAACAACTTGAGAAACTACTTGGCTCTGACCATGCCGGGCCTGGCCTTCCAGAAAAGGAAGCCTGCCAGCAAGAGCAGCCCGGTGCCGAACAACAGCGACGAGGACGCCTCCGGCGCGGTCGAGATGTTTGCGCTAACCACCTGGCCGCCTGCCTCAACATTGGGGAGGCTGGAGTCTATCACCCACGCACCATCGACGAACTCGTTCCAGGAAAGAGCGCCATCATAGTCGTAGAACTCAACCACCCCCCCATTTGAAAGGAGGAAGAGGAGTCCGTTGCCGTTCACATACGGCGTGGTTCCCGGTATGAGGACATCGTCGAAAGAAAACCAATCGTCTTTAAAGGAAGGCATCGTCAGACTAATGGTCCCGCCCGTGGAAAGGTCATCAAAAGCTACCGCTGACGAGTATGGATTTCCGATGACGGTTGCGGTCATTCCGTCGATCGTCATGTTTCCCCCGGTGATGCTAAACGCGCCGCCGCCGAGCGAGGAACCGCTGAGGGTGCCACTGGCGGTCAGGCCGGGGCCGGCGGTGCTGCTGAGCGTGACGTCGAACGAGTCCGCCTTTGCGGCTGGCGACATCGCAAGCGCGGTTGCTGACGCGAGTACAAGGAACCAGAGTTTATTCACCATCGTTCAAACCTCCCAAGTTCTCCTTCGCGGGCATCTGCCTTGCTAACGCTTTTTGGCGGTTGACCGTCCAAAAACCCTATAGGCCGGGCCGGGCAAAGCACTGAAATACCAGCTCTTTACCCCTGCGAAGCATTGTACCCCATTGAAGCTGTGCAAAAACAAAGAACAGCAGGGGGAACACTTAAAGAAACGTCCGCCTGCGCACTTCAGATGTTGGCTAACTAGATTATGCATGCCGCGCTCGCATATATCATCTGTAAATTCAATAGCCTACACGTTACTAAAGTCAGAGAATGTGCAAACTTTTTACTCCTCTCTCGCTGGAGAAATTTTCATTTTCGGCCGGGAGGAGACTACCCGCCAACACGATTACCCGTGCTAAAGTCCACATTTCATACGCCTTCTGCCATCCGAGCCAACACTAAAATGGCGCCCGCGTCTCGCTCCTGGATCGTGGAATTTTCTTGCGCCTTCGCCATCACAGCCCCCCCTGCGTTACCATAAGGGCAAGATTGGGTGCGCGTATGTTCGTCGTTGTCTGGCAGTTCGAGGTTGCTGAAGAGAAGATTTCCGGCTTTGAGGCCGCTTATTCGGCCGAGGGCGCTTGGGCGCAACTCTTCCGCGCATCGTCCGGTTACCAGGGCACGGAGTTGCTGCGCGACGCCTACATCCCCGGCAGCTACCTGACCATCGACCGTTGGGCCAGCGAAGAGGCCTTCCGCGCCTTCCGCAAGGACCACGACGCCGACTACGAAACCCTGGACCGCGCCTGCGACGAGCTGACCAGCCGCGAGATCCGCGTCGGCGCTTATACCGTCTGAGCAGCCAGCACGCCCGCCTTCACCTTCTCTTCGCTATTTTTCTCTGTCAATGTCTCTTCAGCCCTGCTACAATCCCATCGAAATCCAATTTATGCCACCGCGCCGTTTCCTCGCAGAAATGCAGGAGCCGGGTTCGGTGAGCACTTTTTTGAGGAGCATCCCCCATGGCAATTGCCGATGACCGCGCCAAGGCCGTAGAACTTGCCCTTGCACAGATCGAAAAACAGTTTGGCAAAGGGTCGATTGTCCGGCTCGGGTCCAAAGAGGCGCTGGTGCCGATTGCCGTGATCTCCACCGGCTCCATCAGCTTTGACGCAGCAACGGGCGTGGGTGGAATCCCGCGCGGCCGCGTCACCGAGGTTTACGGCCCCGAGTCCTCGGGCAAAACCACCATTTGCCTGCAGGTGATCGCCGAGGCGCAAAAGGCCGGTGGCCTGGCGGCATTTGTCGATGCTGAGCACGCCCTCGACCCCCAGTACGCCAAAAAACTGGGCGTGGATATCGACAATCTTCTGGTTTCGCAGCCCGACAGCGGCGAACAGGCTCTGGAAATCACGGAGGCCCTGGTCCGCTCCGGCGCCATCGACGTGCTGGTGCTGGACTCGGTGGCCGCGCTGGTGCCCAAGGCTGAGTTGGACGGCGAGATGGGCGAGTCCCACATGGGTCTGCAGGCCCGGCTCATGTCCCAGGCCCTGCGCAAACTCACCGGCACGGTCTCCAAATCCCGCACCGCGCTGATCTTCATCAACCAGATCCGCGAGAAGATTGGCGTCATGTTCGGCAACCCGGAAACCACCACCGGCGGTCGTGCGCTCAAGTTCTACTCGTCGATGCGCGTGGACATTCGCCGCATCGCCGCCATCAAGGATGGCGACGCCGTCACCGGCAACCGGACCAAGGTCAAGATCGTCAAGAACAAGGTGGCCGCGCCCTTCCGCGAGGCGGAGTTCGACATTCTCTACGGCGAGGGCATCAGCCGCGAGGGCGACGTGCTCGACCAGGCTGTGGCCAACAATATCGCCGAGAAGTCCGGCGCCTGGTATAGCTACGCTGGCGAGCGCATCGGCCAGGGGCGCGAAAACACCCGCACCTTCCTCAAGGAGAACAAGGAAGTCTTCGCCAAAATGGACGCCGAACTGCGCAAGAAGCTGGGTATCACCAGCCTCAAGGCCGACATCCCCGAAGTCCCCGCCACCGGCCCCGCCGAAGCCAAGGAAGCCGTCCGCGGCCGCAGAGGGTAGCGACTGCGCTGTTCATGGGTGAATCCCAGGTCCCAGAAGCGAGGCCTGGGGAACCCGCACACGGCTGGGACTACGTTGCGCGTTTATTTTGGGAAACTCTTGCGCAGCAATAGCCTGTTGACTGATGATTGATTGTGTACGGAAACTGAACTCCGCCTGTCCGTTGCCGATAATTCGGGATGAGCGTGGTAGTGTCATCTTCGGAAGTCAACAGATATATGTCTCGATTCCGAGACTGGGTGAGGAACGAGACCGGGTGAGGAAGATGTCTCTGCTGAAGACCATAGAGCAAGCAGGCATAGGAACGAATGCTTGCGCAGATGTGTTGGGAGTTGACCATGAAATCTTTCAACAATGGGTCAATTCTCAGCGAGAGATGCCCCCCTCTTATGCGGCAATTCTCGCCGCAACATTAGGGGTAAAGGCCGAGGTTCTAACATCCAATTCAATTGGCTCCGCAGAGGGGCAGCCTAAAGGAGAGCCAGCTGCAATCTGGTTCAAATTCCGCGGTAGTGAATTTACAGACGCCGATAGAGAATCAATCCTCGCAATTCGGCGGCTCGGACACAACGCCAACGAATTGGAGCAGGCGACACTCGGTCAACCTAACAAAGCCTGGGATGTTATTTTCCAGACCATAATGCGTCAGATCGATATTCAAGCATCTCCCGCCGATCAAGGGAGGGTTGCCGCACGTGTCTTTTGCGAGCTAAATCAATTTGGCCATGGAGCTAATGGATCAGGCGAAATACTTCGCGATCAACTGCGGTCGAAGGGGATTCTACTCATTGAGAGCCCGCTTCCGCAATCGGAAGTGGAGGGCTGCAGTTTTTATGTCGGAGAAAGCTCAGCGCAGCGACCTTGTATTTTTGTAAATACTTATAGGACGACGTGGTTCAGGCGCAACGTCATTATCATGCATGAATTGGGGCATGCGCTTTTCGATCAGACCTCCGGTGGGCAGATCGATACTATCTCAGATGCTGGCAGTACAACGGACCAGCAAACGGTGATAGAAGTGCGCGCTGAGACGTTCGCGCGCGAAACACTCCTGCCTAGGAAGCTCCTTTTGAGCCTTTGCAATAAGAACGGCTACCAGCCTTCGAAGTTGACTCAAGAGGCACTGGCAGTTCTAGTAGCGCAATCAGGCGTTGAGAGAAAGACTATTGTTCAAGTGATGCGAGATCGCGACTTGATTGATGAAGCTCTGTTTCAACATTATCTTTCCTATGATATTGCCCAGGAACTTCGAGAAATATCTATTCACGCTTTAAGCACAAATGAGTACGAAGCTAAAATCGGCCCGAAGGCGGCTTCAGCGTGGAAGGGTAAGCGGCTCACATCATCGACCAAGAGGAAGTTGCTTCTACCTGTGCCCTATGTGAAAGCGGTCCTAGAAGCAGTCAAGGCATATAGCATCAGCGTGAGCAGGGCTGCTGAATTGCTAATGATCGATGAGAGCACATTCGCCTCAAGATTCTCTGATGTGGCTGCGGAGGTCATGGAGTAATGGCTACCGAGCCGGAAGTTTCGTTCTTTTTCGACTCGGATGCTCTACTCCAAATTCTACTGGCCGGTCAGCAGCAGCTTTTCAAGGTTCTTTTCACAGACTTTGGGGTTTCTTCGTACATTATGAGTGAAGTTGAGGTTGAGGTTCGCTCTAATAGGAAACTTGGGGCGCTTGTGAGGATTCCATTAGATAGCTCCTTAAAGAGCGGGCACCTTAAAATCTTGAGTTCCTCAGATCTAGAGCAACTGAGTTCCGTAATGTCTGCGTCTGTCTCTCTAGCAGATATCAGACGGCTTGGAAAAGATTATGCTCTTTATGTCGGGACCGGCGAAGCTTATACACATGCGGCAGGTATACTATTGGACACTCCTACAGTTAGCAACGATGCGAATGCAATACGGGCGCTGGAATCAAGCGGAAAACAGCTTCCACCAAAGGTATTCAGGTCATACGACATGTTTGCTTTTCTTTACGACGAAGGTTATATCGATATTCACAAAGCCGAACAAATACTCAAGGTATTGAAAACCCAAAATGAATGGATTCCAAAGTGTTTATTGCACTCATCGTTTGAGGACGGAATAAAGGAAATCAACTGCAGATTATTAACGAGCCTCGCGGTCTCTGCTCCCTCCAGCGGGTGGTCTACTCCGTTCTATTTGAAGAGAATGACAAGTGGCGCAGGTCCAACTCACTAATGAAAGGATGCCTCAAGTCCGGATTTTCGGACCTGGGAAACGATGGCCCTCAACCTGCCGGGTGCCCCAGAGCCTGCCCTGGGCGAAGTCGAAGGGTCTCGCTTTTAGGACCTGGGAAACCACGAGCCCAACCTTTCCATTTTTCCACTCAAACCACAAACATTGCCTGATCAACCGAAGGCGTACGCCTGAACGGTCCGTGCTGGCCGAAAATAACCCTCCATTGGCGCACACTGGAAGAGATTGACAAAGAAGCGAAATCCCCTCCGGCCAGAGAAGCCATGCGCAACGTTACCGAAACCAGCCTCGCTGCCAGCGCGCTAACCCCGCCAACTCCGCTAACCCCGCTTTTGTTTTTCGCGTTTTTCCCCGTGAAACTGTGCGTCCCCGGCTAACCTATTTAAAAGCAGCGACATCCGTGCATTGATTCCGCAGCAACACACAACCTGTGAAGCAGTGGAAACCGCGTGTTCATCGCCGCCCGCGCACATACAAAACCATCCGCAGCAGCGACAGCAAAACGGCAAATGCGACCACGCACACCAGAATCAGGCGGTGCGAGCGCGGCTTGTTTGGTCGGAACTTTGCTGGACGGGCCATAGGTTAGGCAAAAGCGAAGCGAGACCCATCTTACCGCGAATCGCGCGCCTCGGGTCCGGAACCAGGCTGTTTGCTGCCGTCTTCAGGCCATTTGAAGCGGGATCATAGGCCCAAGAATCTGCTTTTCTCCCCTGCTGATACAATAGAAAGTGCCGCAGTGTGCGGCGAATTGACTTATTTGTTCCCCAACCCTATGGCCTCTTAGGCCGAACCAAAAGAAGGAAAAGCTACCCTGTGACCCAGACGATACGCAATATCGCCATCATTGCCCATGTTGACCACGGCAAGACAACCCTTGTAGACGCCATGCTGCGGCAGTCGGGGACGTTCCGCGCCAACGAGCAGGTGGCAGAACGAGTGATGGACTCGAACGAGCTGGAGCGGGAGCGCGGCATCACCATCCTGTCCAAGAACACGGCCATCGTTTTTGAAGGCGGCAAGATCAACATCGTAGATACGCCCGGCCACGCCGACTTTGGCGGCGAAGTGGAGCGCGCTCTCAAGATGGTGGACGGGGTAATGCTTCTCGTTGACGCGGCCGAAGGCCCGTTGCCGCAGACCCGTTACGTACTGTCCAAGGCTTTGGAAGCCAAGCTCAAGCCCATCGTGGTGATCAACAAGATTGACCGCCCCGACGCCCGCCCCAAGGAAGTATTGAACGAGATCTACGACCTCTTCATCGACCTCGATGCGGACGAGACGCAACTGGACTTCCCGGTACTCTACGCAGTGGCCAAAGCGGGCACGGCATCCCTCGATCCGGACACGCCTGGCGTGGACCTGCAGCCGCTCTTCGAGGCCATCGTCTCGACGATTCCGCCAGCCACCGGCGACGCCGAGGGTACATTGCAGATTCTGGTCACCAATCTCGATTACTCCGATTATCTGGGCCGCATCGCCATTTGCCGCGTCTTCCAGGGCACACTGCGCACCGGCGACGATGTGACCATTTCCAAGCGCGATGGGTCACTGATGAAGACGCGCATCACCAAGCTCTTCACCTTCTCCGGCCTGAAGCGGACTGAAATTGCCGAGACCGTCATGGGCGACATTGTGGCCGTCGCTGGCGTCGAGGGCATCACCATCGGCGAGACCATCACCAGCGTCGAAAACCCCGCGCCGCTGCCGCTGATTGTGATTGACGAGCCGACCATCGCCATTCAGTTCAGCGTGAACAACTCGCCCTTTGCCGGGCGCGAGGGTCAGTATGTAACCAGCCGCAACCTGCGCGAGCGCCTGGAAAAAGAACTGCTCATCAACGTCTCGATTCGCGTGGAAGAGACCGGCTCGCCAGACAGCTTCAAGGTGCTGGGCCGGGGCGAACTGCAACTTGCGATTTTGATCGAGATGATGCGCCGCGAGGGCTTTGAGCTGATGGCCGGGCGGCCTGAGATCGTCACCAAGACGGTGGACGGCGTGAACATGGAGCCGGTCGAGCGCCTGACCATCGACGTGCCCGATGCGTACACCGGCGTGGTGATCGAAAAGCTGGGGCCGCGCAAGGGCGAAATGACCAAGATGCACAATCACGGCTCGGGCCGCGTGCGCATGGAGTTCCGTGTACCCAGCCGCGGCATCATCGGCCTGCGCAGCGAGATGCTCACCGATACGCGCGGCACCATCGTGATGAACTCACTCTTCGACGGTTACATCCCCTATCAGGGTGAGATTCCGCAGCGGCCCACCGGCGCGTTGATTTCCGACCGCCAGGGACTTACCACAACCTATTCGCTGAACGGCCTGCAAGAGCGCGGAGTTTTGTTTGTAGGCGCGGGGGTTGAGGTTTACGAGGGAATGATCGTCGGCGAGCACTCACGCGATAACGACCTCGACGTGAACGTGGTGCGCGAGAAGCATATGACCAACATGCGCGCCTCGACCGCCGATGAAGCCGTCCGCCTGGTGCCTTACAAAGCCCTGAACCTGGAGCAGGCCATCGAGTTCGTCGCCGAGGATGAGGTGGTGGAAATCACGCCCAAGTCTCTGCGGTTGCGCAAGAGGATATTGCAGCAAAACCGCCGCCCCAAGCGCTGGGAAAAGAACATTGGGTAAACGCCGTTGAATTAGATCATTTCTAAAGATCGTGTAAGGTCCTGGGTGCCCCATCCTTGCCGCGTTTTTGTTCTTGCGGCAAGGGTGGAATACCACGACTCTGGCATTGCGGAAACATTAAAAATGCTCTGGCGATTCGTTCTATCCCTTGCTTCGCATTTTCCTGGTTGACGCATTTTCATACCCTGTTCTCAATGCCGGTACAGCGCCCGCACAGCCACTTCGATGACCGCGAATACTACGCTGACAGCCGCCAGAAATCCCTTGGCGCGCTGCCAGTTTTGCTCGTGGCGCTCCATGCGCCGTTCCAGATCGGCCATGCGTCCGCCGTTGCCGTCGCCCATCAGGCCGGTCATCTGCGTCTTCAGCACGCTCAAATCGCTCAACACCTGCGCTTCGAATTCATTCATCATCCGCATCAGAGCGGTTCTCCAGTTTCCGTGGCGTTTCGGGCATCATACCTTGTGGCTTTTTCTTGAGGAAAAAGCCACTCAGCGGCAGTGGTTTCTCTCTGAAGCAACTGGAGAACCGCTGTAGCCGGACTCCATCTGCCTATCGTTACTAAAAAAGTTATCGTTTACGATCCCAGCGGCAGGTTGATGAACAATGCCGTTGAAAACTCCGAGTAGTTCGGAGGCGTCGAGCCGTCATACATCCTGACATAGAACCGGTCGTTGGCGGTTGCGCGGGAAAAGGTCATGGTCGGCTGAGTCGCCCGCATCACCAGGTCCGGGTCTTCGCCTGGCATGAAGGCGAAATCCCGCCGCCGAATCTCGAATCCTCCACCCGCGGGCGGCGTAACTCCGGCATTGATCGTCACCGTGCTCCCATTCAACGCTGTCACCGTGAGGCCGTTGAGATTGGCAAGTACGGTGGGTGCGATGGACGCCGGAAGCCACGCATCCGCAGGCACTGTCTCGCTGGTCTTGATGGCCAGATCGTCAGCCCAGTCGTTGGCAAAAGCGATAGCATACTCCACTAAGTCTGGATAGCTTGCTCTGTAACTCATCGCAACAGTTCGCACCACCACCTGCGCGTTCAAGTCGGTTGAAGGCGCGTTGAGCAAAAGCGCATCACCCGGCCACACATCGGTGGCGAAGCTCATTCTGCTTCCTTTGTAACTTCCGCTCCACAGCGCGCTCACGCCGGCCGCTGCCTGCTCCATAACCAAAGCCGCATTGCGGCAATCCGCGGAACTGCGCGCCGGTGGATTTGTCACCGAGCCGATCCACGCGGCCTCAACGGGCATTCCCGCCTGCGCAAGCGCCTGCTGGCTGGCAGCGTTGACTGCTCGTCCCACAGCCCTGCCCATCGTGCGGTAACTCACAGCAATCTGTTCGCCGGCCACGGGTGCATATCCTGCGTAAAACACCACCTGGCCCGTGCGCTCCAGATGACACTCAGCCGCCTCGGCCGTCGTACCAACCCGTCGGGTATAGGAACCGCCTGCCGGGGGCGTGCTCACCACCCAGCCAGAGCCGAGATTGGTCAAATTGAGCGCGCGCATGGTTCCAATCAGGTTGATGCTGCTCGCAGCCACCACATTGCAGGCGCCTGGAAGGCTGGCGATTGCTCCATCATAGAGCGTCACCGGCGTCCCGCCCACTCCGTTGACAAACTGCTGGATCTCCATCTGAATGTTTCCCGGAGCTGCATTCCACTGCCCGCCGGAGGTAATTGCTCCGCTATCTCCAAAGGAACGATAGATTGCCAACTCCCGTTCGTTCTCCAGACAATGCACCCTAACGCGCAGCGTGTATTGGTTGGCAGGATTGATCGCATAAGCCGTTCCCGCCGGGCTTCCCTGAATAAGTGGTTGCAATGTGACGGCCCCTGTGCCTTGCTGCGCCGTCGCGTGGAAGCCAGCAATGCACATGGCCTGCGTGTCCATACCCACAAAGAAACCAGCCAAGGCCCCCGTGCTGCCTGGGGAAAGAGTTACACCCACAGCCTCCAGCAGCAGCGTTCCGCCCATCTCCACCGGGTCAAGCCAGGTCAGCAATGTTTCCCCGTCAATGCCATTGCCGCCATTCATCGTGAGTCCGCCAGCGCCCAGCGAGAGATAACCGGCTCCGCCGCTAACGCCCCACACGCGCTCGTTAATCTGGGCTTGGTTGAATAGCTCGCTGATGATGGTGGACTTGGATGAAGCCAGAAAGAAAGGATCGGCCGCAAGATAAAACTGTGTTGTTACCCCGTCACCCAGAAAGTATTCGGTCACATAAGCAACCGGCTCGTGCTCGCCGCAAACCGTCACATCGTTTGCCAGGGCGCGCTTGACGCTGGCCGTAAGCGACAGGGTTGCCAGGTTGAGGCTGCCGCTTGTTTCGTTCAGCGGATGCACAGTACTCTGCACTGGGCAGACCGTCAGAGCGCCATTGATCGCACGATACGCGGCCCGCGCCATGCTTGCCACCTGTCCCGCGCTCGTGCTCCACGCCGCTCCAGGATCGGGAACGAAGTTACTCACCGCCGCGCTAAGCGAAAGCCCTTGAGTTGATAGCGTGGTGGCTCCCGTGCGAGTTACCAGCGCAGTCAATAGCGCCCCGGCGCTTTCGCCTGTTGAGCCCGTGCTGGGAGGCATTAGCAATTGGTCCAGCAGTAGTTCGTCGCTCAAGGCCTGGACGGCAATCCTGTAGCGCGGGCCCTCCATCGCAAAGCCGGCATATTCAGGCTGTGGCGTTACCGCAATGTAACCCGTAAAATAACAAGTTCCATCATCGCCAGTTACCGCCATGGATTGGTTGCGCAAGGGCATCTGTAAGGTGCCGTTGCTTGGCAAGCTCAGCCACAGTTGACATACAGAGGGCTCGTTCAGTTTGCGCTCAATCGTCAACGGCCGCACTGCATCGAGCGTGGCCGTGTAGTCTTGCCCGTTGATCGTGATCTTCATCTTGACTCGCTGACTTACTAACTCGCTTACACCAGTGCATTGGCCGCCGGCAAGAAGCTCCGGTAACAGATAACCCGTTCCCCATCCAGCGGATCGGTTACGGGCAGCGCCAGAAACTGGCCTTTGAGCAACACCCGGGCCAACCCGTTCTTATTCTTTCCGTCCAACGGCAATGCGGCTTCTTGTGCGCTGGCAATCGTCTGCAGGCGTGGATAGTGGAAGAAGATCCGTTCCCCCTGGCTGCCTTCCATGACAAACAGCGCCGACCACTCCTGATAGAAACTTCCACCTTCGCGATCCACAAACCCAGTGACCGCCTGCAACTTGGAACCTGCCGCCGGAGCGCCGCCCGGCAACGGCCCGGCGAGTGTCAACCCGGTAGAGTTGACCTGGGACACCAACGCGACGTTGAAGGTCACGCGCCGGATGTAATCCACATCGGTAAGTGCCTGCCGCACATACGCTCCCGATATGGGTGCGCCCACAAAGCCCGTCTGTCCCACATAATCCGTGTCCAATGCGATGATCGAGCCCGGCAAGAATTTTGCGGCGTCGGTCGCGGCCAGCGCTATGAATGTAGCTGTCGATCCGCTTTGCGCCGTTACTGCGGAAGCCGCCTGAGCGCCATCCGCGGCTGGGCCAGCCCCGCTTGCGGGAGCCAGCAGGTTCATGTGCTGAGAGCCTGTGGCTAGAGCCATGGTCAGCTTTGTCCAGCTCAAAAATTCGAAGCTCACCTGCGCCTCGAGCGTTTCGCGTACCTGCTCCAGAGTCCCTGCGGGAATGCCCGTCAATACTGCGGCGGTCTTGCTTCCCGGCTTGCGTGTGAACTCTTGAATCCAACCCAGGCTGATCCACGGAGCCGGCGGAGCGTCCAGGCTGAATGTGCCCTGCTCCGCTGGATCGAAGAGCACTGGCGTCTGCGCCGTCCGGTTCACCGGCGCAAAATACCCTCGACCCCGCCGCGACACCGGGGCGGGAGCCGAAATCCAATTCGCCGCCATTTACTCCCCCTTCTCCTGGTAGCTGTAAACCATCACACTTGCGGAACGGCTCAGCCGGTCCCGCTGGACTACGGCCGGCGCAAATTCCGGCTCATCCCAGAACACCTTCGTCAGCATCGATGCTGGCGGCGTTGCCGTGTAATTCAGTTTGGGTGTGTAGAAAGGCTGCACCATCGCTGCCAGTTCCTCGTCCATCTCGCTCAGCGTCCGGCCGCGGTCCAGCCCGCCAAAGCTTTGCGTTCCGCACGTCTGATAGAGAATCTCGCACTGCTCGGCCACCATCGTGGACCCGAGATCAAAATCGACGCCCAGACCTGTCCAGCGCAGAATGAACACATCGCT
The DNA here is from genome assembly GCA_964420185.1 of uncultured Occallatibacter sp. Classification (GTDB taxonomy): domain Bacteria; phylum Acidobacteriota; class Terriglobia; order Terriglobales; family Acidobacteriaceae; genus Telmatobacter. Next base: position 49,625 of record CAYQSI010000010.1, on the reverse strand, counting down.
GGGAAGTTGGCTGAAGGGAGCTTCGGCTTCCTCCGCCAAAATCCCTGGCCGCACTGCTCCGCGCAGCAGGATCGTCCGTTCCGGATTGACCACCGCCAGCCGCGTGCGCAGTGTCATATAAAACGAATCTTTCGCATTTTGCATGGAGTACAACTCCTCGTGCCTCGCGCGTACAGCTTTATGCCTCTGACGGCCGTCTGCCTTGAACTGAGCACTGTCCCCTGACCACTGTCTTTACACTGCCTGCTGCCTTGCTTCCCGCAACAGTAACCGGTAGAGATACACCTGACCGAAGGCTTCGTTTGCGGCAACAGACTCAATCAGGTAATCCTGTCCCGCCACCGTAACCGCCAGAGTCATCGCAAAGAGAGACTGGGCCGATGCAAGATCAAGCGCGCTCACCTGCTGCTCCACCCCACTCGCTGAAACCAGTAACTCCGACTTTGACTCGCCGGCCTCCTGCCAGGCGGGACGCAACTTGCGCATCACCACCGGGCTTATGACCACTTCGGAAAAGGTCGTTGCCACCAGCCCCACCTCGGACTGGCTGCTATTCGCATTCGCTCCCGTTACCCGCAGAAGGGCCGTCGTTCCTGTCATGCTTCGCAGCAAGGCATCGGCCAGCATCCGCGGCGCTCCCACAGGGTTGCGCGCCGCCGTATCGCTCATCGCTCACCCCAGCCTGTTCGCTATGTAGGGACGCAGCCAGGCCTGCACCGTTTCGTCCACCAGCGAACTCGAAAAATACTGCATCTGCATCGTGTCGATCTTGGTCTTGCTTGCATTCAGCGCCGGCGTTGACTGCGCATTCCGCACAATCTGCGCGCATGCCGTCTTCACGTCGTCGCCAATCGTCGTCAATCCAGCCGTGTAAGTCACCGCCACCTCGTTGTACGGCAGTCCCAGCACATTCCACGGCAGCATCAGCTCCCCCGTGTTGGGGTCAAAGTCCACCGAGCCAGGATCAATCGCCGTCCACTGCCCAGGCAGCGAGAACGCCATCGCAATCTCCATCAACGGTTCGTTCGGAAGCTCTCCCCGCCGCGGCCTTGCATACCTGCCCTCGATGCTCACAATCGGCGTTGTCGCCGTTCCCAGAGGCGCCAGCGGCAGATAACTCAATAACACCGCCTGCGATCCGCTGGTCAGCCGCAACCGCTCCGTGTACTGAATCACGTTCAGGTCCGGCCGCCTGCAGTAGCTGTTAATCAATGCCGTGGCGGCCGTAATCCAGTCCACCGTCGTTCCCGCCGGCAATCCATAATTCGGGTAATCCGCTGGCTGCAGATATGCCATGAGGTCCCTTCTTTCAGTCGTCAGTCGTCAGAAAAAATGGCAGCGCGCAGTGAACAGAGGTCAGTGTTACTTTTCACTGACCACTGTTCACTGATCACTGCTTTTGTTTACCTGTCTACCAGCACCTGGTAGTGCGCGTAGTTAGCGCCCTTCACCACCACGGCGCCAAACTTCACCGCAACATACTGGTAAGCCAGTGAGTTGGGCAACCCCAGTTGGAAGACACGCGGCGCCGGATCGCCGAGCCAGTGATACTCGATCAGATCCTCGGTCACAATGTAGGCCGGCAGGACCGCTGTTCCCGAGCCCGGCGTGCCTGTGTAACTCAAGCTCCAATCCGGAATCAGCGGCAGATCGCCCGCCTGCGTCGAGAGCATCTTCACCCGGATTCCGCCCGTGATGTTGTCTGTGTTCAGCACCACATTGAACTCGGTCTTCATCTCCCGGTCGATCAGATCCAGAAGCACCGGGTTGGCGTAAATCGCCGTGGGCCGAACATAGTAGCCGTTGTTGGCCACCATCTGCGCTACCGCCGATTTCAGCCCGTCCACAATCGATGCCGTCGTGCCGATGGTCGTCGTCAATCCGCCCGCAACAATCTGCGGAATAGCGCCCATGTACTGCGTGGTCGTCGGCGTGCTCAGGCTGGTGTCGTTGCCGTTCCACAGAGCCACGTCGTGCGCTACCATCACGCCGCTCACTGTGTCCACCAGGTCCTTGGCTTGCAGATAGGCAAACTGCTTCTGCTGATCGCCCAGCTCGATGTCGAAGAGGTTGTAATTGATCTGCGAGACGATTGCCTTCAGCGGCACGCTCCGCTCCACCCGTGTCGGACTTACAACCGCGGGCACAATGGCGCGCGGATTCATAAAGCCGGCCGTCCCTGGATTCGGAATCGCCGTCTCCTCGAAGAAGCGCGACGGATGTCCCGTTGCCGGAACCTGCTTGATGCGCTGTCCGAAGGGACTCGAACGGCGGCAGATGTCGAAAATCTCGGTCTGATACAACGGAACTTCGATAGCGCCCGGCCCGATATAATCTGCTGCCGCGTGAATGTCTGCAAAGTTTGCGTTCATAGGCTTTTCGCCCCCTCCATGGGGCCAGTCGTACTCCGGTTGACAGCTATCAGTAATCAGTTAGAGCATTTCTTGAGATCGTGTAAGGTCTCGGGTGCACCATCCTTGCCGCGTTTTTGTTCTTGCGGCAAGGGTGGGATACCACGACTCTGGCATTACAGAAACATTAAAAATGCTCTTGCAGCCACGAGAAGGAGGCCGCTTGTTACCGGTCTGCTGTTAGCTGTGAGCTATTCGCTGAAAGCTGCTTTTACGCGATCGCGCCTGCCCGCAGCAGTTGGCTCTTGACAGCAATCCGCTGTTCCAGGCTTAGTCCGGCCAGCGCCGCGTCCAGGGTCCGCACGTCCACCGGGCCCTCGCCAATTCCGTGCTTGGCCAGCATCTCGCTGGTTGTCGAGGGCAGCGTCCTGCGCAGCGGGCTCAACACATTTTGCGCAGCCCCTGCCTTCAACTCCACCAACTCCCGTTCGGCTGCGGCCAGCTTTTCCGCCAGATCCGCCTCTCGCCTGCTCTGCTCGACAGTCGCCGAAATCTTCTCCACTTCGCCGGTTAAAGCGCCTTGCCGCTCCTCAAGCCAGCTCAGCGTCCGTTCCAACAGGGTCGTTGCGGCTTCCAGCCGCTCCGCTATCTCTTTCTCATCCTTTTCCATGCCATTCCTTTCTTTTGTGCCGTGAATATCGTGCGCAAGCCGCGCTAACTTGCTAACTCGCCGACAAAAGAGGCTCCGCAAAGCGGAGCCTCTTTGCTGACCTGCTGACTCGCCGCCCGCTAACTCGCCATGCGAAAGCTGGTGGCCCGGTAAGCAGCCTTGTCCCTGAGCAGAATTGCCGCTCCCGTAAAGGTCACGCGGGTCAGCTTCCACACCTCGGCCCGCATATCTTCCACCCGCGCGTCGGCCAATTCATAACTCATACCCATCGCCTCGGGCGATTGCGCCTGGATAGCCCCGGCCACCTCGGGAAAATCCCGCGCATACAGATATCCGCGCACCACCAGCCGCTGCCCGACCAGATTCGCCTCGGTCAACAAGCCGATCTTGCGTCGCGCATCGTGACCGTCCCACCCCGGCCGGTAGTCCACCGCCATGCCCAACAGCGAAGGCAGCGCTTGCTCCGCCGCCTCGCGCGTCAGCATCACTCGATGTCCGCGCGCCCCCGCCGGCGCCTTGTCGCTGGCTGCATTCACCATCGTCAATACCCCTTCGAACGCCACCCGGTTCGGGTGCCCGTCTACATGGGGAATCTTCACCGCCATCGCTTCCAGTCTCATGCGCTCTCCGCCCATCTGCTTTTGCAATTCACTCGAGCATTTCTAGGGATCGTGTAAGGTCCTGGGTGCCCCATCCTTGCCGCGTTTTTGTTCTTGCGGCAAGGGTGGGATACCACGACTCTGGCATTACAGATTTACAATGCTCTAGCCCGCCTGCTCCGCTGCCGCTTCCCCTGTCAACTGCACCGCTCCATCCTGCCCCAGCGGTCCCAGCCCTCGCATCGCCCGCACCTCGTTCACCGTCAATACATTGGCCTTCAGCAGTTGTACCTGCACCGCCAACTCTGTCTCCTCGTCTCTCGCATTCAGCTCGTTGAAGACAAACTCAAACTCCCGCCATCCTATGCACTTGCCGAAAAGGTCTCGCGTAATGTGCCCGGCCAGTAACATCGCCAGCGGCGAGATCGCCCCGCGGAAGGCCTCGTCGTTCATCTCCGATGCGGTTGACTGGTTGACATCTGCCTCCAGCCCCAGCAGTAGCGGCGGCAGCCCAAAAGCATTGGCCACCATCCGGATCAGAAACTCCTGCCAGGCCAGCCGCATATCCGCATCCGTCCCTTGCGCAAACCGCAACACCTCCGGCTTCTGCTCGGTCGAAATCAGTGGCACGCGGCCCGTTCCCTCGATCTCGTCCTGCCACCAGCGGATCAGACGGTCGTGCTGCGTGGGCGTCGCCTCGTTCAGCCACAGCGCATATTGCGCCACGGTGTTGGCCGCCAGCTTGCCCGCAAACCGGTGCGCGCTCAAAAACTGATTCACCGTCTCGAAAGCCACTTCCAGCGGTCCCAGTCCAAAGGGCGTAAAGCTGCGCGGATTCATCCGCACATACATCAGTTGGTCGTCGCGCAAATCGATAGCGCTCGACTCCAGTTGCCCCGGCAGCGCCTGCGCGTAGCGTGGCGTCTCCGGCTGCCCATCCCACCTGGGGTTGATCCGGATCGACGCCCCATCCACAGCCCATAGCATCGCCGGACGCTCTCCGTCCCCGGTCGGCTCCATCTCGATCGCCCCGTATCCGCCCGTTAGCGCGTCTTCGATCACCTGTTCTATCAGGGTCCGAAAGCTGTCCACGGCGTTCGGCTCTTCCAGTGTCCTGCGCAGCGCCCGCAACTTGCGCTCCGCAAAGGCCAAATCTACCGGCCGCACTCCGCGCCGCACTCTCACCTGCCAGTCCATCGCCGCAATGCGATCCTTGATCACATTGATCGCCCGGCGCACCACCGGCGTCTCCGCAAACCGGCGCAGATTCATCGGTGTCGGCTTGGGCAAGAGTTGCCCCGGAAACTGGACCGGACTCAAGATCGCAGGAAGCGCCAGCGTCTTTCGCTCCGCCTCCGCATCGGCCGCGCCCGCCGCTAAATCCGCCCTACGGCCACTCCCCGTCGCCTGCCGCCAGATCTCCCGCAACTGCTCTCCTACCTTCACGTGCACCTTCCTTTTTCCGCCCCAAAAACAAAAAGGCACAGCCCCGGAAAGGGCCATGCCTTTTTCTAGCTGACAGCTATCAGCTAACAGTTATCAGTTTTGAGCCATCAGCTAAAGCTGGTAGTTATCATCCTTTAGCTGGAAATTTCTAACTCACAAAACCTATCCTACCGCAAACACCAGAAACTATCTGCAATCCATTCTGTAATATTTTGCTGCCAATCACTGGGTACTGAAAGCTGTCAACTGTAAGCTGTTAGCTGTCAACTGGCGAGCTTTCAGCTCGCCCTCACACCCGCAGTTCCCGCCGTGCAGTCTCCGCCACCCGGCCCAGGTCCGACGTCGTCAGCACCCGAATCTGGTGCTCTTCCATCGTCTCCACGCCAAACCGGTACATCTCCAGCCGTTCCGGCTCTTCGTCTGTCGCTCCCAGCTTTGCCGCGGGCTCAATCACCGCGGTCAGCTCCAGTTGTGCCTTCTCCACCCGCTCCACGCCGGCCCTCAGTCCCGCCGAAGAAAAGGCCAGCACCTTGGCCATCTCCACGCCCGGTTCCAGACTCACCGCATGAAACATCCGGATTACCCCATTCGGCCTGTACCCCACGTCGATCCGCAGCGGGTCTCCCGGCCGCGTGTACTCCGAGGCCGCGATCTTCTTCCTCAGCAAATCCCATACCCCAGCCCGCTCGAACTCTGTCCGCATCTTCGCCTGGATTGCCGCCCGTCCGCTCAACCGCGAGACGCGCGCTCTGGGTGGCGGCTCCACATAAAGCCGCATCAACTCTTCCATTCCCGCCGGAAGGCTCTCCGCCAGATAAGCCTTGGGTTCCGTCATCTGCACATTCAATGAGAGTGCTTCGGAAAGCAGCCGCATCAACTTCCCATCGGGCTCTTCCTGGAAGCGCTTCCGCAGTTCGCTCTCCATCCCTTCCAGCAGCGCGGTGTCGGCATCCGGATCCAGGCAGCGCACACGGCGCCAGTCGCGGGTAAACTGCACCTGCGCCGGCTCCCGGCTACCCTGCTCACGCAGGATCACCCCGATATGCACATACTCGTTCCTTACCGCGTCCGGCACATACCGGAGCAGTTGAAACTCGCATGCCCGCCGCTCATTCCCACCATTCATGCTGGCTTTCGCCCCTTCTACATCACTCTTCCTTCGATGCTACCCCACCTTGCATCCTGCCAACCCTCATCCCCGATTTTCTTTCCCATCCCCACCCATTTTGGAAATGGCTTCCGATCCGACCTTCCGAAGCCTTCAATCAGCTCCCGAATCCGGCTCCGTCGCGCCAGCAGTTTTTCCACCAGCGCCTCCATCTCGCTCAGGTCGCCGCCATACCACTCCGGAGGAACTTCATTCGCCGCCGCCCACACCGTCTCCGCCGCCATCGTCTCCAGCCGTGTCAGCCACGGCTCAAACGACTCCCATCCAGTAATCCCCCGGTAAACATCGTTGCGATAGTAGACCCCGCGCAGCGGAAGATCCTCGAGCGTCCAGTCTCCGGCGTGAAAGCAATACCCGTAGTCGATGAAGACCGCCCGGTAGCGCCGCTCCCGCTGTTTGCGCGCAAAGACCGCCTGCCGTCCGTTGGCATTTCCCGTCCACTTGTCTAGCGCCAGGATGCCGGCAAACTCACCCAGGTTCCTTACCTCGGCCATCTGTTCCTCGGGCAAATAATCCACCACCTGCCCCGGCATCAGACCACCCACAAACCGCGATCCAAACTGCAAGCCCGCATGGCAGCGCACCCGGCTTCTGCCCAGATCTATCTCCAGCTCCGGCGTATTCTCCACCAGCCAGCTCGAAACCTCCACCAATTCCACTTCCGGCGCCGTCAGTCCGGCAGCCGCCGCAAGCCGCGAGGCCAAAAACTCGTTGGCCAGCACCCGGATATGCTGCGGGTTGTTCTGAAACTTCACCACGTAGACGTGGCCATCCGCGCCCAGCATCAACTGGCCCTGCGCGCCGCCCCGCATCCGCCGGATATGCTGCACCGCCAGAACCGCCAAGCCCGTTCCCCCGCCTCGTTCACAACCTCAATCGAATTCTAAGCTCTCCAGCCAAAATCCTCCGCACCCCATCCCACTTTCAAGGAATTTTCCGCCAGCCTCTCGATCATTTCCCAGCCGCTACACCTTGTCCCCTTGCTATCCGCTAACCTGCTAACTCGCTATCCCCGCTTCAGCGGGGGCTAACTTGCTGCTCTTATCCAAAACCCCGTACCACCCAAAATCTCCGTGCCCCATCCTTTTCGCGTTCTTGGCGAAAAGGGTAGGAAACCGCGAACCTGAATCAGCCTTCTCATAATTAGTTTCGTCCAATGTGAAAGTTGGCCCCACCGCAAGTGGCCAGCATTTCCGCCCTTGCCCCCAGCCCGATCGCCATCGCCATCACCCGATCGTCATGCGTTCCCGGACGCGCTCCTGTTCCACCGTTCGGCAACCTCACAAAACTCCGGCACTCGGCCAGCAGCAGCCGGCTCTGGAAGCATTCCGGTTTCTCCACCAACCCCGCATCCAGCCGCCCCAACGCCGCCGGCCGGCTCATTTGCGTGGTCAGCCAACCCGCTTGTCCTCCCTGCCGATAAACCCGTCCGTAGCCGCACACTGTCTCGATCAGCGCCAGAACTCCGCTGCCGTGGTTGTTCCTCTCCACCACCAGCCACGCCTGGTTGTACTCCGTAGCCAGGCCCGTCACCAGCCGCGCCAGTTCCAACCCTCCCACGTGTCCGGCAAACTCCGCGCACTGTAACCCCGTCTCTAGCTCTATCACCTGCGCCGCCGAATAGTCGCCCTCACTTCCGCCGCCCGCAGGGTCCACCGCTACCAGGTACTCCTTGCCCTTCAACGGCGGCAGCCAAATCTCCAGATCCCCGTTGTGCCGTACTTCCGACGGGGCCGTCATCGTTGCCCATCGCGCCTCGATTGCTGAAAGCTCAAAGACCGAATCCCCGCTGGCCAGAAAGCAGCTTTCTTCGTCTTCTGCGTACTCCTGCCGCGCCAACCCACGGAAATCCGCCCGCACCTGCCGCCGAAAGCCAATCTGCTCCAGATCGAGTCGTTTCCGCGTCCGCAGTTCCTGCTCCTCTTCGGTCAGGCTCGCTGCGTCCACCGCCTTGCCCCGGTACCGCCGTTCCATCCACCAGGGGAAAAAGTGCCGTACGATCCCCGTCTCGCCGGCCTTCTGCCACTCTTCGTGGAAGCATCCGCCCACCCCGTCTGGCGTTGATTCCAAAATCAGCTCCGCACCCGGCGCCATCGCCGCCCGCAGCCCCGCCAGTGTCTCCGCCGGGTCGCCCGGCCACCGTGCCAGTTCCGAACAGTGCAGGTTCTGCACCGTCAATCCCCGCCCCGCATTCCGATCTCCCGCCGATACAACTCTGTACTGTGCATCCATCTCCGGGAAAACGATCTGCCGCACATTGGCCCGCGAAGTCCGTAAAGGCCCTTCACGCAACTCCTCCGGCAGCCAATCCAGAAACCGGTGCACAATCCGAAAAATCTCTTCGGCAGCCTCCTGCGTATGGGCCACTTCCAGCGTCAGTGTTCCCGGCTGAGTGATCGTCTTCAGAAAGAACCGCGCCGCCGCCCAGGTCGTCAGTCCCAGTTGCCGCGCCTTCAGCACGATATTCCGCTCGCCCCGCCGCCGCTCGAAGGCCCACTGCGCCGCATTCGCCTTCAGCGGTGCCGTCCATCCCTCCCGCGTCCTCACCAGCAGAAGCTGCTCAGCCAGCGCCATCCCCACGCTCCGCCCCCCCAAGCTCGCCGGACGCTGGTCCAGAATCCCCCCATACCGCACCAGTTCTTCCCGGTCCAGTTCCTCCGGGCGCAGAAGCCTTTCCTCCGCAACTGCCGCGCATCCTTCCGTTGTTCCCTCCACGGCCCCCTCATTTCAACCGGGTAAGCGAAACGCCTGATCCGCCCCCATGGAAACTCATCGCTAAACATCTCTCTGCCTGAGCGCTCAGGCTCGCGCGGCGAATTGCAACAGCAATCAACGGGAAGCAGGAGCCAAACTCGCCTCTGAAGCGGTCTTGCTTCCCCCGAGATTCCGCGTACCGGCCCGCGCCGGCTCTCTACCACGGCACATTCGTACCGGCCAGAATCCCCATGCTTTGCACGGAAGCCTCGGCCTGGTTACGGACAGCCGCGTTGACTCCGGCAAGCATCGCCTGAACCGTTGCGATCTGGTCAGCCGTCAGCGTCCCGCTCTGCCCGTTGCTTGCACTCCATGTGCTGCTCCCTAGTGAGAACTCCACTGTCAGCGTCGGCGCTTGCGGCCCTGGCGCGAAGCTGGTTGTCTTGCCGCCGCTCGTGACCGCCGAGCCGCACGGAAGCCAGATCGTGATGGTCTGGCCCACAGTGTCAATGTCATATCGAGTTGCCGCAGCAAATGCGTCTGTTTCTGACGTAGTGCTTGGCCCGCTGATCGAAAAGGGCGTTGCTAAAGCGATACTCATGTTGCCTCCTTAATCTGCCTGAAAACTTCCAAGTTCCATCTGATTGACATTTGTCGCATTAGTTCCACCGATGCGCATACCTGGGTAACCCGAGGTGTAAGTGGAATCAACAACAGAACAAACAGGTGTCCCATTTACATAGGCCGTCAATGTTTGACCACTACCACTCCCAGTTACCGCCAACTGTATCGTCTTTCCTACTGCTACTGTGCTTCCGCAACTCGAAGCTATACTGGTGCCTGATCCAGCCGTGTCACGGATTATCTGTGGAGCCGCCCCGCCTCCGAAAGCTACAAAGCGATACCCGTTCCCTGCCGAAGACATCAACACAGCAACAGATACTCCGTCTGCGCTGGAGCTATCGAGGGCCTTCACAACCGCTTGTGCATACTGATCCTCCAGGAACGAGCAACTTCCGCTTGTTACAGTTTCAGTCGCATGGATACCTGTGGCTGATGCCTGAGCGACACCGGACGCTTGCACTAATGAGTAGCCGCCGCTGGTTTCTACGGAATTAACACTCCAAGTAGAACTGAGTGCTCCTGAGCCGGGAAAGCTGTCCGTGAAAGGACAACCACCGCTCGCCGTGGCCGCATTAGCTCCGGTGTGCCATGGAATCGTGTATTGCCCGCCGCCAGCCGCGAGCAAGGGAAGAAGCGCCAAAAGTGCGAAGAGTCTTTTCATGCTATCTCGCTCCCGCGTTGAACGTCACCGCGCTGGGTAAAGAAATGGCCGTCGCAGTCTGGTTGCAAATCTTGTAGTTAAGATAGCCCGCAGTGGGCCACACATCCAGAATTAAACCTCCGGTGCTACCCCACCCCGTTGCGCCGCTTGTGTCTGCGCTAGGAGTGATGAGGAAGGTCATGCTGGTTGTTACTCCACTCATGGCAACCTGCACGGTAGAGTTACAGGTGTTCGCCGCTACGCTCGCCGTGCTGGTCGTGAAGGTCGTATTGGCAACCGGATAGGCTACGTTATGAGTGAAAGCATCTGTAGCTAGATCCGTGCTGGTATCTGCTGTGGCCTGCGTAGTGCTTGTCGTGCCGTTGGGTAGCGCGGAAGCTGCGCTCAGAGCTGTTGCTGTGGCCGCCGAATTAACATTCAAGGTACTGACATCAACGGCTCCTGGCGCGATAGCCGAGCCGCTCGGCTGCCAAGCTGGCACAAACGTGTGGCCGCTGGTCGTGGGGCTGGCGACAAAGGCTGTCGCACCCGCCGCGCTCTGATACGGCAGTGAGCCAACTGCGCCGTTGGATAGATTGGCTGCGTTGGTTGCATTGGTAACTGCTGTCGAGCCGATGGCGCCCACGATCTGCGCCGCCGTCGCCTGAGCCGGAGCCGCGCTCGTTGACCACCATGCAAGGCCGCTGAACGGAGTCACACCAGCCACTACCGTTCCACCGCCCGAAGGATAGTACGCCGGAGAGTAGGCCGTACCACTCTGCACCGTGCCGCTGCCTGTACCGCCGGTGAAAGAACAGGTAGTCCCGGTGCAGCTCACCCCGGCGCCATTGAAGGTGAACGCGCCGGTGTTGCTGTTAATGCTTGTTACACCGCTACTCCCACCACTCACGCATCCAACTGTGGTGAGTGTTCCGCCCGTTCCATTCGGGCACACCGGGCTAGTGCTGGACGTGCCGAATATCTGAGATAGATTCAGCAGCCCACTGGCGTTACCCAGCGGAATCCCGGCCCACGTTCCCGGCGTGCCCGCAACCACATTGACCCATCCCGCAATTCCATTTGCTACCGCGCCGGAGTTTTGCAGATAGTCACCCTGGCTCCAGGTCAGCGCCGTAGGAATCGCGAAAGACTTCGTAGGCATCTGCATCTCTGGACCAAGCACCGGCGCGGAGAACGAGAGAGCAGTAGCCGTCGTATAATTCTGCGCAAGCCATCCAACGTAAACCAGCACCGCGCTCGGATTCGTCGCATCCACGTAGTTGATGTTCTTGTTTGTATCGGTCCCGATCGCGACCCTCTGACCTACCGATAAGTCGGTAGCGCTGCTACAAGTCAGAGTGCCCGCAGTGGTGCCCGTGCAGGTGGTGGCCCCGCTGTTCGGAGTTCCTGTCGTTCCTGTCTGATACACCACGTCAAGGGCATATCGTTTCCCAGCCGCGCCCTTCCAGTAACTGGGAGGCGCAAGGATCTGGCCAGCGAACAGTGTCGTTCCGTTGGGCATCGCTGCAAAAGCTGTGTCCGAGTAGAGAAAGGCCGAAGCCGCCACACCATGCTGCCACAGTTGGCTAATCTGCACATCGTCAATCAGGCTAATTGGCGTTTTATTACTCGATGACAAACCCGCGCTTGCAAGCGCCGGAGCAAAACTCAGAAACGGAATCCGGCCTGTATACCCGTAAGCATCGTCCCGTTGTAACTGTGGCAACCCAACCCAGCGCGGAGAATTGTTCGGCCCGGAACCGCTCTCGAACTCCCCGTTGATGACCGTCAACCCCAGCGCCGCGTCATTCGCGGGAGACATGACGATGGTCGGGAAGTTGAATCCCGCAGTATAAAATCCAGCCCCACCAACCCTGTTCGCATCCAGCGAAACGTAGAATGATTCCACTCCGTTATTCGAAGGGCAGTCATAGAACGTATAAACTCCCAGGCCGGAAGTAATGGTCGAGTTAACCTCGAAATCCATGTGGCTTGAAGACAGCAACATCGAATCGTTGGCGTTGCAAGCTCCATCGTCCAGCATTAAAGCGCCGCCGCTCGCCGTCATCTGCGCGCCGGAGTTGTTGTCCACCGTACCGTTGGCGATCTTCAGGTTATCGATCCCGCCCACGCGCCAATAAATGCAGGAGAGTCCCGCTCCATCGCAGCGCCATCCTTTGTCGAAATCGACATTGATTCCGCCGTCTGCGAAGTAGAACCCATACTCGCTCGCGTTGTCCGCTTCAACGTTGAGGATGTGCGTCCCGGTGTCCACGCGAGAACCGAAGTAAGCGGCCACTTGCAGCGTCTTGCTCGCCAAGGGCGCCACAGGCAACAGCATCATATTACTGATCGACTGCTGATACCGGGCATTGGAGTCGAAGGCCAGCATGACGTTGGCTGTGGTAGCCGTACCGGAGTCGGAGGTCGAACCGACATTAGCCCAGCCAAAGGGCAGTGTCGCCGTGAACTGAGTGCTTGAAGCCGTGGTCACCTGCAAGATAGCGCGATTCAGATAGAAGCCGGTAGTCAGCCCCTCAATATCGACGAACTGTCCCACGGTCAGACTGTTCGCGGCGGTAAAGGTCGCCACGTTCGACGTGATGCTGTAAGCGGTGATGGTCGAAACCGTTCCCGCAGCCGCGCCGTTCCATGCGAGTTTAGGCGGTGCGTTCGCCACCGTGTAGTTACCAACGACGCCCTCCACCTGGCAGGAGTTATGGCCGTTGATCGTGGAGGAGACAATGTAGGTTTTGTTCCCCGGAAACTCCACCACGCCGCCATAAGGAACCGTCCCACCGTTGTAGCAAGCATTGAAAGCCGCCTGAACCGCAGCCGTATCATCGGTCGAGCCGTTGCCCACTGCGCCATACTGCGTCACGTCGTAGCGTGGCCCGATGCTGGCGCTATTCTTCGCAGACATAGCCGGCGCACTCACCGCTCCCGTAAACGCCGCGCCCGCCAGCGCAGCCCCACCCAGGTTTGTCAGCGCGCTTGAAGCCGTCGAAGACCCGGTCCCTCCCGCCGCAATTGAAACCGTGCTTGTTCCGGACAGTACTGTCCCTGCACCGTTGTAATAGGCTATCTGCCCGCTGGTCCCGGCGTTGACCGTGCCGTTGGTGCTTCCTGTTCCGCAGGTTGTCCCGGTATTGGTGATATATCCAGAGTTATCGATTTGCAGGCAGTTATGACCGCTGCTCGCCGCAATCCCCGGAAATTGAATCGATGTTGGTCCGGTGAAGGAGGCATAGAGAGTGCTGCTGTTCCCTCCATATACTTTGAACTGAGCCCCCGATCCAGGTTCGTAGTTGATGCGCACTGCCCCGGAAGCGTTCGATGCATCGACGTAGGTATCGCCGCTGTTTGTGCTTTGGTATGCCTTGAAGCTGTCCAGACCGCCTATAGCTGAACTCAGCGCCCAGTTATTGCTCCCGTCCTTCATCATGTACCACTGGCTGTTGCCGTTCCAGTCTTTGTAGATGAACGACTCTTTCTGGCTTGTCGTCAATCCCGCCCACAGAGTCGCATCAATCTCCGCATCGGCCTGGTTCTTGACCGTAGCTGTCCCTGTAAAAGTTGAAGTGCCCCCCACCTGCAGCATCCCGTTGAACTGCGCGTCCCCGGCATTGCTGATCGTTGCCACAGTGGTTTCGTTCGCGCCGCCTGACCCGATCACCACCCCGCCGGTCCCCGCGTTGTTTGAGCCGTTCAGCACTACCGCGCCTGCTCCTGCCGCATTGATCACCGTCTGGTTGTTAGTGCTCGATTGGCCGTTGTTATACTGTCCGATCGAGACGCGGTACACATTATTCAACTCATCCAGAATCTGGTAGAACTGCTCGCCGGCCGTCGCGTCGCTCAAGCCCATCGTCCACCGGTATCCATAGTCGGTTTGATAGCGGTCCAGCAATCCGCGCTCGTTGCCTGCTCCGATTCCAAGCCGATAGTGGTTGGTAACTGTGGCGTCCTTCTGGCTCCCGTACCAATCGCCATTCAGTCCGTTGAAACTCCGGTGATAAGTATCGAAGAAGCTGTTGCGTGTGCCGTTGTCAGTCAACTGCCCGGCTAACATCGTTCCGCCCGTCATCCAGTTGTTGTATTGGCTGCCCGCATCCGCCACAACCTGATTGGTCGAGTTTTCGTTCCTCAGCCCTACAATCGTGTTATTCTGCGCGTTCGGCCCCAGGTGCAATGCCGTCGAGCATCCTTCTATATCTCCTCCGGTAAACGTGTTTCCATCACCCTGCTGCAGGTTGATTCCATAACTCCCGCTGATGGGGCTTCCCCCGCTCGTCGGGCAATCAATGTGCAACCGCACAAACGTGCTCGCGTTCATCCAATCGGTCGTCGCAGGGTTCGATATCTGGTGCCCGATGGCATTCACCGCTGTCTGGAATCCGGTGAACTCGTTGTCGAGGAATGTTCCCCCCGTATAATTCCCGGTCCCATCCAGTGTCATGCCGGTCTGGTTCGAGTTACCCAGGAAATACAAGCTTTCCAGCTCCATTTCCTGTGTGCGGTAGGCTGCCAGTCCCTGCACGGTTGCATTGCTTGCGGCCGTTGTATTTATCACCACATTGTCCAGGTGGAAACCCAGCGTATCCGCAGCATAGGTTGTATCTCCCACCTGCACCATCGCTTTTGCTCCTGAGTACAGAAACACCGTGCCGCCCTGGCTTCCACTCGCCGTGCTCGCGCCGCGCATGGCGCACCCGCGCAGCGACACATTCCTCGTTCCCGCCGTCACAATCACCTGATTAGCCGTCGAAATCGTCGCGCACGGCAGCAGTACGGTCGCATTCGCTGTCGCTATCGTCAGGTTCGATCCCATCGATAGATTCCCTGTGAAATTCCGTGCATCGCACGTTCCGCCATAACTCGCGTTCAACGCGCTGATACATGCCTGTAACTTGGCCCCAAAGTCCGCGCCTGGAAACTGATCTACCGGATATGCGCTTCCTAGCGGGTTGTTTGCCACCAGCGCCGCATAAGTTCCTCCGCTCGGCAATCTCCCGCCGCCGCCGTCCAACTGCGTTCCATAGCTCTGGGAGCCTGCCGCGTTCCAAACCGTGTATCCTCCGTTGCCCTTCAGAAGATTTCCGCCATAGAACGTCATATTCTGCCCGGCAATCAGGTTTACGGGCGCGGCTGTGTCCCACGTCCCAGCCACATTCACGCTCGCCGTCGTCGTTCCCGAACACCCCACCCCGCCCGACGTTACCGTGACCGTCCCAATTGCTCCGTTGCTCGTTACATTGCCTACGGCCTGCGCTGTGCAACTCCCGCTGAACGCCAACGGAACCTGCGCTCCATACGGATCAAACCCCAGTCCGGCCTGCGAACCCACCGCCACCCCGGTCACCGCCCCGCCAACTGCGGTCACAGTCAGTACCGGTTGCACTGCGTTCCACGCTGGCAGCACTACGGAATTCCGTACCGTCCAGCCCTGTTGCGTTCCCGCAAAATCCAGCACCACGCCCGTAGGCGGCTCGCCGGTCGCCGCTGAATTTCCCGCTATCACCACCAAGTTATCCAGCACGTTGTTCGAGCCCGCCGCTGTCGTAAACCCGTGCGTCGCCTGAATCGTGATGTTCTGCCAACGATTTGAATCCGCGGTTAATCCTGCTGGAGTCGTTCCGAAAAGAGCTGGAATTGCTATCCCCGTATTCAGCCCGCGAATATCGATGTTCCGAAACTCGCTCCACTGCGGCCACTGCGCCAGATACAACCCGCAAGTGTGCGTCGAGTGCGCGCCTGAATACTGCGCAGCCATAGGGTCCGCGCCCGTCGCCGCAATCTCCAGGTTCTCGAGCTCCGCCACCTTCAGCCCATTTCCGCCTGCTCCGGTGGTCGCCGGCATCGCAATCGCGCAATTGCCCACCGCCCACGCCGTTCCGCTTCCTGCTGTTCCGGTCAGCCCGTTCCCGCTTGGCGAAAAAATCGAGTTGCTCTCCAGCGGTCGATTCTGCGCGCAGCTTCCCGCCGGTGCTAGCCCCTTGGCCGCCGAGCAAGATACATCCTGGCTTTGATCTACATAGATCGTCAGATCGTGAATCCGCGTGTAGGACAGCAGGTTTGCGCTGTCGGTCATCGTCAACAGCACATCCTGTCCGGGAAAGCCCATCAGTGCGGACACCTGCTTGCCCATCCCGCCGATCGACTCTCCATGCCAGATCAGGGTCCGCGTCTTGCAGGTTCCCTGCGGAATCGTCAATGCCACCCCGTGCGTCTCGGCATAGTTCAACGCCGACTGCAGCGCGTTGGTGTCGTCCGTGTTCCCATCGCACACCGCGCCGAATTCCTTCACGCTGCGCTCAAACTGCTGCGAGCTTCCCTGCCGCAAATCGGCCACGTACACGCCGTTCGGATTATTGAATCCATCCGTCCCCGCATAAGCCGGCGGAATCTCCACCGCTCCATTGCTCCCCGCCGCGCTCATCGCCGCTTGCAGTGTCGTCTGCGGGCTTCCCGTCGCCGGAGACTCCACTCCATTCACTGCCGGCGTTGCCAAAGCTCCCGTCATGCTTCCGCCCGCCTGCGGTACAGCTAGTGCAAACGTCTCATCCACATAGTGCTTGTCCGCCGCCTGCAATGGCTGTGTCGGATCTCCGCTCAAGGTCAGCGGCCCGCTCAACGTCCCGCCGGACGCCGTCAGCAGGCTTTCAGAAACCCCTGCAATCGCTTGGTCCACATATGCCTTGCTCACCGCCTGAACGGCCTGCGCCGCCGGCATCAACTGCGCTTGCACCTGCCCCAAGGTCGCCTGCGCCCCCACTGGCACCATCCAATACTCGGTGTTTGTCGTCCCGTCGCTCAGGTAGTAAACCGCTGTGTAATACTGCCCCGCCGGCGTCGCTCCCAAGTTAGGAGCCAGATTCACGCTTACAAATCCGTCCGGCGCAATCGCCACCGTCGTACTGTCGGCGGCAACCAACTGACCATTCGCCGTTGTAAACGATGGCCAGCTCACCACCAGTGTCCCTGTGCCGGGCTGGCCGTTCGCCAGATACACCGTCCCCTGAACCGTCGTCGTGCTGATCGCCTGTGCGTAGGCCCCGCTGCCCATCCCCATCAGGCACACCACTACTAACAACAGCCCCATCCATCTGCCGGCGCGCAAACCCTTGTGATTCGTGAGCTTCATCCGTCTCTCTTCTTTCTTCCTGGAAGTACCGCAAAGAGTCCGTCCTCTCTGCCGTCATCCCCGCCAAGTCTTGTCTTCAGGAGTAATGAACTGTAGGCCGAACCACGGTCTCCACCCCAGCACACAAACTTCGTGTCCCGGGGATTCCGGTCTATCGTGGAAATTCGCTAACTCCGCTAACTCGCTATCCCCGCGAAGCGGGAGCTAACTCGCTGCACTTGTTACGCACATTTCCGAACCCCGCCCGTCCCGCCATTCCACGGCCTTGCTCTCCGTAAAAAGGAAAGGGGCGATTCCGCCATGGAATCGCCCCTGCATCTGCCGAATTGGTCTCATCAGGCGCCGCGAAGGCGCTGCGGCTTCGTTTTTTCAAAGGAAGCCGACTTGCACCGTCTTTCGCTGCTCCGCCTTAACTCGAAAAATCCCCTGATCGCTTCAAGAGTTTGTCCTGCCCCGGCCATTTTGCCTTCACACGCTGCGGAAAAGTTCGTAAAACGTGTTTCATAAAGCCGCTTTGTATCAGGGCACGACTGGTAGGTCGGGGCTTTACAGGCTGCGGAAAAACTCGTCGTTTTGAAAGGGCACGACTTCAGTCGTGCCGTAAATGCCGCAAAATCAATGAGGCCTTCAGGCCCTGAGGGATGTATTTCGGATGTTCGGATAAAATCCAGGCCTTTTTCCGCAGCCTGTTCAGCCGCTTCCGTCACATCCATCTGCGGCCCTTCGCTAAGGTCAAAACGTCCACCCGCTCTCCCCGTGCTGCTCTGACTCTCATTGAATGTACTTAGCTTAGCGAATCTCCCCTAAATTCCCTGCAACCCTCAATACCCCATCCTTCTCCCTTTGTTTCAACCACTTACACGTATATCTCCAACTCCCATTCTTTGACACGAGATCGAAAGAGGAACAAACCCCTGCCAGATTGAGGGCTCCCGCGCTCCCCCCGCCAGATGTTCTACGATATTCTAGTGACGAAATCAGCCTTGCATGCTCCCACTCTTTTAGTCCACGGTGGCGCTTGGGCCATCCCCGCTGACGCGGCGGCTGCTCATGAAGCCGGCGTCCGCAACGCGCTTGAAGCCGGCTACGCCCTTCTTACTCGCGGCGGTTCTTCTCTCGATGCGGTCGAGGCCGCCGTCACCGTCCTCGAAGATGACCCCACCTTCGACACCGGCCGTGGCAGTTTTCTTACCTCCGACGGACGCGTTCAGCTCGACGCGCTCCTCATGGACGGTGGCCGCATGAAGGCTGGCGGCGTGGCTTGCGTAGAACATCTCCGCAATCCCATTCAGGCTGCCCGCCTGGTTCTCGAAAAGAGTCCTCACGTCTACTTCGTCGGCGTCGGCGCTGAGCAGTTTGCCCAATCCCTCGGGATGCCCCTCATCGACAATGCCGAGTTGGTCCTGGACCGTGAGCGCGAGCGCCTCGCCCATGCCAAGATCCGTGAGGCCGCCGGTCTCGGCGACAACACCTTCTCCGGCCTGGATACCCCCCTGGATCCAGACTTCTTCGACGACAAGAGTCCGGAAACCGGGGTCCCCAGCGACGGGTCTTTGTCGGTGGGGTGGAAGACCGGAGTCCCCACGAAGCCTTTCGAGAACCCCACGAAGTGGTCCCACGATACCGTTGGCGCTGTTGCTCTCGACTCCCAAGGCAACCTCGCCGCCGGCACCTCCACCGGTGGCACCCTCAACAAGACTCCTGGCCGCGTCGGCGACTCTTCCCTCATCGGCTGCGGTTGCTACGCCGACAATCTCTCCGCCGCCGTCTCTCTCACCGGCTGGGGAGAGCCCATCATGAAGCTGGTCCTCGGCAAGTGGGCCACCGACCGCGTTGCCAGCGGCGCCGCCCCCGAGTTAGCCGCCCGCGAAGCCATCGCCTACCTCTTCAACCGTCTTGGCGGCCACGGCGGCATCATCCTCCTCGGGCCCGACGGCCGCTTCGGCCTTGCTCACAACACCCCTGCCATGGCCTGGGGTTTCGCCACCCCCTCCGGTTTCCAAACCGGCCTTACCGCTTAACCACCCCAGCGGGCCAGCTGACTCGCTGGCTCGCTATTCTCTGCCCCCACGCCCTGCAATAATCTCAATATGCTGATCCTGGCTTCCTCATCCCCCCGCCGCAGCGAACTCCTCGCCCAAGCCGGCTTCTCGTTCGAGGTCCACCCCGCCCACATCCCAGAAGACCTCATCCCCAACGAAGACCCCATCGCCTACGTCACCCGCCTCGCCCGCGAAAAAGCCGAGGCCGTCTACAACGAACTCCAGGGTGCCCCATCCTGTTCGCGTTCTTTGCGAAAAGGGTGGAAAGCCACGCCCCTCAATCGCCGCCTCATCCCCTCCCTCTGCGTCCTCGGCGCTGAC
Organism: uncultured Occallatibacter sp.; assembly: GCA_964420185.1. Lineage (GTDB taxonomy): Bacteria > Acidobacteriota > Terriglobia > Terriglobales > Acidobacteriaceae > Telmatobacter. The sequence goes on along the minus strand of CAYQSI010000010.1, from coordinate 29,926 downwards.
ACCACCGTCACCCTCGACGACCACATCCTCGGCAAGCCCGAAGACCCCGCTGACGCCGCCCGTATGCTCCGTCTCCTCTCCGGACGCACTCACCGCGTCATCACTGGCGTCGCCCTGGTCACTGAAACCTCCACTGAAGTAGCCGCCGAAGTCACCGCCGTCCACTTCCTCGCATTATCGGACGAAGACATCGCCGACTACATCGCCACCGGCGAACCCATGGACAAAGCCGGAGCCTACGCCATCCAGGGCCGCGCCGCCCGTTGGATTCCCCGCATCGAAGGCGACTACTTCAACGTAGTTGGCCTCCCCATAGCCCTTGTCGCCTCCCTCCTTGAGTCCCGCCATCCCACCGACTAGGTCTCTGACTCCTTGAAGTTGAACCATCCGGTCAGAGAACTAGGACAGGATGACGCCGCCAGTCGCACAAATCCGCCAACTTGCTAACCCGCTATCACCGCAAAGCGGTGGCTAACTTGCTGATTTGTTCAAAACCCCGGATTTGATCCCTCCCCGTTCACCACGAGCAAAGCGCCGCAGAACCGCAGTCCCCGAATCCCGCCATCCCACCGACTAGGTCTCTGACTCCTTGAAGTTGAACTATCCGGTCAGAGAACTAGGGCAGGAAGACACCGCCAGTTGCATAAATCCGCTAACTTGCTAACCCGCTATCACCGCGAAGCGGTGGCTAACTTGCTGATTTGTTCAAAACCCCGGATTTGATCCCTCCCCGTTCACCAGGAGCAAAGCGCCGCGGAACCGCAGTCCCCGGCGCGCACTCTTTGTGCGCTGGGGTGGGCAGTGGAAGGACGGACCCGCAGTTTTCCGCAAGGATAGTACTCACTGACAAGAAACCCTCCTCGACGCCCCTTTCCCCCCGATGTAGAATCTCTGCATTCAATCGCACCGTTTGCAACAGGGCTCTAGCCGTCTGCAAGCAAAGGAAAGACTCATGCGGATTCCCGCTTTCGTGCGCCATCTATCCCTTTTTCTCGCCATCGCATCACCCGCCCTCCTTCTCGCCCAGTTCCAGCAGCCCACCGACGAAGAACTCAAGATGACCGCTGATCCCAAGGCTCCCGGCGCCGCTGCTGTCTACCTTGATGTCGAGGAGATCGCCAACGATCCGCTCCACTACCAGAGCGTTTATATCCGTATCAAGGTCCTTCAGGAAAAGGGCAAGGAACTGGCCACCGTCGAGCTTCCTTATATCTCCGGTAGCACCAAGGTCACTGACATCAAGGCCCGCACCATTCACTCCGACGGAACCGTCATTCCGCTCGTCGGAAAGCCTGAAGATCTTTTGACCGCCAAAACAACATCAAAGAATGGCGATCAGTTGCAATTCGGCCGCAAGGTCTTCACCCTGCCCAGCGTCGAAGTCGGTAGCATCCTCGAATATCGCTATCAGCTTCGTTATGACGACGAGCATTTCTCCTCGCCCACCTGGGAGATTCAGCGTCCCTACTTCGTCCACCATGCGCGCTACTCCTTCACTCCCTTCAAGGCTTTCCTGGCTGGCAGCCAGCGTGCGACAACTATGTTTCTCGTCGATGCGCGTGGCCGCGCGGTCAATTCCCTCATCTGGTGGCCCGTCCTTCCCCCAGGCGTCACTGTGCAGAATGATGCGGCGGGGGTTTACCACGTTGAGGTGACTGACATCCCCGCCATTCCGGACGAGGAGTGGATGCCGCCCATCCAGGGCCTGCTCTATCATGTGAAGTTCTATTACATGAGCGCCCTCAACGGAGGCGATTTCTGGATCGAAGAGGCCAAGCACTGGTCAAAGGAAGTGGATCATTTCGCCGAGCCTTCCAAATCCATCAAAGAAGCGGTTGCAACGCTCATTGCCCCCGGCGACACCGAGCTAGACAAGGCTAAAAAGCTCTACAAGGCTGTCCAGGCCCTCGACAACACCGACTTTTCCCGCAAAAAAAGCGAATCCGAACTCAAGCAGCTCAATTTGAAGGCCGCCCGGCGCGCCGAGGATACCTGGGCACAGAAGAGCGGTTCCAGTCAGGACATCGCCCTGCTCTACCTCGCCATGCTGCGCGCCGCGGGCCTCTCCGCCTCCGGCATGAAAGTCGCCGATCGCAGTGTGCGCGTTTTCGCTCTCGGCTACCTCGATTTTGACCAGTTGGATGACGACCTCGTCTTTGTCAACATCGCCGGCAAGGAAATTCTCCTCGATCCCGGTGAGAAAATGTGCCCCTTCCAGACCCTGCACTGGAAGCATTCGGGGGCCACCGGAATCCGTCAAAGCGACCACATCCGTAGCCTTGGAACGACGCCCGAGCCGGCCTTCACCGCCAACAAAATTGTCCGCACCGGCGACATCACCCTCGACGCGCACGGCGCCATCACCGGCCGCTTGAGCTTTGTCATGGTCGGCCAGGAGGCCCTCTACTGGCGCCAGACATCCCTGAGAATCGATCCGGACGAACTCAAAATGCAGTTCGACCGTTGGCTTGGGTCCATTGTCCCCGAGGGCGTCGAGGCCCATATCGATCACTTCCTCGGCCTCGACGATCCCGAAGTCAACCTCATGGCCATGGTGAAGGTCCATGGCTCGCTGGGCTCCGCTACCTCAAAACGTCTCTTCCTCCCCGGCTTCTTCTTTCAGTCCCGCGGCCACCATCCCTTTGTCGATCAGGAAAAGCGCCTCGAACCCGTGGATATGCACTTTGCCGATCAGGTCACTGACCAGATCACTTATCACTTGCCTGCCAACCTGACCGTTGAAGGCGCGCCCCAGGACGCAAAGGTTCTCTGGGAGGGCCACGCGGCCATGATTGCCAAATCCAAATCCGACCCCGGCCAGATCATCATCGCCCGTGCCCTCTCGCGAGCCTTTACTACCGCCAAGCCCGAGGAATACATTGACCTCCGCAGTTTCTACCAGAAGGTAGCCGCCGCTGACCAGGCGCAGTTAGTACTCGCCAAAACGCCTCCCGCGGAAAAAGGAAATTGATTTGATCGCATCTTGATACTCGTGCGTTATGCTTTCTGTTGCTCCTGAAGAAAGGATGAATTCATGCGGATTCCAGCTTTCTTACGCCACCTACCCCTGCTCCTCGCCATCGCATCGCCCGCCCTCCTTCTCGCCCAGTTCCAGCAGCCCACTGACGAAGAACTCAAGATGACCGCTGATCCCTTGGCTCCCGGTGCCGCTGCTGTCTACCTCAACATCGAGGAGACCACCAACGATCCGCAGCACTATTACAGCTATTATGTGCGCGCTAAGGTTCTTCAGGAAAAAGGCAAGGAACTGGCTACCGTCATGCTCCCTTACTTTCAGGGCAACACTGAGATCACTGACATCAAGGCCCGCACCATTCACTCCGACGGAACCGTCATTCCACTCGTCGGCAAGCCTGATGATTTGTTAAGTATTAAGACGACAAACATGGAAGGCGATCAGAGACAGGTCAATCGCAAGGTCTTCAACCTGCCCAGCGTCGAGGTTGGCAGCATCCTCGAGTATCGCTTTGAAATGCGCTACGACGACTATCACTTCTCCTCTCCTTTCTGGGAGATCCAGCGTGGCTACTTTGTCCACAAGGCGCACTATTCCTTCACCCCCGCCAAAGGATTCTTCCCTGGATTGCCTTTCGCGCCCACAACTCATCTGGTCGATTCGCATCGGACGCCAATTACTTCCATCCTCTGGTCGGCCTTGCTCCCGCCGGGAACTCCAATTAAGAGCGACAAAGCCGCGCAAACTTTGAGCGTTGACCTGAACAACATCCAGCCGATCCCGGACGAGGAGTGGATGCCACCAAATGAGAGCCTTTTCGCCCATGTGAGGTTCTATTACACGAGCGCCCGTAAGGGCTCTGATTTCTGGTCCGACCAGACCAAGCTCTGGACAAAGGACGTGGATCATTTTGCCGAGCCTACCAAATCCATCAAAGAAGCGGTTGCAACGCTCATTGCCCCCGGCGACACCGAGTTGGACAAGGCTAGAAAGCTCTACAAGGCCGTCCAGGCCCTCGACAACACCGACTTTTCCCGCAAGAAAAGTGAATCAGAACTAAAACAGCTCAATTTGAAGGAGGCCCGGCGCGCCGAGGATACATGGGCGCAGAAAAGCGGCTCCAGCAACGACATTGCCTTGCTCTATCTCGCCATGCTGCGCGCGGCGGGCCTCACCGCCTATGACATGAAAGTCGTTAATCGCAGCCGGAGCGTTTTTGATCCAAGCTACCTCTATTTTGACCAGTTGGATGACGACATCATCATCCTGAACACCGGCGGCAAAGACATTGTCCTCGACCCTGGCGAGAAAATGTGCCCCTTCCAGATGGTGCATTGGAAACACACCGGCGCAACAGGCGTCCGTCAAGGCGCCGGCATCCGTGGTGCTGCTACCTCCCCGCTCCAGGCCTACACCGACAACAAAACTCTCCGCACCGGCGACATCACCCTCGATGCGCATGGTGCCATAACCGGCAGCTTGAGCATTGTCATGACCGGCCAGCAGGCCCTCGGCTGGCGTCAAACTGCTCTGAGATTCGATCCGGGCGAGATTAAGAAGCAATTTGACCGCGGGCTGGCGCTCGTCGTCCCCTATGGCGTCGAGGCCCATATCGATCGCTTCGCGGGACTCGACGATCCCGAGGCCGACCTCATAGCCACCGTTAGCCTGCGTGGATCTCTCGGCTCCTCGACCTCGAAACGCCTCCTGCTCCCCGGCTTCTTCTTTCAGACCCGCAGCCATCACCCCTTTGTCGATCAGGTTCTACGCCAGGAGCCTGTCGATATGCATTATGCCGACCAGATCACCGACCAGATCGTTTATCACCTGCCTGCCAACCTGACCTTCGAAAGCACGCCCCTGGACACAAAGATCCCCTGGGAGGGCCACGCGGCCTTGATCGCCAAGACCAAATCCGAGCCCGGACAGATCACCATCGCCCGCGTTTTCTCGCGCGCCTTCGCTACCGTCAAGCCCGAGGAATACTTCGACCTCCGCGACTTCTACCAGAAGATCGCTGCCGCTGACCAGGCACAGCTAGTACTCGCCAAAACGCCTCCCGCGACGAAAGGCAACTGATCATGAAATTTTCGCTTTCTTCCTGTCTAGTTCGCTTTCTTCTGGTCGCTCTTCTTCTTTTTGCGTGTAAGCCCAGCCTCGCCAGTTGGCTTGGCAAGGATAAGCAGGACCTCCCGCAATGGGCTGTGGACGCCGCCAAAATCCCCACCCCCTCCTCCGCCAAGGATTCCCCCGCCGTGGTCCTCTTCGACGAGTACCTCATCACTGTCGATGAGCAGAATCACGCCGTCGAGCGCGAACGCTTGGCGGTCCGCATCCTCAAGCCCCAGGGCCGGAACTACTCACATTGCGAGGTCGAGTACGACATCGACGAAAAGCTCGACTACTTCCGCTCCTGGACCATCGCCCCCGACGGACGCCAGTTTCAGGCCATGGAGTCAGACTTCAAGGACATGGGGGCATACGCCGCTCCCGTCCTCCAGTTCACTGAGCGCATCCGTACCGTCAATCCGCCCGCCAGCGACCCCGGCGCCGTCGTCGTCTGCGAATTGGAGGAGCACCTCCACCCCTACATGAGTGAAGAGGGTTGGGAGATTCAGGCCCCAATCCCGATCGTTTCCGAAGCGATGGAATTGGTTCTTCCACCCGGAGGCCGCTTCGCTGAGGCATGGCACAAGTTTCCCGCCGTGAAACCCATCGATCTGGGCTCCAACCATCTCCGCTGGGAGATAAAGGATATGCCCGCCCTGGATCTCGAAAACATCCACTCCACTCCCCCCTGGAGAGCGCTGGCCGCGCGTATGTCCATTAAGTGGGGAGACGCAGCCGTCCAGGGCGCCGATGCTCAGTGGCGCGCTATCGGCCTCTGGGAGGAGCACCTGGAAGAACACCGTCCCGATCCAACCCCCGAGATTACCGCCAAGACTCTTGAGCTCACCGCCGGCGCTCCTGACCTCTACACCAAGCTCAGCCGCATCACCGATTACATCCAGAAAAACATCCGCTATTTCATCGTCGCCAAAGGCATCGGCGGCTGGCAGGCCCATTACGCCGGCGACATCTATCGCAACCGCTACGGCGACTGCAAGGACAAGACCACCCTGCTGATTTCCATGCTCCAGGCCATCGGCGTCCGCGCCCATTACTTGCACGTCGACAGTGAGCGCGGCACCATCGATCCGGCCGCTCCATCCCTGGCTGGCAATCATATGATCACCGCCATCGAATTGCCGGAGGGTGAAAACGATCCTCGCCTCATGGCCCGCGTCAAGGCTGTCAATGGCAAGACCCTCCTCATCTTCGACCCCACTGACGAGGAAACCCCCGTTGGTCTGATCAGCGCTCAGTTGCAGGGAGCTTACGGCAACATCGCAAACGGAACCGACAGCCAGGTTCTGCAAATGCCCGTCCTTCCTCCGGTTTCTTCCGGACTCAACCGCAAAGGCTCCTTTACCCTCTCCGCCGATGGTGCCCTTGCCGGCGATATCACTGAGGTCTTCACCGGAGACGACGCCACCTACGAGCGCGGATTCCTGAAGGAAAACGACTCCAAAAATATCCGCGAAAAGCTGGAGAGAGGCCTCGGCTACGAACTGCCCGGCTTGGCCTTCAAGGGATTCGAATTCCACCAGGCCGCCCAACTCGATCAACCGCTGGACCTAGATCTGCACTTCAGCGCAACCGGCTATGCCCATCCCACCGGTCCGCTCCTCCTGCTCCGCCCCCGCGTCCTCGGCAGCCGCGTCCACAATGTTTCTGATGTGATGGAAGGCAAGCCTCGCAAGTACCCCATCGAGCTCGGGCACCCCGGCCTTTGGCGCGACAGCTTCGACATCGCCATCCCCCCCGGCTACGTCGTCGATGAGACTCCAGACCCGGTCAACATCGACCTTGACTTTGCCAGCTACCACTCCACGGTCTCGGCCAAAGGCAATCTCCTCCACTACGAGCGTGAATATGTCGTCCGCCAGGTCGAGATACCTCCCGCCAAAGCCGCCTCCTTCCGCCTCTTCGAGTCGGCCATCCTCTCCGACGAAAAGAACACGGCTGTCCTCAAGAAGCAGTAACCGGGCTGCGCTTTTGCCCTCTCAACCCCGCAAAACCCGGGGTTCACCCCAATTCTTCCGTGCCCCATCCTTGCGCTTTTTTGTAGCGCGGGCGTCCTCGCCCGCGCTCGAAATCTGTACCTTGCAAATCGAACCGATGGGTACACTATGGCCTGGGTGCCCCATCCTTGCCGCGTTTTTGTTCTTGCGGCAAGGGTGGGAAACCTCAACCTTCAATCGGTTTTGTTCATCAGGAACGGAGTCGAAGGGAACCTGCTTCTTATTTTCTGTTGCAAGGTGGAAAACCACCAGTCCCGCTAACCTGCTAACTCGCTATCACCGCGAAGCGGTGGCTAACTTGCTGCAATCTACCCCACACACACCGCCAAGTTGATTCCTGCCCACATTTGATCGCTTTCCTTTGAATCCCTCCCTTTTCGCCCGCATCCATAAGGGAATGAGCCATCCTCTTTTTTCGCCTTTGCAACTCCGTTCAGTCGGCTTTCCCAACCGCATCGGTGTCTCGCCCATGTGCCAGTACTCTGCGCGGGACGGCTTCGCCGCTGATTGGCACCTCGTCCACCTGGGTAGCCGCGTTCAGGGTGGCTCCGGCCTGGTCATCCTGGAAGCCGCCGCTGTCCTTCCCGAGGGCCGCATCTCCTCCGGTGATCTCGGGCTTTGGAGCGATGCTCACATTCCCGCTCTCGGGCGAATTGTTCAGTTCATTCACTCTCAGGGCGCCCGCGCAGCCATTCAACTGGCCCATGCCGGCCGCAAGGCCAGCACCAAGACTCCCTTCGCCGGACATGGCCCGCTCTTGCCCGCCGAGGGCGGCTGGCAAACTGTCGCGCCCAGCGCCTTGGCCTTCGCGCCCAACTACGCCCCACCCCAGGCTCTCGACCAGGCCGGCATCACCGCCATCATCGACGCTTTTGTTCTGGCTGCTCGCCGCTCCCTCAAGGCTGGCTTCGACGTGGTCGAGATTCATGCCGCCCACGGTTACCTGCTCCACCAGTTCCTCTCTCCGCTCGCCAACCAGCGCACGGATGCTTACGGAGGCAGCTTTCAAAATCGAGTCCGTCTGCTTCTCGCCGTTGTTGACGCCGTCCGCGCCGAGTGGCCTCACCACCTGCCGCTCTTTGTCCGCCTCTCCGCAACTGACTGGGTTCCCGGCGGCTGGTCCGTCGATGAATCCATCCAACTCGCCAAGCTCCTGCGCGAGCACGGCGTCGATCTCGTTGACGTTTCCTCTGGTGGACAGGTTCCTGACGCCCAGATCCCCGTCGGCCCCGGATTCCAGGTCGACTTTGCCGCCAGAATCCGCCGCGAGGCTGGCGTTCCCACCGCAGCCGTGGGCATGATTACCGAACCCGTTCAGGCCGACACAATCGTGGCTAAAGGAGAAGCCGACCTCGTGCTGCTCGGCCGCGAGCTGCTGCGCGACCCCTACTGGCCCCTCCATGCCGCCGCCGCTCTCGGTGAGCTCGCCAGTTGGCCGCCACAGTATCTGCGCGCCGCTCCGCCCCACTCCCTCGCTCGTACTCCTGTCCTTCGCCCTGAAAAAGGGTAAGCCTCTCCTGGCCCGGATCGATTTCTCATCAATTCGGGTCAGCATTCCTCTGTTCTTTTCAATTTGAATGTCCGCTAGGTCTCTGACCGCTTGAATTTGTACCATGGCTGGGTGCCCCGGCTCTCGATTTTCCGACCCGGGAAACCACGGATTGAATGGTACGAAACCACGAGGTCAGAGACTTAACTGCAAATTTTGCTTCACATTTAGTGCAAATCCTACCTATACTGCCTCTAGAGAAGGGTTTCCACCCCAGTTGCGGTGTCCTCCTCGCCTTTACCATGGCCATGCAACTACTTCAGAACAGCGCCCTCGACTCGCCCGCCATCCCCGACCGCCTCTACTTCAAGATTGGTGACGTGGCCCGCATCTGCAGCGTCGAAACCTATGTCCTGCGCTTTTGGGAGACGCAGTTTCCCCAGCTCAAACCCAACAAGAGCGGAACCGGCCAGCGGCTTTACCGCCGCCGTGATGTCGAGCTGGCCCTGAAGATCAAGCACTTGGTCCACATTGAGGGCTACACGCTGGCTGGCGCCCGGCAAGCGCTGGAACAGGCCCACCGCCACCATGATCCCCAACCACAACCAGTGCAACAGAGCGATCCGCAGCCCCGGTTGCCGCTCCTGGTCGTCGGCGCCGCCCAGCCCCTCTCCGGCCAAAATCTGGACGAGGTCGCCTCCGCCATCGCCCATGCTCGAGCAGAACTCCGCGAGATTGCCAACCTCCTCGCCTCCCCCGATCCACAGCCGTCCCGTCGCCGCGCTCGCCTGACCACCCTGCCAGCCACCTCAGACCTTCTCTTCCCCTCCTAGGTCTCTGACCGCTTGAAGTTGTACTAATGTTGGGTGCCCCTGGTCTCGATTTTGAGACCAGGGAAACCACGGATTCAATGGTACGAAACCATCCAGTCAGGAACTAGGAGCCTGTCAGGGCACGACTGGTAGGTCAGGGCTTTAGCCCTGACTGCCGTAAATGCTGACCGCTTGAAGTTGTACCAATGTTGGGTGCCCCTGGTCTCGATTTTGAGACCAGGGAAACCACGGATTCAATGGTACGAAACCATCCAGTCAGGGACTAGGAGCCTTTCAGGGCACGACTGGTAGGTCGGGGCTTTAGCCCCCGAGGGATGCCTTCCGTGCGTTTTGCTCGAAATTCATCCTTTTGCCGCACGGCGCAACCGCCTCACTTCTCCCGCTCAAAGCTGAGCGAGGCGGAGTTGATACAGTACCGCAGCCCGGTTGGGTGGGGTCCATCGGGGAAGACATGGCCCAAGTGGCCGCCGCACCGTGCGCACGTGACCTCAACGCGCCGCATTCCGTGGCTCAGGTCTTCGTGCTCGACAACGGCCTTCGCGTCGGCGGGCAGCAGAAAACTTGGCCAGCCGCAGCCGGAGTCGAATTTGGCCCCGCTCAGAAACAGCAGCGCCCCACAACCGGCGCACTGGTAGTTCCCCGTCTCGTCGTTCTCGGTCAGCGCGCCGCTGAAGGCGCGCTCGGTGGCCTTTTCGCGCAGAATCCTGTACTGCTCCGGCGTAAGCAGCGCTCGCCACTCAGCCTCTGTGCGCTCTACCCGTTCGGGCCTCTTGGTCTCTCCGCCCACATCGCTCATCGAGTGCCTCCTGGCTTCATCTTGAGCGTTTTGCCTGTTGGTATAGAGTGGATCTCCTGCTTGCCTCAAGCTTGCCGGTCGCTGCAAGAACAAGTAGCGCCGGCCTCCTGGCCGGCTGTTGCGTAGACCTCCCGGTCCACGCCGCACTCTACACCGATAGGGAAAACACTCTACGCCAATTGGATGCACACTGATCGTTGAATGGATCGGGAGCTTTGCTTTCAGACCTCGGCAACCGCTTCGATCTCTACCAACACATCCTTAGGCAGGCGAGAGACCTCCACCGCGGTGCGCGCCGGAGGCGGCACGCCTTCGGCGCCAAGATAGGCGCCATAGACCGCGTTCATGGCGGCAAAATCTTTCATGTCATTGAGGAACACGGTGGTCTTGACCACCTGGGCAAGGCTGCTGCCCGCCGCTTCCAGAATGGCCTTCAGGTTTTCCAGCACGCGTGTGGTCTGCTCCGTGATGCCGCCGGTCACCACTTGTTGGGTGACCGGGTCCAGCGGAATCTGGCCAGCGGTAAAAACAAGGTGTCCCGCACGAACACCCTGCGAGTAGGGGCCGATGGCGGCAGGAGCTTTATCGGTTGCGATGACGTGTTTGTTCATGCCTCGATTGTAGCGGCACGAACGCCCGAAAATCTCACTGCCAGACTGCAAACAGGCAGCCACTTCCCAGGATGGCTACCAGCCAGTAGCCACTATTGATGGCGAAGAGCTTGAAGGGGCGCTTTTCATACATCGTCTCGGCAAGCAGCGGGGCGGCAATGAAACCCACCCAGCAGGAGAGGCTGACGAGAATGCCCCGTTGGATGGTCTCCGTGCTGGACCAGCGCACCACGTGGAGCAGCACATAAGACAGAATCAGGCCGCCGATGAACGATGAGATCATGCCGGCGACTGCGGCCTTATCGGGCTTTGAACACATCTTCTTACCCGTCAGGGCTGCCCACGGCTTGGCGAAGAACAGCGAATACCATAGCGCGCCCAGTACCCACTGATAGACCGCCGAAACCAGCACTGCGAAATGATTGAATTGCAGACAGTGCATTGATGATCCTCCGTTGTGAACTAGAAGTTGCGCAGTTGACTGTGCCGCAGGCAGCAAGGCCGTGTCAAGCGGAATCGTGGAACGGCTGTCGAAATGAATGGTACGTCATCTGAGATCCGTAGTACCCCGCCGTTGCTAACTCGCTAACTTGCCACCCCCGCAAAGCGGGAGCTAACCTGCCACCTCTCCGTGCGCACGAGCCGAAACAGATGGTATGGCTTGCCCTTCATGCCGTCATCGCTGCACACTAAAGACAGAATGATTTCACCTCTGGCGATAGGAATCTCAACTGGGCTCGGCACAACGGCCGCACTGGGCCTGGCGGCGGGCGGCTTTGCCTATGCCTCCTTATGGCCCGGCTCGCAGCTCTTCGGTTCCACGCTGATTGCCCCGCCGCGCCCCGGCGAACTCGCGCTCTCCTTCGATGACGGCCCCAATCCCGCCTTCACGCCGCGCTTGCTCGAAATTCTGGCCCGCCGTGACGTGCATGCGACCTTCTTTCTGGTCGGCAGCTACGCCCAGGCCCAACCGGCGCTCGTGCGCCAGATTGTCGCAGCCGGACACCAGATCGGCAACCATTCCTGGAGTCATCTCAACCTGGCCCTGGCCTCGGCCAGCCGCATCGACGAGCAGCTCTCCCGCTCCAGCCAGGCGCTGGAGCAGATCACGGGCGAGCCAGTCCGCTACTTTCGCCCGCCCTTTGGCGCGCGCCGGCCTGAAGTTCTGCGTGCAGCCAGGAGGCTGGGCATGATTCCCGTGCTCTGGAACGCCATGACCTCCGACTGGAAAAACCCCTCGGCCGACTCAATTGCCCAGCGGTTGATGCGCAAGATCGATCGTCTGGAGCGTCATGGCCGCGCAGCCACCATCGTCCTCCACGACGGAAACCACCTTGACCCCGTCGCCAATCGCGCGCCATCCCTTGCCGCCGCCGCGCAACTGATCGCGCGTTACACCCAGACGCATCAGTTCGTCTCGTTGGACTCCTGGACCAGGCACTCCGCCCAGGCGAATGAAGTCTGAAGTGAACTCGGGCAAGAAGGCCCAGCCAGTCGCACAAATCCGCTAACTTGCTAACTCGCTCTCACCGCGAAGCGGTGGCTAACTTGCTGATTTTTTAATACCCAGGGTTTGATCCGCCCCGTTCATCCAGAGCGAAGTGCAGCGGAACCTGGGTCCCCGGCGCACGAGCTTTGTGTATTCGTCCTCCGGGGTGGGAGCCGACCTTGAGCTTGCCCAAAAGCGCCCGCGGTTGTTTTTGATCGTATTCCCGCGTCTCACTCTCCCGCCAGCGTCTCCAGAAGCCCATCAAAGTCTTCCAGCCGCGCGTATTCGATGATGACTTTGCCGCGCCCATCGTGGTCTTCGATGTGAACCTTCAGCCCGAGTGCTCGCTGCAATCGCTCCTGCACAGCCCGAATGTTGGGATCGACGGGAACTTCGGGTTTGGGCTCCTTCTTCACGTTGCGCTCGGGATGAATCAGCCCCTGAACATAGCTCTCTGTCTGGCGAACAGAAAGCGAAAGTGCAATGATCCGCTTTGCCGCCTTTTCCATCTCTTCGGCATGCTCAAAGGCCAGCAGTGTCCGCGCATGGCCAAAACTCAGCTCTCCCAGCTCAACGCGCGCCTGCACGGATGCTGGTAACTTTAACAAACGTAAGAAGTTAGCAACCGTAGCGCGGTCCTTTCCCGTGCGCACCGCCATCTGCTCCTGGGTCATATGAAACTCGCGAGAGAGCCGCTCGTAGGCGCGCGACTGCTCCATCGGGTTCAAGTCCGCCCGCTGTAAGTTCTCGACGATGGTAATTTCCAGCGCCTGCTCGTCAGAGACTTGGCGCAGAATTGCCGGAATGGTCTTCTTGCCTGCCAGTTCCGAGGCCCGCCAGCGCCGTTCTCCGGCAATCAGTTGAAAGCGGCCGTTGGCCAGCGGACGTACCAACACAGGCTGCACCACGCCATTGGCGGTGATGGATGCGGCCAGCTCGGCCAACTGCTCCTCGTTCATCTGCGAGCGCGTCTGGAACGGGTTGCGATCGAGATGGTCGAGGGAGATCTCCAGCGGCTTTCCCCCTTCGTGCTCTGGTGCGGAAGGAGCAGCAGCGGTTGGAACGCGCGGCAACAGGGAATCCAGCCCTTTGCCCAGGGCGCGGCGTTTCATTTCTGGTGCGGCGATGCTCATGGTTCACAATCCTTTATTCCGGTGATCCCGGCCGGTGCAAATCGAATTTGTATGAATTGGAGTGAAGACAGTGTGCGGCGGTCTGCGAAAAGCAGCCGTCAGGAGCTTGGCAAGAAACGAACCGCGGCCACAGGCTCAAAGGCAACGCCTTCCTCCCGGCGCGGAATCTCGATGTGATTGCGCGCCAAAAACTCCCCAGCCAGCTCAAAGTAGGCCTCGGTCCCACGGGAACGCGCATCGTAAAGAGCCACAGGCTTCCCGTGGCTGGGCGCCTCGGCCAGTCGCACGTTGCGCGGAATCACGGTGTGGAACAGGCGTTCCTTGAAATACTCGCGCAGGGTCTGAGTCACCTGCTGAGCCAGATTGGTGCGGTCGTCGTACATCGTCAGCAACACGCCCTCGATGGTTAGCCCCGGATTGAAGGCGGCGCGCACCCGTTCAAGAGTCGAAATCAGCTCGGAAATGCCCTCCAGGGCAAAGTATTCGGCCTGCATGGGCACAATCAGCGTGTCCGCGGCTGCCAGGACGTTGAGGGTGAGTATGTCAAGCGCCGGCGGGCAGTCCAGAATCACCAGGTCGTAGTCGGCCTGAACCGGCTCCAGGGCGCGGCGCAGCCGGATTGCGCGGTCCTCGGCCCCCGCCAGCTCGATATTGGCGCCAGTCAGGTTCTTCGAGCCCGGCAGAAGCGACAGAAGATCGATCTCCGTAGGCAGAATCACCTGCTCCGCCGGGGCGTCGCCCATCAGCACGTCGTAAATGGAACGCCGGTTGTCGTCGCGCTGAAATCCGAGACCTGACGAGCAGTTTGCTTGGGGGTCACAGTCCACCAGGAGAACCTTAAGGCCCTCGATAGCGAGGCAAGCGGCCAGGTTGATAGCCGTGGTCGTCTTGCCAACTCCGCCCTTTTGGTTCACAAGGCCAAGAATCTTACCCATGGCAATCCAGACTAAAGGGAAGGGCGGTTTGAGGATAGCTGTTGACGCTGTGGAGAACCACGCCAACCTGTGGAAAGCTTCTCCGGCGGGTTGGGGCGAATATCCAGCAAACCCTTGCAGGGGAAGGGTTTCGTCGCAGTCTGCGCAGCTCCTCCCAGACGGGCCGCAAAACGGCCGATCAGTGGAAAACTTTCGTGTTTTTTAAGGGAGACCGTTGGTTATTTGGAAGCTTTCCTGAATTGGGCAAGAAATGAAAATGTTCCACGTGGAACGATTCCCACCTTGGGCTTCCCTCCCAAGATGTTTCACGTGGAACATTCAGCGCTGCCCAGTACTGCGGTTGTGCATCAAAGATCCTGTAAGAAGCTGGGGGCAACATCAGAGAATTCATGGCCTCCATCAGAGGAACCATGATGCTTCACCCCAGAAGAAAGCGAATTCTCAAGCCTTTCCACCTGAACCTCTGCAAACGTAGTCAATCAAAACCAAAATCCTCCGCCATCCAGGCGGAATAAGCCTCAGAACGCACGGGCTCCCATTTCGACGCCCCAGCCACATCGCGCAGGCTTACTTCCCACTCCGGCCACCAAAAAGAATCCCCTGCGCGTAGACGCTCCGAAATTAGCGCGCAAATACGCTGACCTTCTGCTCCTGCCTCATCACCAAAGTCTTTTCGGATAATTACCGGCCTCGATCAGACGGCGTATGCATTCGACGGCTCGCGGGTGATCCTCTTGGTAGGTAACGCCAAACCAGGAATCCGCGCAACGCAAGACCTTCACCCGCGCCTGCCCGGCCACAAGCAGCTCATTCACCGTGCTGGGAATGAAGCATTCGGCCTCCAGGTCCCTGCCATTCACTTCAAGAAACTTCTGAAAGTGCTCGTGTAGTTGGCCAAACACCTGGGGAGTAAATCCCCACATATTCATTGAAACAACTTCATCTCCCGTCAGCCTCGTCTCCTGGCCCGCTGCGTCAGTGTTGCTGGCGTGTCCGCCTTCGCGTTCAATGCTCTTCAGTTCAACAATGTTCTCCAGAAAGCCGTTCCCATCCACCTGGCACACCCCGCGCGCTACTGCGCCGAACTCGGAAAGCGTGTTGCGCAGAACGAATCCCACCATCGCATAGTCCTTGCTCCCGGACTGCAAATGATGCGCCATCGCATGGTAGCTCTCCGCTCCATAGAAATCGTCAACATTGATCACCGCAAAGGGCTCGTGAAGGACGCTGGAGGCCATCAGAATGGCATGTGTCGTACCCCAGGGCTTGCTGCGGCCGGCAGGCGCCAGGAATCCAGGTGGGAGCTGGGCGAGATCCTGATAGACATATTCCACCGTAAGGTGCTCTCCAATCCGCGCATTGACGATCTCCTTCACCCGCCGCTCAATCTCTCTGCGGATCACGAGCACGATCCTGCCGAACCCTGCGCGCCGCGCATCATAAATCGAAAAGTCCATGACGGTTTCGCCATCTGGACCAACCGGCTCGATCAGCTTCAGGCCGCCGTATCGGCTGCCCATGCCGGCAGCCAGGACGAGAAGTGTTGGGGAGACCATTGCTTTCCTCCTTTCCTGGGTTCAGACCTGAGTGGGTTTTGGGGGTATCTTGTCGAGCGTGAGTGCTTCAAACAGGGCGAGATGTGCGCCATCTGCCTCTTGCACCCGGCGAGCCATGCCCAGGTGGCCTTGAAGCTTCCGCCCCAAGCCATCTCTATGCAGTTCTTGGGTGCGGAGTTCCAGTTCGAAGCTCTTGGAGCGCGTGGGATCTTCTGACAGCCGGCGGTTTCCATGGCAAGAAACCTCTGGTGCAACGAAGCGGGAGCAGTGCAAAGCCATGATTGCGCTTCCCGTGCACTCGTTTTGTACGGCTGAAGTTTACCACTCCGCGAAATGAATAGCAGACATTTAACTTTGGCCCGGCCGGTGATTCGCCCGGCGGAATCTTCGTGTCGCGCAGCGCTGAATGAACTTGCATTTCCGCGCCAACAAAGACTCGACGAAAAGGTGGCCAGCTACTCGGAAATGAGCCCTCTGTCTCGCACTCCGAGTGCTATCAGCCGGTCTTCGCCACTGTGCTGCGGAAGAGGCTCTGGCCAGGAAAACTCCACCCCGGCCGCTTCCTTGAGCGCGTCAAGCTCCTTGCCCGTGGTCATCAGCGCCAGCCAACCTCCGGGGCGAACCAACTGACCGGCCGCCTCAACGGCCCGTTCCATCCTGTCCACGGCACGCAGAGTTACGCAATCAAACTCGGCGTGCAGAACCTCGGCCCTCCCAGAATGAACTTTGGCTGCAACTCCCAACACCCGAACGGCCTCGCATAGAAACGCCGCCTTCTTGCCCTGAGATTCAGCCAGGGTGACTGCAATCTCTGGCCGGCAGAGCGCTATCGGGATTCCAGGAAACCCCGCACCCGAACCAAAGTCCAGAAGAGTGCCAATTCCAGCAGGCAGAGCGCGCGCACAAGCAATCGACTCAACAAAATGCCGCTTCAGAATCCCCTCTTCCTCGCGAATGGCCGTCAGGTTGACGCGGGCATTCCAGCGAAGAATAAGCGAAAGGTACTCCTCGAAAACTCTGCACCGTGCCGCGTCCAGCGGCTCCTGACCTGCCTCCTCCAGAAACACGTTGAGCTGGATGGCTGCTGAATCCTCCCCCTGGCTCATGCTGGCGCCACCGTCTCTTCAGTCCGCCGCGGCTCCCACTCCGCAGTCGCCTGCACAAACGCCGCAAAGATGGCCCGGGAAAAGGCGCTCTCGGTGTAGTTCCGCTCGGGATGCCACTGCACCCCCAGAACAAAGTGCTCGCGCGAGTCCAGTTCGACCGCTTCCACCACCCCATCGGCCGGGGAAACTGCGCTCACCAGCAGACCGTCGCCCGAAACACGAATCGCCTGGTGGTGGCTGGAGTTCACCTGAGGTTCAACCGCGGATCCCCGAGGAACCAAGCCGGCCAGCCGCGATCCTGGCGCAATCCGCACCGTGTGGGCTTCTGCCACATTCCCGCCGCCCCGGTGATCGACGCCCGTCTTCAAATCCTGCACCAGCGACCCGTTGAGCCAGACGTTCAGAGCCTGGACCCCGTAGCAGATCGCCAGGATGGGCTTATGGAGGCTGAAGGCGTCCTGAAGCAGCAGCTCGTCGACTGCGGCGCGGGCAACGTCCGCTTCTCCGCACCCTGGAACCGAATCTTCGCCATATCTTTGCGGGTCTACGTCGAACTTACTGCCGGGCAACAAAATTCCCTGTACGCCCGCAAGCATTCGAGCTACCCGGTCCTGGCGTTCGTGCACTGGAATAATGATCGGCGTCGCCCCCGCTGAACGGAGTGCGGCAAGATACGCTGGCAACGACCGCCCGTTGTAAGCCGGATCGACGCCGGTGAGCTCGGCAATTGCGACGTGGACGCCCATGGCAGCAACAGTGTACGTTCTCCAGCACCACCAGCGATAGGGAGCTTCAACCGCCGAGTCAAACCCCCGTGCCTACGGCTTTAGCCGCCTATGGTGAAAGTCGGGTATTGAAAGGGCACGGCTTCAGCCGTGCCGTAAGGGTTGATAAAAAACGATGGGCTTTAACAGGCTGCGGAAAAACTCATTCCGGAGGGAGGCGGGGGTTTCAACCCCCGCATAAAGCCAATAGAATCAACGCTGGCTTTAGCCACAGAAAAACACTTTCCGCCAATTTCGCCCAAATCTGGAGTTTGTCCGCAGCCTGTTTAGCCCCTTAGGGAAGTTCTTCGGCTGTATCGACTTTCACTACAGGCTGTTAGCCGCGCTTGATCCCATCGCCGCGCAGGCTCTCGATGGCCGCCTTCAGTCGCGCCGTCAGTTCATCGGTCTGCCGCAGGTTCATCCCGGCGGTCTCAATCGGCTCGCCGATCTTCAGCGTCAGCTCACCGGGGTAAAAGTGGTGGGTATGAATCGGCAGCAAATCGTACACCCCGCCCAGCGCAATCGGCACCAGCGGAACCTGAGTGCGAATGGCCAGGTAAGCCGCGCCTGAAAGGAAAGGCCGCAACTCGCCATCCGAGGTCCGGCCGCCCTCAGGAAAAACAAACAGCGGCATGCCGGAGCGCAGCGCCTTCGCCCCCGCCCCCAGGCTGGAGAGCGTGGCGCGTGGATTCACCGTATCGATCGGCATCTGCCCTGAACGATTTAAGTACCATCCTATGAACGGAGTAGACCACAATTCCTTCTTCGCGAAAATGCGAAACTGAAAGGGCAGCGACGAAAAAACCACCGGTATATCCATGTACGAGGTGTGATTCGACGCATAAACTGCCACCCGCTGCTTCTGCAGCTTCTCCGCCCCCGTCACGGTCAGCTTCGATCCGGAATCCCATATGCAGGCCCGCGCCCAGATCCGGGCGATCCTGTGCTGCGCGTTGCCCTTCTTGTCCACCAGCGAAACCAGCAGCGAAAGGCTGCCGAACAACGCCGTAATCAGCCCGAAAAGCGGCGTCTGAATAAGGTTTGTGCGCCAGCGGTAAATCCTGGGCAAAGGATTGGGACGCCGTCTCACCATTTGATCCCCCTACCTAGAAGCAGCGACCGTGCCGCGCCCACCAGGTAAACCGACCCGGAGACCACCACCACCCCGCCCTGCCCGCTCTCCCTGGCCCATTGCAGAGCCTCTTCGACCGACCCGGCACTCGCAGCCGAACATCCCGTTGCCCGCGCCGCAGCCTCCATCTCCTCCATCGCGGTGGCGCGAGCTGAGTGGATGGGCGCTAAAATCACCTGCTCAAACAGCGGAAAAAGAATCTGCGCCAT
Source organism: uncultured Occallatibacter sp. (assembly GCA_964420185.1). Lineage (GTDB taxonomy): Bacteria > Acidobacteriota > Terriglobia > Terriglobales > Acidobacteriaceae > Telmatobacter. The sequence continues at coordinate 10,769 of CAYQSI010000010.1, read as the reverse complement.
CTCCGCCACTGGCTTGTCGCGCAGACAACTGAAAATCAGCGTCCTCGGCTTCTTCGCCTCCAGGCCGCTCAGTCCGGCGCGCAGCGCCGCGGCGCCCGCCGCGTTGTGTGCCACGTCCAGAATCCATTCCACTCCGCCCGTCTCAAAGCGTTCCAACCGCCCCGGCCAGCGCGTCTGTCGAATCCCCTCGGCGATGGACGCCGGAGTAATGGGAAAGCCGTGCGCCGAAGCCAATTCCACGGCCGCGGCAATGGCCAGCGCCACGTTCCGGTGCTGATGGGCGCCCGTCAGCGGGGAAGCGACTTCAACCGCCGCACCCAGCGCCACCACAGAGTAGCAAGCGGCCGTGCCCTCGCCAATCACCGGCATATAGGCCTCCGCATTCACTCTGCGTACGTCGAGCGCGGCCGTGGCCTCACTCAACGTCTGGTCAACCTCTGCTTCCTGCGGCAGTGCAATCAGCGCCCCGCCCCGGCGCAGAATCCCAGCCTTCTCCCGCGTAATCGCGGCAAGCGTCGAGCCCAGCCATTCCGTGTGGTCCAGCGAGATGTCGGTAATCACTGAAACGAGCGGATCCACGACGTTGGTCGCGTCCAACCGCCCGCCCATCCCCACTTCAAGTACCGCCATCTCCACTTTTTCTTCGGCAAAGTAGACCAGCGCCTGCGCGGTCAGAATCTCAAAAAAGCTGGGAAGTTGCGGAAGCTGCCCACATTGCACCAGTTTCTGTGCAACATCACGGACATGAAAGTAGAGCCTGGCAAAAGCCTCGTCGGCAATCTCCGCCATATCAATGCGGATGCGCTCATTCACCCGCTCCAGGTGCGGCGAAGTGTAAAGGCCGGTGCGCACCCCGGAGGCGCTCAGAATCGAGGCCAGCGTGCATGCGGTCGAGCCCTTGCCGTTGGTCCCTGCAATCAGCAGCGAGCGAACGCGATGCTGCGGATCGCCGAGCGCCGCCAGCAAAATGCGAACCTCGTCGAGTGAGAATTTTCGTCGCGCATGACCGGGCCGCGTATACAGCTCCGGACCCATGGCATTTAATTCATCGATGGCTGCCGTGTAGGACATGGAAAGATAAGTATAAGAGCCGCATCTCAAGCGGCGCTGAACAGCCTCAATTGCGCGCAGCCTGGGTGCCCCATCCTTGCCGCGTATTTGTTCTTGCGGCAAGGGTGGGATACCACACTCTGGCATTACAGAGACATTAAAAAGGCTCTAGTTGCGCAGCAGCAGTTGCAGCGCCTCGCGCGCGTTTTGCAGGCAGTTGCGAGCCTCGTCCTCTGACAGTAGTCCCTGATGCACAGCCTTCCGGCCTGTATCGTTCACCAGGTTGGCCACTCTTGGAAACTCGGCGTCGAATCCCGTCATTTGCAGATTATTGTTCACCTCGTGCAACAGGTTGCCCAGGGTAGCCGTATTCCGATAGCGCGTACGGATCTGCCCCGTGAGCCCCGCGGGAAGCTTTTGCTTGATGGCTTCCTCCAGAACCGAGCGGCACATCACCGCGCAGGCCGTAAACAAACCAAAGAAATAGCAGCGGGTCGCTTCGTCCAAATATCGGTCCGCCTCCTCTGAACTCGGCGCCGCCACCACACACTCGCGCAGTTGGGTCGCTCGCAACACAGCCGGTTCCACCAACTCCAGCAACTCCAACGCAAACGCCGTGCGCAGTAAATCGTTCTGCTGCCCGTCCAGGGCGCGCTGAATCTCTTGCCATGCTGGCGTTGCCTCGTCATAACCCGCCGGCTGAAGCCGCGTAAGCATCGTTAGTCGCTGCCGCGCGTGCTGGATAAACCCCTGCCGCATCTCCTGCGCCAAAAGCCTCCACTCCGCCACAAAAGCCGCCGCATCCCGCTCATACCGCGCCCACAGTTCGTCGTACACAATGCCGGGCAGCACCTCGCGCAACTGCGCAAATCGCCCCGTCCGCGCCAGTTCGGAGATGGCCTCGCAAAACTCGCGCCCTGGCGTTTCTTCCGCCGACATTTGTAGCAGTTCGTCCTCCAGGCGCCCCATATCGATCCCCATTCCCTCAAACCCTCCCAGGTCAACTCTAGGGCCCTCCCGCATTCAAGCCCGATATAAACCAGATCTTTCTCCTGCGCCCGAGAACCAAATGGGAACTTTGAATCGCCACAAACCAAAGCCGGGAATCCTCTCGCCTTCTCTCTACTTCTCTGACCGCGTGAAGTTGTACCAATGCTGGGTGCCTCCGGTCTCGATTTTGAGACCGGGGAAACAACGGATTGAATGGTATGAAACCATCTGGTCAGAGACCTATTGCTAAATCTTCCCTTGATTCGCACATCTCCGCCTGTCCTTTGTGGAAGTTGTGGAAGACCCGTCCTCTGTGTATAGCCCGTCCCTTCGAACCCCTTATCCCACGCGCTCGCGGACGCGCTTTTCACACAAATCGTGCTCTTTGCACAGCCGTATTTCGTTTCCCTGTGCGAGTCGTGGGAAACTCAGTACGCTTCACCCCACTCAAAGCCTTGTTTTCCAAATTCGCTCATTTGCACAGCCCTGTTTTGGAAAACTCACCCCCAACGCAACCTCTTCACCCCAAACCATTTCACCCTTCTTTCCACTTTTCCTCCGGCAACTACGGGTACTACTGTCTTTTTTCTTAATCTTTACTGCATTTCCCACTACCCGTCGCTTCGCTCTCCTCAAATCGCAATCCCGCCATCGCCTCTCCCGTTCACTTCGCCTGCCCACACTTTCCGCTCATCGCGCGAACTCCCCTGGAATCCAGACAACCACCCTGTTTTCCACCCACACAGAAACCCTGCGGGTGAATACAATCAAGAAGAAGAAAACAGAGGCGCTTCCGCTCGCGGCGCAACTTGTTGTAAAGTGTGGCCAGCGCGGAATCTGCTTCCATTGGGTTTTCTTCGCATGGCGTAAAACGAGGGTGGGTTCATGTCGAACGTGGAAACTGAAGTCGAGAAGCCGGCCGCGCCGGGGGCAGCGATGGAGATTACCGTAAGCCGTTTGGACTTGGTCAAGGAGCTTACCGCGACGCAAAGCGTCGTCGAGCGCAAGACCACCATTCCGATTTTGTCCAACTTTCTCATCGAGGCTGAGGACGACCGCCTCAACATCACCGCCACTGACCTCGACCAGGCCATCCGCACCAGCGCCGCGGCCAAGGTGAAAAAGCCCGGAGCCTGCACCATTCCCGCGCGTAAGCTCTACGACTACATAAAACTCCTCCCCGAAGGGGACATCGCCATCAAATTGCTTGAGAACCACTGGGTCCAGATCCGCAGTGGCCGCTCCAACACCAAGATGGTCGGCATGGCGCGCGCCAACTACCCGCAGGTTCCCGAGTTTCCCTCCGTCGCCGCCACCGCCATCTCCGCGGCTGCGCTCCGGACGCTCATCAATCACACCATCTTCGCCATCTCCAACGAAGAGACGCGCTACACCCTCAACGGTGCCCTCCTGGTCATCAAGGCCGAGTCGCTGGCCATGGTAGCCACTGACGGCCATCGCCTTGCTTACGTCGAAAAGCCCAACGAGGTTCTCGAAGGCATCAGCGGCGAGAAGCGCGTCCTCATTCCGCGCAAGGCTCTTCAGGAGTTGCAACAGTTGCTCTCAAACTCCGACGTCGAAAAGGTCGAGTTTGCTGACGACGAGCACTCTCTCTTCTTCCGTGTCGGCCATCGCACTCTCAGCACGCGCAGGCTCTCCGGCCAGTTCCCCAACTTTGAAGCCGTCATGCCGCGCGACAACACCAAGTTCGCCGTCGTCCGCTCCAGCGAGCTCTCCGCGGCCATCCAGCGCGTCGCCCAGTTCGCCGACGAGCGCTCCGGCGCCATCCGCATGAAGCTTGAAGACAACGAGCTCAAGGTCAGCGCCCAGTCCTCTGAATCCGGCGAGAGCGAAGACACCATCGACACGCCCTACCAGAGCGAAGCCATCACCGTGGGCTTCAACTCCACCTACATCCTCGACTTCCTCAAGGCCCTCGACAACGCCGGCGAAGTCCGCCTCGAGTTCAAGGACCAGCAATCCGCCGGCCAGATGCGCCCCGAAGACCCCGACGCCGAGTACAAGTACCGCTACGTCCTCATGCCCATGCGCATCTGAAGGTAGGATTCAGCGAGCAGGCGGGGTGCCCCCGGTCTCGATTTTGAGACCGGGGAAACCACAGACTGAATAGCACAAGACCATCCACTCAGAGACGTGAATCGTAGCGTCAATCCCGCTAACTAGCTAACTTGCTATCCCCGCGTAGCGGGCTAACTTGCTAAATTCAAATAAATATCCAGAACCCCGCCGCTCCACTAAAATTCTAGAACCTATCTCATGAATAGGTTTTGAAAGGGCTCGGCTTTAGCCGTGCCGCAAAACGCCCAATCGATTCGAGGGCTTTAGCCCCAGAGGGACGTCTTGCATGGGCAGAATCGGATTTATAAGATGGCTGGGTGCCCCCGGTCTCGATTTTGAGACCGGGGAAACCACAGACTGAATAGCACAAGACCATCCAGTCAGAGACGTGGTTCGTAGCGTCAATCCCGCTAACTAGCTAACTTGCTATCCCCGCGAAGCGGGCTAACTTGCTACATTCAAATAAATATCCAGAACCGCTCCTACCCCTCTAAAATGCATGCAAATAGAGCTATAAAGAGGCACCTTACGCCACCGCTGAAACCCGCATAAAATCCAGCGCTCGAATAAGGTAGCCCTTCAGTTCCCGCCGTGGCACAACCGCATCCAGAAATCCCTTTTCCAGCAGAAACTCCGAGCGTTGAAAGCCCTCGGGCAGTTTCTGGCGAATTGTCTGCTCGATAACTCTCGGGCCGGCGAAGCCGATCAGCGCTCCCGGCTCGGCAATGTTCAAGTCGCCGAGCATGGCAAAGCTCGCGGTAACTCCGCCCGTGGTGGGGTCGGTGAGCACGCAGATGTAAGGAACCTTCGCGTCGTCCAACTGCGCCAGCGCGGTCGAGATTTTGGCCATTTGCATCAAGCTCACCACGCCCTCCATCATGCGTGCACCGCCGGATGCGGCCACCACAATCAGCGGCATCCTGCCCACCCGCGCGCGGTCCACGGCACGGGCAATCGTCTCGCCCACCACGGCGCCCATCGACCCGCCGATGAAGCCATACTCCATGGCGCTGACCACTACTTGATGCGGTCCAAGCTGGCCCACTGCGTTGAGAATCGCGTCGTTGAGGCCGGTTGCCTCTTGCGCCTGCCGCAGCCGCTGCTTATAGCGCTTCACATCACTGAAGTTCAGAGGATCGGTCGAGCGCAGCCCGCCGTCCACCAGTGCATAGCCCGGTGCCAGCAGCAAATCAATCCGCTGCCGTGCTCCGATTCTGAAGTGGTGCTGGCACTTGGGACACACGTTCAGGCTGGCCAGCAAATCGGCCTTCCAGATCACCTCGCGGCAGCCCACGCACTTGATCCACAAGCCCTCAGTGCGCACCCGCGACTCAGCCGCGTCTGCGCTGCCCTTGGGGCTGGGACCGTACTCGCCACTTTCACGCTTGAACCAGGACATTTGACCTCTCTCTGAAACAGCGGACAGTTGGCGGTTAACGGCTCTTGCGGGCTAGGGGAAACTGTAAGCTGTCCGCTCTTCGCTGTGTGCTGCTTCACTAATATTCTATGCCGCGCTGCGCCAGAATCCCTTTCTGGTAGGCGTGCTTCACCTCGCGCATTTCTGTCACCGTATCGGCCACTTCCACCAGCAGTGGGTGGGCGTTGCGCCCGGTCAGAATTACGTGCACCATCTCCGGCCGCCCACGCAGCGCTTCTGCCACCACCGCCGCGTCCAGCATCCCGTAGCCGATGGCGTAGTTGATCTCGTCCAGAATGACCATATCCCACTCGCCGCTGTAGATGGCCTCGCGCGCCTCGGCCCACGCGGCCTCCACCAGCCGAACGTCCTCCGGATCGGTCTCCGCGCCGCCCACCTTCACAAACCCTCGTCCCATCTGTTTCAGCACGAAGTTCTGTCCGAAGGCTTCCACCGCGTCCAGCTCACCATAATGCCACGAGCCTTTGAGAAACTGAATCATCAGCACCCGCATCCCGTTGCCCACGGCGCGCAGCCCCGTGCCCAGTGCGGCAGTGGTCTTGCCCTTGCCTGCGCCGGTGTTGATCAGAATCAGTCCTCGCCGTGAATCGGTCATCTCAGCCCTCAGTCCTCAATGCCCCCCGTGATAGGGGTGCCCAGTCAAAATCGTAAATGCCCGGTACACCTGCTCGGCCATCACTAGCCGCGCCAGCGCGTGGGCCATCGTCATCGGCCCCAGCGAAAGCAGCAGTTGAGCCCGCGCCCTGGCGGCATCGGACCAGCCGCTGGCCGGCCCCACGGCGAACACAACCTGCTGCATCCCCTCGTTGCGCTTCGTGCCCAGCCACGCGGCAAACACCTCGGAACTCATCTGCCGTCCCCGGCTGTCCAGCAGCACGGCCACGGCCGGTGTGCGACCCTGCTGCCGCTCCAGCCAATCCAGCAGCGCCTCCTCCGTGCGGAATGCCTCGGTCTTGCAATGCGCAAAAGCCGAGCAGCGCCCAAGATAAACCGCCGTGAGCGCCTCAAATTCGTCCTTCGCGCCCATGCGTGCCCCGATATGCGCCAGGGTAAGGTTCATGGGCAGAGAATAACCCACCGCATCGAAGATTGCATCTATAAGGTAAATTTCGCCGCAAGCCGCCATTTATGGAAGATCGGCATGAGGCTTCTTCCGCAATGGGATCTTGGACTTCCGCCGCCCAACCATTCCAAAAGCAACGCAAGTGTCCATTTTCGGGATTCCTGTTCCCATCTCTCCGTAATTTCATATATCGCCATTCGGCGCATACTCTCAGACGTACTAGAATGTTTTTTGTTTTCAATAACATACAAATCAATTCCACTGCATTGTGAGAATGGCAACCAACCTGCATACTTATCTGCACTAGTCGTGCATCGCTTTCTTGGGATCGAGTCTACTTACGCCCATCCGAAACGCAGAAGCACAAAACAGCGGATCGAGAAGTTCCCCCTCGGGGGCTTTCGGTTTTAACGGATTTTCTGGAGGAAGTCTATGCGATTTACCCGGTTGCAAAGTACGGTTCTTACGCTGAGTCTTCTAGTCTTCGCAGGTTTTGTTGTGAATTTCGCAACGCCTGTCGCTCGCGCCCAGGCCGACCTCGGGTCGGTCATCGGTATCGTTACCGACTCCACCGGCGCGGTGGTTCCTGATGCCCAGGTTAAGGTGACCAATTTGGACACCGGCGCCATCAGGAACTCTGTGACCAACGGCAAGGGCGAATACGCCATCACCCAGCTTCTACCGGCCAACTACTCTCTGACCGTCACGGCCCCCGGCTTTGCATCCGCAAAGCAGAAGGTCTCGGTCACGGTCGGGTCGGTCAACGGCGTCAACATCAAGCTCGCCGTCTCCGGCGGCACCACCCAGGTAATCGTGGCAGCCGACGATTTTGCCGGCGTGCAACTTGAGAAGCCTGAAGTTTCCGCAGTCCTTGAGACCAACCAGATTCTCAGCCTGCCTACTCTGGATCGCAACCCCTACAGCCTGGTCGCCTTCTCTGGCAACCTCTCCTCCGATCCCACCGCAACCGCCCGCGGCGTTGGTTTCAACATCTCCGGTTCGCGTTCCAGCTCCGTTGACATCCTTATGGACGGCGCTGAGAACACCGACGTGTACGCCGTTGGAATCGGCCAGTCGGTTCCCATGGACGCCACCTCTGAGATCCGTATTGTGACCTCGAACTCCGGCGCGGAATATGGCCGCGGCTCAGGCGCAGTGAACGTCTCCACCAAGTCGGGCACCAATGCCTTCCACGGTTCCGTCTATGAGTTCAACCGCGTCTCGACCTTGGCCTCGGATGGCTTCAATAACAATTATCTGCACTTCATGACCCCGTCAGTACAAGCCAAGCCGCGGTATACGCACAACCAGTATGGCTACTCCGTCGGCGGCCCGGTCAAGAAGGATAAGATCTTCTTCTTCTCCTCCACTGAGTGGACGAAAATCCGCAGCGCACAGAACGTTGTCGCCACAGTTCCGACCTCTGGCCTGATCAATATGGCGGCCTCGAATATGCAGAGCTTCTTCACCACCTACGGTAAGTTGGCCACACCGATTAACGGCGCCACCTACACCGGTGCCTCTCCTGCCATCTTTGGAACGCCAAGTGCATCTGGTCCCTTCAAGTACGATGTCCTCCAGATTGCCGACGCGCAGAAGGGTGTCGTCGCCGGAGAGGGCGTCGTCATGCCCACAGACTGCACGGATATACGGATCTCGACAGCCCCCATTTGCACCACCGCGCTCTTCGGCGAGTCCATCTATTCCGTTCCTGCCGATTCAGGCGGCGGCGTTCCAGTAGACGAGTGGATCAGCTTCAACCGCGCCGACTTCACCTTCAGCCAGACCACCTCGATGTTTGTTCGCTACATCCAGGAGAGCCTGAACAATCCTCCGGGGACGAACAACGCCAGCCCCTATGCCGGGTACAACACTGGCAACACGCAGTACAACCACGGCCTCGAAGTTTCACTGAGCAAGGCTTTCACCTCCAACCTGGCCTCGGCCACCAAGCTGCTCGGCTCGCGCCTGAACAACGGTCAGCCCCTGGGCACAGTGCCGGTTAGCCCCACCCTCTACATCAACGCCGGTGGCGCCCTCACCCTGGGCGGCGGCTTGATCAACTTCCCCGGTTACCTGGCCACCTCTCCCGGCAACGCCATTCCCTTTGGCGGGCCGCAGAACTTCATCCAGATCGGCGAAGACCTGGCATGGAGCAAGGGCAAGCACCAGTTCACCTTCGGCGGCGACTTCCTGAACCTCAAGGACAACCGCATGTTCGGTGCCTATGAGAACGCCGTTGACGCTCTCACCAGCAGCGCGAAATACGGACTGATGAACTTCCTGAGTGGCGGACTTGAAGAAGTTGAGTTTGCCATCAACCCGGCCGGTGCCTATCCCTGCTACCGGAATGCAGCCGGCGTCTACCAGCAGACAGCAGCCTGCACCATCAACCTGCCGGCCACCGAGCCCAACTTCACGCGGTCGAACCGTTATCAAGACGGCGCGGCTTATGCCAACGATTCCTGGAAGGTTACGCCGAAGTTGACAGTCAACCTGGGCGTCCGCTGGGAGATCTACGGACCGCAGCACTCGCAGAAGCCCGAATATGATGCCAACTTCTTCATGGGTTCTGGCGACAACCGCTGGGACCAGATCCGCAACGGTCAGGTTCTCACCCGCAACAACGCTCCGGACGGCCGGCTGTGGAACCTCAACAAGAAGCAGTTCGCCCCCAAGATCGGCTTTGCCTGGGATCCCTATGGAAACGGCAAGACCAGTATCCGCGGCGGCTACAGCATCAGCTACGAGCGCAACTTCAACAACGTCACCTACAACGTGATTCAGAACCCGCCGAACTACGGCGTGGTCGCCTTCACCAACACTCAATCGACTTTGACTCCCATCACCAACGCCAACTTGGGCATCTATGGCACCACCACCGGCTCGGTAATGCTGCCGAACGTGACCCTGCGCGCAGTCGATCCCAAGATCAAGCCTTCCTACTCGAGCAACTGGAGCCTCTCGGTTGAGCGGCAGGTCGCTGGCAACACCATGAGCGTCTCGTATGTGGGCACGCGCGGCATCCACAACTACTCCATCGCCAACATCAACCGCGCCTATGACGGCTCAGTCTACGAGGGTGATGCACGCGCCTCCAACCGCACCAACTACCAGTACTCGAACATCAACTGGCGCGGCGCCGATGGCGACAGCTACTACCACGGCGTCACCGGCGAGCTGCGTAGCGCCAACCTGGCCCACACGGGCCTGAATGTGCGCGCCGATTACACTTGGGCGCACTCCATTGACAACACCAGCTCGACCTTCAGCGATAGCGGCAATACCGCTGGCGGCGGCCTGGTCCTCGGCTACACCGATCCCTTCAACCCGCGGCTCGATCGTGGTTCCTCGGACTTCGACCAGAAGCACCGCGTGGCCATGGCCATCGTTTGGGAAGTCCCCTTTGCCAAGCACACAACCGGCCTTACCAAGTTGTTGGCTGACAACTGGACCTTCTCGGACACCTTTGACGCCCAGACTGGTACTCCGTTCACCGAGTACGACTGCTACTACGGATACACCGTCTGCCCGCGCGCCAGCTTCGTGAGCGACGTCCCCCGGCACAAGACTCGCGGCCTGAAGGATATGAGCTCGACATACGGCGCGAACACCTTCTCCTACATGACGCTGCCTGAGTACTTCGATGCCGACGGCAACTTCCTCACCTCCAACTACAACGAACAGGTCAACCCCCTCACCGGCACCAGCGACGAGCCGATCTGCTCCGGCATCCACGGCGCGGGCTGCAGCTTCGTCCCTGGCATGGACGGCCGCAATATGTTCCGCGGACCGGGAAGCTGGCATGAGAACCTGGGCGTCGTGAAGGACTTCAAGGTTCACGATCGCTTTGACGTGCAGGTGAAGGGCGAGTTCATCAACGTCCTCAACCACGCCAACACCTACCTGAACGTTGGCTATGACGCTGACGTCTCCAGCTATACCGATGTTCTGGCCTACAAGGGCGGACTCGGCACCAACCGCAACACAGAACTCTCTGTTCACATCGCGTTCTAAAGAGAGTAAGGCAACAGTACAAAAAGGCCGCGGCTCATCGCCGCGGCCTTTTTGCATCCAGAGCTTTTAGCTTTTGCGATAAACTTCCGTGCCCCATCCATTCCGCGTTTTTCTGCGGAATGGGTGGGATAC
>CAYQSI010000009.1:0-97541 GCA_964420185.1 uncultured Occallatibacter sp. | reverse complement strand
CAGACAGAAGTATCCACTTTGAGGCCGAATCTATTTATGAAACAGCCTCTAGTACAGCAGGTACTTGGCCCGAATCAATTTGAAGCTCTCTACCTCACCGACCCAGTCCATCCATACGCGTCGGGGGTCCTGCCCCGCGCTGATTGCCTCCAGCGTGGCGTTGTTTAACATCAGGTGGTCAAGGTTCTTCATCTCAAACTGCTGCGGATAAAGGGAATGAAGCGCGGACGCAATCTCGATGCCAAGTTCGGGCGCATCAAGCGCGTTCCTATCGGTGACGATGATGTTCACGCCTCCGCATTTCTTCTGTGAGTACACGCTGGCATTGGGCGTGAATTCCGTCGGCACAAAGCGAACCCCGCTGATGCCCCGCGCGTTCAGATAGGCGGCCAGTTCCACCGGCTTAACCCAAGGAGCGCCCAGCAGTTCGAAGGGAGTATCGGTACCGCGTCCGAGCGAAACATTCGTTGACTCGAGGATTCCAAGTCCAGGATAGAGCGCGGCTTCTGTAAGGTTGCGCATGTTCGGTGAAGGATTTACCCAGAGAACTCCAGTCGAATCCAGCCAGTCGCCACGCTGCCAGCCCTCCATGGGCACGACAGTAAGCCGGGAATTGATGCCGCGCTCGGAGTTATAAAAACGCGCCAGTTCGCCGATCGTCATGCCATGACGAATTGGAACCTGCCCATAGTTAATGAAGTTCTCACGCCCTTTGTCGCTAATGGGACCCTGAACGTAAGCGCCGTTGATGGGATTCGGGCGGTCAAGAACGAAGATTTTCTTGCCCGTCGTTGACGCGGCCTCGAGAAAGTAGCCGAGCGTGGTTTCGTAGGTGTAGAAGCGCGCACCGATGTCCTGAATGTCGTAGACGATAACGTCCGCCGATTTGAGACTTTCCAACGACGGATGGCGCTTGGCGCTGGAATCTCCGTAAACACTGTATACAGGAATCCCGGTTGCCGCGTCTTTCGAATCGGAAATGTCTGTCGTGTCCACGGCTCCGGCGACGCCGTGCTCGGGGCCAAAGATGGCGACAACTTCGATACCCGGCGCCTTGGCCAGCACATCGATGGTTCTATTGCCGCGCGAGTCCAAGCCCGTATGGTTTGTGACCAGCGCGACCTTGGTTGTCGCTCCGCCGCCCTCGCGGAGTTCGGCGAACCCGTGGGCCTCAAGCATGTCGATGCCGTTGCGAACCGAACCATTGCGAGCGGTCACTAGACGCGCCGATGACATTGCTTCGTTGTAACCGGTGATTCGCGCCAAACGCAGTTTTTGATCACTGGAAACTGAGAGTCCCAGGCTCTCGGCGGCCGCGGAGGCAACCCGGGCGCGCAGTGAAACAATCGCTGAGCTATGACCGTGCGGATGAACCGCGTTGGTAAGCAGAATCACATAACTATTTGTGACTGGATCAATCCAGATCGACGTTCCCGTGAACCCGGTGTGTCCGAAGGATCCGATCGGGTAAAATTCGCCGCGGTTAGTGGAAAAGGGTGAGTCGATGTCCCAGCCAAGGCCGCGCAGCGAAGCCGCGGTGGGCGGCTGCTGTGGTGTGGACATTTTCTCCACCGTTAAGGGCGTAAGAACATGAAAACCAGTAAGCATATCCTGCGCATATTTTGAAAGATCGTCGGCGGTAGAAAACAATCCCGCGTGTCCCGCGACGCCACCCATGCGGCGCGCAGTCGGGTCGTGCACGGCGCCGCGCAGCATGTGATTGTCTTCGTCGTACTCAGTCGGCGCGATGCGCGGGAGCCATTCAGCGGGCGGCAAATAACGCGTCTCCCTCATATCCAGAGGGGAGAACACATACTTCGCGGCGTAGTCATTCAAGCTCATACCGGAAACTTTCTCGACCAGAAATCCGAGCGTTTCAAAGTTGATATCGCTGTAGAGAAAGCGTGAGCCGGGAGGGAATATTGGCTTCGCGTCCATGGCCATCTGGTACGCAACATCGCGCCCCTTCCACGCCGTTTTCAGGTCGAGGTCCTCAGGCAACCCGGAAAAATGCGTAAGCAGTTCACGGACAGTGATGTCACGTTTTCCGTTCCTGGCAAAGTCCGGCAAGTAGGCCGCCACCGGTTCGTTCAGGCGGACCTTCCCTTCTTGCACCAACTTCATGACGGAACTCGTTGTGGCAATGCACTTTGTCAGCGAAGCAAGATCGAAGATGGTGTCTACGGTCATTGCCTCCTTGCCCGGTTCCACCGAGCGCTGGCCGTAGGCCTTGCGGTAAACCACCTTGCCGTTGTGTCCAATCAGCACGACGCCGCCGGGAATTGCCCCATGCGCTATCGCAGCGTTCATGATTTCATCGATGTTGGCAAAGTCCGCCCCACGAGTCATCACCGCGGCGTTGCCCGAGGGCGACCCGCTTTGGGCAGCCAAGCTGCCGAACGATGCAGCGACGACCGACAAAATCAATACAAACCGACAAATCACAGATCCACTTCTCACTCGAATCCCCCTTGCCGGAGCCTTGGCCCGGCAACTTACTAACTCAACGATGACAGGCACGCGGCCGTGATCGCGCATGCCTGAATGAACTTAGGAAGCCAGTATCTTCAACCCCAAGCCGGGTCCGGTCGGCAAGATCAACTTCCCCTGCCGCACCTTTACGCCTTCGTATGGATCGTTAGCAATCAGCAGATTTCCATCCAGATCGGGATAATCCACGAGAGCCGCCAGATGAGCCGCGGCGGTAACTGTGCACGAACTGGAGACCATGCAACCTAGCATCACCTTCATATTCATCGCCCGGGCAAATTTGATCCATCGATAGGCCTCCATGAGGCCTCCCGACTTATCAAGCTTCACATTGACCCCATCGTAGGCTTCCTTGAGCTTGGGAATCATCGCTGCGTCAGTGCAGGCTTCGTCGGCAATGACGGGTATATGTACCTTGCTGCGCACATACTTTATCTCTTCAAACATGTGCGCGGGCATCGGCTGCTCAATAAGTTCCACACCCTGCGTCTCCAGCCAGTTGATCTTGCGGATGGCCTCTTCCTTATCAGTCCATCCTTCATTGGCGTCTACGCGCAGCGGCTTTTTCGTTACGCTGCGAATGGCCTCGATCGTCTCCTCGTCGCTCTGAAGTCCGACCTTCACCTTCAGAACAGGAAAATCGGCCGCCTCGCGCGTTTTCTGCCGGGTAATCTCCGGCGTGTCGATGCCGATCGAGAAAGTGGTCACAGGAGCATCCTCTGGATCGAGTCCGAAATACTGGTACAGAGGAATTCCGAGTTTCTTGCCAAGCCAGTCACATACAGCGATGTCCACAGCGGCCATGGCCGCGTGCTGATGGTCGCCGAGCAAACGGCGCACCTCGGCAAGGAACTTGTCGAACTTTTGCGGATCGCCCGCAGCAATCTTGTCGATAATTGCATCGATGGCCTGTTTGGCTTGCTCCGGAAACTCCTTGTATCGAACAATCGGCGCACCCTCGCCGAATCCGGTGATGCCGTCGCGTTGATACTGAACGTGAACCGTGTCGCGATAAGCGCTGGAAGACATTGTGGTCGTCCAGGTGTGGCGCAGCATCAGGCGCTTCAGCTCAGTTTTGACGACGGTATTCCCACCCGCTGTCGGAGCTTTCGCGGCAAACATAGTTTTGGGCATTGCCGCACCCACTCCCACAGCACCCGCCACTTTCAACAAATCCCGTCGATTCATCATTTCACTCTCCGCGCTGCTACCAGCAGTTTAGTCCAGGGCATATCGTCCAGCTTGCTGATCTGGACCCCGGGGTGGGTGTTGGTTGTGTCATGGATAAACTCGCCATTCCCGATGTACATACCCGTATGGGTAATTTTGGCCTGGCTCCCGCCAAAGAACAGCAGGTCGCCCGGCTGCAGGTCCTTGCGCTCTACCGGCGTCACTCCGCTCCAGCCTGCCTGCACACCGGCATCGCGCGGCATGATGATCCCGCGTTGGCGGACCAGCATCTGTGTGAAGCCAGAGCAGTCGTAGCCATAACTGGAGACCCCGCCCCATGTGTAAGTGATGCCAAGAAACCTGTGCGCGAGTTGAATGGCCTGATCGATGGTAAGGGGCGCGACATCCGCGCTTACGTTACCTTGTTCAACATATGCTGTCTGACCATTCACAAGCCTGACCTGAAGCCAGCGCCCGTCCTTATCCACCTTGCCTGAAATCAACTCCAGCCGGGCCTCCCACGGCAAGTTCAGCACGGGAGCGTGTTTGGTCACGCTGGGTTCGCGGAAGAGGTTGGCGCTCAGTTCCATAACGCGAACCGCTTTACCGTCCGGAGCATAAACGCTTTGCTCGGCGGTGATATCGGCTGCCGCCACCCAACCCGTGTAGTCGTCTCCAGTGCGGATTTGAATCCATTCGTTCTTTTTCTCCAACGAAAGAACACCAGCCCCATAGAGAGCCTGCGACACCACTTCGCTGTCAGCAGAAGCGGCGGAGTACAGGTTGATAACCGGCTTGGATACGACATAATCCGGCTTGGCAACCGACTGCTGGGCAACCGCGACGGCGCACCAAAGCATCGCACACATAACCATCAAGCATCGAATCCGTGAAAGTGCGGCGTTACTACTCATCTTCATCTTGCTTCTCCTATGGTGTAGGCCACCGAGTAACTGATTGCCGTTGCAGCGGGGCACAACCTTTGCCACGCCGATGCCAGTGATCACGAGTCTAAGGGCGGTCATGTTTCAGCCTTCCTCGCTCCGGCTACTTATCCTTCTTCACTCCAGGAAGATCGGCCTGAATCGGAGGCGCGGTGCTGGGCAGCGCAGGTAACCCCACGTCTTCCGGCTTGGGAAGCACGTGCGTCTGACGATACTGCGAGCTTGCCTCATTAAAGCGATTGGCGCGCTGAATCCACAATTGCATACCCATATCGTAGCGCGCCATGACATTGTCAAGCCAATAAGGGCGATTCTCCTGGAGCCATGCATGGCGATAAAGTTCGCGCGTCAGCCCATATCCCTCGCGCAGGTCCTGACATTGCCCGTTCACCCCCGTAATCGCGCCTAACTCGCGACCGACTGAGCGCTTGCCGACAGGATCGTTTTGATCCCGATACGCGTGCCCGTATCCATCGGCAATTTCCTGCGCAACCTCAAATTTGTATCCGATGAAGTCCATGCGCCGGGCGCCCATCTCCATTGCATTCAGCGCATCCGGCTCACGCAATGCCCCCGCGCCGCGAGCCTGTTCGATCAAAATAATGGCTTGCTCGGCATGCGATCGCATGGCATGAGCGACCGGCAGCAATTTAGCTGAAAGCTGCTGCCCGTCCGCGCTCCACGGATCAGCCCAGAACAAGTTGTCGGTTGCCGCGCCAAGCCCCGCGTCTTTCAGAGTCGTCTGCGCGGCCATCAGTTCCACTTGCGCCTGGTTGATCTTGCCGGTGAGATCGCCGTGGAAAACCTGGCCGTAGCTATTCTGAAATTGAGGAATGCTGCTTGTTCCAGGTTGCCACCCGGCAGCCGCCCCGAAGAGCGCGCCGTACCAATCCATATTGAACAGCCCCTCTCCCAGATCGTTCCATACGGTATTCAACTCGCCTGTGGAACCGAGCCGCTGACCATCGCTGACAAATCTCTGGATGTTATCGAGGCCAGCGGTGAAATTCGGATAGACGACCCTCCAGTTATTGATGCCAGGAGCTACCCAAGTCTCCATTCCCGCGTCTACGTACGGCAAAAGCCATTTGTCGTAACCTTTTGGGTTCGGATTGTACTCCCACGCGACGGCAATCATATCCTTGGGCAGAGTCTTGACCAGTTTCGGACTGTCCATGGCGATGTCGCCCCAAAACAGAAGCTTACGATGCAGAGGGCTAAGTCCGGTATGAATCTGAGTGAGGAAGTCCACATAGACAGCACTCAACCCTTCTTGAGTCACGCGGGTCTTGGTCTGCCCTCTACCCAGTTCAAAGGTTTCGTCCGCGCCGATATGAAGAAAAGGACTCGGAAAAATTGAGGCCATTTCCGTGAACCATTGCCGGATCAAATCCAGCGACCCCGGCTGGCCCGGAGCCAGAACGGAACCATGAGGCGTCTCCGCCAGTTGGGAATAGATGTCGAACATCAGAACGCGATGCAGGTGTCCAAAAGCCTCCTGATCGGGTACAACGGTAACGTGATACTGGTTTGCGTAGCGCACCAACTCTTCAACATCCGCGCGAGTCATCGCGCCGCCAGGTAGAGCGGGCAAGGGATTGGATGCGGAGACTAGCGTGTTTTCAAAGTAGGGGGAGTAGATATTCACCTTGTACTCGGAAAGCAACCGGATCTGATGTTTCTGAAACTCCAGCGTGGGAACAGGACCGCGCGATAAATCGTCGCTCAGGCCGCGATACTTCATGGCCGGCCAGTCACGCGCAACAACTCCGTGTAAGACGGCATGCGCTCCACTACCCGCAACCAGTTGCTTGATGGTTTGCGCCCCGTAATAGATTCCCGCGCCCGTGGCAGCTATATCGTAAGTGATGTCTCCGTCGGTGACGAGAACGTAGCCTTCGTCGCGCATCGCCGAATCGAAGTTTACTTGAGCGCGAGAGAGAATATCCGCCGCCTTCTTCGAATCCTGTTTTGTGTTCTGGCGAAGTAGCACAATCTTGATTCTGCCCATCTTGCCGGCGCGCGCGTCAATGCCGCGTTCCTTGAGCGAACTGACCAGATCTTCGGCAGCGAACTTGTCTTCGGAGTCAGGGCTCGCGGCGACGATGCCGACGCCTTGCGCCAGCGATATATCTTTCACTACGTGAATCTCGCGCGGCATGGGAATCAGAGCTAGTTTCGAAGCATCAGGCGATAGGAAGGAAGAGTGCGGAATATCCTGCGCAATTATAGCTGTTTGCGGCAAAAGGAAAACGCCCGTCAAAAGACAGGCGGCAACACACGGACTAACAGCAGGCACCAGCAGGCATTTCAGTAAATAAGAGAACCGGAACATTCGTTTCACCTCACAATGCGCGGCGACACGCCGCTGCATCATCGTGCGAGTTGTGATGCAAAAGCTCTTTATCGCAGAACGGCGCCAGCCGAAGCCGGCGCCGCTCTGGTTCGATGCTAGAGAGAGTTAGAAGGTGAACTTGCCCGCGATTTGCATGATGCGGTTATCGCGCGCGCCGGTGATTTGACCGAACGTCGAAGACGACGCCGATGCGGAGGGCGAGCCCAGGTTGGTGTGGTTAAGAACGTTGAAGGCCTCGCCGCGAATTTGGACATCCATTCCGTCGTGAATCTTGATGTTGCGGAATAAGCCCAGATCGATGCGCTCAAAGCCAGGAGCACTGACCACGCCGCGCTTTTCGTTACCTACCATACCGCCGGTGCTGCTGGCAATCGGGGTAGCGAACGCGCCCTCATAGAACCATTGGAAGCGATTGTGGATCTTCGTTCCATAGCCGAAATTGGGGTTGCCGATCTGGTTGGGACGAAGGCCGGCGTTGGTGTTGCCCAGAACGCCAATTCCGGCAGCATCCGTAATGTAGTTGCCGTTGTTCTGGTTATTGATCGGGTTGGTGTAGGCGGCGCCTTGATACATGTAATTGATGGTGTACGCCGCACTTTCCGAAATGGTGAGCGGCAGGCCAGAGTTCAACGCCCAGATGCCGGACAGCTCCCATCCGCCAACAGCGTGACCCAAGACTCCGCGTTGATCCTTCATCCAGGGCAACTCGTAGATGCCGTCCACCATCAGAACCTGTTTCCGGTCATCGGCGGCGCGGCCATATTCGGCGGCGATGTTGGAGGTTTGCTGCGGCTCGGTCGTGTAGTCGTTCTGGGCGTCGGTCAAATCGCGCGACCAGGTATAGTTCACGTCGATCATGCTCTTGCCCGCGAACTTCTTGGTGGCCTTGACCTGCAACCCGTTGTAGTTGGAGTTGTAGATCGACTCGACCGCATCGATCGCGAAGTAGCCGGGGTACGGCTTGATGCTGTTCAGGACGCGATCCGTGGTGGAGTTGAGGAACGACGGGATACAGGTAACACCAGTAGTTCCACCTGTTCCGGCGTAGCAATACTGACCTACCTTCCCTGAGTCGGTCGTGGCATTTTCCGGCGAGACCTTGCCAACCCAGGCGTTTGGCAGTGGCTCATTAATGTCCATCATGCCGAGCAGATGCGTGCCGTGGGTGCCGAAGTAGCCGGCGTCAATCATGAAGGTCGGCGTGAAGGTGTGCTGAATATCCAGCGAGAACTGCTGAATATACGGCGTTTGATAGTTGACCGGAGAGGCCACAATACGGCCCGGTGTCGTCGAAGCAGCCGTGGTCGTGCCCGAACCAGTCGCCGGGCTGTCAAATACCGCGGTTCCAAGCGAGTAACTGGTCACTGCGGGAGGATTGTTAAAGACCTGCGTTTCGTAGTAGCTGACTTCAGACGAATCGAATGCCCATCCATAGCCACCGCGGACCGAGGTCTTGCCATCGCCGAAGAGATCATAAGCGAAGCCGAAGCGCGGCGCGAAGTTGTGGTTGTCCGCCTGACCAACCTTGTTGCCAAACGGAGAAGCATGACCCGGAACTCCAGAGTTGTTCTGGAAGATCATGCCATTGATGTAGTTGATGCCGTCGTAGTCCTGATTGGTATTGGCTGTAACGGTTCCGCCCTCACCCGGGAAGACAGGGGTGGTTGGCGTCTGGTTCGTGTTGTTGCACGTACCCGACAAGCACATCAAGCCGCTGTTCATAATGGCCGGCGTCTTGGTTTGATCGAAGGTGATCGGGTCGAAACTGTTCATGCGGTTGTGGCCATCGGTCGGCTGGCCATAGTAGCCATAGCGCACACCAAGATTGACCGTGAGGCGCGGCGAAACTTTCCAGTTGTCTTGAACGTATGCTTCCATATCGTTCTCGAGGATATCGGCCGTGATGGCGATCGATGCCTGGCTAAATCCGCCATTGGCGTTGCCGAGCAGGAAGTTTGCCATTGCGTTGGACGACGCGTAAGGCGCATTCAGCCCAGTTATCGTGGGAATACCCGTAAATTGGGTAAAGCTGAACGAGCCGTTATTGCCGCCGGTGGAGTTTTCCTGTTTCCGGAAGTGGTTGTAGGTCGCACCCGCAATGATGGTGTGGCGGCCCAAGGTCTTGGTGACATTGCCGAAGAGGTTGCGATTGAAATCGTAGTCGTGATAGACGCCCGTGCTGCCCAAGCTAGCGATATTTGAGATTGCAATCGTCGGGACCACGCCCAGCGTGTTGGTATAGGGCAAAGTCGGGTTGATATCCGTGGATACAGCGGATGTCAAGGCGCCGACGGGGGTGGTCAGAATCGAGTTGGCAGAGTACGCGAATCCCGCGTCCGCAAGCAACGTGGGCGTGAAGACATAGGTGATGTGCCCCAACTGCTCGGTTCCAGGATTCGTCGTGATGGTGTTGGAAAGGCCGGGGAGAGGCGAGGTGGTGAAGGTGCCCGTGCCAGAGGTAATCGGGAATGAGTCGTGAATGTAGCGATAGAACATGTTCAACTGCTGCCCAAACGACTGGTCAATGCGGAACAGCACCTGGTTATTGTTGTAGGTGTTGGGCACGGTGGCAGCTATCTGGTGCGGGTCCAGTCCGGCAGCAATGTTGGCCGCGCTGGGTGGCGCCGGAATGAGGCTGAAGATGTCCTTGAGGTAGGCCTTTGCCACCGGATCAATGGTCGTGATGCTGTCGCCGAATGCGGTGCAGACGCCATTGGCCGGGTTATACGCCGTGCAGACAGCAACCGGCCCCTGAGCCCAAGCTCCAGCATTGGGTTGCCCCTTGGGAATCTGATACCAACTATTGGAGAAGTCGCCCGAGCGCTCAGCGGCGGTGGGGACCATGGCCGTGCCGGAGGTGTACTGCACAAGGCGGCGGGTCTCGTCGGAGAAGAAGAAGAAGGTCTTGTCCCTGCCGTTGTAGATGTACGGAATCCGAACAGGGCCGCCAACGCTTTCGCCGAAATCGTTGTAGCGAAGGATGGAGCGGGGCTGAACAGGCAGGTTCAGCTTGTTACCCCAAAGATTTGCATTGAGGATATCGTTGCGCCAGAACTCATATGCGCTGCCGTGGAAGTTATTGGTTCCCGACTTTGTAACGACGTCGATCTGGCCCGAGGCGCTGCGTCCGAATTCGGCGGAATACTGGCCGCGCAGGGTCTTCACTTCGGCAATGGCGTCCGCGCTGGGATAGGTAAGCAGAGTCAGGTTGGCTCCGCGGTCTACGTTGTCGGCGCCGTCAATGGTCCAGTTGTTGGAGGTATTACGGCCGCCGTTGACGGAGAAGTTCACGGTGTTCGACGCTCCGCCAGGAGCCGTCGATCCAACATACAACTGATCAGTCGAGCCGCCGTAAACGACGCCAGGCTGCAACTGGAGGAACTGTTCGTAGTTGCGGTTATTCAGCACGAGTTCGTTCATCTGGTCGCCGCTGATGAGGCCTGCAGACGTGGAATCTTCGAGATTCAGCTGTGCCTGGGCCGCAGTAACAGTGACCGATTCGCTCGTGCTTCCGGCAACCAGCGTCCGGTTCACGGTCAGAGAGTCGGCCGCGTGCAGTTGGAGTCCGGTTACGGTCTCCGCCTTGAATCCCGGGTCTACCACCTTTACTGTGTAGGTGCCAAGCGGGAGTGATGTCGCGGTGTAAAAGCCGGCGGAATTGGTTGTCAGGGTACGAAGATCCTGGCCACGGTCCGTGTTGGTGATGGTAACCGTAGCGCCCACGATAACGGCGCCGGTCGGATCGGTTACTGTGCCGCTGATGCTGCCTGTCAAAGCACCCTGTGCCCAGGCGCCGGCACTGACGATACCGACAAGCGCGGCCAGAACCACACTGCAAAGCAAACGCTTACATAGGTTCATTTCCATGCCTCCTCAAAAGATTTCCTGCGAAATTGCTGATCACTACTGTGTTCTTCTCCAAAAGTTGTTCATCGTTATCTCGTGGCAACGAAGAGCTGTCGATGGCTTATCGGCAAGAACAGCGTAGCCATTCGGCAAGCCGCCAAGAACAGAATCGGCGTACATTCTCCTTATAGGATTCGCCCGCGCCCATGCGTTCATTCTTGCATCCCAGGAGCGCTTGGGACTTTCTCCCTCTCTGGCAAATGATCGCGCTGCGCTGTGAATCCCGGCAATCCGCGCGTCCGTAGACCCGCTTTTGTGACAGCCGGAAAACGGGGCACAAACCGCCCTCGCAGCGCTGATCCGATCCGCCGAGAATCGTAATCGACGCATTGGTTGGCTGTCAAGCAAAATAATCATGAAGCTGACCAAAGTCGTCCAATACGCTCAAAAGAATAAGGAAGATTAATATCAATTTATCCGGGACAAAGCAAAAAAATGCTCCTTCCCTGCTGGTATTAACCGCGACTCCATGGGTTCCAGCCTCTCCCTGGAAGTCTGCCGCGCTGTCCATATTATGATGGCATATTTTCGTCTCGCCAGTGTGCCGACCCGGAAGGGCATGACGTGGCGAGAAGCCAGAGAAGTGCGCAGTGGCGCATGGCAATCTGTGCAGAGGCCGTTCTAATTCTAAGCAAAACCTTTAACGCGCTAGCCCTGCATCCGCGCAAAACGGGCGTTCAGACCAGCCGTAAAAAATCAGGGGGATTGTTCTGTTGAACAATCCCCCTGACTAGAGTTGCATTTGATTCAGAGTTGCGTTCCGGAAGTAGCTCCCGGATCAGAACCTGTAATGAAGAGCAAGTTGGAATTGCCGGGCCGGGGAACTTGTGCCAGTAATTTTTCCCCAGGAGTTGCCGGATTTATACGTAATGATCGAGGGAGCGGGAGAAACTCCGATGGTTCCGGAGTAGGCGCTCGTGGAGAGAGAGGGTGCAGCGTAGCTGGCCATGTTGAGCGCGTTGAACGCATCCACGCGGAACTCCAGCTTCTCACCCTTGACACTTGGAAATGCCTTGAAGAGAGACATGTCGATGATGCGATACCCTGGTGCACGCTCAGTGTTGGGAGCCGAGGTTCCCAGCCCAGCGGGCGCCGGAGTTCCTGCGGCCGCAGCAACTTCATAGCCGTAAGCGCATACCGGGTTAGCACCTGTAGCCGTCGGCGAACCCTGGCAGGGTGCGGCCGTAGGATCGGTCCCCCACCAATTATGGATATTACGACCGACGATTTTCATCTTCCCGTAGCGGTTGGCGCGAGAAGTGGGTGCGTTCAGAGCGGCATTATTCGGGCTGGTAACGTTTTCAGGGAAGCCGGAGTACAGAATCATATCTCCAGATACCCGCCATCCGCCGATAGCTCCGTCAATCACCCGGTTCGAGTGGCTGACAAACCGCGCTCCGCGGCCAATAGGCAATTGGTAAACGACGGTCCCGTTCACGGCCTGGCGGGTATCGTACGCGGAGGGAGCGTAGTCCGCCCGAGGATTCCGCTGATCCTGCCAGTAAACGCTGGCGCCGGAAACACCTGAAACGCCAAAGAAACCGGGGTTGTTGCTCATCGCCTTTGACCAGGTGTAGTTCACGGTGTACTGCAGTCCGTTGCTTTGCTGGCGCTTCAAAACAGCCTGGAGAGCATTGTAATTCTCGACGCCCTCGGACTCCGTGACGTAAACCGTGCCGCCATGCCCGACCAAACCGTAGAAAGGCTCGGAGGCTGCCGATCCGCCGCCCACCGCCGTGTACTCGTTGGCTTGTACGGGAACGATCAGATGCTGGCCGATTTCACCCACATAGCCCACCTGAGCGGTGGTGTGAGTGCTGAGGAGGTATTGCGCTGTCAGGTTGAACTGCTGGACGAAGGTGGGGCGCAGGTTCTTGGCCCATACCTCATAGGTTGTGCTGGCGGTAGTCAAAGCTCCAGCGGAAGTGTTAAAGCCATTCTCTACCGGGATCGGAGCTCCACCGGAGGTCGCGGTCGGGGTCGAGGTATTGTACTTGAACTGGTGCAGGAAGGGCGGGTTCTGCGTCGGCCTCATTGCATCGCCGGTGCCTTCAAAATAGTCGGTAATTCCGTATCCGCCACGGACCACGATCTTCGGTTTTGCTTCCCAGGAGAATCCAAGGCGCGGCATATACTCCAAGCGGTAGGGGTTGTAGAGGGCGCGGCTGTTGGCGCCTTGCCCGGCATACTCCAGGCATGGGTCAGGGGTTCCGGTGCACGCCGAAGGATTGGAAATATCGACGTTGAGTTCCTTGTTGTTCACTTCATAGATGGGTTGGTCAAACCCGTAGCGTAGGCCAAGGTTGACGGTTAGGTTACGGCGCGCCTTCCAGTCGTCCTGAACATAGGCCGCATCGCGATACTGGCGCTGTCCAACGGGACCGGAGACGCCGCCAATGGCTGACCAAGTCGCCTGATCCAGAACGACTTCGGCAAATCCATATCCCGGCGCTGAGACACCCTTTGGAGGAGTCGGGTTGGCGGTGAATTCGTTGTCATATGCAAATTCTCCCATCGCCCCATAATTGCCGGGGTAAAAGAAGTTCTGCTGATACCGCACAACCTGAACGCCAAATTTGGTAAGGTGCTTTCCGTGTTGCCAAGTAAAGTCGTCGCCATAGTCGAAGTTGTTTTCTACGAAGGTGGTGGCAACTGCCGCGGTTCCAATGTTGCTTTCCGCGGTGGCAATATTCATTTCGCTGAAGCCAGCGTAAGGCTGGTTGGGAAGCGGAATGCCCATTGTCTTATCACCGGTAACGCCAAATTCGCCCGAGGGATCCGTCGGTGCGCCCTGAATCCAGTGAACGCGCGTAAATCCACCCCGGAATTCATTGACCAGAGCAGGAGTAAACACGTGTACCCAGTTGACCACAACGCTCTGTACGGGATAGTCGTTGCCCGAAGGGAATGTGGCAGGAAGAACAGCCTTGGGCGTGGCATCGTAGGCATCGCCCATGGAGTAGCGGGACATCAACGTGTCCTTGGAATCGAGCGTATAGTCGATGCGAACATCGCCCTGATTGTTGGTAATGGCAGATTGGGAGGCCCCATGGTAGTTGCCTGAATCGGGGAGAGTGCTGGGGGTATAGTTCGGCAGCGGATAGACCTCCGGATGCGCAAACAGATACTTGGCAACGGGATTCACAACAGGAATGCAGTTAATCCCGGCATTTGCTCCGGTTTCTACGGAGTTGGGGCAGGTACCACTCCCGGCAGCACCGCTCATATACGGCGTGGCATACTGGGTTCCGCCCGTGGGATTGGTGGCTGTGATTCCTGTGTTGTAGAGGGTATAGCCTTTATCGGCAAAGACTTCAGAGAAATCGCCGGTACGCATGAGAGGGGTAGCTACACTCGCCGAACCGGTACCCGCGGCATGGTTCCTGAAACCTTCATAGTCGCCGAAAAAGAAGAGCTTGTTCTTCTTGATCGGGCCACCGATGGTGGCGCCAAACTGACTCTGGGCAAATTTGCCCTTGGCGATACCTGAATAGTTATTGCTCCACAGGTTGGCCGTCAGTTGCTGGTCTTCATACAATTCGTAGAGGCTGCCGTGGAACTTGTTCGTTCCGCCCTTGGTAACCATAACCATTTCGCCGCCGTTCACGTCACCGTATTCGGCGTCGGCATTCACGGTAATGACACGCATCTCTTGCAGCGCGTCCGGGGCCGGGTTATAGCCGGCCAGGTTGTCCATGGTCTCGTTGATTTCCACGCCATCCAGGATGTAGTTGTTACCCTGCTGGCGGTTTCCGTTGAAAGACGGCTGGGTGGCGGAGGAGGTGTCGCGCTCGGTGCCGCTGGAACCGCCCATGGCACTATAGGAGGGGTTAACCGCGCCGGGCACAAACATGCCCGCGGATTGGAAGTTCAACCCACTGAGAGGAAGGCCTTCCAGCGAAGCGGAACTGATCGAAGTTCCCAGTGTTGCGCTTTCTGTTTGCAGTTCGGGGGATGTTTCAGTGTTGACACTCACCGTGGTCGAAACCGATCCGACCTTCAGCTGGATGTCAATTTTTGCGATCTGGTCGATCTGCAGAACAAACGGGCCAACCGACGAAGTTTCAAAGCCCGATACTGCCGCGGTGACGGTGTAAGTACCGATGGGCAGGAAGCGGATGGAGTACCCGCCGTTCTGGTCCGTAACGGTGCCTGTCTTGACGCCAGTATCAACATTTCTGGCTGTGATGCTAGCGCCCGGGACAACGGCTCCAGCAGGGTCCAAGACGGTGCCGCGCACGGTTGCTGTGATTGTTTGAGCTACTGCGGACGAAACGCCCAGCAGCACCGCGAACGCCAGCAACATCCCTAGCATTCGCACCTTGCCCGAGCAAAGCTTGCGCAAGGATTTATTTCCTAGAAAATTGCGTATGATCATTCTTGCGTCCTTCTCCAAAAGTTGTCCATCGTTAACTCGTGGCGGCGAAGAGCTGTCTATGGCCTATCGACAAGAACTGCGTAGCCATTTGACAAGCCGCCAGGAACAGCGCCGACGTACATTTCGCTTCAAGATGTACCCGCGCCCGAACTTTCATCCTTGCCCCCCAGGAGCGCTTGACACTTCCTCCCCCTTCCGGCAGACGATTTAGCGCTTAGATGCGGGTCCCGAGCCGCTATGCACCCGAAGACACACACTCCTGATAGCCCGAAAACCGGGTTTAGGCAACACTCACAGCGCTAAGCCAATTCGCCGTGAATCGTAATCGATGCGCTGCTCGACTGTCAAGCAAAATAATCATAAAGCTGACTAAAGCCATCCAATACGCTCAAACGAACGCGAAGAATTCAGACTTCCCTAGCGAAATAACAGGCTACTGTCCATACCGGCATCATCCACTGCCCGATAAGCTCCAGTCCCTCCCGAGGAAGGCTGGAATGCACCTGTCATCCCGCTCATATCGTTCTTTACAAACAACTTGCATTCTCTCCACGTAAGTGCTCAGCATTCAAGACGCGTGGAATGACCACTTGTCGATCATGCAGACAGGCAATCCTGCATTCTTTGGGATGCAACGCCTGGATTTGTTCCAATTGTCAGGAGCTGGATCAATAACGCACGGTCTTTCCGCTTGGCGAGCTGCCTCGTCTACGCTTCAATCGCTTTGCGAATGCTGCCTTGAGCGCGTTTGAGCCGCTTGTTCGCCTCTGGCTTGGTTACCTTGGCGCACAACATCACTAAAGCCACGGCGACCTTCATATCGGCTGCCTCCAGGGTAGCGAGAGCAACATCCCGGTTCACCTTGGCGACCCGCTGTACGATTGAAATTCCGCGTTCGATGAGTTTTTCATTCTTGAGGTGCAGGTTGACCATCAAGTTCCCGTAGACATAACCCAAACGGGCCATGGCACCGGTGGTCAGCATATTGCAGATCAGCTTCTGCGCCGTGCCAGCCTTGAGGCGAGTCGATCCGGTTAACACTTCGGGACCGACCTCGGCCTCGATGGCAATCTGCGCGACGCTGGCCAACTCCGAGCCGGTGTTGCAGATGATGGCGATGGTGGCTGCGCCTTTCTTGCCGGCATATTTCAAGGCCGCAACGGTGTAGGGTGTGCGCCCGCTGGCGGCCAGGCCCACGACTACATCTTTCTTGCCGGGCTTTCGGGCGGCCATGTCGCTCGTGCCCAGTTCCAGCGAATCTTCGCTGGCCTCGGTGGCGTTGGCCAGCGCGCGTTCGCCGCCAGCCATCACGTACTGGATCATGTCAGGATCGGTGCCGAAGGTGGGCGGACACTCAGAGGCGTCCAGCGCGCCAATTCTGCCGCTTGTGCCGCTGCCAACGTAAATCAGCCGGCCACCCCGCGCAAGGCGATCGCGGATCACGTCGATGGCCTTGGCAATGGCCGGGAGCGCCTGACGGATAGCGCGCAAAACCTTGGCATCCTGGCGATTCATCAGAGTGGCAATCTCCAGCGCACTCAGTTTGTCCAGACCGGAGGAGGCGCGGTTCTGCCGCTCCGTGTTCAACCCACTCAACACCATTTACTCTCCTAATGCTTCAACTGTAGTTGCCGGTTCAACCGGCATGGTCCGGCGAAAATAGAAACTTGCGCCATAACCGATGGCAAAGGTGGCAATGCTTCCCAGGGGCACGTACCAAGTGTACGGAACCCGGGTGAACTGCCACAGGAAGATGTTCAGGGAAAAGCCGCACACCATTCCAACCATCGCGCCGCTCTCCGAGGCTCTGCGGGTGAGAACGCCCAGCATGAAGACTCCGAGCAGCGATCCATAGGCCACCGAGGCGATGGACAGGCCGATCTCCAGCACCTTTCCGCCGCTCTGCCTAACCACAATCGCCAGCCCAAACAACACGATTCCCCAGCCAATCGTTGCCATGCGGGAGAGAAACATCCGGCGCTTCTCGCTGACGCCCGGATTGAATCTGGAGTAGAAATCGATGATGGTGGTGGAGGAAAGCGAATAGAGCGAGGCGCTCAGGCTGGACATGGCCGCAGCCAGGATGGCCGAGACCAGCAGACCGCTGATTCCGTGCGGCATGCAGGTGACGACGAAGGTGGGATAGATGGCATCCGGGCGCGCAAAGGTCGCGGCCAGCGGGAGCATCTTGTACATGACGTAGAGCAGCGCGCCAATCAGCAGAAAGAGCGAAAACTGGAAGAGCACCAGGACGCCGCTGGCCACCAGCGCCATCTTGGCATACCGCTCGCTCCGCGATGCAAGCAACCGCATCACGATCAACTGATCGGTGCCGTGGCTGGCCGTAGTCAGAAAGGCGCCGCCGATGACACCGGACCAGAAGGTATATTTTGCGTAAAAATTCCAGCCGAAATAGAAGACGTGGAACTTGCCCGCGGCCGCGGCCATGCCGAAGGCGGCATGCCACCCGCCGGGAAACAGATGCGCAATAGTGAACAGGCCGATGATCGTTCCGGTCATGTAGACCGTCAACTGCACAACGTCGGTCCAGATCACGGTCGCCATGCCGCCCTTGAAGGTGTAGAGCAGGGTGAGGATCATGACGATGGCAATGGCTGTTATATCGCGTGCCAGGTCGCTATAGCCGTGCAGAAACCCGGAGAGCGCGATGCCCACCACGATGGCAATGGCGAAGACTCGAACGCCATCCGAGGCGGCGCGCGTCAGCAGGAACAAGCCGGCGGTCAGCGAACGCAGCCTCTGCCCGAAGCGTCTCTCTATCAGTTGATAGGCCGTTACCAGGTCACCGCGAAAGTAATGCGGAATCAGCAGCAGGCTGATGATGACGCGCCCTATCATGTAGCCGATCACCAACTGAATGAAGCGGAAATCCTGCTCGTAGGCCATTCCGGGCACGCTGATGATGGTCAGCGTGCTGGTCTCCGCCGCGACGATGGACAGAGAGATGGCCCACCACGGAATCGTCTTTTCGGCCAGGAAGTAGCCTTTGATGGTGCTCTGCTTCTTCTTGAAGTGCATTCCGAAGGCGGTGACGCAGGCTAAGTACACTGCGATCACGGCAACATCGTATCCATTCAGTCCCATAGTGTTTCGTTCTCCGCTTCTTCCCGGTATTCAGTTTCCACGCCGATGATTCTCTCTACGCCTGCGCCTCACGGATACGGTTCGCTGCATTTGGCACGCGGCCCTTGTTCGGACGCAAACAATCCAACTCCGGTTGTTCTCCCATCAAGTGCGGGTAATGACCGAGCGCGCGGCAAGCGCGTCTTCGGCGTGACGGCCTGTTACGCCGGCCGCAATCGTTGGAGTCGAGGCCGTCTCCGGAAAAAATAAGCATCGCTGGGCGCGAACAGCAGGCGAACCTGGGCCACGACCGGAGTAGGGGAAGTAAACAGAGTTACGAGGACGCCCCACACTGCGAAGTGCAACCTGAAGGAAGCGTGCGTTGGGATGAAATTCGACATCCTGGCCGCCACCAGATCACAGGAATGACCATTTGACTCCGACTTGGTCATTGTAGATCAGCCAACCGCATTGTTCCCGCATCTGGAGACAAAATACTATCTTGAGATCGGATTTTGCTGTCATTCGGCCGTTCCACTCCTTCGCAATACGGCCTGTATCCAACTGCTCGAACTCTACGCCGTAGCCCGTTGCTGCCCACGTCCGCCCAAGCGCACGCTTATCACCTTGGAGACGCCGGGCTCCTGCATGGTCACGCCGTAGATCATGTCGGCCGACTGCATCATGCGCTTGGAGTGGGTGACCACCAGGAACTGCGTGTCCTTGCTCAAGGCAAACATCAGGTCGGCAAACCGGCCGACGTTGGTCTCGTCCAGCGCCGCGTC
Organism: uncultured Occallatibacter sp.; assembly: GCA_964420185.1. Lineage (GTDB taxonomy): Bacteria > Acidobacteriota > Terriglobia > Terriglobales > Acidobacteriaceae > Telmatobacter. The sequence goes on along the minus strand of CAYQSI010000009.1, from coordinate 78,428 downwards.
CACTTCGTCGAGCGCACAGAAAGGGCTGGGCTTGAACTGGAAGATGGACACCAGCAGGGCCAGCGCGGTCAGAGACTTCTCTCCGCCAGAGAGCAGCAGCACATTCTGTAGCTTCTTGCCCGGCGGCGAAGCCACAATATCCAGGCCGCTTTCGGCCTGGTTCTCCACGTCCGTGAGGCGCAGGAAGGCCTGCCCGCCATGGAAGAGCCGCGCGAAGACCTTGGCGAAGTTCTCGTTGATCCGGGCAAAAGCCTCGTCGAACCTGGTGTGCGAAATCTGATCGATTTCCTTGATGGTTTGCTGAGTGTTCTCGATCGACTCCATCAAGTCCGTGCGCTGCGTTTCCAGGAAGCCGTGGCGCTCGGCGGTCTCCTTGTACTCGTCGAGGGCCATCATGTTCACCGGGCCCATCTGCTCAATGCGCTGGCGCAACCCGCGGCAGCTCTCCTCTTCGGCGGCCAGTTCCTCGCCGGCCAGGCGCACGACCTCCGCATCGGCGCGCAAAACGGCTGCCTCCAGATTCACCTCGGCCAGACAGCTTGCCTCCAGGTGTTCGAGGTCGGAGCCGAGCTTGGCCACTTCGCTCGATCGACTGGCGCGGTCTTCGCGCAACTGATCCAGAGAGGCCCGCCCACTCTTGAGCTGCGTTTCCATAGCTGCCAGTTGCTGACGCAGGGCCTGCGCCTGGGCGACCAACGTCTGCGAGAGGGCCAGCGCCTCAGTACGCGCGGCTGCCATTGCCTGCTCACGTTGGGCCAACTCGGCGCTCTCGCGGATGCGCTGCTCACGCTCTGCTGTGGCCGCGGTCCGCTGCTGCTCGATCGACTGGACGCGGCGCTCCAAGTCGGCATGGAGCCGGTCAATACGCTGGAAGGCAGCCTCGGCGCCGCGCCTGCGCTCCTCCAGGCCAGCCAGTTCCGCGGTCACCTGCGCCGCCTCCTGCTGCAAGCCCTCGCGCTTTTCGCGCAGCAAGGCCAGTTGGGCCTGCAACTCATCAAGGGCTGCCTCAGCCGCGGCGTGCTCCGCCTCCAGGCGAACAGCTTCCTCGCGCTTTTCGTCGATCGTGCTCCGCTTGGCCTCGCATGCGTCATGGTTGCGGGCGGCCTGCGCGGCCCACTCCTCGAGCCGCCGCTCAACGCGCTGCGTCTCGACTTCCATCTGCTTGAGCGCCGCGCCTTGATCTGCGGTGTCGCGTTCAGCCAGCCGTCGCTCCTCGCTGCGCGCTTCCAGTTGCGCGGCCAGCTCTTCGATGGCCTGGATCAACGCCGAGGCTTCCGTCTCCGCCTGGGTTAATCCAATCTCCAGCTTGTCCAGGCGGCCTTCAGCCTCGCGCAATTCACGCTTCAGCGCCAGCGGACCTTCGCTGGCTGGTTTGCCGCCGGTCACCGTCGCGTTGTGAAAGCACTCGCCCTCCGGCGTCAGGAAGAATGCGTAGGTGTACTGCGCGGCCAGACGCAGCGCCTCGGCCGGGTCTTCGACCAGGTAGCCGTGCTTGAGCTTGGGAAGAATCGACTCCAGCGACCGCCCAAAACCGTTCAGCACCCGGATCGAATCCTTCAGCGGGGTCAGGCCGGGGCCGCTGATTGTGTCGTCTTCCTCCTTGAAAAGTCCGCCTTGCTCGGCGGGGTGGATCAAGAATGTTGCCCGGCCATCCACGCCGGACTTGAGCAGCTTGACGCCTTGTTCGGCAGCCACCCAGCTCTTTACCACCACGTAATTCAGCTCCTCGCGCAGGAACTCATCCACCACGCCCTCGTACTCGCCGCTGACCTCAAGAAAATCGGCCAGTGTGCCCAACGGCGCCATGCCCGCAGCCAACGCGCCCGGCTTCAGCAGCCGGCGCACCGTGTCGGTAGAGTAGCCGTGGTTGCGAATCAGCGATTGCAGCGCATCGCGGCGCCCGGCCACAGTGGCTTGTTCACTCCGCAGTTGGTTGGCGCGCGCGCGCATTGCGTTTTCTTCGGCACGGCGAGCCTGTAGGGCTTCGCGAAGAGCCGCAATCTCGCTCTCCAGCCGCTTGAGCGCCTCAGCAGCGGACTCGAAGCGCTGCCGCGCCTCTCCACTCTGCGCACCCAGGTTTTCGAGCTCGCCTCGCGCCTGGCCCATCTCGGTTCCCAGCCGCTCGGCTTCGCGCTCCAGGGCCGCCAGACTCTCTTCACTCTGGGCTGTGTGGTTGCGTGCGTTCCCAGCCAGAGTTAGCAGATGCATGGCGTGGCGGCGGCCAGACTCCAATTCCCTCTCCGCCGCAAAAACCTCTTCCGCCGCCGTGCGCGCCTCTTGCTGGCGCGCCTCCACTTGCTGGCGAAAGGCCTTGACCTCGCCAGCCGCCGTCTCCAAAAAGCTGTGCTGCTGGGTCCGCTCCTCGGCAATGCCGGCCAACTGCGTTCGTGTCTGCTCCAGCTCGACGCCGGCCGCACTGATGCGCGTCTCCAGCTCGCTGACCCGCTCGGCGTTGGCGCGTTCCCGCGCCGCAGCCCGCTCCAGTTCGACAGCCGCGGTGTTGGCGCGATTCTGCGCCTCCTGGCCCTCGCTATCCAACTGGTATCCGCGCTCGGTGAGCGTGTGCTGGCTGCCTTCCTGCTCCTCGATGCCCGCAGCCGAACCGTTGATCCGCTCGGTGAGAGCGGCGATCTCTTGCCCCAGCCTTGCCTGATCGGCGTCCATCAGCGCCATGCGGCTGGCCAACACGACGCGCAGACGGCCGCGCAGTTCGTCGCGGACGGCTGCAAACCGTTCGGCCTTCGACGCCTGCCGCTTGAGGCTGTTCATCTGCCGCGTGACTTCTTCAAAAATGTCGTCCACGCGCGCCAGATTCTGCTTGGCGCTCTCCAGGCGCAGCTCGGCCAACCGCTTCTTGTTCTTGAAGCGCGTAATCCCCGCCGCCTCTTCGATGATGGCCCGCCGCTCATACGGCTTGGAACTGAGCAGTTGCCCCACACGCTCCTGTCCGATGATGGCGTAGCTCTCCGGCCCCAGGCCGGTTCCCATGAAGATGTCCTGAATATCGCGCAGCCGGCAGAGCTTGCCGTTCAGCAGGTACTCGCTCTCGCCGGTGCGGAACAAGCGCCGGGTGATCACGACCTCGCCCTTTTGCGGCGTGCGCTGAAACTTGCGGCGGCGGATCTTGAGCACCACAGCCTGCGGACCCTCGCCGGTGGTCATCTGCTGTGCGGCTGCCCCTTCTGCGCCATCCTCATCGGGTATCTGACCCGGCTGCTGGCTGGCAATGATCTCCTCAGCTTCGGCGGCTCGCTGGCGGCGCACTTCGTCCTCGTCCCAGTCGGTTGGGTTTTCGTGGTCCACCATCACCTGCGGCTCCACGGGAATCGGCCCCTCGTAGGCCTCCGGATCGACCATGGTGATGGTCACCTCAGCCATGCCCAGCGACTTGCGGTCGCGTGTTCCGGCAAAGATTACGTCCTGCATGTGCGTGCCGCGCAAGGTTTTAGCGCTCTGCTCGCCCAGCACCCAAGTGACCGCGTCAAGAATGTTCGACTTGCCGCACCCGTTCGGCCCCGCCACCACGGCAATCCCGGTTCCCGTCACGGCCAACTCCGTGCGGTCGCAAAAGCTTTTAAAACCGAGGATGTGGATCTTCTTTAGTTTCAGCATTTTTTCTCCGGGTGGTTAAGGGAATAACTGCACTGCGCTGCGCTTCGAACGGACAACCCGCCGCCAACGCCCAGGCGCGGGGAGAATCTTGCCCTCCAATTACAGACTCTACGGAGCCTGGAGGGCAGGGTCAACAATGCGGGAACGGTTCTTGTGGATAAGGGAGGCCGGAATTCGGGTTCTTTTGGAATGCCCAAAATGTGGTGCGAATCTCGGGGTTTTCTGGGAGTTTTGACCGGTTTTTGCACAGATGGAGAGGCTGCGACGGCAAGCAATGAGCCACGGGTTCACATTGTGCGCGTTCCGGTGAAGTCGTGACGCGGAAGATATTTATTTTGAACAGGTTAGAAGCTGGTCCACATTTTCACTTGTTTTACAGGCTTCGTGTTCCCGTGCGAGACGCGCATGTAAGTAATTGATTTTAAATTTGTTAAGCGAGGCTCCACAGTTTCACGGGCAAAAACGCGAAATTTCTCTTCTGGAGTTGTTGCGATTTGACGTTCCGCAGGGCTTCTCCCGCCGATGAGAGGGGGCGCACTTTTCTTTTATCTATTGAGTGTGCGCCAGCGGGGGACTATTTTCGGCAAGAGGATGTTGGAGCAATCGATCCTTTCCGGGCCAACAATCTGGAACTGGGCACACGCAGGCTCCGGGACACAGGACTCCAATGCCGTCTCCTGTAAAGTTGGAAGAGGCGCCGAAGATATTTTGCGCTAGATTCCTTTTGCTTCCGGGCCTTCTTCTTTTGACGACTCCAACCAATTCGGATGCACCGGCCAATCCGGCTGAACTTGCTGAGCTGTTGCGCTCGGTCTTTGGGTTTTCCGGCTTCAGGGCCAATCAGGAGGCGGTTTGCCGCGCGGCGATTGCGGGGCGCGACCTGCTGCTGGTGATGCCGACCGGCTTTGGCAAGTCGCTCTGCTACCAATTGCCGGCGATTGCGCTGGGAGGAACGGCGCTGGTGATCTCTCCCTTGATCGCTCTGATGGAAGACCAGGCGGCCAAGCTCACCGGACTCGGCTTGCGGGTGGGGCGGATTCACTCCGGGCTGGACCGTAGCGTGGCGCGGCAAACCTGCGTGGACTACTTGCAGGGGACGCTGCAATTCCTCTTCATTGCGCCGGAGCGGCTGCGTGTGCCGGGCTTTGGCGAGATGTTGGCCAAGCGCAAGCCGGCTCTGATCGCCATCGACGAGGCGCATTGCATCTCGCAGTGGGGCCACGACTTCAGGCCCGACTACCGGATGATCGGACAGTATCTGCCGGCGCTGAGGCCGGCGCCGGTGCTGGCGCTGACGGCCACGGCCACGCCCTCAGTACAGGCCGACATCCTGACGCAACTGGGGATGGTCAAGCCGGCCAAATTCATTCATGGCTTCCGGCGCAACAATCTGGCGATTGAGGTGGTGGAGCTTCCGATGCCGGAGAGGCCGGGCGCGATCTGCGGCCTGCTGGCTGACCCTGCGCGGCGTCCGGCCATTGTGTACGCGACCTCGCGGAAGATGGCCGAGCAGTTGGCGGAGGAGCTTGCGCTCCGCGTTCCCGCGGCGGCGTACCACGCGGGGCTCGATCCGGCGACGAGGGAGCGAGTGCAGACCGCCTTCCAGGCTGGCGAACTGGAGGTGGTGGTGGCCACCATCGCCTTCGGCATGGGCATTGACAAGGCTGATATCCGCTCGGTGATCCACGCTGGGCTGCCCGCGACGCTCGAAGGCTACTACCAGGAGATTGGCCGCGCGGGGCGCGACAGCGCGCTGAGCCGAACCTACCTGATGCACAGCTATGCCGACCAGCGCATGCGCGACTTCTTTCTGAACCGCGATTATCCGCCAGCGGACCACTTGCAGCAGGTTTTCCGTGCTCTCAAAGAAGATCCTCAACCCGTGGAAGAGCTGCGCGCGCGGTCGAAGCTGGGCGAGGAGGAGTTCGACAAGGCTCTGGAAAAGCTGGAGATTCACGGCGGAGCGCGAGTGGACTTTGGCGGCAACGTGACGGCAGGCGGCACGGGCTGGAAGAAGACTTATACGGTACAGGCGCAGTATCGCGCGGAGCAGTTCGAGAAGGTGCTGCGGTTCACCACATCGACCGAGTGCCGGATGGCGGCGCTGGTGCGGCACTTTGGCGACGAGGAGGACGCGAGCCGGACGTGCGGAATCTGCGACGTGTGCGATCCGGCCGGAGCGGTGCTGAGGCTCTTCCGGCGGCCGACGGCGAACGAGCGGGAGCTGATGCAGGCGATTGCCGACGAGTTGCGGGCCGTGGACTCGAAGGCTACCGGAACGCTGCAACGGAACCTTGATCCCGCGGGCCGGATGAGCCGGAACGAATTTAGCGCGCTGCTGGATGCGATGGTGCGGGCCGGGTTGATTGAGATTGAAGAGGCTGAGTTTGAAAAAGACGGCGAGATGATCCGGTTCCGCAAGGTGCGGCTGACCGAAGCTGGTTTGGAAGTGCGGACAACTGCGGCAATCGAGCTGTTGATCAGCGATGGGGTGGTGGAGGAGTTTGGCGGGGCTTCGGTGTCGGCGCGGTCGAAGAAGACAAAAGCAAGCGCAAGGGCTGGTTCGTCGAAGGCGGTGAACAAGAAGGCCGCGGAGACCGAACCGGCGCGACTCACGGCGGAGGAAGAAGCATTGGCGGCGCGAATCAAGGAGTGGCGTGCGGCGGAGGCCAAGCGGCTGGGAGTTCCGGCCTACCTCGTGTTGCACGACCGGACTCTCACGGCTATTGCTCAGACGCGCCCGGCAAACCCGAAACAGTTGCTGGAGATTAGCGGGATGGGCCCCGCAAAGGCGGAGCACTTCGGCGAGGCCCTTCTGGGATTGTGCGGCACAGCGAAGTGAGGGAGTTCAGTGTGTCGCAGGGCTACAGTGTTTCGGGCCGATTGCATCCAACCGAAATACAGATCTGTACTCTCCCGCCCTTTTCGCAAAGAACGCGAAAAGGATGGGGCACCCAGATTTCTGTTAAGACTTGAATTGAAAATATTCCAGATCCATTCAGCGCGCGGCAGGACAGGCGCACAACCGGAATTGTTGCGCGGTGTAATTCGACAGAGTGCAAACATACTGCGGCCAAAATGCCTGAAGGACGGGTGAAAGATAGCCCGTGGAGAAATCTCCGATATAGTTCTGGCTGGCCTGGGTCCTTGCACCGGGGTCCGCTGCGAAGCCGGTGACAAGTTCACTTACAGATGACGAAGAAAACGCCGCCTCGTGGAAGCTGCGCGCAAAATCGTATTCTTCTCTCCACTGGGCATCGACGCCGGTCTGGTTCGACGCGGCAAAGACCTTGTAGTCCACCAGCGCAGTCGATGAGGGATCGACTTGGGCGACGGTAAAGGAGGGGTTATTTCCGTTGATGGGAGAGATGGACGAGACCATCTTGACCGCGATTCCCTTCCCTGTTGCCGGTCCCTGACCGTCCTCCTTTAAAAGGCGCAGTTCGTCCATGTGCGTGTGAGCGAAGATGGCTAACTCGACAACATCGCGGAACTCGACCAGCGTGTCCGCCAACTTCTCAGAAGAAAGAAACATTACAGGGCTCTGGTTACCGCATGGATCGCTCATCCTCATGGCTGTTGCATAGAGATCAACTCCCGGCGGAATGTGGCCCATAACCCATATCTTCTGCTTGCTGGCGCGTGCCTCGGCAAGTTGCTGACGAAGCCAGGCAAGCTGCGCGGCTGCCGCACCAGGATCGGCTTTGCCGGCGCAGGTGGCGTAGTTACTCGACATGAAAAGATCGTTCAGAACCAGTAAGCGCGCATCCGCAATGGGCGCGGGCAGAGAAACGCTATAGTAGCCGCCAGCGGCGAAGCTCTCTTCCGCAGACTGGCGCTCGGATGCGGGAAAGTCTTTGGTTACTTCCTTGCCGGTAACTCGAAGAAATTCGCTGTGGGCATCGAGCCGGTAGTCACCGCAATCGGAATCATTGTTTCCCAGAGCTACATAGACGGGCACGCCGGGAAAGGCGCCGTCTAACTCCCCAGTTACATAGTCCAAGGTCTTTTCAACGAATGCTCTGTAGGCGTCCGGTGCGGAGTTAGGGAAGATCGCGCTGTACTTGCACTGGAAAGCATGAGAGAGGAGATCGCCGCTCAGAGTGACGAATTTTGCTCCGACGGCAGGTTTGCGCATGGCCTTCAAACTGGAGTCGAAGAGCGCAAAGGAAGTGTCAACTCCGCGAACGTGACAGCCCTGCTGCAACGACTGAAAGCGCTGCTCGCGATCGGGCGAAGGCGCTGCGGCGAGGATGGCCTTCCACTGGCTCACCGGCGCGGCGGCGAGTTGCGGAAGTTTGGCCGGGTCCCAAAACGGGTCGAAGTGAATATCGCTGACGAGGAGAGCGGGAACGGTTGCTTTGGTGGGCTGGGGGCTCTGGGCAAGGGCTGCGCCTGCGAGGAGCAAGAGGCAAAGCAGCGTGTTCAATACGAGGCGTATTTGAGGAGGATGGATAGCTATTGAGCTTTGCGGTTTCCCCGGCATCAAAATCGAGACCTGGGGCACCCAGCGGTATACAAGAGATTCAAAATTCCGCTTCATCGAGGCTCCTCTGCTGCCTGTGAACAGATAACCCCCAACTCTGGTTGGGGGTTATCTGTTTGCGTGGGTGCATGAAAACTACGCGACGCGCTCGATGACGACGGATTCGAGGACCACGGGAGTCTTGGGCTTGTCCTGGCCGCCGCGGGGGACGAGGGAAATTTTGTTGACGATCTCCTGGCCCTCAACGACTTCGCCGAAGATGGTGTGATTGCCGGTGAGCCAGGGCGTGGCAGCCACGGTGATGAAGAATTGGCAGCCATTGGTTCCGGGGCCTGAGTTGGCCATGGCCAGCTTGCCGGGCTTGTCGAACTTGTGGGGCGAACCCTTGGTCTCGTCCTGGAAGCGGTAACCGGGCCCGCCCATGCCGGTGCCGGTGGGATCGCCACCCTGGATCATGAAGTCGGGAATGACGCGATGGAAGATGGTGCCATCGAAGAGCTTGTCAGTGGACTTTTTGTGGGTGGAGGGGTGGGTCCACTCTCGCTTGCCCTCGGCCAGATCGATGAAGTTCTTGACGGTGATGGGCGCATCCGACTCAAAAAGGCGGACGGTGATCTTGCCTTCGGTGGTGGAGAAGACGGCGTAGGTTCCTGTTGCAAGTGACATGAGAGACTCCTGAATTTCGTGGGGATTTGTGTGGAATTTTGTGAAATCCCAGGTCTCAAAAGCGAGGTCTGGGGCACCCGTGGATTATGGTTTGGGCGTGACCTGGGGCGCGGCGTTCGGGGCTGGCGGCAATGGCTGGCCCTCGCGCACGATGGTCACCTTCTTCAGCACGACGGGCGTCACCGGCTTGTCCTGGCCGTCACGTTCGACGCGGGCAATGGTCTTGACCACCAGGACGCTCGACTCATCGCACTGGCCAAAGATGGTGTGACGCTGGTTGAGGTGTTCGGTCGGCACTTCGGTGATGAAGAACTGGCTGCCGTTGGTGTTGGGGCCAGAGTTGGCCATGGCCAGACGACCGGGAACGTCGAAGTTCAGATTCGGATCAAACTCATCTTCAAATTGATAGCCGGGATCGCCCATGCCCGTTCCGGCCGGGTCACCACCCTGAATCATGAACTCGGGGATGACGCGATGGAAGATGGTGCCGTCGTATAGCGGCTTGTTGTGCTGCTTCTTGTTGGTAGTGGGGTCGGTCCAGTCTTTCGTGCCCTCGACGAGGGCGATGAAGTTGGCCACCGTCTTGGGCGCCTGGGTTTGAAAGAACTGGCAGGTGATGCGGCCCATGGAGGTATCCATCACCACGGTGGGGCCGTTGGGATGGGTCATGGCGGCCGCGGTGGCCTGGGGCGCGTCGGGCAGGGCCTCGGCCGGCGCTGAAGAGGTTTGGGCGTAGGCCGCAGCAGTAAAAGCCACGGCCAGAGCGGGAATGAGAAGTGTGCGGCTAGGTTTCATACCGACTCTGAGGGTAAATCATGCGGCGGGTGGGGAGCCAGCAAGTAGTGGCGCTGTCAACGATGCGAACTTCTATCTGTCACTGGATTGTCATCCAGGGCGAAAGCAAAACTATTACGGCCCGCCTCCTTGGCCCGATAGAGTGCGGCATCGGCCCGCTCGAAGAATGACGAGAAATCCGCTGTGTGACTTTCTTCGGTCACGATGCCGATGCTGACCGAGACCCGAACCGCGATTCCCCTGAACGAGAAATCGAGTTTTTCAAAGGCCTGGAGTACGCGCTCGGCCACGTTCTGCACCTGCTCGCGCCTGGCCCTTGGAAGCAGGGCGCAAAACTCGTCGCCTCCCCATCGGCACAGAAAATCCTCATCGCGCAGGGTGTGGCGAAGCGTAGTTGCGACGGCCACGAGCATGGCATCGCCCGCAGCGTGCCCATACTCGTCGTTCACTTGTTTGAAATGGTCGATGTCGAACAACACGACAGAAAGGCCAAGGCCGGTTCGGGCAGCTCCAGAGATTTCGCGAAATGCGATTTCCTCGAGTGCTCGCCGGTTGTAAAGGCCGGTCAACGGATCGCGCAAGGCTTTCACCACGAGGTCGCGGTTCTGCCGCTCTGACACCATCAGCAGGAACAAAGGGAAAACAATCCCCTCGGTGACGATTGCGGCAACGCCGTTGAAGATCGCGCGCGGGCAATTGAAGTCGTACTCCGGGCTGAAACTGCCGACCCGGAAAAAGTCGAGGGTCACGCCGCATGTTGCGATGGAAAGCAAAGCGTAAACGAAAGATGTAACAACATCGGCAAATGGCCTTTGGCCGTCTTCCGCCCGCAGGAGACACCAGGCAATGAGGGCCATCAGGGTCATATCGATGAAGTTGAAAAGGATAAGCTCGATGGAAATGTTTCGCTGAATGAAGGTAAACCAGGTGCAAACCGCGAACATCAGCAAGGGCGGTCCGGCAATCCAACCGAGCGATGACGGTTGCCGCTTGAGTTCGCGCATCGCCCCATACTCCAGGCTGAGGCATGCCGCAATCAGCGCGCTGCTGAGGACATAGAAGACGAATTGCCCATCCCAGGAGCGTCCCAGCCGGAGAGCGTAGCCTGCCCCAAGGCAGAGGTTCGCGACGCCCCAAAACAACATTACGCGGCCCAGGTAGCCCGAGTACGCCTTCCTTACGACCAGCACCAACGAACCAAAACCGCTTGCGCCCAGTGCTCCGATCAGCCAGAAGGGTCGAATATCGAGAATCATGACTCCGTGCCCTTTCTATTACGCCGGCCCGCCGCTTGTCTGGCGGGGGCTTCTGCCAAAAAAGGCAGGGATACCTTGCATGCGGGCAAGCCTATGAGCAAGCTTGCGGAATGGACCTTCAGGGGGGAACTGAAAGCGAGGCGGAATGGCCGACCTGACGTCTCGCCCACGGGGTGTTAGCCTCGGGAGAAATATGCTGGTTTCTAATATCGCATGAAAACTTGGATTTTAACCATAATTAAGAGCAAGCCGACTCAGCCGCACTTCTTGCAACGGGCCATGATGGCGGCGTGGAGGCGCTCGCGCAGGCTGGCAGGGAGGTCGTAAACCTCATGGGAGCGGTAGATTTCGATGGTCTTGCGGGTGGTGTTGAGGATGACCTCGCAGTGCCCGCAGTGGCCCAGATGGGCTTGCAGTTCGGCGCGCGTCTCAGCGGTCACCGTATCGTCGATCAGGTCGTCGAGGAGGGCGAGAAACTCAGTGCAGGTCACTTTTCATTCCTCGTTTCTCCAAGTCTCATTTCCTTGAGCCTCTTGTTCCCGTGAAAGTAGCGGCTCAGGCGCTCGCGCAGTTGCAGCCGGGCACGCAGCAGCCGCGACTTCACGGCAGGAACGCTCAAGGAAAGCATCTCTGCCGTCTCTTCGGTCGAAAGTCCTTCCACATCCCGCAACACAAACACGATACGAAATCCCTGCGGCAACCCCTGGATGGTCTTGCGCAGAATCTCGGCCAACTCGGACTGGCCGAAGTTCTGCTCCGGATCGGGCGCCCAGTCAGCCAGATCGCGGGGGACGCTGCCCTCTTCGGTGGCAATGTCCTCGTCGATCGAAACCATCTTGCCGGTGCGCCGCTTGCGCAGCCGCATCAGGCTTTCATTCACCGCAATCCGCACCAGCCAGGTATAAAACTTCGAATTTCCCTGAAACTGTTCGAGCTTTTCGTACGCCTTCAGGAACGCGTCCTGCATAACGTCTTCGGCATCCTCGCGATTCTGCGTGATGTGCTGGGCGATACGAAAGATCTGGCGCTCGTACTTGCGGACCAGGGTGTCGTAGGCCGAGACATCACCGCCGCGCACCCTTTCAACCAGGGCGACGTCTGGATGCGGCTCGAGTTGTTCTACAGTCGTTTGGATGATCGGCATGCGAGTTGGATGCGAGAAATCCGCTGGACCCGTCGCAGGCTGCGTTCAGGGTCCGCAAAAGATGAGTGTACTGGACAGCAGGGCAAGGGGCCAAATGCGTGGACTTTGGCTCTAGGTCTCTGACCGGATGACTTCGTACCATTGAATCCGTGGTTTCCCAGGTCTCAAAATCGAGACCTGGGGCACCCAGCATTGGTACAACTTCAAGCGGTCAGAGAACTAGCAAGGCAAGAATCGGCAGATCAGTCCCATCTTGCGGCATTTGCAGTAACACCAGTGATCCCCGGTTATCGCATCTGGGACGGAAGCGGCTTAAAGTGAAGAGATGAAGGTCGCGCCTTTCCCAACTTCCGTTTCGCGGCTGGCTTCCGGCTGCCTGGCTGTTCTTCTTTCCCTTTTTATGATGGTGCTGCCGGTTGGGGGGCAATCCTCCGGCGGCTCGGCAACCGCGCCGGCGAATTCGGCTTCCTCCAAGCCGCACAAGGCGGTTCAGAAGGACAAGAAGCCTCCGCAGAAGACAAAGAAGCCGGCCAAAGCGGACAAAAAGGCCGCTGAGCCAGCAAGTGAAAAGGCCACGGAACCCGCAACTCCGAAAGGCAAAAAGGCCGCGAAGACCGAAAGCACGAAGGCCGCGGAGCCCACAGGGAAGACCGGCAAAAAGTCCAAAAAAGCCGCAAAGTCTGAAACCCCGTCAGACGAGAAGCCGGTGAGGGCCGAAAGCACGAAGGGGAAGAAGACCACGAAGTCCGCCAGCACAGAGGCCAAGGAGACCGAGGTGGCCACGAAGCCCATCAGCAAAGCGGACAGCGAAAAAGTCACCAAGTCCGCAGGGCCGGCCGGCAAGAAGGCCCCCAAGCCCACAAGCCGGAAGGGCAAGGCGGCAAGCAAGGCAGCCCGGCGCGCGCAAACTGCGCGGATCAAGCTGGCTTTTGTGGCTTCGACCGAGTTGCGGCCGATGGCCCAGCAACTGGCCTTACTGCGTACGCCGGCAGCTTATGCGGGCGTAACCAAATATGCGCATCAGCACAGCGGCGAGGCCGCGGCGGCAGCTTACCTGGCGCTGGGCCACGCATCCCTGCTGGACAAGCACTACGCTGAGGCCGTCGCCGATTTCCGCCTTGCCCGGCAGGCAGGCGAGGAGTTGGCCGACTACGCTGACTTTTTGTCCGCGCGCGCCAACCACGATGCCGGCGATGACGCGGCAGCCGAGGCGGTGCTGCACGGCTTTTCCGAGCGCTACCCGGACAGCCTCTTCGTTGTCCAGGAGCCGGAGCTGGAGGCCAATACGCTGCTGGCGATGAACAACGCGGCCGGCGCGCAGCGAGTGCTGGCGGCAGCCGCGGGTACAGCCTCTGCGAACCGGCCCGGCTACCAGCTTGCACAAGGGCAAGTTGCGTTCATGCTGGGGCAAACCGAGGAGGCGGAGCGCATCTACAAGCAGTTGCTGCTGGCTCACCCGTTAACCCCGGAGGCGGAGATTGCGCGGACAAAACTCATTGCCATGGGCGCGGAGGCCAGCCTGACCACAGCCGAGTTGCGCAGCTTGGGCGATGCCTATTACAACGCGGGCCGCTACGCCAACTCAAGCGAGCAATACCATGCGCTGGCCCGGCAGTCCACCCTGGACGCGGAGAGCCGCAACAGCTTTACCGTGGCCGCCGCGGCCTGTGACCTGAAGCTGAAGCGGCTGACCGTGGCTCAGGCCGAAGCGCTGCCCGAGACACAGGGCGAGAACGGCGCGCGGCGGCTTTATCTGTTGATGGAACTGGCAAGAAGCGGCAACGATTTGGACGGGCAAAAGAGCCTGGTGGCGGAGATGGAGTCCAGCTTCCCGCAAAGCCCCTGGCTGGCCGAGGCGCTCTTCGACAGCGGCAATATGTACATGCTGCGGCACGAATACGCGCCGGCGATCGAGTACTTCAGCACGCTGGCCACGCGCTTCCCATCGAGCAAGAATGCCTCGGCAGCGCATTGGAAGGCGGGTTGGCTGAGTTACCGGATGGGGCTTTACGCCGACGCGGCGCGCCTCTTCGATGAGCAGATTCGCCTCTATCCCAGCACGACGGAGACGGCGGCGGCCCTCTACTGGCGCGGGCGCCTGTACGAAACGCAGGAGCATAATCCGGCCCAGGCCGCGGCCAACTACCGGACCGTGATTCGTGTCTACCAGCGATACTTCTATGCCCAGATGGCAAAACAGCGTCTGGCCGCTCTGGGCAATGCTCAGACGGGAACGCAGCCCTTGCCGCAGCCGCAACTGGACCGCTTTCAGCCCCCCCCGGTGCCACCGCTCCAGGAGAGCTTTCCCGCCGACAGTCCGCACCTGGCCAAGGCGCGCCTGCTGGCTAACGCGGGCTTGAACGACTACATTGCCCAGGAGATTGCCGCTGATCCGGACTCCTCCTCATGGAGCGCGCTGGCCGAAGCGCAGATCTATGCATCCTATGGCGAGACCTTTCGCGCCATGCGCGCGATCAAGAGAGCCCTGCCCAGCGCCGCGACAGCCTCGATCAAGTCCATTCCGCTGCCCTACTGGCGGATTCTCTTTCCGGAGCCATGGTGGGAGACGATCAAGACCGAGTCCGAGAAAAACGATCTCGATCCCTATCTGGTGGCCTCGCTGATTCGCCAGGAGTCGGAGTTCAACCCCTCTGCCGTCTCCAGGGCCAACGCCCTTGGGCTGATGCAATTGCTGCCCGCGGTGGGCAAGGAGATGGCGCGCGAAGAGGGAATGAGCCACTTCCAGAGCTTCCAACTCCTTGACCCGGCCACCAACATCCGCCTGGGAACCCGCAACCTGCGCCAGACTCTGGACCGGTTCGGCGGCGTGACGGAATACGCGCTGGCTGCCTACAACGCAGGCGGCAGCCGCGTGGTCGACTGGCAGGCCGCAGGGCCCTATGAGGGCATGGACGAGTTTGTGGAGTCGATTCCCTTCACCCAGACCCGCGAGTATGTGGAAAGCATCCTGCGCAACCTTGAAACCTACAGAGCCATCGATGAGTTTGCCGTTTCGCAGGGCAAAGCCGCTGTGGGGACGGGACGATAAGGGCGGCCATTTCTCCGCGCCAGGCGCGCTGAACCCCCTCTGATGCTTTCCGCTTAGATTCCAGTTGACTTCACAGGCCGCCGCCCCCACACTGATTCTCAATGGAGGAGTCCAAGCCTCCGAGATACCATTCGCAGTCTGCTTGTTGTTGCAAGACAGGGCCGGCCGGATCGATCGGACACGGCGCTGTTACCTCGACCAAGAGGAGGGCAGCATGTCAGCCGATTTGCAGTTTCTGGAAGAATGGATCCCCGAAAAAATGGACCCCGGGACGGTTTTTGTGCTGGAAAACCAGTCGAATCCGGGTCACGCGCTCAACCCGTTCGTAGCCGTCATGTCCTGTCCGCGTTGCGCGACCATCGGACTGATCACGCGCCGCCAACTGTGCGGCGGCGAGCCGATGATCTGCGGCGGCGACGTTTGCTCGGCCGAGTACCGGCTGGACGGCGAGACGATCAACTTTCGCAAGACCCAGTAGGCGCCCGCATTGAAAAATGGGTGCGTCCAAGGCGAGTGATTCTCCCCCTACGAACGGCTCAGCCCCTCGGCGTGGAGCACTGTGGAAGGCCGACGTGTGCTCTAGCTCACCGACACAACCCAGGGGATCGATTACCAATAGGGATGGTTTACTATGGTTGAGGCAATTTTGAGGGAGTCGTAAATGTCCCGTATCGTTGAGGTTACAGAACTGGCGCTTCGAGATGCTCATCAGAGCTTGCTCGCCACCCGGATGGCTTTGGACGACATGATTCCGGCCTGCGCAGACATCGACAATGCTGGTTACTGGTCGGTGGAATGCTGGGGAGGCGCAACCTTCGATTCCTGCATTCGTTTTCTGAATGAGGACCCGTGGGAGCGGCTGCGCACGCTCCGCAAGCTGATGCCCAAGAGCCGGCTGCAGATGTTGCTGCGCGGCCAGAACCTACTGGGGTACCGGCATTATGAAGACGGGGTTGTCGAGCGCTTTGTAGAGAAGTCTGCCGCGAACGGGATCGACGTCTTCCGCATTTTTGACGCGCTCAATGACGTGCGCAACCTGAAAACCAGCATCGATGCGGTGAAAAAGACCGGCAAGCACGCGCAAGGCGCGATTTCCTACACCATCAGCCCCTTGCACACCGTGGCTGCTTTTGCCGAGATGGCGGAGCAACTGAAGGAGATGGGATGCGACTCGATCTGCATCAAGGACATGGCCGGCCTGCTGAAGCCGCAGCCCGCCTATGACCTGGTGAAAGCCATCAAGCGCCGGTGCGGAAGCGAGACGCTGGTGCATGTCCACACGCACGCCACCACCGGAGTGACGCTGGTTTCCCTGATGAAGGCGATCGAAGCGGGGTGCGACATTGTGGATACCGCGGTCAGTTCCCTTTCGTTGGGACCGGGACATAATCCCACGGAAAGCCTGATCGAATTGTTGGAAGGGACCGGGTTCGAGACGCGGCTGAACAAGGAATGTGTCCGGCGCATCTCGGACCACTTCGCTGAAATCCGCCCGCGCTATCGCGAGTTCTTCAGCGAGAATACCGGCGTGGATACGGAGATCTTCAAGAGCCAGATTCCGGGCGGAATGATCTCCAACATGGAAAGCCAACTCAAGGGACAGGGCGCGGGCGACCGGCTGCAGGAAGTCCTGGAGGAAGTTCCCAGGGTTCGCAAAGATGCCGGCTATCCGCCGCTGGTTACGCCTTCAAGCCAGATTGTGGGCTCGCAAGCCGTCTTCAATGTCCTGATGGGCAAGTACAAGGTCCTGACTGGGGAATTCGCCGATTTGATGCTGGGTTACTACGGGAGCACGCTGGGCAAGAAGAATCCCGAAGTGCTGAAGATGGCAGAGGCCCATGCCAAGAAGCCGGCGATCACGGTTCGTCCCGCTGACTTGCTTACGCCGGAGTGGGATAACCTGAGCGCCACCGCGCATGCCTTGAAGGGATCGAATGGCAGCGACGAGGACGTGTTGACCTATGCAATGTTCCCGCAAGTGGCGCCAAAGTTCTTTGAGACGCGCGCCCAGGGCCGCAAGAATCTGGGCAAGGATCCGACGCCGAACAAGGAGCAGGCCCCGAAGGCTCCCGCAGCGGCTGCTAGTGGAGCCGCGCTGAGCGCCAAAGTGAACTATGTGATTACGCTGAATGGCAAAGAGCACCGGGTAACCGTGGCTCCGGAGAAATAGAAGATATTCATGCCGATTGGTCCAGGAGCAGGGATGGCGAAGCAAGCAGTGATTCAGAAGAAGACAATGGCCGAGAAGATTGCCGACCTTGACGCAAAGCGCGCGAAGCTCGAACTCGGCGGCGGCCAGGAACGCATCGATAAACAGCACGCCGGCGGCAAGCAGACGGCGCGAGAACGCGTTGCAGGCTTGGTGGACCCAGGCAGCTTTCAGGAGATCGGGCTGTTTGCCCGGCACCGCTCAACCTATTTCGGAATGGCCGCGAAAAAGATGCCAGCCGATGGTGTGGTGACCGGATGCGCGAAGATCGACGGGCGGCTGGTGCATCTTGCCAGCCAGGATTTCACCGTGGGGGGCGGGTCCGCCGGCGAGGCGCACAACGACAAAGTTGTTGACATGATGCGCCTCTCTCTCAAGACGGGGAGTCCTTTCGTTTTCATCAACGATTCCGGTGGCGCGCGCGTTCAGGAGGGCATTGACAGCCTGGCCGGATATGCCCGCGTCTTTTATCACAATGTGATGCTCTCGGGAGTGGTGCCGCAGATTTCGCTGATCTGCGGACCGTGCGCGGGCGGCGCTGTTTACAGCCCGGCGCTGACCGACTTTGTAATCCAAACGCGGCAGGCCCGGATGTTCATCACTGGGCCGCTGGTGATCAAGCAAGTCACCGGCGAAGATGTCAGCTCAGAGGAGTTGGGCGGCCCTCAGGCGCACATGAACTACTCGGGCGTCATTCACCTCATCGCTCAGAACGACGACGAGGCGGTTCAACTTTGCCGGCGGCTACTCAGCTTTATGCCCGCGAACAACCTTGAGGACCCACCCCGCGCTCCTTTCAACCTGCCGCTGGAGTCCGATCCGGAGATGAACGGCTTGGTTCCAGTGGATAACAAGGCTGCTTATGACGTGCGGGAAGTCATTACGCGTGTTTTGGATTATCGGGATTTTCTCGAGATCCAGCCGGGCTTCGCTCCCAACATTGTTATCGGCTTCGGGCGCCTGCAAGGCCGGCCGGTTGGCATCATCGCCAGCCAGCCGAATTACCTGGCCGGCGTACTGGACATCAACGCCTCCGATAAGTCAGCAAAATTTGTCCGCTTCTGCAATGCCTTCAACATTCCGCTGATTACGTTTGTGGATGTGCCGGGTTTTCTTCCCGGAGTCGATCAGGAACGCGGCGGCATCATCCGACACGGCGCCAAGCTGCTGTTCGCCTATTCGGCCGCCACAGTTCCGAAGATCACAGTGGTGTTGCGCAAGGCCTATGGCGGCGCGTACATCGCCATGTGCTGCAAGGACCTGGGCGCGGACCGCGTGGTCGCGTGGCCCACGGCTGAAGTCGCGGTCATGGGCGCCGAAGGCGCGGCCGAGATCGTCTTCCGGCGCGAAATCGATGCGGCCGAGGACAAGGCCGGACGACGCCAGGAACTGGTGAACGAGTATCGCGAGACGTTTTCCAACCCCTTTGTCGCGGCAGGCCGGCGGCTTGTGGATGACATCATCGATCCGGCCGAGACCAGAAAGTATCTGGCGGACGCCCTTGAAGCCCTGCACACCAAGCGGGAATTGCGTCCTGCAAAGAAACACGGATTGATTCCGCTATAACGAGGAGCCGCGCGTGGTAGTGAATTTGACAGATTTGATTCAGACTGTGTCTGAGCGGCAATTGGCGACCGAACGCCAGTTGGGCGAGCTTGCCGGCGCACTCAAAGCGTTGGAAGCTCGCGTGGCCGCACTCAGCCAGCCTCCGGCGTTGCAGCCGGTTGCTGCTCCGGTTGCCGGAGTAAAAGCCGCAACTGCGGCGGCGAAGGAAGCGGCTCGTCCGGAAAAAGGGGAAGTCACGCCCGAAATGCTGGTGGTGATTGCCGCGGCAGTGACCGCATTCCTGGGCAAGAAAGTCCGCATCCGCTCAGCAAAGATGCTGCAATCACCCTATGAAGTTGTGAATCCATGGACGCAGCAGGGGCGGGTGTTCATTCAAGCCTCTCATAATTTACGATTGAGGGGCTGAGGCAGTAGTAAGTCTCTCGAGGGAAGGAACCCGTAACTTGAAGCTTCAGATTGCAATTGACGGAAAGACATACGAGGCTGAGGTTGAGGTCTTGGAAGATGACGCGATGCCGCGTCAGCCGAATTATGGGCCGTACCACCCGCTTCCCGCGACAGTTCAGTCGATGCCGGTTGCCGCCCCGCAAACGAGCGCACCGGCTGCACCGGAAAGCGCCGGCGAAGATAAGCTGTGCCGCAGTCCTGTAACGGGCGTCGTCATCAAGGTGATCGTCGAGCCTGGGCAGGCAATTCAAGCCAACGATCTGCTCATGGTTCTCGAAGCCATGAAGATGGAAACCAATGTTACGGCACACAGTGCCGGAAAAGTGAAGAACGTGCGGGTAGCGGCGGGCGGCTCCGTGAAGGTAAATCAGGTCGTCGTTGAGTTCGAATGATAGCTTTCTACCGGCCCTTTAGAGGGTTCGCGACCTGCATCGAGAGGGCAATTGATGAGCGGTGTTGATGAAGATTTGAAGCTTGTTCCAGGAATCAAGTTTGTAGACCACGTAGCCATCGCCGTGAAGCAGGGCGATTTGGACGGCCAGGTCAAGGCCTACGGGATGCTGGGCTTCCACGAAGTGCATCGGGAAGAAGTGCTCGGAGCCGATCAGGTGCGCGAGGTGCTTCTGCGCGTCGGCGATGGCCCTAACCTGATTCAGTTGATCGAGCCGTTGACCGCGGATTCCCCGGTACAAAAGCTGATCGAGAGAAATGGCGGCCGTGGCGGGTTGGCCCATGTGGCCTTCCGCGTGGAGAACGCGCAGCACGCCTACGACGCGATGGAAGCAAGCGGATTTCATCTGATCGACAAGGCGCCGCGCAAGGGCTCGCGAGGAACCACGGTCTTCTTTGTTCATCCCAAGTCGAGGGCGGACAACCCTTTTGGGCTTCTCATCGAAATTGTCGAAGACCCCGAAAGCAAGTGAGGGAAAATGGCCACCGATCATCTTCTTCAGGAGTTTCCTCCGGTAAGCACTCAGTCGTGGGAGGAAGTTATCCGCAAGGATCTGAAGGGCGCCGACTACGCCAGGAAACTGATTTGGCAAACCGCGGAAGGGCTTGCGGTGAAGCCCTACTACCGGGCTGAAGATACTGCGGGGTTGGAATATCTGGAGGCAGCTCCCGGCGCTTTTCCTTATGCGCGCGGTGACCGCCCGACGGGCGACTGGCGCATCCGGGAAGAGATCGACGCGGCCGATTCCGAGGAGGCAAATCGGGCGGCATTGAGCGCGGTGCAGGCTGGAGCCGAGGAGATTGCGTTCCGCAATGTTGCCCCGGCGAATGATTCAGAACTG
Organism: uncultured Occallatibacter sp.; assembly: GCA_964420185.1. GTDB lineage: Bacteria > Acidobacteriota > Terriglobia > Terriglobales > Acidobacteriaceae > Telmatobacter. Next base: position 57,906 of record CAYQSI010000009.1, on the reverse strand, counting down.
GAAACACTCCTTGCCAATCTCGATGAGATTCCCGTGCATTTCGAAAACGCCGGAGAACCTCTTCTTCGTCTATTGATCGAGCGGCTGAAAGAGCAGCAGAGGCAGTCGCAGGTATCGACCAGCTTTGATCCGCTGGCTAACCTGGATTTTGCGGCAGAGGTGATTGCGGCCGCGCCTGCCACGCTGGTTCCCTTCACTATCCACGGCGAGAAATTTGAAGAATCGGGAGCGACCGCCGTTGAGGAAGTTGGATTTACGCTCGCAGCCGTGGTGGATTTCATGGCCGCGATGCAAGAGCGCAACGTGGACGCCGACCTCTCCGCAGCTTCTATTGCTTTTTCATTTTCAATCGGCGCCAACTATTTCTTTCAGATTGCCAAGTTCCGCGCCTTTCGCCTGATGTGGGCGCGCGTCGTGGAGAGCTTTGGCGGACGCCATGAAAGCGCGAAAGCCCACATTCATGCCCGCACTTCGCGCTGGAACGAGACCATCTATGATCCCCATGTGAACATTCTGCGCGGAACCACGGAGGCCATGTCGGCGGTCTTCGGAGGCGCGGACTCTATCTCAGTGGCGCCCTTCGACGAGTGTTACAAGGCGCCGGACGAGGCCAGCCGCCGGCTTGCTCGCAACACGCAGATCCTTCTGAAGCAGGAGGCGCTGTTATCGCGAGTGGCTGATCCGGGCGCAGGATCGTATTGCCTGGAAGTGATCACCGATTTCCTTGCCCGGGAGGGCTGGAAATCAATGCAGGAGATTGAAGCCGCAGGCGGCTACCGGAAGACTCAAGCCGATGGGCAGATTGCCCGGGCGCTGGAGATATCGCTACACGCCAGAGAGCAGGCTGTGTCGTCCCGCCGCCGCATCTTTACCGGGACCAACCAGCACGCCAATCTTTCCGAGAAGGCATTGGATCGCGTTGACTTTTCGCGCCTGGCCGGCGCACGGCGCGGCGCGTGGATGTACGAAGAGCTTCGTCTGCGCACCGAACGCTATGCTGCCCGGACCAGCAAGTCTCCGCTCATTTTGCTGGCCGAAATCGGGGATGCACGGATGCGTTCTGCGCGTTCCGGCTTTGCCGCCAACTTTTTCGGCTGCGCGGGATTCAATATTGTCACGCAGCGATTCGACAGCACTGATGAGGTCGCGGCGAGCAGGGCTGATCTTATTGTGCTTTGCAGCTCCGATGCGGAGTATCTTGCGCTGGCAACGGAAATTATCGCCAAGTTGAAAGCGCTGGGACGCGAGACCCCGGTGATTGTTGCGGGGGCTCCTGATCCGGAGGGACAACTGCAAGCCGCAGGCGTCGCGGATTTTGTTCATATCCGGAGCAACCCTATCGAAGTTCTTACAAAATGGCAGGAACGGCTGGGGATCAAGGACTAACTATGCGTCCAGACTTTTCAAAGATCGACTTGAAGCCCGCAGTGGAACGAGCGAAGGCGTGCGAAAACAGTGAATGGCTCTCCCCTGAGCACATTCCGGTGAAGAGTTTCTATACCAGCGAGGACCTGGAAGGACTCGAGCATCTTGATTATGCCGCGGGAATCCCGCCATATCTGCGCGGGCCGTACAGCACGATGTATGTGATGCGACCGTGGACGATTCGGCAGTACGCGGGTTTCTCGACGGCCGAAGAGTCCAACGCGTTTTATCGCCGGAACCTGGCCGCTGGACAGAAGGGGCTTTCAGTCGCCTTCGATCTGGCCACGCACCGGGGATACGACTCCGATCACGAGCGCGTTACTGGCGATGTGGGCAAGGCCGGCGTGGCGATTGACTCCGTCCTCGACATGAAGATTCTCTTCGACCAGATTCCTCTGGGTCAGATGTCCGTGTCAATGACCATGAACGGCGCCGTGCTTCCCATCATGGCGTTCTATATCGTTGCCGCAGAGGAACAGGGAGTAACGCCCCGGCAGTTGAGCGGGACGATTCAGAACGACATTCTTAAAGAATTCATGGTCCGCAACACTTATATCTATCCGCCAGAAGGTTCGATGCGGATCATCGGCGATATTTTCCGCTACTGCTCAGCGAATATGCCAAAGTTCAACTGCATCAGCGTGAGCGGATACCACATGCAGGAAGCCGGAGCTACGGCGGATATCGAGCTGGCTTACACGCTGGCTGACGGGCTGGAGTATCTGCGCACGGGAGTGAAGGCAGGGCTGGATGTAGACGACTTTGCACCCCGCATCTCGTTTTTCTGGGGCGTTGGCATGAACCATTTCATGGAGATTGCCAAGATGCGCGCCGCGCGGATGTTATGGGCCAAGTTAGTCAAGACTTTCAACCCCAAGAATCCCAAGTCGCTGGCTTTGCGTGCGCATTGCCAGACTTCGGGCTGGAGTCTGACGGCGCAGGATCCGTATAACAACGTGGTGCGCACGTGCGTTGAGGCGCTGGCCGCGGCATTCGGGCATACGCAGTCGCTGCATACCAATGCCCTGGATGAAGCCTTGGCGCTGCCCACCGATTTCTCCGCACGCATCGCGCGCAATACTCAGATTTACTTGCAGGAAGAGCCGGAGATCACACGCATCGTGGACCCCTGGGCTGGTTCCTACTATGTCGAGCGGCTGACGGACGAGTTGATGCATGGGGCGTGGGCGCTGATCGAAGAAGTCGAGAGCCTGGGCGGCATGGCCAAGGCAATTGAAACCGGCGTTCCCAAGATGCGCATTGAGGAGGCGGCGGCGCGCAAGCAGGCCCGCATCGACTCCGGCAAAGACGTGATCGTTGGCATCAATGCCTATCCTTCGCCTGAGGAGCCGCTGATTCCAGTCCTCGATATCGACAATGCCGCGGTGCGTGAATCGCAACTGAAACGGCTGGCCCAGTTGAAGCGAGAGCGCGACCCGGATGCCGTGCGCCAATCTCTCGAACGGCTGGTGCAATGCGCCACGAGCGGCGAGGGCAATCTGCTGGAATGCGCGGTGGATGCGGCGCGCCGGCGTACCACCCTGGGTGAAATTTCCTCGGCTCTGGAAAAGGTTTGGGGGCGTTACGAGGCCACCACGCGCATCATCGCCGGCGTGTACTCTTCAGAAAGCGCGAGCGCCGAGGAATTCAAGAAGGCACGGCAGATGGTGGCGGAGTTTGAGCAGGCTGAAGGCCGCCGTCCCCGTATTCTAGTGGCAAAGATGGGGCAGGATGGCCACGATCGCGGCTCCAAGGTGATCGCCACGGCTTTCGCTGATATCGGCTTCGATGTCGATATCGGTCCGCTGTTTCAGACGCCACGCGAGGTCGCGCGCCATGCGGTCGAGAACGATGTGCATGTCGTCGGCGTGTCGTCGTTGGCCGCCGGCCACAAGACCTTGGTTCCGCAGTTGATCGAGGAGTTGCGCAAACTCAATCGAGATGACATTCTTGTGGTTGTGGGCGGCGTCATTCCGCCGCAGGACTACGAGTTCCTCTATCAGGCAGGCGCGGTCGGGGTATACGGGCCGGGCACAGTGATTCCGGTGGCGGCACAGCGAGTTCTCGAGATTCTGAATGGAAGTCTTGCGGGAGGACATTCCTGATTTGGCGGAGCCTGATGAGAGCGCGCTACGTGTTCGCCCCGGATGCGTACTTCCGGAGCCGCCGCAGGAATTGATTGCGCGCCTCTCCGGCCGTCGCCGCTCCCTGTCGCACCAGCAAATTGTCGATGGTATCCTGCGCGGCGACCGCGCCGTTCTGGCGCAGGCCATCACCCTGATCGAAAGCTCGCGTGCGGCGGACCGGGAACTAGCCGAGCAGATCATCGAAGACTGCCTTCCGCATAGCGGAAATTCCATTCGCGTTGGCATCACCGGCGTTCCTGGCGCAGGCAAGAGCAGCCTGATCGAGAGGCTGGGCACGTTCCTGATCGGCGAACCTGAAACTACCGAACAGGGGCAGAAGGTCGCCGTGCTGGCCATCGACCCGAGCAGCCAACTTTCCGGCGGTAGCATTCTGGGCGACAAAACCCGCATGCAGTCTCTCGCATCCAGCGACAGGGCGTTCATCCGGCCTTCTCCAACGCGCGGCTCTCTCGGCGGCGTTGCGCAGCGCACCCGCGAGGCGATGCTGCTGTGCGAAGCCGCGGGGTACCGGAACATCCTCATTGAGACAGTTGGAGTAGGGCAGTCCGAAACTGCGGTTCACGAGATGGTGGACTTCTTCCTGCTCATCACACTGACGGGGGCCGGCGACGAGCTGCAAGGCATGAAGCGCGGCGTGATGGAGTTGGCGGACGTTGTGGTGATCAACAAGGCCGACGGCGCCAATCTGGCCGCCGCGGAACGAGCCCGCACCGAGGCTGAGAACGCGTTGCACTATCTTCCCAAGCAGCCGAACGGATGGACGCCGCGCACGCTCACCTGCTCGGCGCAAACCGGCAAGGGCATCGCCGAGCTCTGGAACTGCGTGCTGGAACAGACTGACCTGACCAAGGCCAATGGCTGGTTCAGTGTTACCCGGAAAGATCAGACGCGCAGATGGATGCACGAGATCATCGAGCAGGGACTGAGGCAACGATTCGAGTCTCAACCAACCATCCGGAGGCGCATGGAAGCGCTTGAGCAAGACGTGCTGGAAGGACGCACAACATCGTTTCGTGCGGCGCGCACACTGCTCGAGATCTATTCAGACCCCAAACCAGCCGATCCCCCCTCCGGCGATTGAGCCCCTTCCTGCCTTGGCCTCTTCCGTCTTCGTGCGCTGACCGGGAATTCTCATTAGAGTGTCCTCGTTCCGAGACATTTTCGGCGCCAGATTGAGCCTGCACACAAGTAGCATCTATTGCATCTTCAACAAGATGCGAAACAGCCGGTGCGGTATGGTAAATTGAAGAAGATACGTCCGCCGTGGAGAGATGGCCGAGTGGCTGAAGGCGCACGCTTGGAAAGCGTGTTTAGGGGAAACTCTAACGTGGGTTCGAATCCCACTCTCTCCGCCATATTTTTATCTATTTTCTCGAATCAAACATAACCCTCAGAGAATAAATCAGTTAGATGACTCAGTACAGTCTTCATAGTTTGTATAATCCGCCCATTTAGCGCTATAGGAGCATTTTGCATGACAACGGATAGAGTGCATGACAGTGGCTGTTGGCACATCCAGACCCCGCCAGACGAAGTGGCTGGTAGTGCCTTGGGCTGAAACCTGGCAACCGGCTTAGACTTTTGCAAAAAGGCGCCTTTGCTGTTTCCATGCCCAACCCAATATAAGGCGAAGTAGGGTTTTCTATTGAACACGATGCTCTGATTGCACCACACGCTGCTGAGGCCTTCTCAGACTCCTCAGGTTCTACCTACATCAGAGATTGCTACGTCGTCCGGTCACCAGGTTGAAGACCAGAATGATCAACGCCAAGACCAGCAGCACGTGAATCAGTCCACCGGCAACATGGAGGCTGAAGCCCAACAGCCACAAAACCAGAACGATGACAAAAATTGTCCAGAGCATAAATACCTCTCTTGCACATTGCGGGCGTCCGAGGCTTGAAACCTGCCTTGTCCGCCCGCCATGCATTCACTTGCCAGTTATCAGCCGTTAGTTCGCAGCATGGGCCTGTGCTTTTGCTTCTCTGACTGCGTCGATGAACCGGTTTGCCCCGGTCGGCGTCTCAACTTCGCCGAGCAGAACACGGTGCGTGGAGACTTCATGCCCGTAGAAGGCATTCATGGAATCGTCGTCCCGGCGGACATCGGCCCCGGTCAGCGTGAGTCCGGCAAAGGCGCCTTTAGCACGCGAGTAGGTAAGGATCTCAGTATTCAGCTTCCAGTCGGTATCGGCAGTGGCATGACGCCCCACCGGTCCGGCTGCCGCGGAGGCATCCGCTCCAACCTGAAACTTGGCGGCTTCCAAGCGCTGCATCCCTCGGTCGCCCTGGAAGATCATGACCAGATCCACGCCTTCAACGCCGATCTGCAATCCCCAACTGCCGCCCGTGATGGCAAAGAACGCCGGCGCGCTCCATCCGTGTTCGGTCCGGCAGGTTGCTACGCCCCTGCCATTCTCCCCACCAAAGACAAAGCCAGCCTTGATCATGCGCGGAACGACAGCCACGCACTTGGCGTGATCCAGTACTTCTTCCGGAACGCCCTTATCCGGCGCGGCCATGACTTCGTGCAACACCGTGGCTGCATTGTCCAGCCGGTTCTGCGCTTCTTCGCGGGTTTCCGCCCAGGCGGCGCTAGCCGCACCCAGACTGAATAATGCCACTAACGTCACAAATTTCTTCATGCATCTCACCTTTTTCTACCCATGCGCAGCGTCACTTGCATTACGCGCATTTGAGGCGCACAAGGTAGTTCTCACATTAGAGCCACCGCTTGGCGCAGTCTGAGCAATAACGCTCAAGAGAGGGGGCCTATCTTCTCGCCTCCGCTGTGAACTTTACAAACAATGCGGTCGCGTTTATTGCACTATGGTAGCCCGGCAAGACTATATCCGGCAGGAGACACCTTCAGGTGGCGCAGCTTCAAATGCCCGCGGTTGATGCCCTGCCTTTCTGACCAGCGCCGGTCTGGAAAGCGGAATCATTCGAAACTGGCCAACGGTTCTTTGACGGCTTTGTCCAAAATTGAACAGCATGACAATTCTGTAAATGGCATACTCGCTCCAATTCCCTAGGCAAAGCTCTTGGTGGGGTGAGAGATGCTATATTCACAAACCAAACTCCTGATCGTGGACGACGAGGAGTCAATTCGAACCTCGCTGTCGCAGGTGCTCACTGAGATTGGGTACTGCGTGCGTTCTGCCGAGGATGGCTTTGCCGCATTGCGCGAGATTCGCGAAGATATCCCCAAGATCCTTCTCTCCGATCTCAACATGCCCAATATGTCCGGTTTCGAGTTGCTCTCGGTGGTCCGGCGCCGTTTCCCGGCGATCCGGACGATCGCCATGAGTGGCTCATTCTCCGGCGACGAGGTTCCTTCCGGAGTTGCCGCCGATGGATTTTACCAAAAGGGCAGCAGCATCGTCGCTCTGTTGCGGATCATGGAAACACTGCCTCAAATAGAGCGGTTAGCACACCAGCCATCCAGCCCAGACGCGCCTCTCTGGATTCATCGCAACACACGCGACTTTTCCCCGGATGCGTACGTTGCGATCACCTGCCCGGAATGTCTGCGCACCTTTCCCCAGACTCTCGGCACAGGCGACCTGAAGCGCAAGATAGATTGCATCTATTGCCGCAGTGCGATTCACTATGCAATCGTGCAGCCGGCAGATCGGATGCCCTTGCAGGTTTTTCAGCGAAATACAGCGGCGGCAATACGCTTTCCGCAAAGCGCGTCCAAGTCCGGCTACTGAAATCAGCAACAGAAAGAGTGAACGATGCGTACCATCGCCGAACAGAATATGCTACTGCGCACGCAAACTGAACTACCCGACGGCCTCAAGATGGCGACGGATGAATTCTTCGAGGGCTGGAACTGTGTGCGCTCATTGGATGCCCAAAGTCTGGGAAAGGCAATACTAACGCGCGGATGGAATTTTGTCCGGATTGCCGAGGCATCGCTGAAGAGCGGCGTGGGAGAGACATCGCAGGAAGCGATCGCCAGCGCGCTCAAGCTAGCTCTGCGCCGCGTCAACACACACTTCAATGCAGTAGAAGTTGAGCATATCGAGTTGACTCAGTATCCATGGTTTTTTCTGGCCAGGGTAAGAGTTTATCCGTACCGGATTCAGGAAAGCGCTGTATTGTCTTTGCCCAATGAAGCCGAGGCTCCTCCCCTCAAACCCCGGCTGCGGCGCCTGTCACCCCATGAAGCCGCGCTGTACCCGGATTTTGGCAGCGCCATGCCCCAGCTCAAGCAAATGCTGATTTCATCCAGAACAGCGCAAATCGGGTCGCAATGACTATTCTGCAAATGGCAGTTGTCCTATTTATTTTTCACAGAGCCTTGCGCGTTCATCGAGAGCCGGCGCGCCGCGGCGCCCGGTCCCTGCACAATTCGCAATAAAGCCCGCGCTTGAACTGTGCTGACTTCAGCGCCGCCCAGCGCAAAATCGGCCAAGTCCAGAAGTAGCCATAGGTCTACATCGCCTACGCCGAAGGTGGTCTCAATAGCTCAGATAAAAGCAATCAAGGCCTCTACTCTCAATCATGTTGGGGAAGGAAAACAACGGCCCCAAAGGTTGCGAGGAGAGTTTATGAGCAAGATCATGTTTCTAGCGTTAGCTGCCGCTGCCATCTTCATTACGGCAGGCACTCCCAGGACAGAGGCCCAGATCAGCGTCAATATCGGAGTCGAGCCAGCGTGTCCCTACGGCTACTATGACTACACGCCATATAGCTGTGCTCCCTATGGCTACTACGGTCGAGAATGGTTCCATGGCCGCGCTTTCATCGGCGTTGGTCCATGGTTCCATGGCTCGAACGACTTCCGTGGCCATGTGAACAATAGCTTCGATCCACAGCACGGCTACAACGGCCACATACCTAGCAATGGCGAGAGAGCTAGGAATCGGGACAGATATCCAAAGCAGTTCAAGGGAAATGAAGTGCGCGATGGTCGCGGCCACGCGGGCGGAGAGAACCACGGCGGCGAAGAGAGGCGCTAATCGCCAGATCGACGCAGTGGCAGTTTGACAATCATTCTGCGGCTTTCCATTTGATTGAGGCACTTGAACAGCATTCCAGTGCCTAAGTTGAATTTACAGATGTTGAATCCACGGAGGTGGACTGATGAATAAGGATCAAGTGAAGGGTGCAATCGACGAAGTGGTGGGAAGCGCCAAGCGCAAGGCGGGCGAGTTGACAGGCGATACCGAACTCCAGGTCAAAGGGATGGTTCAGCAAGTGAAAGGCAAGGTTGAGAATGCCTGGGGTAAGGCAAAAGAGGTGGTCCAGGAAGCGAACGAGGAAGCAGCGGTACAGGATGAGATGCGCATGAAAGTGGAGCTTCAGTGTTCGGCAACAAATACCAAACGCAATAAGAGCAAGTAAGACCTGTCACGTAACTTTTACGACCCCCTTTCCACACGGATGTGGTGAGATGTTTGCGGTCGACAAGATAGGTCCCCAGAAACAGCCTTGCCGGATAGATGCGCATCCTTCCGAATGCAGTTGATACAGAAATCCCATCCGGTGTTGCGCGAAAATGCACGCGAAGGAGGATCGACCATGTTCAATTCAGACTCATTGATAAACGCCGGGCGAATGCCCATACTGATGCTGGTGTTGGTAGCTGGCTTGCTTGCTGGATGCCAGTCGAAACAGGATCAGGCGCTGGATCAGGCAAAGAAGCAGGCAGCTATAACCGGGCAGGCACAGCAGGTGGTATCTGTAGACAAGAATGGAACCACAACGACGACGGTGGTGCAGCCGCCGGCGGCAGGGCAGAAGAACGAAGTCATTACCACCACGGCGACGCCGCCCACAGCAGGAGTGCCCATTCCAGCACCCTCGGGGCCAACCGTTTCCGCGGTGCCGCAACCGCCTCCGGCGCCGGTCAGCGTAAGTATCCCGGCGGGCACGACGCTGGCGATCCGGATCGATCAACGCATCAGCGTAAAGACCAGCCGCACGGGAGACACGTTCACAGGCGAGATAGTGGACCCTGTTTTGGCCAGCGACAACAATGTGTTGATTCCGAAGGGCGCGCAGGTAGGTGGAGTGGTGGATGCGTCGCATCGACGTGGACACTTCAAAGGGAGATCGCTACTCGAGTTGCGGTTGACTTCACTGACGCTGAATGGGACGCAGTATGCGCTGACAACACGGGACTTGGCGCGCAGCAAGAAGGGCAAGGGCAGACGCTCGACGGCGATGATTGCCGGTGGGTCGGGTGTGGGCATGCTGATAGGTGGCGTGGCCAGCGGCGGCGTAGGGCTGGTGGTGGGCGGCTTGGTTGGTGGTGGCGCTGGAACCGCAGCCGCAGGATTAACGGGCAACCGGGATATCGACATCCCCGCGGAGTCGATTGTGCACTTCAAGCTGGCGGACGATCTGGTGGTGCAGCCAGCGCAGTAGTACAGACATTTTTCTCTCTATATGCATCATGGCGTGAGGCCCCTCGCCGTTCTGCTTCAAAGATAGCAGGACCGCCCTTCTCAAGAAGCATGAATTGTTCATTGAAGTCATTACCGGCCGGGTATCAACTACTCGGCCGCCCCCGTTGTTGCCTTGATGCGCGGCACAAACCCAAAGGGCTACAGATGCGCAAGGCAAGAAGCGCGCGACAAAGCTACCCCAACAGGTCAGTCCACGCGAGCTTCTTTGTCATGCAACGCGAGTTTCTCTGCGGCATCTATCTTCCGCAACCCGCGGACCTTCCATATCCCAAAGCAGATGCCGGCCACCAGCAAGCCCGCGAAGACGCAAAGCAACGGAGTTGACCATTTCTGGAGGCTTCCAGAAAATAGGCGGACGACTTTGCGTCCATAAGTCACGCCGAGCCAAGCGATAAAGGAGTAACGCAGGCTGCGAGCCGTGCCGAAGACGAGAAGGAAGCGCCTGCGCGATACGCCCAGAGCGCCGGAGGCGAGCGCAAACGGTAATAGGGGAATCGGCGGAGGAAGCAAAGCGGGAAGAAATACCGCGAGGATTCGGTGACGTTCCACCCATCCGACAACTGGCCCAAGAAGACGCGTCGGCACATAGCGGCGCAACGCCGCCTCGCCACCTCTGCGGCCAATGTGCCAGGTGGTGTATCCGCCCAGGATGCTTCCTGCGAGGGCACAGGGAGCCAGCACCCAAGGGTCCCCACTGTGCGCCACCAACCACAACAGCAGCACGTCGGTGCTTCCGGGCAGAGTCAGAGGAATGACCGATGAATCGACCACCGCGACGAAAAAAAGGCCCAGTGCTCCCAGGTGCATGAGCCATTGCGGCTCCAGCGAGGAATGCAGATGTGGCGCAGATAATTGAGCCGGTTTCTGGACAAAGACACTCATACAAACCTGCCCCAGCATTTGCGTTTGAATGCCACAGTCTCGGAATAATCAGCCATTGAATTCCGGCCGTTGGCTGAGTTGCATTCTGCTCGCCTGCAACCTAAAAAGCAAGAGCTTCTCGTAAGCTCTGCAAACAGCCGGGCACCTATCTCACATTTGCTCCCCGCTGTGTAAACCAATACCACCGCCAACAACAAAATGAACTCCATCGGCGATAGAACTTTTCGAAACAGCCAGAGTAACATTTGGGTTTAAGAAGAAATGCTCAATTCAATCTGGCTTTCTTTTGCGCTTGTCACTTTGGCCCCCTGCATTTCAAGCAGGGCCATCAGGAACGAAAGCGTTGATTCCGCTCCCTGATTTTCATTGATACGATCGGGATGAAGGCCATCTCTACAGCCGCCTGTCATTGCGTCATAGAGCGGCACCCGCAAGTCGTTCTTGCCCAGAAACCAGCGGAAAGCACACTGTGCTTCCTCAAGCCATTGGCTTTCTTCTGTCAGCCTGTATACCTCAAGGCAAGCGGAGACCGTTGCAGAGGCCTCCACTGGCTGCTGATCGAAGCGCGCTTTCTCATTTCCTTCTATAAAAAACCCGTTCGATCCGATGGGTACGAAGATCTCTTTATCATCACGGTGCTGCTCAGCAACAAGCCACTTGAGCGAGTCCATTCCAACTTCGATCATTCTCTGGTTCTCACTCCGCCATCCTGCCAAAATGAGCGCCTGCGAAAGCCTCGCATTCGAGTAGGAAAGACTCTTCTCGAACCACCTCCATGTTTCGGAGTAACTACGCTCATAGATATCAAGGAGCCGATTCGCAAGCACATTGCGAGCGCCCTGGATAGCTCTATCCCCAGGGAACCAATCCAAATAGGCCTGCATGCCCAAAATGCAGAACGCCCAGGCACGCGGACTGGTGAGAGTGAGCGTCGCAGGTACTGCGGCTTCAAAGAGCCTTCCAGCCGCTCCTCTCAATCCCGCATCCCGCGAATGACCGAGCACTTTCCCGAGCGACCATAGAGCACGACCATGACTATCATCCGACCCTGCGTCTTCCAGCCATCGGCGGTCGTAACCGAGAAAGTTTCTGAACCTCATCGTACGAGCGTTGAAAGCCATCCATAAGAAGGCCATGTAGCGATGGGAAAGTTTTGGATACTCCCGTCTGCCCGCCTGCCTTGGATCTTCACTCAGAAGGGTCGACACGATAAGCGCACGCGCGTTGTCATCAGTCGTATAGCCCTCGCTTGAATTCGGCACGGAGAAGATCGCATGCTGAAGAATTCCCGTGTCATCTGTCAGCCTCAACATGTGATTAGTGTTCAACGCCGGCAACAAGTCAGCGGCATTCGCTGCAACACCGTCTTTCTGAGCTGCCTTGGCTGCAAGGTGCGCTCGAAGCGCGCGCGCTGAAAACTCGCCATATATTTCCGCGCCGTTTTGGGCCATATTGTTTCCCGTGAATGGAGATAGGCCCGCTTCCGCATCGCGTGCCGTTCCCCATCGTTATCCAGAAGTCGAAGCACAGCTTCTGCAATAGCATCAGGATTCTCGAAAGGCACAATCACGCCTCTGTTATCCGCCAGCAGCTCTTTTGCGTGCCAATACGGCGTGGAGATGATCGCCTTCCCTGCGCCAAGCGCAATTGCCAGCGTGCCGGAAACGACCTGCGCTTCCTGCCGGTAAGGGGTAATATAGATATCCGCTGCGCCTATGTGCTCAATCAATTCCTCCGCACTCACAAAACGGTTGACGAGAATCAGGTTCGATGAAACCCCAAGTTCTTCTGCCAGAGCCTGTAATTCTTCACGGTAGCGCTCGCCCTCGCGCCGCCGGATATGCGGATGCGTCACTCCGGAGACGATATACACCACATTTGGATGTCTCGCCAGAATCGCCGGTAATGCCCGAATCACGTTCTCAATTCCTTTGTTCGGCGACAGCAAACCGAATGTTAGCAGCACCGACTTTCCCGCGGCGCCAAACCGGTCTTTGTAATAATTTGGGTCCATAAACTGGAAATCGGGCACGCCATGCGGAATGACGTCGATTTTCCCGCTCGGAACCGCATAGACCTCGCGCAGAAACTGCGCCGCTTGTTCGCTCATGACAACCAGACGATCGGAGAGTCGCGCAATCTCTTCGAGCACAGTGCGCTGATCCCGATCTGGATCTCGCAGAACAGTGTGGAGCGTTGTCACAACCGGCATCTTCAGTTTGCGCAGCAAGGTCAAGATGTGACGGCCTGCGATTCCGCCATAAATGCCATATTCATGTTGCAGGCAGACCAGATCATTGCCGTTGAAATTAAGAAATTCCGCGGCCCGTTCGTAGGAGGTCACATCCTCTTGTTCCAGCTCCAGCCGCACCCGCTCGGGATAATCGTAGCTTGACTCAGGGTCATTGACAGGAATGGCAAACAGGCACCCCTCTCCGTATTCGGTTGCGAGCGCAGTGCATAGGTCCGTCGTAAATGTAGCGATGCCGCACTGACGCGGTAGATAGTTTCCGACAAATGCAATACGGGTCGGCAGAGGCAATTTACATGCCTTCATTGCAACATGCTCGGAGGCTTCTAAATCGAGACCGATGGTACCCTTCTCGGGATGCATCATTTCAACGAATGGCATTTTGTCCTGCTTTCACTGTCAAATCAGGCCAAACAACAAAAGTACGACAATCATCAAGAGAATCAGCCCAATCTTTCGGCCGGATCATAACCCGGTGTCTGCTATGCAGCCAACGTGACTAAAGCACTAAAGAGATTCCAGAGTAAAACACAACCAATACAGTTCCAGGCATGTCTCGCTCCTTCCGTCTTGTGCAACCGGGATAACTCAAGATGCACGGCGGCCCCATTCGAGACCGCCGCGGCTGCGTGACTGCGTTAGAGTTAACTCTGCGGCGTTGCATTTACAGGGCTGCCAATTGCGTCGCCAGACACGACCAGCTCGACTCTCCGGTTTTCCTGGCGTCCGGCAGAGTTGTCGTTCGAGGCCACCGGCAACGTGTTACCGAAGCCTTTTGCACTCACTGAAGTTGTTGCTACGCCCTGTTCCACCAGATAATCGCGCACCGCACCTGCACGATTCTCAGACAGCTTCTGATTCATTTCATCGCCGCCGACGTTGTCAGTGTAGCCGTCAACTTCGATATTGAGCCCAGGGTAGGCGATCAGAATTCCGGCAACCTTTGCCAGTTTTTCACGCGCGCCAGGCTTTAAAGTGTACTGTCCGGTGTCGAACAATACATCGGACATACTTACAATCAATCCACGTGCGCTATCACGCGTTGCAAGAATCCTGTTCAGTTGCTCGGACAATTGCGCGCGCATTGCGGCCTTGTCGCTGTCTGCCCGACGCTCGCCCTGCTGAGCATTTTGCGCAGCGATGCGAGCCTGCTCTGCATCAGCCTGGGCCGCGGAGATCGCGGCCGCCGATGCTGTTGCGTTTGCGGTTGTTTCAGCTTGCGCCTTTGCGGCATCGAACTGGGCTTGCTCCTTCATGCGGGTGGCGTCGGCAGCTTGAGCCTGCGAGCTTGCCAGTGCGTCGCTCGAAGCTTGGCGCTCACTCGCCCGGCGCTGCTCATCGATCTTCTTGACCGCGATCTCGCGCGCATCTTCGGCAGTCTGTACCGCTTCTCGGGAAACGGCAATCAGTTGCTTTCTGGCGATGTGCTTGTCTATGGCGTACGCATCGGCACTGTTCATCAACTGAACGGCGTGCTGGTAGCTCGCGGCCGCATACGTCTCCGCGCCCTCGGACTGAGCGATCCGCAGCGCATTCCGCGCTTCGTAAAACTCCAGCGGAAGGCTAGCGCTTAGAACCACGGGATCAAACTTGTATCCTGTGGGGATATAACCCCCACGCTCCATTAGCTCGTACTTCGCATTCACTGCCTCGGTGGTTCCCTTGGTATCGGCGCGAACGACGTTCTCGAGGACGACGACATTGCTGGGCTGCCGAACCGCATAGTACGGCTCCGCGGTAACGATCAATGCGAATGCCTGGAGGTCGGTGGTTGCAGTCAGCTTGCTTCGGTTATTGTCACCTACCAGCACTTCGCCGAGGTTCACTGGCCGGCCCTCGGGGGAAATCGCCCAAAGAACATAGGTGAGGTATTCGCCGCCAAAGGTCGTAGGGTTTTGCAGATTTCCGAATTCCGCCTCGACTTCCATGGTGCCACGCTTGCTCCGCACCTTGGCTTTTCCATCCGCCGAAGGCAACAAAGCCGTGCCGGCAAAATCCACATTCGAGGCTCCGCTGCGATGCTGATAGTTGACCGCCTGGACCGAGCGATCGATCACGGTCACGCGGTATGTGGACGCTGAGCCTACGGACTCGACGGCTATCGTCGCTTGCGGATTGGCGTGAGCAAACGCGCTCACGCTTAGGACACTTCCAATTGCTAACAACACTATTCGTTTCACAATTTCTCCTACAGGCAGAACTCTGCCGTATTGCGTTAGACTTGGGTTACATTGCCAGGCATGGCCTTTTCGGCTTCAGTGGTTCGACCTCTCAATGCCCGACGCGGAACTGGGAAAGGTACTCGAAAAGGCCGAATACCTTCAGAAGCCAGAGAACGACGACAATCACCACAACGCCATTCAGGATTCCCTTGATCTGACTTTGCATGGGGATAAAGCGGTTGACAAGCCATAACAACACGCCTACTACGGCTAATGTGATAACAACAGTGACAAGTGGCATCGCATGTTCTCCAATCTTTTGTGGCCCGATCCATACTCAAGGCATCTTTAAGGGGATGAACGGACTCGTGTTGAATTGCTTGCTCTTGGCCCGGTTCAATTTGCATTCGCATACGCAAAAAGAGCAAACGCGCCGGGCAACAGGGAAATGGCGATCTTCGCGCTTCGCTTTGCACAACCTGGACGGCTAAGGCGGCCAGATGTCCGATGGCCTGCCTTAGCTCAGGAACCAGCAGAGAAAGGGAAACGGTCACCCTTCTTGATACATATTCTTTCAAGGTAAGGAACAAATATCTGAGCTACAGTGCACACGTGGAAGGGTTAAGGAGACAGTATTCAACAATATAGAGATTTATACCTTTGCTCCAGCTGAGTCGGCATCTGCCACCACCGGCAGGTGATGAGGCAAGTCTAGGCGCGCCCCAACCACTGCGGTTGCGGGCCTGTTAATTCTGGAGATCGAACGGGCGCTACTACCTCCCCAAAGTTGCCGGCAACGGCGGTCGCGGCTGGCCGCGTGGAACCCACGCCAGGTCTCCACTCAGGACGTAAATGGAGATCGCCGCAAACATGAGAATTGCACCTACCCAGAAGCGCCAGTCGCGATGCATGCGCCTCCAGTAAGGACCTGGATCGGGCTCACCCTTGTCGCCGCTATTACCTTCGACATTATGCTTGCTTCCTGTCATTTCTTCTCCATTGTTGCAGCGCATTCGCCATGGCGCGCAAGCTTTCTGCTTCCACTCATAGCGTCATGCACTATGGTTGATGGGTGGCCGGCGCAGTGGCCGGAACAGGCTGGCCGGGCTCAGTTTCGGATGAACTGCTTGCCGGAGGCAGTTTTTCTGCTGGTATCTCGGTTCCTGTCGGGAAGATGAGAATCTGAATTGAGCCCCAATCTGCATCCAGGTTCGATCCGGTCTGCTTACCCAGACCCAAAGTCTTCAATTGGCTGTCGTCAAATCCAAAGTGTTCGACCAAGTACTCGCGTACAACCATGGCTCGGGCCTGTGTGAGTATCAAGCTTTTCTGGGTATCGCCTTCCATGCCGGCTGAAACCACGACTACCGCAACTCCAAATTGATTCTGCGCCAGGAACTCGCCAGCGGCACTGAGAGACTTCTGGTTCTTCAGCTTTGCCGAATCGCGAGCATCGAATAGTTGCTGGCCTGTAAAGGTAAACACCTTCAGAGGCGTCCCCTGCGGAAGCCCGCCAATTCTATTTGCCGCCAGATCGCTGGAATCTTCGTATCCACGCTTCTTGAAATACCCGCTCAAGAAGAAGTTGTGCTTGAGAGCCTCCATATTCTCCTGGAAGTCCGTCACTCCAACCTCCGCCTGGGCCATCGTTTCATGCAGTGTCGCCGTAGTCTGCTCCAGGTTGCTATAGAGTTGCTTGTCGTTCACCAGCGCGCCTACAGTTCCCTGCCCCGAGTCGATCTTTGCGCTTACCGAGTTCAGATGCTCCGTGGCCAAGGTTGCGTTCTGGATGGCCAGTTGGCTGCTGTCCAAAATGCCGCTCGTCTTCTTGAACAGATCTGACATCTCCAGCGGCGGTTCACTCTGAATGATCTCGCCATCCTTAACCTCGGCTTGACCGGCAGATCCAAACGAAATGGCCATGTACTGATTACCCAGTACACCTGAAGTTTCAATCGAGGCTACAGAGTCATGCTTGATAATCTCACGCGTTGACTTATTGAGATCCATGACGACCGTAACCTGTTCACCTGGTTTGTGAGGCAGTACGATGCTTTCCACGGTTCCGCTGTGAACCCCACCCACTTGCACGTCTGCTCCTTCAGCCAGGCCCGCCACATTGTCGAACTGCGCCTTGAGTTGGTATGTGGAGCGAAACAGGTACTCTTTGCTTCCAATAACGAAGACCCCGGCTGCCAGAATTGCCAGCGTCACTAGAATGAATGCTCCCAGGCGTGCCACTCTCGACATATGTCCTCCTACGACTGCTTCAGAAATTCCTTCACAAGCCCGATGTCGCTCTGTTGAAGGTCCTCAAACTTGCCTTCAATCACCACGTTCCCTTGGTCCAACAGGGCAAGACGGTTGGAAATGGTTTTTGCACTATGCAAATCGTGAGTAACTACTATGGATGCCATCTGGCGTTCCCGTTGGAGCTTGAGAATCAAATCGTCGATTTCGCCTGAGCCGATGGGGTCGAGACCGGCTGTGGGTTCGTCGAGAAGAAGAATCTCCGGCTCCAGCGCAAGCGCGCGCGCCAAGCCCACGCGCTTCTGCATCCCACCAGAAATATCGGACGGCATCTTTCCAAGATCGCCTTCGATGCCCACCTCCGCCAGCAACTGCTTGACCCGGCCGCCACGCTCGGACCTGGACATGTCTCTCCGATGGTGTTCAAAGGGGAAGGCCACATTCTCAGCTATTGTGAGCGAATCGTAGAGTGCGGCATGTTGAAACAGGAAACCCATCTTCTTCCTGATCTCGCCCATCCGGTCAAGAGCAAGGTTGGCGATATTCTGGCCATGAATGCGAACCGATCCAGAGTCGGGTTTTTCGAGGCCGATGATAAGCCGCAGCAAGACGCTCTTGCCGGTTCCACTGCGTCCGAGCACGGCCAGGGTTTCTCCGCGGTTTACGCTCAAATTAATCCCATTCAGAACCTTGTTGGTCCCGAAGCTCTTTTGCAAATTCTCAACGGCGACAACCGGCGCACTGCCGCCTTCCTCAGGTCGCTCTTGCTTCATCGCAATGTCATAGGCTGTGGCCATGCTTCTCTCACAAACCGTTGTGTCAATGGTTAAGGGTTAAGGGAAAACAACGAGAATGAACTTCACCAGCACAACGTCGGCGAGGATCACGAAGAGCGACGCAAGGACCACCGAGTTTGTGGCTGCACGGCCCACGCCTTCAGCGCCGCCGCGTGTGCGCATTCCCTGAAAGCACGCGATAAGCCCGATGATCAGGCCATACACTGCGGTCTTGAACGTAGGCGGCAGGAATGCGTTGAAGGTGGCGCCGCGAAAACCGCTCTCAATGAACTGATGGAATGAGAGTGGTTCTACCAGGCTCTGTGCAAACCAACCCGTCAACAATCCACATGCATCCGTGGCAAGAGTCAGAAGCGGCAGCATCAGAATGCAAGCCAGAATTCGTGTCGCCGCCAGAAGCCTGTAAGGATTGACCGCGGATGCCTCAATGGCGTCAATCTGCTCGGTCACTTTCATTGACGCCAACTCTGCGCCAATGCCGGCGCCCACGCGGCCGCTCACGATTAACCCGGTGATGATCGGGCCCATTACCTGGATCACGGAGTAGACGAGGGTTGCAGGAAACATCGATTTGGCGCCGAATCGGCTTAAGCTGTAACGAGCTTCCAACGAAATGACAACGCCAATTGCGGCGCCTGCCAACGCAACCAGCGGTAAAGACTTCGATCCAACCTCGTCGAGCTGCCGAATCAACTCCCGCCACTCATACGGTGGCGTCACTGCGGCCCTGAGAACTTTCCAGGAAAAGATGCCGAGGCTGCCAAACCACTCGAAGAATCCGTTGGCCAGCCTACCGACAGAATCTACAACAGATGGTATGGGTACGGTTCGCTGCATCGGAAGCGGCGGATTGATGCCTGCGACTACAGGGTGTCCACGGTCGCTCACTTATTCGGTCCTTCAACCGGGGAACCATGCGCATTGTTCAGATGCATGCGATGAAGCAAGGAGTGGGGTCCGCTATAGAAAAACTCCAGGGCAATGTTTCCACCCATATATAACAGCAGATTGTAGTTGCCCATTCGGAATGCGTCCTTGGCGCCGAAGCGGTCTGGGTACCAACCATAGACGGCCGTCATCGAACCCGCATAAGGAGCGACGAGCGCAGGAAAAGAAAACTCGCGATGGCCGTCTTCGCCGCGTCGTGCCGTCAAGGTAGAAATCATGGCGTGGCTCATCCGCGGCAATACGCCTCTGCACTCACAGCGGTAATACAAAGTATCTTCCTTGAAAGCTTCGGCCAATCCATAACGCGTCGTTGTTCCAACAGCCGCGATGGCGTAGGCGGAACCAAATCGCTTGCTAAAGCCTTCAACTCCTTGATTCCACTCTGGTGGCGAATTGCTCCACTGGTTGATGCCAGCCACGATCGCGGCGCCGGCAATTGGGTAGGGACCATATGCGTCGAACACGTAATTCCTGACCATTGTTCTCTGCGTCGGACGCACGTATGCCACGTCCAGTTGTCCGGAAGTTGCAACTGCTGCGGTGCTGGAGGAATCCTCCGGCAGGGCCAGCGATTGCGATCTTGCCGGCACTGGCAAAGTTGCCAGGACCGTAGCGGAGATGAGCAGTAACACTGCCTGGAGAATCTTCATGCCGAAAGACTCCTGGATCAATCGGCTACTCTGCCTGCCCGCTGAATCTCCGTGGAAGGCGTGCAAAGTCCTCGAAATCCATATCTGCATTGCTGTCGTCATGGGCTCAACTCCGATCGGCATTGCTTCTCCCACATACACATGGCTTTGTCACCAACATATGTTGGCGTTTATCGCCGTTCTTATAGATATTGCCAGAATTGAAACCTCAGAGGATGGTCATATTTGCTCGCAATTGCAATTTGCCCTCTTGTGCACCGGCTGCGCCAGGCGACCAAAGGAAAAACGATCAAGCCAATGCGTATAGGCCGCGGGTCAAGTGTCCAAAAGAGCACAGCCTTTGCTCTCATAATTAGGGAAACATATGATTCCAGCCACCTTCATGGTTCGGCAAGGAGACTACCCATTGCGTCATCGCTTATGAGTTTGCCGCGGCAATCGCCTTCGGTGTGCTCCTGGACGTCGTGAAGATCCCCGTCTTTGCCCGACTCCAAGTCTCCTGAATATCGATGAGCAATCGTGGAACGTCTTCCGCTATCGCGCGCAGAGCAACCGACCGCGCAATCTAATGCTGAATCTTGGTCTCTGACTTTGAAGGCTTCTGCGTGACCTGAGGCGGCGTAGGCAATTGCGATCGCTCCCAACCTCCGCCCAAGGCTTCAATCAGTTGAACAGACGCCGTCATCTCTTGGACTTCGAGAGCCGCCAATGTCTGCTGATTAGCGAGCAGGGTGGTTTGCGCTGTAATTACGTCGATGTACGGGTCAATACCAGTTTCGTAGCGCCCCTGTTCGAGCCGCAGAAACATCTGAGATGAATCGACGGCTTCCTGTTGCCGCCGGATCTGTTGCGAAAAAATGCGAACCGCCGCGAGCGAATCTTCCACTTGCTGGAACGCTGTAAGCACGGATTGGCGATAGGTGGCGAGGTTCGCATTGTAGGTTGCGATGTACTGATTTACAGTCGCACGGCGCAAACCTCCATCGTAGACGGTCTCGGAAATCGATGGGCCGACAGACCAGAAGCGACTGGGCCAGTCCAGGATGTGCTTGATGGCCGAACTCTCCACGCCGCCGGTGGCTGAGAGCGTAAGAGTGGGATAAAAGGCGGCATAAGCAACCCCGATCCGTGCATTGGCGACAGCCATGTTCCGCTCAGCGGCAGCGACATCGGGGCGCCGTTCGAGTAGTTGCGACGGCAGGCCCACAGGTATGGCAGGAGGAGCGCTCGTCCGGGGTTCGACCGGGATCGAGAACGTCGAAGCCGGCTTGCCGATAAGTGTGGCAATCGCATGCTCATACTGCGCTCGTGCAATTCCGAGATTGATTGCTGCCGATTGCGCGGTCTCCAGAGTTGTCTGCGCTTCGACCACTGAGATTTGGTCGCCAACCCCGGTGTCATAGGCCGCTCGCACAACTTCGAGTGCCTTCTTGTCGGCTTCCACCGTGTCATTGAGGGTCTTTTGCACTGCGTCCTGGCCGTGAATCTCAAAGAAGTACTCGGCAAGGCTGGCTTGTTCAGTCAGTCGTTCATTCTCCAGGTCGGCCGCGGTCAATTGCGCGGTATATTGGCTGGCGCGCACGGTATCGCGCACCTTTCCCCAGAGGTCGGGCTCCCACGAAATATCGGCCGGAAATGAAAATACCTGTGTTTGTTTGCCGCTTGATGTGCCGATGCTGGTCGTAGATCCAACGTTGGAAGAACTTTGCGACCGGGTATAGGATCCGCCAACACTTACAGTGGGGAAAAACTGAGACCGCGCCTCACGCACCAGGGCTCGCGCTTCCATAAAGTTCTCAAAAGCCTGCCGTATGTTCTGGTTATCAATATTGAGTTGATCTTCGAGCGAATTCAATTGCGGCTCATTGTAGATCTCCCACCACTTGCCACGAAGAGCCGCATCCTGGGGCTGCGCGACGGTCCATCCGTCGGCTTCCTTGAACTGCGCAGGCGATTCTTTAAAGGCCGGAGGCGCCGTCATCGAGGGCGGAAGATACTTTGGTCCTACGTTGCATCCAGCCAACATCGCACAGAGCATAGCGACATGGAGCATGTACAAAGCTGTAAATGGTTGCCGAAGTTGCACGATTAATTTCTTCATAACAAACGCTCCATGATCACCCTCTTACTACGAGGCCTCCGCGGTTCCATGGTAGATGGCCGCTGGTTGTTTGCCACGGAAGCGGAGACGTAAACGATCGAAGAACAGGTAGACGACGGGCGTGGTGTAAAGAGTCAGCATCTGGCTCACAATCAGTCCACCAACGATGGTGATGCCCAGCGGGCGCCGGAGTTCGGAACCGGTGCCAGTACCGAATGCCAGCGGCAATGCGCCAAACAAGGCGGCCATTGTCGTCATCAGAATTGGACGAAAGCGAAGCTGGCAAGCTTCAAAGATAGCCTCTGTTGTTGTCTTGCCATGCTCGCGCTCGGCAACCAGAGCAAAGTCGATCATCATGATCGCATTCTTTTTCACGATTCCGATCAACAGGATGATGCCGATGATCGAAATCACGCTGAGGTCGATCTTGAACAGCATGAGCGCGAGCATGGCCCCCACGCTTGCCGACGGCAAGGTGGAGATGATGGTAAGAGGATGGATCAGGCTTTCATACAGGATTCCAAGCACAATGTAGACAGCGAGCAATGCGGTTCCGATAAGAAGGGGCTCACTGGCGAGTGAGGTTTGATACGCCGACGCCGTGCCTGCAAAAAAGCCGCGAACGGTTTGCGGCATATTCATCCGCTCCTGCATTTGGGAGACCAGGCGCGTGGCGTCGCTCAACGACATGTCCGTAGCAAGGTTGAATGACACCGTAACGGACGGAAAGGAGCTAGTGTGATTAATGACCAGCGGCGTTGTGCTCGCCTGCGCCGAAGTGACAGTGGACAGTGGAACAATGCCATTGCCTGTCGTATTGAGGTAGATGTTCTTCAATCCATCGGGACCCTGCCAGTACTGCGGCGCCACCTCCAACACCACGTAATACTGGTTAAGCTGTGTGTAAATAATGGAGACCTCAGACTGTCCGAAGGCGCTGTAGAGGGACTGGTTCAAAGACTGCGGAGTAATGCCAAGCCGCGCGGCCGTGGGGCGATCATAACTGATCAATTCCTCCAGGCCGCTATTCTGCGCATCGCTGCTCACATCTTGAAAGCCAGGAATTTTCTGCATCCCCGCTAACAGGACGGGGCCCCAGTGCGCCAGATCTGCCACACTGTCCGACTGAATGGTGTATTGATACATGGCATTGCTTGATCGTCCTCCAATGCGCAGGTCCTGCGCGGCCTGGAGAAATGCGGAAGCAACCGGAAGCCGGTTCAGCTTGGGCCGCAGACGATTGATAATCTCCGGCGCTCCAACCTTGCGTACATCGAGAGGTTTGAGCGCAATATAGATGCTGCCCCCGTTGGATGCGCCGCCACCACCCGTATGGGCAATAACATCGGCGACAGCCGGATCGGCCTTGATCACATTCTCCAATTGCAAGATCGAGTTGTTCATCACCGGAAACGACGCGTCCTGCGGCCCACGCACGCTGCCTGTAATAGCTCCTGTATCCTGCTGCGGAAAGAAACCCTTGGGAATTATGTCTATGAGATAGAAATTCAGCGCAATAGTAAGCAACAGCAGGGTCAACATCGGAGCAGGATGCTTCAACACCCACGCCAACGACCGGCTGTACGCTGAGATCATCCACGAGAATCCCTGCTCACTGATTTGATATGTGCGGCCGTGCCTGATCGTCCTCTCATCCTTGAGCAAATAAGCACACATCATGGGCGTGGTTGTCAGCGAGATCAGCATCGAAACAACAATTGCCGTCGATAGCGTGATCGCAAACTCGCGGAACAACCGGCCGACAATGCCGCTCATGAGAAGAATCGGAATGAACACCGCAATCAGCGATATGCTGATGGAAAGAATGGTAAAGCCGATCTCCTTTGAACCTTGAAAAGCGGCCTTCATGGGCGACATGCCCGCTTCACGAAGGCGGGAGATGTTTTCCATCACCACAATGGCATCATCAACGACAAAACCCGTTGAGATCGTCAGCGCCATCAGGGAGAGATTGTCGATGCTGAAGCCAAACAGGTACATGACAGCGAAGGTGCCAATGAGCGAAGCGGGAACGGCGACGGTGGGAATGAGCGTAGCCCGCCAGTTGCGCAAGAAGCCGAAGACAACAAGAATCACCAGAAGAATAGAGAGGATCAGAGTCCTCTCCACATCGCTGACGGACGCGCGGATGGTTGTGGTGCGATCCAGGACAATCGAGGTCTTGATCCCTTGCGGAATGGACGCTTCAATTGATGGCAATTCTTCGCGGACGCGATCGACGGTATCGATGATGTTGGCGCCCGGTTGGCGGAAGATCATGATGGTAATCGAAGGTGTGCCATTCAGGTACCCTGCCGTGCGAATGTTTTGCGTCGAATCCGAGACGTCGGCTACATCGGCCAGCCTGATTGCCGCCCCTTTGTTGTAACCAACGATCAGCGGCTTATATTGGTCGGCATGGGAGATCTGGTCGTTGGTGACAATGTCCGCGGTGGTGGTCTCGTCCGAAATCTGGCCTGCCGGCTCATGAGCATTCTGCTGGCTCAATACGGACTGAATATTCTGGAGTGTCAAGCCGTGGCTGTTGAGCAGTGTGGGATTCACTTCCACGCGCACCGAAGGACCGGCACCTCCGCCCACCGAGACCTGTCCAACGCCCTCGATCTGTGAGAGCTTCTGCGCAATGACGGAGGACGCCTCGTCATAAAGCGTCGGCTTGTCGTACTTATCCGAAGTAAGCCCTAAAATGATGATCGGTGAATCGGCGGGGTTTACCTTGCGATAAGTCGGGTTAGCAGGCAGGTTCGCCGGCAAGTAAGTACGCGCGGCGTTGATGGCCGCCTCCACGTCTCGGGCCGCGCCGTCGATGTCGCGGCTCAAGTCGAACTGCAGCGTGATCGAAGTGCTGCCCAGCGAGCTCGATGACGTCATTTCAGTGACGCCGGCGATGTGGCTGAACTGGCGCTCAAGAGGGGTTGCAATCGAGGAGGCAATAATGTCGGGACTTCCGCCCGGCAAGCTGGCTGAAACTGAGATCGTCGGAAAATCGACTTGTGGCAAAGGAGAAACAGGCAACACCTTGAAGGCGATGGCCCCAACAAGAATGATGCCCGCTGTCAGCAGTGTAGTTGCTACCGGCCGGCGAATGAAAGGTGCGGAGATATTCATATTCCCTCCGCCGGCTGTGGCTGGCTGCCAGCTGCGATACCTTTCGGCGCGCGGCTGAAACGATGGCCAATGCGATCGAAGAAGATGTAGATAACCGGTGTGGTATAGAGCGTCAGTACTTGGCTCACCAGCAGTCCGCCAACCATGGCAATACCTAAAGGACGACGCAGCTCAGAGCCCATTCCTTGGCCAACTGCCAGTGGAATACCCGCCAGCAGCGCCGCCATGGTGGTCATCATGATGGGACGGAAACGCAGCAGACAGGCATCATAGATCGCGTCTGTTGCGGTTTTCCCGTGCTCTCGTTCTCCCTCCATAGCAAAGTCAACCATCATGATTCCGTTCTTCTTGACAATGCCGATCAGCAGAATAATGCCGATGATCGCGACGACGCTGAGGTCCTGCTTGAAGAGGATGAGGGCCAGCAATGCGCCCACGCCTGCTGAAGGCAATGTGGAAAGAATGGTGATGGGGTGAATGAAGCTTTCGTACAGCACGCCAAGCACGATATAAACAGCGGCAAGCGCGGCCAGAATCAACAGGCCCTCATTGGTCAGCGATCCTTGAAATGAAGCGGCGGTGCCTTGAAAGCCGTACTGAACACTGGCCGGCATGTTCAGGCCCTTCTGAGTTTTCTCGATGGCCGTGATTGCTCCTCCCAACGCGGCGCTGGGGGCGAGATTGAACGACACTGTGACCGCCGGAAACTGTCCTTGGTGATTGATTGAGAGCGGCTCGATCGCTTGCTCAACATGTGTGAATGCACTGAGGGGCACAGCATTGGGGGCTGCGGTAGCGGTGGCTGCATTTGCAGTTGAAGAAGTGCTGCTTGCGCCCGCGCGGGACCGAATGGCATTCGAGGGCGCGCTGAGTGTCGCCGAGGACGGAGTGTATGCCACAGCGGTCGTCGTGGCATTCGAGCCGGCGGATGAAGACCCCGAGGACGCATAGGACGAGGAAGCTCCCGGACCGGAACCGCCTGCGGAGGTGTTGGTCTGAATGTACAGATCCTGAAGTCTGCCGGGGCTTTGCTGAGCACTGGGAGCAGTTTCCAGAATCACGTGATACTGGTTCAACTGGGTGTACATTGTGCTGATCTGACGCTGCCCATAAGCGTCATAGAGTGTGCTGTCGATGGTGGATGGAGCGATTCCGAGCCGCGATGCGGTGGCGCGATCAATCACCAGTGATACCGCCAGGCCGCCGGTTTGCTGATCGGTGGCTACATCGGCAAGTTGAGGCAACTGCTTCATCTTGGCGACCAGCCGGCCGGTCCACAGGTTCAACTCATTCGGGTCGGGGTCCTCCAGTGTGTACTGATACTGGGTGCGGCTGACACGGTCGTCCACCGTGATGTTCTGTACAGGTACCATAAACAGCTCAACACCCTCAACCTGCTTGAGGCTCTTCTGCAACCTTCGAATCACGTCGGCAGCGCTTCTGTCGCGCATGTTCAACGGCTTGAGGTTGATGGACATCCGGCCACTGTTCAGCGTGGTGTTGGTCCCGTCCGCACCAATGAAAGAAGACAAACTCTCGACCGCCGGATCCTGAAGAATCAGGGCCGCCAATTGTCGCTGCTTCTGCGCCATAGCCGCAAACGAGATGGTCGCAGGCGCCTGTGAGATACCCTGAATTTCACCCGTATCCTGAGTGGGGAAAAAACCCTTGGGAATGAGGATGTAGAGAACAACCGTGAGCACCAGAGTGGCGGCAGCTACTAACAACGTGATGGTCTGGTACCCCAGAACAAACTTGAGCGTTCGGCCATAAAAGGCAATGACGTTCCGAAAGGCGCGCTCCGAGGCCTTGTAGAAGCGTCCCTGCTGCTCTTTGGGAGTGCGGCGCAAAATCCGCGAAGACATCATGGGCGTCAGCGTAAGGGAGACGACAGCGGACAAGATGATGGTGACCGCCAGGGTAACCGCAAACTCCCGAAAGAGACGGCCGATAACTCCACCCATAAAGAGCAACGGAATCAGCACTGCGATCAGCGACACGGTCAGAGAGATAATGGTGAATCCGATTTGCTCAGCGCCCTTCATGGCCGCCTGCATTGGCGAATCTCCGGCCTCGATATAGCGAGAGATATTCTCGATCATGACGATTGCATCATCGACAACAAAGCCAGTTGAGATGGTAAGCGCCATCAGCGAAAGATTGTCCAGGCTATAGCCAAGCGCATACATAACGCCAAAGGTTCCCACCAACGAAAGCGGCACAGCAATGCTCGGGATGATGGTTGCATAGATGTTGCGCAGAAACAGAAAGATGACCATTACCACCAGAGCGACGGTCAGCATCAACTCAAACTCGACGTCGGAGACGGAGGCGTTGATAGCCGTGGTGAGATCGGTAAGCGGCGTTACATGAATTGAAGCCGGCAGGTTCACCTCAAGCTGAGGGAGAATCGCCTTGACGGCCTTCACCACGCTGATGGTATTGGCGCCAGGCTGCCTCTGAATATTGAGGATCACCGCAGGCGTCTCGTTCATCCAGGCTGCCTGCTTGTTGTTTTCGATGCCATCTCTTACCTGCGCAACATCCCTCAGCATGATGGGTGCGCCATTACGGTACGCGACTACAACCTGGCGATAGTCACCACTGGTCACCAACTGATCGTTAGCATTGATCTGATAATCCTGATGAGGTCCATCGAAGTTACCCTTTGCTGCATTGACGCTTGTTTGCACCAGCGCCGTGCGTAGATCCTCAAGGTTCAGTCCATAAGACGACAGCGCCGCCGGATTGGCCTGAATGCGCACGGCTGGCTTTTGTCCGCCGCTGATGCTTACCAAGCCAACTCCGCTCAACTGCGAAAGCTTGGGCGCAAGGCGCGTATCCACCAGGTCCTCAACCTGAGAGAGTGGAATTGAATTGGACGTGATGGCCAGCGTTAGAACGGGAGCATCCGCAGGATTTGTCTTACTATAAACCGGCGGCGAGGGAAGGTTTGAAGGCAAAAAGCTCTGCGCCGCATTAATCGAGGACTGAACCTCTTCTTCGGCTATGTCAATGTTCAGCGCAAGATCGAACTGCAGCACGATGACAGACGATCCCCCGGAACTGGTTGACGTCATCTGGCTTAGCCCTTGCAATTGTCCAAACTGGCGCTCAAGAGGTGCGGTCACCGTGGTAGCCATTACGTCCGGGCTGGCACCTGGATAGAACGTAAGTACCTGGATGGTTGGATAGTCGACCTCCGGCAAGGCGGAGATTGGCAACTGAGTATATGCAACGATACCCACCAGTAGAATCGCTGCCATCAACAGCGCAGTAGCAACCGGACGCTGAATAAAGGGCCCGGACGGGTTCACGGCGTATTGCCCTCAACTGTATTTGCTGGAGCTAGCTGCTTGGACAAGACGACCTTACTCCCAGCCTGCAACTTATCGAAACTGCTGGTCGCGACAACTTCTTCGGGGTTGATGCCCTCCACCGCGGTCATGCCTGCGTCCGCAACGCCTGTCTTGACATTGCGTACGCTCGCCATGCCATTCGCAATTACATAGAGGAACGCCACCTGTCCATTGTGCTGAACGGCGGCTGTGGGAACCAGCGTGACGCCGTCGAGTGTATTCACCAGCAATCTTGTGTTGACAAACTGGTTCGGGTACAGCGCGCCGTCCTTGTTCTCGAAGACGGCGCGCAACTTGACTGTTCCTGTCGTGGTGTCAATCTGGTTGTCGATGGCAGCTAATTTCCCTGTAGCTATCTTCTTGGCTTGGGCGCGATCCATCGCGTCCACAGGGAGCGTATGCATCTTTCGCATCCTAGCCTGCACCTGTCCCAGGCTGTCTTCTGCAAGCGTGAACACCACAGTAATAGGCCGTTCTTGTGTGATGACCACCAGCACGGTGGTGCCGGTTGCCTGCACTACGTTTCCGGGATCCACCAGGCGAAGACCAACCCGGCCTGCAATCGGTGCCGTAATGTGGCAGTAACCCAGCTGAACCTTGTCATAAGTTACAGTGCCTTGGTCGTTCTTTACCGTACCATGGTCTTGCAGCACGATCTTTTCCTGGTCATCCAGCAGTTGCTTGCTAATACCGTTTCGCGCCCACGCCGTGCGATAGCGGTCCAGATCCATCTGAGCCTGCGCCAGAACGTTGGTGTCGCGCTCCAGCGCGCCTTCGGCCTGCAACAACTGGGCCTGGTAGGGTCGCGGATCGATGTCGATCAGCGCATCTCCTTTCTTGACGAATTGCCCCTCGCCGTAATGCACTGTGGTCAGGACTCCGCTAGCCTGCGCGGTGATGGAGGAGGTATAGACCGGAGTCACCGTGCCAATGGCATCGAGGTATACGCCGATGTCACCCTTGGTTGCAGTAGCGAACGTGGCCGTGACGGATGGCTTCACGGCGGCCAGCGCGCGCTTGGCAGCCGCAGCCTTGGCGTCGTTATCATGGATAACCACAAAGACGATCACAACCAGCAGCAGCAGAAGAAGCAGGCTACTCCATAGAATCCAGCGCTTTCGATACCAGGCAAGCGGCGGCGACAACTGGTGCCCCGCGCCAACGTGCTGTACATCCGGCTTCTCTTCGTACTCAGACATGCACGACTCCACGCCCAGGCACAATTGGCAATGTGCCTCTCGCAGAATCGCCGAATTCGGGGCAATAGTATGCTCCGTTTTGCTCACTTGAGGGATGCCTGCGGACGCGTCAAATACGGTTTCTACGCCAACACTGAGCCCCTGTGAATAGTGCTTATCTTCTGTCCACCGGCAGTCCAG
Source organism: uncultured Occallatibacter sp. (assembly GCA_964420185.1). Lineage (GTDB taxonomy): Bacteria > Acidobacteriota > Terriglobia > Terriglobales > Acidobacteriaceae > Telmatobacter. Next base: position 28,005 of record CAYQSI010000009.1, on the reverse strand, counting down.
CCACACGGTTTCATTGCCCTCCAGGCCACAATACTTTTCTTGCCCGGTTTCCAAACTCTCTATGCATTGTTGTGCCTGGTATTCAGAAATATCTCGATATGAGCAAAACTGCTCAGATGCGAGCCCCGGTCAAACGCAATAATAGAAAGTGTTTGAGTGTAGCCGCCTCAAGCGCGGGCATTCTGCCCCTGATGTGACGCGGAATCTCCCTCAAGCCGCTCGGGACTGCGTTGCCAATGCCACGATGCGAGTTGCCTCCAGATCTTTTTGTCTGAAGTCTTCTTCTGTTGTTTTTATGGATTCGCTACAATTACCGGCGATTTCCAACCCAAAGAACCTTTCCTGGACATTCATCCACCAAACCGGGCAAACCGTTTAGAACGGGGCTATATTTTGAAGAACAGAGACACCCTGAGCACTTTCGACTGTGCCGCTTTTCTTGCGAACGCGGGACTTGGCCGTAAAATTGTTGAGTTGAAGCCAAAGGAAACCTTTTTCTCCCAGGGAGATCTGGCCAATACTGTTTTCTATCTCCAGACCGGCCGTGCCAAGCTCACTGTCGTCTCGCAGAACGGCAAGGAGGCTACAATCACGCTCCTCTCTGCCGGCGACTTCGTTGGAGAGGAGTCGCTCGCGTCCATCCCCGGGCTGCGTCTGGCGACAGCCTCTGCGGTAAACTCGTGCACAGCGCTCAAGATCGCCAGGGATGAGATGGCCCGAGTGATGCATGACGAACCAGCGTTCGCTGACTTCTTTCTAAAGTTCATGCTGACCCGCAGTATGCGAACTCAGGCCGATCTTGTCGATCAACTTTTTAATTCCAGCGAAAAGCGTTTGGCGAGGATTCTCCTGATCATGGCGGAATTTGGCAAGCCAGGTGAGCGGGACACCTTTATCCCCCCCATTTCACAGGAGACGCTGGCGGGAATGATCGGCACCACGCGGTCCCGCGTCAGTTTCTTCATGAATCGCTTTCGTACGCTCGGCTATATCAGTTACAACGGACGCATTCAGGTAAATAGGTCGCTGCTCAATGTGGTTCTTCTAGACCAGTTGCCGGAGCACAACGCCCAAAAGCCGCTCCTTCCTGTGATCGGAACGATTCTAAAGCCCGTCATTCCCATTGTTGAAACCATCCTGAAGCCAGTCATTCCGATAGTTAAAACCCTTCTCAAGCCCGTCATTCCCATTGTTGAAGCTGTCAAGCGTAAACTCTCACCCGAAGTGGGGGATTGAAAAGGATCAATCCGACCCTATGGATAATTTACCGCATCCTCTCCTGGCCGTAGACGAGGCAAACAAGCGACAGGATGATGGACCGAGTAATGAGTCGCTATTGCCTGTGCGCATGAACAACAAATCGTTCCGGGGCCGAGCCAATATAGTGAAACGGATAGCAGGTCACGAGGGTTAGTGCGGACTCGGTCGTAAAGGTCAGAATGCCACTGTCGTTCGGATGTGTAATCTGGATCCAATCTACCTTGTACTTAACGATCCCAGTAGCGGTCTGAAGAAGGATCTCATCATTCCTGCGAATATCTTTTAGATCGCGAAAGTAGCTATCCCGATGTCCGGCGATTCCGATGTTTCCAGGCTCGCCTGGGAGTGACGTCCCTTCAATATGGCCTACCCCAAGCCTTAGAGTGCGCGATGTCGTCCCTTGCAGAACTACCACCGATACTCCGATCCTTGGAATTTCAATCCGGCCCAGAACATCTCCTTCTTTAACCACCAGTCTCAGGGATCCTGCCCTGTGCTGTTCTTCCGCATGTATCTGCTCTTCCAGCGTTAACGCGGCGTTTTTCTGATAAAGCCTAGCACCGATCAGAGCAAGAGCTACATACAAGAGCGCAAGAACGCCAGTGATCAGCAAAATGCGTCGCGTCCAGCGCATGAACCGTTGGCCGCTTTCTGCGAACATCTCCGGCTCAGTTAGGAAATTCATGGGCGCCTTTTTCTAATACTGGTGTTGGGGGCGTTAATGGTATAGAGTAACCGGCCCGTGTACGGACCGATAAGTGCCCACGGCTTGGCGAGCTAGCCTTCACATCTATGACCCGATACTCGCCATTTTGATTCGCCATCGCGGGAGTGTAGGCCAGCGTGTACTGGTTGCGTATATCGCGGGCAATCCCTTCGCAGATTGAGACGACCTCCTTCGATGATTCGGGAAAGAATGCCTCACCGCCTGTCTCTTTCGCAAACCGCGTAAGCACAGTTGGGTTTTGATCACCGTCCTGCTCGTCGTATATTCCTATCGCGTAGATGATTGCGGCGGAATGTCTGGCCATTTCAAGAACCTGGGCAAGACGGTGCTTACTCGCGTTGTCGCCACCGTCGCTGATCAGGATGAGCACTTTCTTGTCACAATTGCCCTGCTTGAGATGATCAAGGGCTACGGCAATCGCATCGTAGAGTGCAGTCTGCCCAACCGTCCTGATTGTGGAAAGTGCGAGTTGCAACTGTTTCCGCGAATCCGTGAATGGTGTATCCGCCGGAAGGCCAAAAGACACATGTTCATTGAAATTCACCATAAACATCTGGTCTTTCGGATTGCTGGAGCGGACAAAGGCCAGCGCCGCGGCAATTACATCATCTCGCTTGGGCCCCATGCTTCCGCTGTTATCCACAAGAATGCCGACTGTAACCGGAATGTCCTCGCGACTGAAGTGCTTGATCTGTTGAAGTACCCTGTTCTCATAAACCTGGAAATTGTCCTTGCCAAGCCCGGAAACAAGTGCGTTGTGGCGATCCACGACGGTTGCGCTCAGAATAACCATATTGGCATTCAGTTTGAGGGTATATTCGTCGTTTGAAACGCTCTGCGATGGTTCGGACACCTGAGCCCCGGCAACGGATCGAAGAAGGATTAAAACAATAAGAGCCACCAAGAACCGAAGCGTGGGAGCGCTTTGCTTCTTGATACCTATCCGTGTTTTGAAAAGTTCCGGGTAATACTTGTTTGTATCTCTCTGTACTCTTTTCGCAGATTTTGTCATCATATTCATCTGTTCAGTCTTTCAATACAATCGAAACCGGTCGCTTTGGTAGCCCCACATGAAACCAGATGTGCAGAAAGACGCGATACCTGCGTAGCGCCTCTTTCTGCACATCGTTCTCGAATAGCGTAATAGGCGAACGATCCGCCCTTTGATGGATTTACGCCTTCCGCTTCAAGAGACCTGAAAAAGCAAGGCCGCCGGCCAGCGCAAGCAGTCCAACCAGCCCAATCAGGGGAAGATAACTAGCAGTCTTGGGCAGGGAGGCAACAAGCACGGGCGCTGGCGTTGCAGCAACCACTGGGGCAGGAGGCGCTTCGACAACAGTGGCTGTATCAACCGTATCTCCGCTCGGATTGACTGCCTCGACCGGAGCTGTCTTCAATACCTCAACAGGAGCCGATGCGAGAGCGACGGGGGTCGAAAGTACATACTGGTTTGTTTCCTTGGCCAGTTGGATGGCCTTGGGCCTATCATAAACAAACTCTTCGCCCCATGTACGGCCAGGATAGAACCATGCCCTAAGAGCCTCTGGCTCACCGGCGGGCCGTTCCCGAAAGGTGATCGTTGTTTTGTCGGTTGCCTGCAAACGATAGTTGGGGATTGCGAGAATTGTCGTGTACACATGGGTCTCGTCCTGGTTGAATATCTGGACGATGTGCCGGTCGGTGTCGAATTCGACGATTTTGAATACATAGGTGCCCGCCGGCAAGATCTGGGCGCCAACGCCCGGAACTTCGACTGGTCCGCTGAAGGTAATAACAGTTTTTCTGTTCCAGTCGTCTGCTTTTGCTTTCGGCGCGACGAGCAAGCAGAGTACGGTAACGCATAGTCCTGTTCCTAAGCCTTTGAGCAGTGTCATTGTTTCTCCATTACTTTCTCCGACTCACTCGCACGGCGTTGTTATGCGGCCTCTATGTTGTCGGTTTCACAAGAGTTCGCACGCCGGAGACTCCGGCTGTCTTCGATCCCGTAGCGTGTACTGAATGTCAGTATTTCTTATCGAGGATTCAATTACTGCTCAATATTGACCTGATGAGAAAAGGCCCTCGACGGTATCCATGGCCGAGCTTCATACTAATCCAATCAGGCCCGCACGGGTTGTTTCGTCAGTTGCGCTTAAGAGATTCTTTTACCGGAGCTTTCCCTTTGGGAAAACTATTCAGTACTTGGTTTTGCGCCGTCGTTGATTGTTAATTGAGCATAACGCTATTATTTGTTACTATGTGCTCTCTTTTGCTCAGACTCAGGCGGCGCCAGCGGTTAGAGTCAGAAATGTAAGGGTAGCTAAAAAACGGCCCCGATATAGCAACGGGGATCCATGAACGCACTAACCCCTTATGGCGGCTGCTCGAGCCGAGTTTATCTTTACGGCTGCACACAGCAACCCACGCAATACAAGGAACTGCAGACACCTTTAAGGGGGGTCTCACATGAGCGGACTCAAAACTCTACTTGGTACTACAGCATTGCTCGCGGGCTTGGCCCTGGCGCCAGCGGCTCGCGCGCAAATCGTGGTCGACATCGGTGTGCCACCGGTCTGTTCGTACGGCTACTACGACTACGCACCTTATGCCTGCGCGCCTATGGGCTTTTACGGGTCCGGGTATTTCTACAACGGTATCTTCCTGGGCATGGGCCCATGGGCCGGCTGGGGCTATGGCCACGGCTGGGGAGGCCATCGCTTTAGTAATGGCGGCGGCGGAAACTATCGCGGCGGCGGTGGCGCCATGGCCAATCGCAGCAGCTATGCACGCGGCGGAGGAGGCTATCGCAGCAGCGGCGGCGGCCAGGCTCGCGGCGGCGCAGCGGCTTCTCGCTCCGGCGGGGCGCGTTCCAACGCAAGCCACGCGTCAGCTTCGCGCAGCGGTGGCGGTGGACATGCCAGCGGCGGTGGCGGACATGCTAACGGCGGTGGTGGGCATGCCGGCGGTGGTGGGCATGCCGGCGGTGGTGGAGAACACCGGTAACCTATAGCTGCTGAATAAGGCAGCGGGCGACACAAAGAGCGGCGGGGCTTAACGGCTCCGCCGCTTTGCATTTCGGGCGCTCCTCGCGCCCAGGTGGACGTCATCAGAGAAGTCCAATCTCAATCTCGCGCTCCAACCAATTGTTCGGGGGATGCGCAGGAAACATAGGTCGTGCATTTATTCGTCAAGAGCTGCTCCCAATCAACAAACTCTTTGCCTGCAACTTGCAGACATTTACCATTTTTCCAGAGATGATGGGCTTTTCCTGTCATCCAGATTCATAGTTCGCTCCTCAACGTCTTCGTTTATGACTAACTTTTGCACCTCAGTCTCACAAACAAAGCTCCCATACTCCGATGAGCAGTGGCTTGCTGTTCGCAAGTCATTTAGACTGTTGCCGAGCCGCCTGCTGCTCGTAAGCGGTGGGCTGCTCGAAAGGTGCGTTGGCACAGGCGAAGCCGCCATGCTAAAATACGCGCGAAGTTTGATCTTCAGGCCAAACCGGCCTGAATCGAAGGAGCGCCACAATGCCTTACGCAAAGCCAAAGCCCAAAGCCGCCCGCACTTCGCTCGCCAAGACCCCAACAGGAATCCAGGGGTTGGATGAAGTCACTGGCGGAGGCTTGCCAAAAGGTCGTGTCACGCTGGTGTGTGGCCGCGCAGGATGTGGCAAGAGCTTGCTCGGAATGGAATTTCTGGTGCATGGCGCGATTCAATACGGCGAGCCTGGCGTATGCATGAACTTCGAAGAAACCGAGGAGAAGCTGGCGGCTAATGTCTCATCGCTGGGTTTTGATTTGCGCGATCTTGCCAAACGCAAGAAGCTGTTGGTGGATTACGTTTCCATTGAGCGAAACCGGATTGCCGAGACTGGAGAATACAACCTCGATGGCCTGTTCATCCGCTTGGCCCACGCTGTCAAAACAATCAAAGCGAAGCGCGTTGTCCTGGACAGCGTGGAGGCACTCTTTTCCGGAATAGCCGACTCAGCAATCCTGCGATCCGAACTCAGCCGGCTGTTTCGTTGGCTGGAAGACCAGAAGCTGACCGCGATTGTTACCGGGGAGGCGGGAACTAACGCTTTGACCCGTCACGGGCTGGAGGAGTACGTCGCCGACTGCGTGATCTCACTCGACCATCGGGTTACGGAACAGATTTCCACCCGGCGGTTGCGGATCGTCAAGTACCGGGGCACCTCCCACGGCACGGACGAATATCCATTCCTGATCGATCAGGATGGCATCTCGGTGGTTCCCATCACCTCTCTTGTACTTACTCATAAAGCTCTCACGGACCGCATTTCTACGGGAATTGCCACTTTGGACGAGATGATGGAGGGCAAAGGCTTTTTCCGCGGGAGCAGCGTGCTGGTAACCGGCACAGCAGGAACCGGGAAATCCAGCCTCGCGGCGAACTTCACCCGCGCCGCCTGCGCCCGTGGCGAACTCTGCCTGTATTTCACTTTTGAAGAGTCACCCAGCCAGATTCTCCGCAACATGCGCTCGGTTGGGCTTGACCTGGAGCGGTGGGTAAAAAAGGGATTATTGCACTTCAACGCGATGCGGCCCACCAGCACCGGTCTGGAAGGACACCTGGCCGTTATTCACAGACTGATCACCCAGCTTCGGCCAAGCGTCGTGGTCATCGACCCGATCACGAATCTGGTTTCGCCCTCGGGCAGTTATGACGTTAAATCGATGCTCGTGCGCCTGGTCGATTTTTTGAAGGTGAAACAGATCACATCGTTGTTCACGAATCTGACCTTCGCAGGAGATCCCCAGGAGAGAACTGCGGCGGCCGTTTCTTCTCTCATGGACACCTGGATTGTGTTGCGGGACAGCAAGCCCAATGGCCGGCCGAGACGCGAGCTTTACGTTTTGAAATCCCGCGGCATGGAGCATTCGCGCGAAGCCCGTGAGCTCATCGTGAGTAAGAGAGGCCTGGAATTGGGCATCGTGCTGAAAGATCATCCACAGGCCACGACCGTCGAGGACCCAAGTGCAGTCGCGGCTAAGTAGCAAGTTTGGCCCATCCGGGCCAGAAACCGAGCGCCAACATGAAGAAGAGTTCAGCAGAGAAGAGCCCAGCGAAGAAGAGCCCGGCAAAGAAGGCGCCTGCCAAGACCGGCGGGAGCGACTTTTACCGATTGCGGCTTTACATAGCGGGCCAAACCCCTAACTCGATTATTGCGATCGCCAACCTCAAGAAAATTTGCGAGGACAAGTTGAAGGGCAAGTACCGCCTTGAGGTCGTCGACTTGCTTGAGAAGCCGCAACTGGCCAAAGGCGATCAGATCATCGCCATTCCGACCCTGGTGAGAAGGCTCCCGCCGCCGGTCAAGAAGATCATTGGGAACCTCTCAAAGACCGAGAGTGTTATTGTGGGGTTGGATCTTCAACCAGTACGCTGAAGTAAGCGCGCAAGGATCAGATGTTGAACAAGCGAGCGCATTCCGAAGGCCGAGCCCTCCAGGGAGAGCCGCGTGGCAAAGCCGGTGCGCCGCAAGCAACTCGCAGAAACCCCGCACCAGACCTGCGCAAACTGCCGTCCTCCCCACCTCCGGACCAGCAAACAAAGCTGCGCGCCCGGCTGAAAACAGCGGAGGAAACTCTTCGCGCCATACAATCCGGCGAAGTGGATGCTTTGGTGGTTTCCGGCCGTCGCGGAGCGCAGGTGGTTTCTCTGAAAGGCGGTGAACCGACCTATCGCATGCTGGTGGAGGCCATGAGCGAAGGCGCGGCGACCCTGTCGCGGGATGGTGTTGTGCTCTACTGCAACCGCAGGTTTGCAGAAATGATGTGCAGCCCGCCAGGGAAGATGATCGGAAGTGCAGTGCGGTCTCTGGTGGCGGAAGCGGAGCGGGAAAGATTCGAAACTCTGCTGATGGATGCTCGAAAGGCGTCCGTGAAGGGCGAATTCAGCCTGCGTTGCAAAGAAGGAAGTCTGATTCCGGTCTATTTATCGTTGAATAGGTTTCGTGGATTCAAAGGCCAGGCCTTGGGCATGGTAATCACCGATCTGAGCGAGCAGAAACGCAAGCAGGCCGAGGAAATCAAACAGGCCGAAGCGATGCACCGGCTTCTTCTGGAACACACGCTTTCGGCGCAAGAGGAGGAACGGCGCCGGATTGCGCGCGAATTGCATGACGAAGCCGGCCAGTTGCTGACCGCGCTTTTGGTCGGCCTCCGAACCCTGGAAGATGCTCGGAAACTGGCAGATGTAAAGGTTCAGGGGCATCGGTTACGGGAAATCACTGCCCAGGCAATCGATGAGATCGGTCGGCTCGCCCGCGGCCTTCACCCAACGGTGCTGGACGACCTTGGCCTGGGTGTTGCATTGAGTCGATATGCTGCCGAGTACACAAAGACCCACAACATAGATGTGGATCTCACACTGGATGAGATTGACTCCAGCAGCCTGCCACCAGGGGTACAGATCGCACTGTATCGCATTCTTCAGGAGGCTCTGACCAACGTAGCCAGACATTCAGGAGCCAAGGCGGTCAGCATTCGATTCAACCGTTCGGCTGCGGCTGTGGAGGTAGCAGTGATCGATGACGGATGTGGCTTTGACGCCAAGGCCGTGGCTGTCTCCTCGCACCGCCTGGGGATTCATAGTATGCGCGAGAGAGCGGCAATGTTGGGAGGAACGGTCAGTTTTATTGCTCAGCAAAAAGGAACCAAGATTCTAGTGCAAGTCCCACTTGCCCACCAAGACTTCCAGCCATTGGCTGGGCCGAGGAGCACTTGAAATGCCGGCGCGCACACACAAGATTAGAGTCATGATCGCGGATGACCATGCAATTCTTCGCGCGGGACTGAGAATGTTGGTCAATGCCCAGGCTGATATGGAAGTTGTCTCGGAAGCTGCCGATGGAGAGAAGGCGGTTCAAACCGCGCGGGAAACGAGACCGGATGTGGCCTTGCTGGACCTCACCATGCCTCGGGTTGGAGGCATGAAGGCGCTGCAGGGGATGGCACGAGAGTGCCGCGAAACCAGGGTGCTCGTCCTCACGATGCACGATGACCCCGCATACTTGAGATCGGCACTGGCTGCCGGCGCCTCTGGCTACCTGTTGAAAAGAGCTGTGGATGCGGAGCTGATTGCCGCCATACGAGCGGTGCATCGCGGAGGAATCTTCGTGGATCCGCGCTTGGCCAACATTCTTGTCCAGGACGTGCTGGCCAAGAGAAGTACAAAAACTGGTTCCACACGACCGGCTGACATCCTTAGCCACCGTGAGCTGCAGGTGCTCAGCCTCGTGGCGCGGGGTTATACCAGTACAGAAATTGCCAAACAGATTTTTGTGGGTGTAAAAACTGTTGAGACATATCGCTCACGTTTGGCCGAGAAGCTGGGACTTCGGACTCGTAGGGATGTGATTCGCTTTGCCGTGCAGATGGGTATTTTGACCCCAGAAACGCTGGAAAACGAGCCAAGCCCCCCTGCTCCGTAAGAATTTTCTTTCAGGCCGCCTTTCCGCACCGATATGTATTGTGCGCACGCCTCCTGTCAGGGTTTTCCCGGACAAAGCCCCTCATTATTAGCAGCATCCCCGATAGCCGAATGATTCCATACCCACCACACTCAGTGCAGGTTGGAAAAGTGTATCTGTGACGTGGAACCAATCCACACGTCGATAACGGCGATCGGAGAACAAAGCAGGGAGAAGGACATCAAATGCTTCTCCTTTGCGACCGGATTGCTGGCACCAAGTTGCCAAGGGGGTTCTATGTTAATGACTGATATAAACAAATCGACATTCGACCCAGCGGCCTTTCTTGCGCACGCTGGCCTCGGTCGTAGAATCATCGAAGTAAAGCCGAAGCAGACGTTTTTTACCCAGGGAGATCCTGCCGACTCTGTCTTTTATCTTCAGAGTGGGCGGGCGAGACTCACGGTGGTTTCGCACATCGGCAAAGAGGCTACAATCACGCTTCTCTCCGCCGGCGATTTTGTCGGAGAGGAGTCCCTCGCCTCGGTGCCTGGAATGCGTCTGGCAACCGCCACTGCCATGAGCATCTGCTCGGCGCTCAAGATTGGAAGAGATGAGATGATCCGCGTGATGCATGAAGAGCATACTTTCTCCGACCTGTTCTTGTCGTTTTTGCTGGCCCGCAGCATGAGAACTCAGGCCGATCTTATCGATCAGCTCTTCAACTCCAGCGAAAAGCGTTTGGCGCGAATTCTTCTCTTGATGGCGGAATTCGGCAAACCCGGTGAACGGGAAGTCTTTATCCCTCCCGTTACGCAGGAAACCCTGGCGGAGATGATCGGCACCACGAGGTCCCGCGTCAGCTTCTTTATGAACCGCTTTCGCAAGCTCGGCCTCATCGATTACAACGGCCGCATTCAAGTGCACAGGTCGCTGCTCAATGTGGTTCTGCTCGATCAATTACCCGAGTGTGACTTTGAGAAACCGATTATTGCGTCCGTTGCGTAAGTTCCTCCAGTCAGCGATTTCTGAGCTTCCGCCATGAGCACAATTCAACGGCAGATTGATCGGCGCAGCGGGATGCTTGCCCCTCCATTCATCTGGCGCTCATGAAGGTGCAGGTGCACAGTGCGCCCGCACCTATTCTGCAGCCGATGCCGAGGACGCTCAGTAACGCTTGGTGCGCCTCGAGGCTCCTTCGGAGTTTCCTTTCAAAACACAAAAGCTGACTGGAGATTACTCTCCAGTCAGCTTTTGTCAGTTAGTGGGTTGGAACTACTTCGGGGGTCGCTCTTCCGGAGTGGCCGTATTCCCCTTCCGCGTGCGCTTTACTCCACTGGAATATCGCCCGTGGTATCCATTGTTGCTCCCACCGGAATCAGTGTGGTAGAGACGATTCTTCCATTCTGAGAACCGGTGTAGACGACGATCCGGGATGAATCGATCCCCTTCTCGCTGACCAGATAGGTCTTTGTGTTTACCGCGCGCTCAGTAGCGAGTTTCTTGCTATTCCTCTCTTCGGTGGCGGCATTCCCAACGACGGCCAGCTTAGCATCGGAGTTATGCTGCAAATTCAGAGCAATCTCATCGAGACAAGCCTTTGCTTCGTTGTCCACGCGAGACGGACGGCGAGCATCGCGATCAAAGTGAATAGAGCATAGATCACTTGTCATGGGCTTGGCTGCGGCGACTGGAACGGCAACCGTCACCATAGTTGTACCCGAGGCAGTCTGGTTCTTGTCATCCACAACATTGCAGGTTACGGTGACAGGTCCAACCGGGGCGCCAACCGTAGAGAGGGTGGCCGTAGTACCGCTTCCGCTCACAACGCCGGAAGTGGTGCTATAGCTGTAAGTCAGGGGACGGTTTTGTGGACTGACTCCGATTGCCGTGATCGTGGAAGACTCCCCGGAAATCACGTTCTGAGGATTTGCTGTGCAACCGACGGTCGGCGGTTCATACGCCTTCACAACATACGGGGCGGTGGCATCCGCGTTTTCGCCCGGCTTGTCACCTTGAGAGACATGACACTTGAGAGTGTAGGCGCCAGGAGCGAGATCCGTTGTGTCGATCTTGGCGGTGTTTAAGGACCCAGTCACCGTTCCGCCATCCACAGACCATGTGTAAACTTCCGTCTTGGCGGGGTTCAGGTTGAGAGCCGTGCCCGAAGCCGCAATCGGTTCTCCAGGGAATACAGACGGCGGCTTGACCGAGCAGAAGTAAGTTACTGGCGAGGGAGGCGGCGTTGGGAATGCGGCATTTCTACCGAAGCGGAATACGATTCCGGAAGATAGGCGCATATCATTCTGCCCAGAGGTTGTTCCGGTGGTGTAATCCTGGAACCTGGTCATCATGTATTCGGCTTGAATGATGCGGATGGCGAAATGGCGGTGGACCTTGAAGTCCAGACCGCCGCCGGCGGTCATGGCAAACGCGTTCTCGTCAGGAAGGAGAATGCAACTGAAGGTGCAATTTGAGATCGTCACTTGGTTGGCATGCACGCCTCCAAACAGAACCTGGGCAAAAGGAGTGAGCCTTCCGTGGTTCCGAAAGGAGACGCGCGGTCCGAAGAGATAGCTGAGGACACCCACGTTTGTGTTGTTCACGTCGATTGTAGCCTGATATGCGCCCGTGAATCGGATCTCCGAGTTAGTGAAGGCGCCAACGTCAGCAACAATCCCCAAATAGCGGTTGAAGTTGTAAGCGATGTTCGCGCTGCCGCCATTCATCCACACCAGCCGGTTTCCAGCGGCCAGCGTCGGCATAGCGCGCAGATACGAATAACCCAGAAACAGTTCTACCTTGGGAGTGCCAATGTTCGAGCCGCCCGAATACGGCATGGCTGTTGCCATCGAGGCCGACGGCATCGGAGCCGACGGCTCGGCGCTGGAATCGAGAGCTATATCATCCTTGGCGCCCGATGATGGCTGTGCCGCTTCGCTTGCACGAAGGCTGAACGCAGGCATTAGAAAAATGACAAATGCCGCTGTGGCAATCATCCTTGGACTCATTCTCATTGTCGCCCTCCCGAACTGCTCGCCGCGATTCTCATTCAATTTCAATGCCGGATGAACTCGACGCGAATAGAACATGCCAAACAACGCATTGCCTAAAACTGGCTGAGACCGCCCCCACGGGCGGTCTCAGCATGGCATTACGGCAGGTTGATTACGGTGTTCACCAGAGTTGTCGAGGCAGTCAAAGCCAGTAGCCTGCCGTTGATTGTCGTTACCGTGGCATTTCCTTGAGTTGAAACCGAAATTCCCGCCTCGGAGATGATGGTTCCTACCATCGTTCCGCCTCCCGCTGCATTGATGGTCGTGGCGCTCCCGACCTGCCAGAAGACATTGCTGGCCTTGGCGCCGTTCTTCAGAATGACATTTCGAAATGCCGACGCCTCGCCCACGGTGAGATATGTTCCCATCTGGAAGACCCAGGACGCATTGGAATCGCCCTTAGCATCGAGGGTAAGATCTCCGGCTGTTATGTCATAGAAGCTTGTGGATTTGTAGATGCCGGGGGCCAGGGTTAGATTGCCCAACTCGTTGCTTGCCAGAGTGATGCCTCCGGGGAGGTTCTTAAGAGTGGTGTAAGCGGTTTGAGCTTCCAACGCAGCCTGGGTTGCGATGGCGAGTGTAGCAGTGGTTCCTTCAAGCGGGCACCCAACGGTAGGAGGTGGCATACCCGTCTCAATGACTCCATTCACCTGCCCTACATCGAGCGGGTCTTCCGTATACGTGCATGGCCATACAGCGCCAACAATTGGAAGGCTGGTATCGTGGAATCCGGTCATCGTAGTCGAGGCGCCCGTGGTCCCGATATTTCCATTGATGACCGTATGGATTCCGTGGTTGGTCATCCCGGCGCCGCCGCCAAAACCGCCAAAGAGTGCAATGGTCGGTCCAAGGACGACGGGCGGCGGAACCACTACCGTACCGGTGGTAAAGGTCCAGGGGTTGGGAGCGCCGGTATTCCCCAGCGGATTGCCGGCCAGGTCCGTTGCTCCATTGGTCACGATCGCGGTATAGGTTGTGCCGGCAGTGAGCGGCGCCATGGGCGTGAGAGTGGCAATGAAGTTGATCGCATCATAGGTGATCGTTGCCTGTATCAGATTTCCGCCCTGAGTAAGTTGGAAGGTGGCCGTGGTGAGGGTCAGCGGATTCATCGCCTCGGTGAAGGTTGCGGTCACCGCCTGATTGAGGGGCACGTTAGAAGCCGCGTTTGCAGGGACCGTCGAAACCAACTCCGGCGAGACGATGATGGGGGCCGCGCCAGTGGTAAAGGTCCAGACGAAGTTACTGGCCAGCGGAATTTCCGCCAGGTCCTTAGCCCCGGTGGTGATCGTGGCTGTAAACGTGGTGCTGGGCGCCAGGTTCGCTGCCGGTGTGAACGTCAGCGTATTTCCAACCGCTGCGTAAGCAACCAAGCCGGATACGACAGCGCCGCCTGGCGCCGTCAGCGTAAAGGTTGTCGAGTTGATCGTGGCAGGGTCCATCGGCTCGCTGAACGTGGCGCTGACGATCTGATTGAGAGGCACGTTCGGGGCAAAGGCGGCGGGGATGGTCGAGATCACCGTCGGCGGTATGGCAATCGGGAGGGCAGCGGTGGTGAAGGTCCACATATAGTTCTGGACCAGAGCGTTGCCTTCCAGATCCATAGCCCCGGTGGTGATCGTGGCCGTGTATTCGGTGGTGGGTGCAAGGCTGGCCGCCGGTATGAACGTCGCTACCGATCCGGCTGCGACATAGGTAACCGCTCCTGTTACGGGAGCCCCGCCCGTCGTCGTCTTCAGCGTGAACGTTGCCTGGGTGATCGTGGCCGGGTTCATCGCCTCACTGAAGGTTGCACTGAGGGCTTGGTTGATGGGCACTCCAACGGCCCCATTGACCGGCACGGTAGAGATGACCGTCGGCGGAGTGGGAGCAGGAACCGTTCTGAAGGTCCACACGTAGTTGGCCGCCAGCGGAGTGCCCGCCAGATCCTGGGCTCCTGTGCTGATCGTTGCCGTAAAGACGGTGTTGAACGCAAGGTTGTTTGCTGGCGTGAATGTCACGACGGCGCCCGAGCAGCCTATCGTTCCTGGTACAGGAGTCATGCCGGGGCCTGTGACCGTAAACGCTGCCGCGGGGAACGGCATACAACTCATCGCCTCATTGAAGGTCGCGCTGAGTACCTGACTGACGGATACACCCGTGGCTGTGTTCACAGGGATCGCCGACATCACCATAGGCGGCGGGGTAATCGTTGTAAATTTCCAAACGTAGTTGCTCCCCAGCGGAGTACCCGCCAGGCTCGAAACACCGGTTGTGATTGTTGCAGTGTACTGGGTGCTGTAGGCAAGAGGAGCGGCGGGCGTAAACGTCGCAACCAGACCGCTGTACGTGACGGTTCCAGTTACGGCAGCCCCGCCCGTCACTGTCAGCGTGAAGGTTGTCGCGCTGATCGTGGCAGGAGTCATCGCCTCGCTGAAGGTCGCGCTCAACACCTGACCGATGGGCATATTCACGGCGCCATTCGCAGGAGCCACCGACACGACTCCAGGTGGCGGGGTAATCGTCGTAAAGGACCACGTGTAGGGGCCAATCAGCTCAGCGCCACCCGGGGTCGAGGCCCCAGTCGTGACGGTAGCTGTGTAGGTGGTTCCGTATGCGAGAACGGCAGCCGGCGTAAACGTCGCAGTTACGCCGCTGTACGTCACAGCTCCAGCTACGGCAACGCCGCCCGGCCCCATCACCGTGAAGGTACCGGTGGTAATCGAGGCTGGGTTCATCGCCATACTGAAGGTCGCGGTGACGGTCGTGTTAATGGTGACATTTGTTGCACCCTGAGCGGGGGTTACCGACACAACGCCTGGGATGCTCACTGTCTCTTGACCGCAGCCGGCCACAAGGGCGACCAGCAGAGTCGCCAGGAAGCACACGAATCCATTCCTGTATTTGCGCATTTGTAACCTCTCGTCCGACCTCGGTGGCATAACGTCAAACACTTGTCAACTTGCCGGCTCAGTTGGGAATGCCAGCACAATACGACAGCGTAAAAATAACAAGCAGAATGCGGGGAATCTGTACAAAATTGCACATCCTAGCCCAAACGTTGATCGGTTTGTTGCTTCGCTGTGCACGGCAGCGTCGAGCTGCGCATCGAGAGTCTTAAGTTAGAACTGCAACAATCCATTGAGTTTTTTAGTGCGTCGTGCTCGTCTTGGTAAAGGCCCTGGACTCGCTTGCCTGGCTGTCATGCAGCAGCACCGTTCCTCGGGCTGCGAATGGCGTCTCTAATGGGTAAATGAGGCCCCATTCTGGGGTTCACGTGTCCCTGGATAGTCTGCCGTCTTTGGCAACATCGCAGAAGCGGATTGAACGATCCGCTCCGTTTTGCTCATCGTGGGAGATTTGCGCTGCGGCTCGCGTCCGATCGTCAATGGCTCCCGATTCAATGCGGAGGCAATTGCCGCCGCCTTGAACCCTAACTCCAAATGAGCCTGGATGTACACTTACATAGATAAACTCACCTGCTCGTAATGCTTGCCCATGCAGCATCATCCCAAGTCGAAGTGTTGCACTTGGGGATTGACGCGGTTTCTAACTTATAAGTAGACGTGTATCTGAATTACTCTCTCTCCACCAGTTACTTTTCCAAGAACATCCAGACAGCGAAAAAATCAACACCTGCCCCTGAAAACATTGCGGATGAAACAGCGCTACGGGTCGAGCGGGTCCATTGGATCCTGTTGCAAGGATTCGATCAGCGGCATGAAGACGATGGTGGTATCGCTCTCCCGCCTGACGATCCGATACGGCATATAGCCAAGTTCTCTCAGGCAGCGCTCAGCAAACGGCTGACCTGCAATGTACGCGATCTGGCTGGCATCGCTGACGACCAACGCGGCTTTCATCCGTGGCATATTGTAGCGAAACATCTCTCGCGCGGCGTTGCGCATATTGGTCGTGGTGTGGCGGGCGTGAGGATCAACCAGGATTGCGGATTCCGGCACATGATCCTCCTCGATCAGCGCTTTCTTCATCTCGATCGCTTCAGCGAAGCGGGTCTGAGAGGGATGCACATAGCCGCCGGAGACAAGGATGAACGGCGCTTTCCGCGCATGGAAAGCCTCTGCGGCAAGCTCACAACGCTTGCGGCCGTCTCTGGACAGAGCGGTACCCGCGTCGCCCGGCCCAGCACCGGGAACGACAATTACCGAGTAAGGATAATCCTGCCAACGGGTAGACGGGATAGCCTTCACTGCGGCATCATTGACGCCCTCCTCCATCGGCTCCAGCCTGCCTGCCTCATCACGGCGGTTCAGGGTGAGCAATTCAAGAGCCGCCCTGAGGGAAGGCTCGAAGAACAACGTCGCCGTTGAGCTTTCTTCGGTTGACTGGGCAATGAGCGACGAAATCTGCTTCTGAAACTCTACTGACTTCACATCAACTGAAATCGAGTCGATCCGGGGATAACGCGGGGGCTGTGCTTCGCCATAGACTGAGATGACATCATTCAGACCTCGCGCACAAATCTCCCAGGCATTCGCAAGCATCTCTCCCACGGGTTGCTTTTCATAGAGGATGTAGGCGCCGCTGGGACGCACTTGTCTATCGACAAGCGCACGCAGAGAGGCATCTTCTCGGGCCATGCGAGCCAAGTCCAGGGAGACCGCGTGAATCTCTTCGTCGGTCCAAAGAAATGCTTTCACAGTGCAAACCGCATCTCCCTTGCAGCCGGCCTCGATAAGTCTGGCTGTGTGTTGCCGTTCTGTGGTAATTTGCACAAGATCGTGATCCGCGGCAAGAACACCCCGTACTTTCGCATCGTTTTCCAGAAGCGACAGAAGATAGAAGTTCTTGTCTTGTTCGGGAAGCCGCATCGGTAGAGGGCTTGCAGTTGGCTGTGCAATGGAAGCTTGACACGCGAGTAAGGCTATGGAAGCAACAATAACTCGAAGGAAACGACCAGATTGCATGGCGAGATAACTCCTGAAACTGGGATAGGTGAAAGAGTAATTCAGGACGAAAACAGTCAATGCGCGCATCGCACCGGCTCATTTTGCTACAGTTTATCACTTGACCTTTGCATGGATTGGAATGCATTCCACTCTCAGGGGAATGGCGATTGCTGAACCCGATCCTTTGCGGCACGCGAAGCTGAGCATCCACCCACCGCATCCGCAATCTGCCTTCTTGTAGCCTCGCACTGGACGCACAAACAAATGGGTCGAGTCCGCGAGTGAAATATCGTAGACACGACCCTTTGACGCTTCCCGTTGATCCCAATGCCCTCCGTCGAGGACGATTACCCGCGTGTCATGGTTCCATCCCACGTGCTGACCTTGGCGGGAATTTCCTTATCGGTAAACCACGTAGTGGTCACATTCTTGGCTTCGGTGTAGAAGAGGAAGCCGTCGCGCCCCATGGTGTGAAGGTCTCCGAAGAATGACTGCTTGTGCCCCGTGAATCCGAAGACGGCAAGCGGAACCGGAATGCCGACGTTGATGCCTACCATGCCGCCGTCCGTGCGCCGGGCAAACTCGCGCGCGAAGTGGCCGCTTTCGGTATAGATTACCGAGCCGTTGGCGAAGCGGCTGTTGTTCATAAGCTGGAGACCTTCTTCGAAGTTATCTACGCGCTTGATGCAGAGTACCGGGCCAAAGATCTCCTCACGACCGCATGTCATCTTCTCAGTTACATGGTCGAAGATCGTGGGGCCGACAAAGGACCCCTTTTCGCATCCCGCCGGAACCTTTGGATTGCGCCCGTCCAGAACCAGCTTGGCGCCCTCCTTGATGGCTGTTTCGATCCAGTTAAGAACAAACTCCTTGTGCACTTGATTGACGACCGGACCCAGGCCGGTACTCTTGTCGTATGCTGGGCCAAGGTTAACTTCCTTCGCCAGGCGCGTGATAGCTTCCACCAGTTGGTCAGCCACAGCATTCTCGACGACAACTACGGGAAGAGCCATGCACCGTTCACCGGCGCATCCGCAAAAGGAGTTAATAATTCCCTGCGCGGTGCGCTCGATAACCGCATCTTTCAGCACCAGGGCGTGATTCTTTGCTTCGGTGAGCGCCTGAACGCGCTTGCCGTTACTGGCGGCAGTGGCATAAATGTGCTTGCCGACACTGGTAGAACCGACAAAGGTCACGCCTTTGATGGCCGGATGCCGGAGCAGAATTTCCGCTTCATTGCGGCTGGTGGTTACCAGGTTCAGGACGCCGTCGGGCAAACCCGCTTGCTTCCAGAGTTCGGAAATGCGCATCGCCGATTGAGGTACATAACTGGCCACTTTCAGCACGATACAGTTTCCAGTAACGATGCAGATGGGAGCCATCCACCCCTGCGGAAGCATAGCCGGAAAGTTCCACGGCGCGATGCCAGCGAAGACGCCCAGAGGCTCGCGAAACTGGACTGTATCGTAGCCAGTGGAGACATTCATCAGCGACTCGCCCTTCATCATATGAGGAGCGCCGCAGGCAAACTCGACAACCTCAATCGTTTTCAGCACATCGCCAGCTGCTTCATCCCATTTCTTGCCGTTTTCCTGGGCGCAAAGATAGATGAGTTCCTCCAGGTGTTCTTCGAGCAACTGCTTCATCTTGAACAGTACCTGGGTCCGCTTGGTTACCGGGGTGTCACGCCATGCGGGAAAGGCCTTGGCGGCAGCCTCAATGGCCTCTTCGACTTCTTCGGCTGTACACTGCGGCGCATAGGCTATGACAGCGCCAGTCGAGGGATCGTAACACGGCATATACTTGCTGGTCTTGGATTCTCGCCAAACGCCTCCCGCATAGTACTTCAGCTTTTTGGCGGGCTCACCGCTGATGGACTCGGGCTTTGTGCTGCTCGGAACAGAATAGTAACGATCCGTCGTTACAACGTCGGGAACTGCGGTTGCAGTGGTCATGAAGATCCCCTTCGCAAGAATTTTGTTTCATGTCCCTATCGTCTTGTTGCGGGCCGTATGCTACCTCCAGCGCGGATCTTGCCGTTTCGGTCGAGCGATATGCGTCTCGTGATACCTGTCATCTTCATCGTCTCGACTCCCAGATGGCCTGTTTCAAATGCCCTGTCCGGCCAGGTCGTAGATTTCGGCATTTTCATGCTAGCACAACCCCGATTGCCGCATCGATCACGGCGCACTCATAGCACGAAGATGCAGGAACGTCCTTGATCCGGCCCTGGAATTGCAGCATCACAAACTGTCATCCAGCGCGCGGCCGAGGGGAACTGTGTCGAGACATTTCCACGACGCCATTCGCCATTCACAGCAAATTGTGCGCAAGTTTCTTGTCTCACTTTTCGGGTTCGCTCCCAGATACAGTTAGAATTCAAGGAGGGGAATCAGAAAGGGAGCGGGGCGCCCGAGTGGGCACCGCGAACAACGCTCTCCGGCGCTTCCCTGCCACTGCCCGATTAGCCATCAGGATTTTTCCGTGGCTTTGCCCGCAAGAGTACAGTTGGGACAGAACGGGCAGGAATCCTGCTTCTGGACCGAGGAAGCTGGCAGGCATGGCAATGCCGAAACCTTGGAGATGCAATAATGTAGTTTCCCTTTTGCCCGGATGGCGAAACTGGCAGACGCAGCGGACTTAAAATCCGCAGACCGCAAGGTCGTGGGGGTTCAATTCCCCCTCCGGGCACCAAATTTACAATCAAACAACAGGCTTCTAGAGTTGTTCGTTTCCCGAGTGGTCATGCGCTTCACCGTGTGTGTTGCCCTCGTGATGCTTACTCTTCCGCTCGCCCCGCACTTTGAGCAATCGCTCCAGCCCACAGACGGAACATCTCCAGGGATAGAAGCCGAACAGTGGAGCCAGTCTCAAGCGCAGGAATCCTTCCCTCCTGATCCGGCGCAGCTTATGGCTCTGGCAGTTTGTACACAGCATGTTTTCTCACTCCGCAAGATTGCAAGATGATGACGGAAAAGCCAGTGTATACCCAGCCGTCCACGAATTGTTTCTGGACTCTGCGTTTTCCAAGGCGCTGTGTCTCCCCGCCAGCCGCGCCATCCAGGCAGCCAGGAGCCAGGCCCCTGCTGGCCGGTGCTGTTGGCGGCGTAAGCGGCCTGCACATTGCGGCGCTTGGCGATTGGATTAAAGCTAAATACATCAGCGCAGAAGATTGGTCTTCGCAAGATCGATTACTTCGTCGCCGCGTCCACTCAGCACAGCTCGAATCATGTAGAGGCTGAAGCCCCAGGCTTGGTCGGCGCTGATTGTCGGCGGCATGGCCAGTTCCTGCCGATGTACGAGTACCTCAACCAAAGCCGGGCCGTCGTGCGCCAGCGCCGCAACCAAAGCCGGGCGCGGGTATGTCCATTTGTGCTCAAGGAGTTCTGCGACCTCACGTATCGATACCGGTGCCGACGCCCACTGTCTCTGCGCGGATATGGCCGCCCAGCCTACCGAGCGGTTTCCATCGGGTGCAGGTGCGGCCGGGTTCCCTCTTACTGAATGCGCTCGAAGCGGAAGCTGGCTTCGCGCAAGGCATGGCTGATGGCGGTGATGTGGGAGGCGCCTCGGGTTTCGATGGTCACATCGATCACCGTTTCGCCCAGGCTGACGCCATAATAAGCGCGATTGTGGATGGTTTCGACGATGTTGGCGCGCTCGCGGGCCAGAATTTTGGTGAGGTTCAGCAGGGCGCCAGGGCGATCCTGCAGGTAGACGCGGACGCGCAACAGACGGCCGTCTTTCACCAGGCCGCGTTCGATAATCTTGGCCAGCAGCGAGACGTCGATGTTGCCGCCCGAAACCAGCACCACGGTGGGGCGAGGCCGGAGGCTGGTCTTGGACTGGACGACAGCGGCCAGCGCGGCGGCGCCGGCGCCCTCGGCCAGGGTCTTTTCCTGCTCCAGCAGCATGAGGATGGCGCTGGCGATCTCCTCGTCGTCCACCGTGACGATCTCGTCCACGTAGCGGGAGACCAGCGGCAAAGTCAGGTCGCCGGCGCGGCGCACGGCGATGCCATCAGCGATGGTAGCCTCGGCACTGATGGTGACCGGGGCGCCGGCCTCGCGAGCACGCAGCATCGAGGGCAGTTTTTCCGGCTCGACGCCGATGACGTGAATTTTTGGATTGGTTTCCTTGAGCGCACAAGCGATGCCGCTGATGAGCCCGCCGCCGCCGATGGGCACCACAACGGTATCAAGGTGGAGCACCTGTTCGAGCAGTTCGAGGCCGATGGCGCCCTGGCCGGAGATGACTTCAGCGTCGTCGAAAGGATGAATGAAGGTGCGGCCCTCTTCAACCTGGCGGCGCAGGGCCTCTTCGCAGGCCTCGTCGTAGCTGGCGCCGTGCAGGATGACCTCGGCGCCGTAGCCCCGCGTGGCGGCCACCTTGACCTGCGGCGTGGCCAGCGGCATGACGATCTGCGCGCGAATGCCGTGGGCCGAGGCGTGGAAAGCGACTCCCTGGGCGTGATTGCCGGCGCTGGCCGCGATGACGCCGCGCTTGCGCTCCGCTTCGCTCAAGGTGAGCAGTTTGTTGAGCGCGCCCCGCTCCTTGAACGAGCCGGTGCGTTGCAGGTTTTCGAGCTTCAGGTAGAGGGACACGCCGGTCAACTCTGAGAGGTGATGCGAGAGCTGGCAGGGCGAAACATGAATGGCTTCACCGATGCGCGCGCGGGCTGCCTGGATGCTGGTGAGGGTGACGGATTCCAAAAATGTGCCTCCTTGGCTGGGCGAAAAAGCGGGATGAACGACAAAAGTTTCTGAAGCCGGGCAGAAAATGAAAAGGCCACCAGCCGCGTTTGCGGGTGGTGGCCTGGATGCTGCTCGATGGCTAAATCAGGTTCGTCAGGCTCCGTTTCCCGCGTGCGTATTGGAGCCGCTAATTCGCAGGGAGGGAATCGACACGGCTATGCATAGGACCGGAGAGAAGCTCGCAGTGGCGGCGGAGGTGTGCATGACCTTCTTTGCAGTAGAGCAGAGAAGCAGAGGCACGTCAAGAGACCCCGCTCAGGCTCCAGGGCAAGCGCATCTTAATTTCTCTCACCCTGCCAAGCCTTTCTTGCACATAGCAATTCAGATGCATTTGCCCTGGCACAGGCTCATCTTGAGTTGGAAGAGAGTTTGCGTTGGACAAGAGTCCAACTTTTGCTATACTCGTAGGGTGCACCCCAGTGCGGAGGTGGCGAAATTGGCAGACGCACCAGCTTGAGGTGCTGGCGCCGAAAGGCATAGGGGTTCAAGTCCCCTCTTCCGCACCAAATTTCTCTCGTCCGGGTCAGCCGGACTGACCTGGAAAGCAGCTTTAAAGATGAGTTTTCTCTTCTACTTCATCATTGTCCTGCACGTGATTGTCAGCCTGTTTCTAATCGGAGTCGTTCTCCTGCAGCAGGGCCGCTCGGCTGATCTGGCAGGCGCCTTCGGTGGCCAGGGTTCGCAAACCGCCTTCGGCCCGCGCGCCGCGGCCAACGTCCTTACACGGCTCACCACTTGGTCGGCGGTCATCTTTATGCTGACCTCCATCAGTTTGACTGTGCTTTACGCGCGCTCAACCACCCGCTCGCACTCTGTGCTGGACAACTCCACATCGGCGCCCATCTCCGCGCCTGCCAAGTCCGGCAAGTAATCCCTCTTCCGCAAATCGGTTCCACACCAGCGGTAGGCCACTCGGCCTACCGCTTTTTGTCGTATATGGAAAATCTGCGCGAAGTGAAGCTGGCCTCCTCGTAAAACGGCAGCGCGAAAAATCGGCTATGAACCCGGTCAAGTGTGTTAAAAAGCTGTATATTGCTTTGTAGTCAAGGAAATTGAAAGGGAATCCCAGTTTGAATGTGCTTTATGGGCATTCAGGAAAGACAGGTGTCCCGTGATCATAAAGCAATCCTTGAACCTGGCCTCCTTAATTGCGGTGGTCTTTCTTGCACTGCCTC
Organism: uncultured Occallatibacter sp.; assembly: GCA_964420185.1. Classification (GTDB taxonomy): domain Bacteria; phylum Acidobacteriota; class Terriglobia; order Terriglobales; family Acidobacteriaceae; genus Telmatobacter. Next base: position 4,730 of record CAYQSI010000009.1, on the reverse strand, counting down.
CAATGCATGCGCAAAAGGGCACCCCTGAGCAAATTGCGGCCCGTTATCAAAAGAGCTGCAATACGGGCAATCAACTAGACTGCATCCATCTCGCCGAGGCCTATGGCGCCGGAATCGGCGTCCCCAAGGATGAGAACAAAGCGAATGCACTGATACAACAGGCGGCGAGCCTGTATCAAATAGCCTGTGAAGGCAGCGATACAGTCGCCTGCGTCAAGGTTGGCGACATGTGGTGTAAATATGCCAAGGCCTACGATAGCGCCACGCCGTTGTATCGCAAGGCTTGCGATGGCGGCAATGCGGCCGGCTGCTATAAAGTTGGCCGCGCGTACGCATATGGCCTCGGCGCAACCCAGGACAACGCTCAGGCGGCTGCGTTCTATCAAAAGGCCTGCGAAAGCGGCAATGCGGATGGATGCCACGATCTTGGCGCAATGTACTCCCTCGGCCTAAACGCGCCGGTGCCCCAGGACCAGGCACAGGCGATCGCGCTGTTTCGCAAGGGCTGCGATCTCGGCAACATTGACTCGTGCACAACGCTTGGCCTGATCTACGAAAACGGGAGCGGCGTGCCCCAAAGCAACGCACAGGCGGCGTTGTTGTACCGCAAGGCTTGTACTCTTGGCGACTCGGACAGTTGCGACAAACTGAAGAAGTTGGGGAAGTAATAGGATTTCCGATCTGCCCGCTGCGAACTGAGGAAGGCTTCTAACTTCTTTTGTGCCCGGGATGCCTGCCAGAAAAAATTGGTCCGCGGAGAAAAATCTCCATGAAAATCAGACTGCCCCACTCCCGCGGTTCCCAAACCGAGGCGGAACTGCCCGGTACACCATAGAATAGAAACCATGATTCTGGAGACCTTTCCCGTCGGCCCGCTGGCCTGCAACTGCACCATTCTTGGCGACCCGGAGTCCGGCGAAGCTATCGTCATCGATCCCGGCGACGAGGTCGGCTACATTCACCGCCGGCTCACCGAACTTGGCCTCACACTCAAGCAGATTCTAGTCACCCACGCCCACATCGACCACGTGGGCGGAGCGCTGCGCCTGAAGCGGCTCACCGGCGCGCCCATCCTGCTGAACGAAAACGACCTGCCGCTGCTCAAGATGATGGACTCACAAGCAGGCTGGCTGGGTGTAGCAACGCCTGAAACCGCCCCGCCTGACGAAAACCTGGCAGACGGCCTGCGCGTGGGCCTGGAACGCTACCCCGCCGAAGTCCTCCTCACTCCCGGTCACACGCAAGGCTCGGTCTGCCTACACTTTGCCCCGCTCAAGCTGCTCATCGCCGGCGATACGCTCTTTGCTGGCAGCATCGGCCGCACTGACCTGCCCGGCGGCGACTACGGCCAAATCATCGACTCCATCCACACCCGCCTGCTCCCGCTGCCCGACGATACCCGCGTCCTCACCGGCCACGGCCCCGCCACCACCATCGGCGTCGAACGCCAGAGCAACCCGTTTCTGCACGGGCAGTAAGCCTGTCAGGCTTTAACTTACTGTTCTGTTGGATGCGTATCCAAATAGTCAACCAGCCCGGCAACTCCGCGGCTGAACTCCGCCGCCGGCCCCAGCAAGCTCACCACCAGCCAGCCCGACTCCGCCATCCCGAAGAAGTAGCCGGGATGGACCCAGACGCCGCGCTCCAGCAAAGCCAGCACCGTCAGCTCGTCGGGTTGCAGCGCCGGAATGCGCAGCACAGCGTACCAGCCTCCCTCGGCCTTCAGACGGCTTACCTCCGGCAGCCGCGCCAGTTGCCGGTCCAGCTCGGCGAGGTTGGCCGTCACCCGCGCCCGAATCTGCCGCTGAATCGCCTCGCGGCCCTCGAGCCACGCGGGCAGCGCACATTGCACCGGCGCATTCATGGAGAGAAACGTGTCGGCGATGACCTCCAGACGATCCATCGCCGGGACGGCCTGCGGCCCGGTGGCCACAATCCAGGCCGCCTTCATCTGTGGAAGCCCGGCAATCTTGCTCAACCCGCTCACCACGAAGACCGGAACGCCCTCCAGCCCCGCGGCAAAGCTGGCCGGCGCTGCGCCCAAGCTGTAGTCGAGAAAGACCTCGTCCACAATCAGCGCCAGATCAAACTCCCGGCAGAGCTGCGCCAGCTCCTCGGCCTCCCACGGCTTGGTGAAGTGGCCGGTGGGGTTGTTGGGATGCACCAGGACGATGGCTCGCGTCGCGGGCGTAATGGCGCGGCGGAACCCCTCCGGCTCAATCTGCCAGCCGTAGTCGTAAACCAGCGGAGCCGCCTTCAGGCGCACATCGTCCAGTCCGGCCAGAAAATCGAAGAGCGGATAGCCCGGCTGGGCAACAAGAATTTCGCTGCCCGGGTCCGCAAGCAGCCGAAAAAGAAAGCTGTACGCCTCGCTGGTGCTGGTGGTGAGCACGATCTGCTCCGGCTTCAGCGCCACGCCGTGGGTCGCGTAGTAGTTGCAAACCGCCTCGCGCCCGCGCAGCAGCCCGCGCGGCTGCGGATCGTAGTCCAGCGCCCGCGCATCCTTGAGCGCCGCCAGCAAGTTGGGATCGTAGTCGAAACCGCAGCGTGTGGGATTCGAGGCCGTCAGGTCGGCAATGGGCTTGCCCGCCGCGACACGCAGCCGGTGAGCTCGTCCCAGTTCGCTCTCTTCCGTATTCCAGTTTGTTCTCTGCGAAAAGCGCATCCTCTTACCCTAACGAAAATCTGATAGGTCTGCCCCCCGCAGGGGTCAGGCACAATGGAAACAGGCGTCCCTTTCAACAGTACACGGGCACCCCAGGAGGAAGATTGGCTTTGCGCGCGGTTGTCTTCGACTATGGAATTGTACTCACCGGCCCGCCGGACCCTGCGGCTTGGGCCGCCCTGCTGCGTATCACCGACCTGCCCCTGGCCCAATTCGAGCCGCTCTACTGGGCCGACCGGCCGGCCTACGACGAAGGCAAGTTGACCGGCACCGCCTTCTGGCAGAAGTTTCTGCGCGCGGCCGGGCTGCCGCCAAACCCCGAAACAGTGGAAGAACTGAATCGCTGGGACCAGCGCCTGTGGACCGTCGAGAACCCCGTCATGCTCGCCTGGCAACTCGCACTCAAGCAGCGCGGCTTGCTCACCGCCATCCTCTCCAACATGGGCGACGATGTGCTGGCCAGCGTCGAGCGTGAGTTCTCCTGGATTGACCGCTTCGATGTGCTGGTGTGGAGCTGTGAACTCGGCATCGTCAAGCCCAACCCGGAGCTTTATCGCCACGCGCTCAACCAACTCGGCACCCAACCCGAAGAGACGCTCTTCATCGACGACAAGCGGCCCAACGTAGAAGCCGCGCGGGCGCTGGGCATCCGGGCCATCCAATTCTCTACCGTCGAACGCCTGCGCCAGGACCTGATTGCCGCCGGCCTTGACGCGGAGCTTCCGTTGCCAGCAGTGGAATAACGCCCCTCGCCCGTTACACTTTTCTCATGGCCCTTCGTATCTATGCCGCCACCACCAGCCAAGGCAAGCTGCGCGACTTCCGCACCGCCGCCGCAGCCCACTCGATTCACTTCGCACCCCTGCCAAAACTGGAGGAGATTCCTGCGCCGGAAGAAGACGGCCTGACCTTCGCCGCCAACGCCGCGCTAAAGGCCGTCTACTACTCGCGTTTTGCCCCCGGCGAACTGGTCCTGGCCGACGACTCCGGCCTCGAAGTGGACGCCCTCGACGGCGCGCCCGGCGTGCGTTCGGCACGCTTTGCCGCCGACGCCGGCTTGATCGACGCACCCAACGCCAGCAATAACACCGATGTGCGGAACAATCTGCTTCTGTTGCAAGATCTCGCTGGCGTTCCCCAACCCAAGCGAACCGCGCGCTACCGCTGCGTTCTGGCAGCTGCCCGCGACGGCCAGATTCTGCACACGGCCGAGGGCACGGTCGAGGGCCTGATTCTTGAAGCGCCTCGCGGCAAAGGCGGCTTCGGCTACGACCCGCTCTTCTACCTGCCCGCGCTCAACCGCACCATGGCCGAACTGGATCTGGAAACCAAGCACACCCTCAGCCATCGCGGCCGCGCCATTGCCGCGCTGCTACCCTTGCTGGGCGCCTGATTTTCCAAGGAACTCCACCAAAGAGTGAGACCCCACGGAGTGGGTTGACGGATGTGATATAGGACACTAATAATGATTCAAAATCAGGCCGCGCTTCCCTGCCCCCAAAAACCGAAACCGCCGCCTGCAAGAACCTGGACCTGGAGCCTTTAGGAGCTGACACCGTCATGGCAACTTCTCAACCCTCTGCCGTGCCCACCGTTCAACGCGGCGTTCAGCCGCTGCGCGCCGCACAAGGCTCGTCCTTTCTGTGGCGCAAGCTCCATTCGCTCCTGGGCATCATCCCCCTCGGCGCCTTTCTGCTGGAACACCTGCTCTCGAACTTCGAAGCCCTCAAAGGCCCAGCCGCCTATGGAGCGCAGGTCCGCTTCCTCAACAGCCTGCCGCTGGTGCGTGTGCTGGAGTGGGTCTTTATCTTTCTGCCCATCCTCTATCACGCCTGCTACGGCGTCTACATCTGGCTGCGCGGCAAGTCGAATATCGTCTACTATCCCTGGGCCGGCAACTGGCTCTACACCGCCCAGCGCTATACCGGCCTCATCGCCTTCGCATACATCGCGCAACACGTCATCCGCCAGCGATTCATAGGCATCAGCCTTCCCGAGCACCCCATGGCCGCCTTCGCCAAGGTGCAGCACGAACTGGCCAACCCCTGGATGCTGGCCGTCTACA
>CAYQSI010000008.1:0-99877 GCA_964420185.1 uncultured Occallatibacter sp. | reverse complement strand
GGGCGCGTTCTACACCTTCCCCAACATCACCAAAACGGGATGGAAGTCCAAGCCTCTGGCCGATGCGCTGCTCGAGCAAGCTGGAGTAGCGGCGCTTTCCGGCACGTCCTTCGGCGAGTTTGGCGAAGGCTACCTGCGCTTCAGCGTGGCCAATTCGCTGGAAAACCTGCAAGAGGCGCTCAAACGCCTCGACACGTGGACGAAGCAGAACCTCTAGGAATCTGTCCTATAAATCTGTTTTGGATGAAGGGTACGGGCTTTAGTCCGTACCCTTCAAACCGTAGTAATTTGGAGTGGTTCCAAAAGCATCGTGCGCGGATTTGATTCCCGCGCAAAGGAGAAGGCTATGGCCCTCAAGGATTCCGCAACCGGGAAGGTAATCCGGGATTATTCGATTGAACAGCTCAAGGATGCCGCCAACCTGATGCGCGGCTATGATCTGGTGACGCTCTGCGCGGCCGGTTCGGGGCACGCCGGCGGCACGCTCTCGATCATGGACATTACTGCCGCGCTCTACCTCCATGTTGCCCAGCACGATCCCAAGAATCCCTCCTGGCCTGATCGTGACCGCATCCTCTGGTCCGCCGGGCACAAGGCTCCCGCCCTCTATCTCGGGTTGGCCTTCGCCGGCTTCTGCGACGTCAACGACGTCGTCACTCTGCGCAAGCTCCACTCGCGCTTTCAGGGCCACCCGCATTGGTTAAAGCTGCCCGGCGTCGAGGTCTCCTCGGGCTCTCTTGGACAGGGCTTGAGTATTGCTGTCGGCATGGCGCTGGCCGCCAGAATCAACGAGAAAAAACATAAAATCTTTTGCTTGATGGGAGACGGCGAACAGCAGGAGGGCCAGGTTTGGGAAGCTGCCATGGAAGCCGGGCACTTCCATCTGGATAACATCATCGCCGTCATCGACGTCAATGGCCTGCAGATTGACGGCTGGGTGAAGGACGTCATGCAAGTCCAGCCGCTCGACGAGAAGTACGCCGCCTTTGGCTGGGAAGTTATCCACGTTGACGGCCACGACATGAACCAGTTGGTCGAGGCCTTCGAAAAAGCCAAGGCCGTGGTGGGCAAGCCAGTCGTCATCCTCGCCAAAACGATCAAGGGCAAGGGCGTCAGCTTCATGGAGAATGTGGCTGGCTGGCACGGCAAGACGCCAAACCGCACTGAACTCGACGCATCGTTGAAGGAGTTGGGGCTGACTGAGCGCATTCCGGTCGATCAGTTGCTCGATAAGGCGAAAGACTACCAGGCGCGGATGGACTGTGAGCTGGAAGCCAAAATGCCCAAGTTCTCCCACGACTTCTGGTGGAATGCCGGCGACACCATGAAGGTCAAAATGGAGCCCACCCGCAAAGGCTTCGGACAGTCGCTCGCTGAAAACGGTGACGATGAGCGCGTGGTTTGCCTGGGACTGGACATTTCAGGCTCCATCACCATCGCTGATTTTTACGCCGGCAAACCCGAGCGCAAGAACCGCTGGTTCAGCCTGGGAATCGCCGAGCAGTCGGCCACCGCGGCGGCGGTCGGGCTGGCCAAGGAAGGCAAGCTGCCGGTGGTTGGGTCGTACGCCACGTTTTCCGCGGCGCGCAACCTGGATCAGATCCGCGTCTCAATCTGCTACGGAAACTTCAACGTCCTGATTGCCGGCGCCCACGCGGGTGTCTCGGTTGGACCTGACGGAGCCACCCACCAGGCCCTCGAAGACCTCTTCGCCATGCAGGGTCTGCCGAATATGTCAGTCGTCGTGCCCTGCGATATCATCGAGGCCCGCAAGGCCACGACCTATCTGCTGCTCGAACACAAGGGGCCCAAGTATATCCGCCTTGCCCGCGAAGCCACGCCGATTGTCACGGATGAGAAAACTCCCTTCGTCTTTGGCAAGGCCAACGTGATTCGTCTGCGCAATGAGTCGGCCAGCTTCGTTGACGCCTTCGAGGCCCAGTTGGCTTCCGACTACAAGAACGAGTCGGAGGACCTGAGCATCATCGCCTGTGGGCCCATGGTCCCCGAGGCGATGCGCGCGGCCTGCATCCTGAAGCGCGACTACGGCTACGAGACGCGCGTACTCAACCTGCACACGCTCAAACCCATCGACGCGGAAGCTGTCATTCGCGCCGCCCAGGATACCGGCGTGGTGGTCACTGCCGAAGAACACCAGATCGGCGCTCTGGCGTGGCGCGTCAGCGGCCTCCTTACTGAGAGCAAGCAACTCTACGGCAAGCCTCTCATCACCGGGGCCATCGGCGTGAAAGACCGCTTTGGCGATTCAGGCTCGCCCTGGGAGTTGGTCAAGGAGTTCGAGGTCAGCGCCGAGCATATCGCTCAGAAGGCCGTCGAGTTGATGAAGCTCAAGAAAAGTAAGCAGTAGCCGCGGCGGGTCATTCCCTTCCCAGTTGCTTCTGCTCGAACACAAGGGCCTGTTCACATTGCCGTCCTGGCGGTGTGAACAGGCCCTTGCTTTATTTGGCGGCATGGCTATACAGGCTGCGGAAAAACTCGTTCAGATGAAGGCCCGGGAGGCGTTTAGGAAATCGCGCGGAAGAGCCAGTAGAGGACGCCGGAGAGCAGCGCCGCGGCCGGCAGCGTGAAGACCCAGCCGGCGGCGATGTTGCGAACAGTAGAGAGGCGCAATCCGCTGCCATTGGCGGCCATGGTGCCAGCCACGCCGGAACTGAGAATATGCGTGGTCGAGACCGGCAGACCGAAGTTGTCGGCGGCGAAGATGGTGCCCATCGTCACCAGTCCGGCGCAGGCGCCCTCCGCATAGGTCATGTGCTCCTTGCCGATCTTTTCGCCCACTGTGACCACGACACGTCTCCAGCCCACCATCGTGCCCAGCCCAAGGGCCAGGGCCACAGCCACTTTGACCCAGTCGGGGATGAACTTGGTGGCCGTATCCACCTTGCTCTTGTAATTCCGGAGGACTTTGCCTTCCTGGGGCGTGAAGTATGGATTGTGGTTCTTGTCCATCAGCCGCAGGGCCTCACTGGCCACGTACATATCGTTGCGTACGTTGCTCTGCTCCTTGGCTGGAACAGCCTTGAACGCCTTGTAGAGGGTCACTTCGTAGTTCACGTCCCGGACCAGCTCGCTGAGCGCCGGAAGCGTGGACGGCTTCAACTCTCCGGTGCGGATGTAGTCGGTGACCTCGGTGCGAGGATCGGTGCGGAGAACAGCGTTCCGATCGGCGTGCCGGTCTATGACGCTTGCAGCCTGCTCGGAAGCGACGATGAATTCCTGCATGCCGTTGGCGGTGACGGCGTGGTTCAGCGCGTAAGCGGTAGGCACGGTGCCAATGAGGATGAGCATGATGAGGCCCATGCCCTTCTGGCCGTCATTCGATCCGTGGAAGAAGCTAACGCCAGAGCAAGTGAGCACCAGCAGGATGCGAATGGGCCACGGTGGCGGCTGCTTTTCCTTTGGCGGTGCATACAGAGAGGGAAATCTGAAGAGCCACTTGGACAGCAGAATCAGGAGTCCGGCTGCGCCAAAACCAACCAGGGGCGAGATCAACAGCACCTTCAGTACCTTGATGGCCTGCTCCCAGTCCACCCCGGAGGTTCCAATGTGGGGATTGAGGAGCTGGTTGGCCATACCCACACCGATGATCGAACCGACCATGGTGTGCGAACTGGAGGCCGGCAGCCCAAGCCACCAGGTGCCCAGGTTCCAGAGAATGGCCGCGATCAGCAGCGCAAAGACCATGGCGAAGCCGGCGCCAGAGCTGACTTGCAGGATGAGCTCGACGGGCAGCAGCGTCACGACCGCAAAGGCCACCGCGCCGGTGGAGACGAGCACACCGGTCAGGTTGCACAACCCAGACCAGACCACAGCCATAGTTGGGTCCAGCGAGTGGGTATAGATGACCGTGGCCACGGCGTTGGCCGTGTCGTGGAAGCCGTTCACAAACTCGAAACCGAGGGCGATCAGCAGGGCCAGGGCGAGCAGCAGATAGGGCCAGATGCTGGTGATGGTAACCGTGTTCAGGTCCCTGGCTACCTGAAATGCAATGTAGCAAAGCCCGCTGGCCAGAGCCACCACAAACATCGCAATACCCAGGCCGCTGGGTCTCTTGTTCAGTTTGCTATTAGGCAGGGTTTTATTTTTAGGCAGAACTTCCACTGCGGCTGCCAGGTCGGCCATCAGATTTCACCAAAGCGACCGGAGAGATTCCGGACCCGCCTGGGCCTCCGAGATCGAGACTGAACAACTGCATGACAAAACAAATACATAGGGGATGGCTTGAGGCAGGTGACAGCAGAGCCGGATAAATTGGCGTCCATAAAACCCCAACAACCGCATATTCGCACGATTGTTTGCGTTGCCAGCCTGAGGAGCCAAACTGACTAAGTCCATTCTACACCGGCTAGGGGGGGACTTGGAAAGGGGAAGGGGAGTGCGGCGGTGGCGGAAAACCAGTGCTGGCGGCGGGTCAACAGGGGGGCCGTGTTGCTTTAGGCCGAATGGGTGGCCGTGTGCTCAGTAAACCAGAGAGCCAATTCCGCCTCGCTCGTTCCGCCCGCCGCTAAACTCAGAAAAGTGAGGCACGCCCCTTCCTGGCTGGCAATTACGGGGGATCCATTAAACTCCAGGAACACAAACGCAACCTGCATCGCTGTTCTCTTGTTTCCATCCACGAAGGGGTGATTGCTGGAGATGCCCACCGCGTAGGCCGCAGCCAACTCAGCCAAGGTCAAGACCCTGTCCGCATAGGCAAAGAGATCCTTCGGACGCGCCAGGGCAGAGTCCAGCAGTCCCCTGTCACGCACCCCGTCCATGCCGCCGAACAGGGCTATCTGTTGGGCATGAAACGCAAAGGCTTCAATTTCGCGAATCCAGACAGGCTCTTTCACTTACTCCGCCAGTCTCTTGAACGCATCCCGATAGCGGCGAATCACCCGATCGGCTACCTCCATTTTGGCGCCGAACTCTTCGTCGTAGGGGCTGACTTGGAAGCCTGCAGGAGTCTCGTTCAGGTAGAGGGTATCGCCTTTTTGGACATTGAGCCGCGCCAGAGTTTCCTTCGGCAGGATGATGCCAGAGGAATTGCCGATAGCGATAACCTTTGCAGTCGTGGCCATTTTCAGCCTCCTGTTTCGCTCTTATTATAACATATGTTATAACTAAACTTTCTACCGCCAGTCGTCGCGAGCGTTGCCCAGGCCTTCGTTCATCACCGTTTCGAAGCCGGTGTGCTTCTTGATGAAGATCTCGCTGAATTGGCGGTCCTGGCGCAGCAGGATGGCCTGCAGCCGGACCAACTCCAATAGCGCCAGGAACATGGCGATCAGCGCCCGTTCGCTGCGAGTGTGGCTCAACAGGCGGCGCAGGGCCACCGGCTTGTCTTCCATGGTGAGGCGGCGGGCGAGAAACTGGATCATCTGGCCCACGGTCACCGAGTCTTCTTCAAGGTTGAAGGCGGGGCGCTTGCGGGCGCGCTCCAGAATGTCGCGGAAGATGCGCACCAAGTCCACGGTGTCGGCGGCAATCTCCGGCTCCGCGCCAGCGTCGTCCTTGAACTCGCGCACGCCGGGGTTGGACCAGGTGGCTGCCTCCAGCATCTGCTTCTGTTGCAACATCTGGGCCGCATTCTTGAAGCGCTCATGCTCCAGCAGCCGCTCCACCAGCTCGCGGCGGGGATCCTCGGCCTCATCTTCTGGACCAGAGGCCGCGCGCGGAAGCAGCATCTTGCTCTTGATATGGATCAGCAGCGATGCGGTGTAAATGAACTCGCCCGCCACGTCCACGTCGCCGGCCTTGAGCTGGTTGACATAGGCCAGGAACTGCGCCGTGATCCTGGCGATGGGAATGTCGTAGATGTCGATGTCCTGCTTGCGGATCAAGTCGAGCAGCAGGTCCAGGGGGCCGTCATAAACCTTGCCCACAATGACTGAAAAGGGGGATTGCTCGGAGCTTTCATCCAGCTTCTTCTGCCGCGCTGCCAACTTGGCGGCGGCCTTTTCTTCCGCTTTCTCCGCCTCCTTTTCGTCCGCCATGGGCTGAGAGGTGAGCACCAGCGGGGGAGCAACATCGGGAGCAGGAGCCGGATCGGGCGTCGGCTCCACAGTGGCTTCCCGCTCAACTTCTACCACCGGTTCGGTACTTTCAACCGGCTTTGAAGCAGCCTCAGTCACGACTTCCGGCGCGATTATGGGTTCTGGCTCAGACGTAAGGATGGCAGCCGGCACTTCGGCAACCGGGACTGGAACCACCATAGGCTCAGCCATAACCTCGGCGACTGAATCCGGCTCAGCAATCGGCTCAGGAGTGGGTTCAAGCTCAGCTTCTGGCACAGTTTCCGTCATCGGTTCGGCAGCTTCAACCGGCTCCGAAGCAGCCTCATCCTCAGCTTCCCGCGCGGTCGTGGGTTCTGGCATAACGGTAATGGTGGCAGCCGGAACTGGAACCACCATAGGCTCAGCCATAACCTCGGCGACTGAATCCGGCTCAGCAATCGGCTCAGGAGTGGCTTCTGGCTCAGGTTCTGGCTCAGCTTCCGTCATCGGTTCGTCGGCTTCAACCGGCTCCAAAGCAGCCTCATTCTCAGCTTCGGTTTCCGGAGTCTCCGCTACTTCTTCCTCTGCGACAGGCTCGGAATCCGCGATGCAGACAGCGGCCGGCTCTGAAATTGCCTCGGCGATCGGCTCCTGAGTGGGTTCAGGCTCAGCCTCCGCCACCACTTCGTCAGCTTCAACCGGCTCCGAATCAGCCTCATCCGCAGCTTCCGGCGCAAGTACGGGTTCTGGCTCAGCGGCTGGAAGTGGGGTGGTTTCAGCCTCAGATTCAGGCTGGGCTTCACAGGCTACGGAAGAACTCATTTCGGTGGGAGGCGGGGGGTTCAACCCCGGCATAAAGCGAACAGATTCAACGCTGGCTTTAGCCACGGAGGGAAGCTCTCCGCTAACTTCACCTGAAACCCCGAGTTTTTCCGCAACCTCTTTAGCCACTGTGACCAGCCCTTCGGGAACGATGTCCGGCTCCATGCCTTTTTCCGCAACTTGTTCAACCTCGGCGGAAACTGGTTCGATGGAGATCGTCTCGTCAATCGCCGGGACGGACACCGTGATAGGTTCCGTGGCGGGTGCTGGTTCTGCCGCGGCCTCGCTTACGCCAGCAGGCTCCGGCAAGGGTTCAAGCGCGGAGGCAGGAGTAGGCTCCGCCTCAGGCTCGGCCGGGATCGTCACCGCTGCGTTGGCAATTTCGGGTTGGGGAAACGAATCGCTCAATACTGTTTCTTCTTCTTCCGGGGTTTCTTTCAAATTGCCTGAAAATGTCGGTTCTGCGACTGGTTCGGACTTTGCGGACCGCGAGAAAAGGCCAAATCCTGAGCGAATTCCCTCCAGCGCAAAATTCAGCGCCTTTCGCCACCACGGGATTTTCTTTTCCACCATCTATCTTCCTTCGGTGGCTCACGCCGCGGGCGCCGATCAGGCCACAACTTCAGTGCTTTTCAGATGGGCATGCTGATCGGCCGATGCGGCTTCTTCTCTCATCTCAGCGGCTCGTAGTTGCTGCGCAGTTCCACAATGTCGACCGGCTCGCTTCCGTGAATGCTCAGCAGAAAACGATCCCCGTCGCTGTGAATTGATACAGGAATCTTCTCATCTTTCTTCAAAGACTTTTTGGCCTTTGCGAAAGCCTGTGAATAATACTTCTGCGGGATCACGAAGTCTTCGAGCCAGTTGTCCTTTTGACGCCAGCAAAGAAGCGCCCAAACCTCGTAGGATCTGGCCGGAATGTCGAAGTGCCACTCGTCCGGACTCGCCGCATCCTTTGAAGCCGTCACGAATACGCGCTTCTTCTTCGCGCTGAGAAATGGCTCTTCCAGTTCCCGGTCGAGCGAGGTAAAAACGCGATTGCTCTCCTGCCGCAGCGGAATATCTCGTGGAACTACATTATCCCGCCAATGATCGCGCAATAGCTTTGTTGCTTCATCTTGCGCGAGCCCCAACAAATCAGGGAGCTGGCCGAGGTCGTGCGTGCTGTGGAGATCCGCTTCCGTGGCGCCGAAGTAGCGCTTTGTCGAACCCAGGTCATGCGACAAATCCAAAACATCGCGCACCGCAAGCATGGTTTGCTCGGCGCGTGCTGCTGCCTTCTCCGACTGCGCCCTCAGCATCTCCCAGGTCTCGTCAATCCTCGATTCGAGTTCCATCCGTTTGTTGTGAATGGGCTCGGTGATGGCGCAAACCGATCTTGCGGCTGCACTCTTGCATTGCTCGCAGCGCATTGAAGCTGTTCGGCAGCCGTTCTGCGTCTCCGCAATCACTTCCGGCGCGCTGAATACTTTGTGCAAGTCGCCCACGGGGCAAAGGTCGGGGTCGCCCGCATCGGTTTGCCGCGTGCGCTGCCCGCCGGTGGACATGCTACGAATCTTCACGGCCGCGCTCAGCGGCTCTTCCGTCAGCCCAATCGTGTTCCCATAGCTCTTCGACATCTTCCGCCCGTCGGTGCCAGGAACCTTGGGCGCTGGCGTAAACAATGCTTCGGGCTCCGGGAAAACTTCGGTCTTGTACATCGAGTTGAAGCGCCGCGCCACTTCGCGGGTCAGCTCGACGTGGGCGCTCTGATCCTGGCCCACGGGAACATACTGCGTCTGATAAAGCAGAATGTCGGAAGCCATCAGCACCGGGTAGCCGAGGAAGCCGAAGTTGGTCAGGTCTTTGCCTGAAATGTTTTCCTGCTGTTCCTTGTAGGTGGGTACGCGCTCCAGCCAGCCGAGAGGAGTCATCATGCCCAGCAGCAGGTTCAACTCGGCATGTTGGGGCACATGGCTCTGAATGAAGATGGTGGATTTCGCCGGATCGAGTCCGGCGGCCAGGTAGTCCAGGGCGACATCGAGGGTTTTGAGCTTGAGGCGGCCCGGATCGGCGTAGTCGGTCGTCAGCGCGTGCCAGTCGGCGATGAAGAAGTAGCACTCGTACTGCTCCTGGAGCTTGACCCAGTTGGCCAGTGCGCCCATGTAGTTGCCCAGGTGGAGCTTGCCGGTGGGACGCATTCCGCTCAAAACGCGCGGACGGGAAGAAGAGATTGCGGATTCAGGCATTTTGCTTATCGATTCCGGGGTGATGCCAGGAGAATGCAGCCGCCTCCCGGAAAATCCGGAAGAAACGGCTGATTCCATTGTAGCGGGAGGCGGTCGGTGGCGCTCCACCTGGTCTAAACGTGAACCAGTGCCCAGAGCACGATCCGCAGCGACGGTTCCAGCAGCGCCATCAGCAGGTACCGGCCCAGGAAGATCATCAGCAGGTAGCTGCCCCAGAGGGGAATCCGGTCGTAGACTTGCACGGCGTTGTAGGGCAGCAGGTTGCGTGCCACGCGGCTGCCATCGAGCGGAGGAATGGGAAGCAGGTTGAAGAAGCAGAGCGAGAGGTTGATCAGAATCGCCAGCGTGCAGAGCAGCACCAGCGGCTGCGGAGTGAAGTCGGCGGTCGGGCTGAGGGAAGCAAAAAAGGAGGCGAGAACCACTTCGTGCCCGTTGGGAATCGCGATACTCATGATCGCCAGGATGGAAAAGGCGACCAGCACGATGAGCAGATTCGAGGCTGGCCCGGCCAGGGTGGTCAGGTTGTCGTCGCGGACAATCTTGCGGAAGTTGCGTGTATTGACTGGGGTGGGTTTTGCCCAGCCCACCAGCATTCCGCCAAAAAAATTGAAGCCCATGAAGGGGCCGAAGATCATCAGCGCCGGAAACAGCAGGGTGCCGATGGGGTCCACGTGGACCATCGGGTTGAGCGAGACGCGTCCCACCATGCGGGCGGTCTGGTCGCCCAGCCGCGAGGCCATCCAGGCATGCGCGCACTCATGCACGCTGAGCGAAAACAGCAGCAGAACAAACTCGAAGACGGCGATAACGAAGGCACTGGATTGCAAACGGACTCTCCACAAGCTGGAAATCTCAGGTTAGCATGGAGGCTCGTTGGAACCCGATCACGGACCGCTTTGTCGTGCCGGTCAGAGTGACCCCGGCGCAGTAGAACAGAACGCTCTCAACAGGCCTCGGTATCTGTTCCCCATTCCCTGTTCCCTTATTCACCCCCGCTCCGCCGGGAAGTTGCCCACCAGTTCTCCGGCGGCGATGTGCTGGCCGGCCAGCACGATTGCGTGGCTCGCGATCCTGGCCGCGGGGCCGATAATGGTAGGCGCCAGCGTGACTTCGCCGTAATCGTGGGCGGAGTGGCTGTGCGAGTAAATGCGCGCAAAGGAGCCAATGACCGCGCCCTTGCCGATGGTGATGCCGCCGCGATCATTCAGCAGAACGCGCTGGCGGATGGTAACGCCTTCCTCAATGGAGAGGTTGTAGCCGAAGGTCAGGTCCACGCCGTGGTAGATCTTGACTCCCGCTCCCATGCGCGCAAAGATGTGGCGGCCCAGCATCGCGCGGAAACGCATGCCCAGCCAGTGGTTGGTCCCGATAGGCGAGCGGTCGAACATCTGCCAGAACCACAGCAGCGGCTTGCGTTTGGCAAACAGCTCCGGATTCACGTCGCCAAAGTGCTCTGCCTCGAGGGTCACATTTTCCGGGTCCATGGACAGATTGAGCACGTTGCCCGGCAGTTCGGAGGTGAGCGTCAGGTTCAGCTTGCCGCCGTGCGGGCGGCCCAGGTAGAGCTGATAAAGCTGGTCGCGCACAATCTCCGAGCGGCGTTCCGGGGCTTGGTGGCGGGTGAACTCGTCATCGAGAAACTGAATCCAGCGGCGGTAGACTTCTTCCGCCTCGGGCGCGGGATGCGGTGAGTTCTTCGCGGTGTTTTCCATACGAATTGCACGATACACCACCGGGCCGGGGTGCATCGAGTGGGGAAGGCCCGTGCCGCGGCGCTTCCGGTGCATCTCATTTCTCGCCCGGCGCGCTCGCTTCCCTGGGTCCGATCAGAATCTGCACGCCCACATAAGCGATCCAGTTCGGCTCGCTATTCTGGCGGCTCACCGCCTGGATGCCCCGTCCGCCCATGAACAGCAGGCGCAGATGCCCGCCGCGGTCCAGTGTCTTCCGTCCGCCCACGTCCAGCGTCAGCTCGCGCTGCTTCGGCGCCGTGCCGATGCGGTTCGCGTCCTGCAGGTCGTAGATCTCGCCATAAAGCTCCAGCCGCTCGCTGAACTCATGGCCGGCAATCAACCCGCGGCCCCAGCGGCTGGCTACGTTGCGGTTGCCAATCCACCGGCCCACCTCGCCGTTGAAGTTGATCGGCCCAAATTTTACCGTGAACTCCATCGGCAAATAGTATTGCGGCCCCGGATCCACCACCCCGCGCCGCACCGCGCTGGTGGGATTGTTGATGGAAACCTGCGGATAGGTCCCCAGCGAAAAATTCATATTCTCGTCGGACTTCGGCTCGCCCGCCGTGTGATGCTCGTAAGGCCGCCACTTCACGCCCAGCAGCGACTCGCCCAGCCCGGCCCGCGTGGTGTTGTTTTCATCCGTGGCCGCGGCGATGGGCAGCTCGTACTTGAGCTGGATGCGGTCGCCCCAGCCGTAGTTCATGTCGAAGTCCGGCAACTGGTAGCTGGCGTGGCCCGGGTTGTGGTCGCCGATCCAGCCCAGGTTGATCTCCCAGTGCCGGTTGCCCGGCGTGCCGGGATCGTCGGTAATGAAGGGCGGCCCGCCCTGCGCGTAGGCCAGCGAGGCGGTTGCGGCCAGAACAAGCAATAAGAACAGTTGTATGAGCCTGCGCATCCTGGGGTCGAAATACTCCGTGAAATGGCCTTGCCTGGACTTCGAAACGTACACGCTCAAGGTATCACTCCACTCCCGAATCAGCCCGCGGCACCCGCATCGTTCTGTTCCCTATTCCCTGTTCCCTGTAACATTTGTTGCATGGAGACAACCACCCTTGCCGGTGTAAAGGTTTCTCGGATCGGGCTGGGCACCTGGGCCATCGGCGGCCTTGAGTGGGGCGCGGTGCCGGACGATGTAGCCGTCGCCACCTGCCTCGGCGCCCTCGAACGCGGCATCAACCTCATCGACACCGCCCCCATCTACGGTTACGGGCGCGCGGAGGAGGTCGTGGGCCGCGCCATCCGCGCGCACGGCCACCGCGACGCCTTTTTCATCGCCACCAAAGCGGGCCTTGAGTGGAGTGATCGCGGCGTCTTTGCCAACTCCACCGCGCCTCGTCTGCGCCAGGAGATCGAAGACAGCCTGCGCCGCCTGGGAACCGACTACATCGACCTCTACCAGGTCCATTGGCCGGATACGCGCACACCCATCGCCGAAACCGCCGCGCTGCTGGCCGGCTTTCAGCGCGAAGGCAAAGTGCGCGCGCTGGGCGTGAGCAACTTCAGCGTCGCCCAAATGGAAGAGTTTCGCGCCGTAGCTCCGCTGGCCTCCAACCAGCCGCCCTACAACCTTTTCGAGCGCCAGATCGAGTGCTGCGCGCACGGCGAAAATCTGTTGTTGTGGTGCAAGGAGCAAGGCGTCGCCGTACTCACCTACAGTTCGCTCTGCCGCAGCCTGCTCGCCGGTCGGGCGCATCGCGGCATGAACTTCGCCGCAGGCGACATTCGCGCCGTAGACCCCAAGTTCCAGGAGCCGCGCTTCAGTCAGTACCTCACCGCCGTTGAGCGGTTAGCCGCCTTGGCAAAGGAGCGTTACGGAAAGTCCGTGTTGGAGTTGGCCGCCCGCTGGGTTCTCGACCGTCCTGGCGTCTCCGTAGCCCTGTGGGGCGCGCACCGTCCCGATCAGCTCGACGCCGTCGCTGGCGTGCTCGGCTGGAAGCTCGACGCACCTGCCATGGCTGAGATCGACCGCATCGTGAGGGTCGCCGTCACCGACCCCGTCGGCCCGGAATACCTCACCCCCAAGGTGCGCGAGAACTAGGGCATTTTTAGAGATAGTGTAAGGATCTGGGTGCCCCATCCATTCCGCGTTTTTCTGCGGAATGGGTGGGATACCGAAAAATTCCGGCCTGCATTATTTCCGAAAAAGCTCTAACTTTTCAGGACACGCAAACAGCTTGATCCGCGTATCGGTATTCCAAAGCCTCGCTGGCCACAAAATACCGGTACGCAAGGCAAAGCTCTCGCAGTTTCCACCAATTTCCCCGTTCATCCCCGGCCTGTCTCTGCGATACTGGTTTGTTATGCCTATTGCCGACCTGCAACAAGCTGCTCAAAAGATCGCCGGATTCCTCGCCACCCTCAACAAGCTGGGTGGTATGCGCCTCAAATACCGCATCTCCGCCGGTGACGGCACACCCGACCCCCAGGGGCAGACTCCTGCCCTTTGCGTCGAATTGGGTGGGCCCGACGTGGCTCTGGTCACCCAGCACAACGGTGAGCTGCTGCTCGCCCTTGAAACCATCTCCTCGCAGATGCTGCGCCTTGACCAGCACGAGAACGGCCTCGTCAGCTTTGACGCCGCCAACTTCAAGGCTCTGCGCGCCCAGGAACTGCGCATGACCGCCGAAACTGCCGCGGAAAAGGTGCGCAGGTCCGGCATCCCCTACGCCTTTCCGCCCATGAACAGCCGCGACCGCCGTCTGCTGCACATGGCCTTCCGCGGGCTTGAGGGCGTTGAGACGGCCAGCAATGGCGAAGGCCGCGACCGCTTCCTCGCCGTCTACCCGCAAGGCAAAACCAACCTGCCCGTCGCCCCGCCTGTCCCCCCGCGCAGCTTCGGCCGCAGGTAGGCGCATCGCCGCACGGTTTGGTGTCACGCCGTGGATATGTACAATAGCTATCCATGAGAACGAAAACCCTTCTGCTTCTGCTGGCTTTCTCTGCCATCCTGTGCCCGGCGCAAAAACGCATGGTGCTCATCGATCAGGACGGCGGCGGTCCCGGCGGCTCTGACCAGATGTCCATGTTGGCGCTGCTTCAGGCCCCTCAGGTCCAGGTGCTGGGCATCACCATGGTCACCGGCGACGCATGGCGGGACGAAGAGACTCTGCACACCCTGCGCATGTTGGAGCTTACCGGCCACGCCGACATACCCGTGGCCAAAGGCGCGGTCTTCCCCCTGGTTCGCACGCAGGATGATACCCGCCTCTCCTCCGCGCTCGACGGCAAGGTCGAGTGGCTCGGCGCCTGGGGCCAAAGCCTCTCCGTGATGCAGATTCCTGGTGCAACCCCCGGCCCCCCGGTAAAATCCAACGCGCATGGGCCTTATGAGATCCCGCCCATGCCTGAGGGAATGCCCACCATCAAGCCCATCGACGAAGACGCCGCCCACTTCCTCATCCGCCAGGTACGCGCCCATCCTCATCAGGTAACCATCTATGCCGCGGGCCCGCTGACCAATATCGCGCTCGCCATCGCCATCGACCCCGAGTTCGCCTCGCTCACCAAGGGCATTGTGCTCATGGGCGGCAGCCTCAGCCCGCAGAGCGACGACCCCGAGTTCGCCGCCGACCCGCGCCACGAGTTCAACTTCTGGTTCGATCCCGAGGCCGCCCATATCGTCCTGCGCGCCAACTGGCCCCGCGTGGACGCAACCACCGTCGATGTTTCCATCAAGGCGCCCTTCACCCAGAAGATGCTCGACGCCATCGCCAAGTCCTCCTCGCCCGCCTCTCGCTACATCGCCGCCTGGAGCCAGCGCCGCTACTACTTGTGGGACGAACTGACCGCCTGCGCGTGGCTTGACCCCTCGCTCATCACCCGCGAGAAGCTCCTCTACATGGATGTGGACCTGAGCCACGGACCCAGCTATGGCGACACCGTCACCTGGAATGAACAGATGAAGCCCGCGACCGGCGTGCGCCTGGTCCACGCCCAGGTAGACCTCGACCTGCCGCGCTTCCAGAAAATGTTCGTGGATCTGATGACCGGAAAGCCGTAAGGATGACGGATGCGAAAATATATTCAAGCAAGCTGTGAAGTCCCACCCCAGCGAGGGAACAGGGAATAGAAAGTGCCCGTCCACCGGACTTATTCATACTATGATTGTGCTCCGGAGTGGGGAGATAATCTGCAAGGATTGTCTCCTTCGACTCCGCTCAGGGCAAACTATCCAACCGACGAGCGCTTGCGCGCCAGAGGCTTTTTAGTTTCTCATGTCCGAGAATCTGAACATGAGGCACCCGGCAGAGTCGCCATGCAGAGATTACCCTGCTAAACCGGCCCTGGCGCCGGCCAATCCATTGACGCGGCCGGATTGGCCGCTCAAAATGATCTTCGGAGGTCGTATGGATCGCAGAATCGTCTACTTGGCACTGCTCGCCTTTGCACTCACCGCAGTCGGCTCCGTTGCGCAGCAGCAGAAGCCAGCCGAGTCCGCCGGGATGAAGCACATCGCTGCGCCCAACTCGCCCGAATGGCAGCAACTCCGCACGCTTGTCGGCCTGTGGCAGAGTAGCGGGGAAGAGAGCGGCAAGAAGGTCGAATCCACGCTCGAAGTCCGCATGACCGGCGGTGGCTCAGCCATCATGCACCTGCTAGCCAAGGACACGCCGTACGAGATGGTGACCATGTTCCACCCCGACGGCCCGGCGCTGCTCGCCACGCACTACTGCGCCGCGCACAACCAGCCCCGCTTGCAGATGGTCCCCGCGCCGGCGCCGAATCAGATCGCCTTCCGCTTCAAGGATGGAACCAACATCGGCCCTGGCGACGGCCACATGGTCGGCTTGGTCATCACTTTCATCGATGCCAACCACCACGACGAGGCCTGGAGCTACGAGGAGAACGGCAAGGAACTCCCTCCATCCGTCTTCCACTTCACGCGCAAGCCGTAAGCTACCGGCTCCGCCCAATCCCTCGCACCGAGGAACTAGCGAGGCCTCTGCCGGGTGCCCCAGGTCAGAATTTTCAGACCTGGGATTACGGACGCGCCCGGTATCGCTTCCTGTAAGAAACGATAAAAAACTATAGCTGTATATCCCACCTTAGGCACAAAAACAAACAGGTGTCGAAGGTGGGGTACCTTTTGGCTTGTTATCCGTTCAACTGCTCCTGCAGCTTGTTTAGCGTGCGGTGCAGATCCTTGTCGGTGCGGCGCAGCTCGTCGATCTTGGCAATCGAATGCATCACCGTGGTGTGGTGCTTGTTCCCGAATTGACGCCCGATCTCCGGCAAACTGGCTTCGGTCATCTGCTTGGCCAAGTACATGGCAATCTGCCGCGGCACCACCACGTTGCGCGAGTTGTTCTTCTGCTTCAGGTCGGCCACCCTCATGCCGAAGTTCTCGCTCACGGCGCGCTGAATCGCATCGATGGTAATCTTGCGCACCTGCATATCGATGAACTGCTTCAGGCACTGCTGAGTCGAAGCCAGCGTGATCTCCATGTGGTTCATCTGGCACCACGCGATCAGCCGCGTCATGGCGCCTTCCAGTTCGCGGACATTGGTGCGCACATTCGAGGCCACAAACAGCGCCACGTCGATAGGCAGCGTCACCTGCTCGCTCTCGGCCTTCTTCTGCAGAATGGCGACCTTGGTCTCCAGATCCGGCGGTTGAATGTCGGCAATCAGGCCCCACTCAAAGCGCGAGCGCAGACGGTCCTCAATCTCCGCCAGTTCCTTCGGCGGACGGTCTGAGGCAATCACGATCTGCTTCATGCTCTCGTGCAGCGCGTTGAAGGTGTGGAAGAACTCCTCCTGCGTGCGCTCCTTTTGCGCAATGAACTGAATGTCGTCGATCAGCAGCACATCCACGGTGCGGAAGCGGTCGCGGAAGCTGGTCATGCGGTCGTTGCGCAGCGAGGTGATCATCTCGTTGGTGAACTTTTCCGCTGAGACGTAGCAGATGCTGGATGCAGGCTGGCGGCGCTTCACCTCGTGGCCAATGGCGTGCATCAGGTGCGTCTTGCCCATGCCCACGCCGCCATAGAGGAAGAGCGGATTGTAGGCCTTCGAGGGCCGCTCGGCCACGGCCAGTGAGGCCGCACGCGCAAACTGGTTCCCGTTGCCAATCACAAATGCATCGAAGGTGTAGCGCGGATTGAGCTGTGCCGCGCTGGACCAATCGAAGCGCTGCTGCTCCGGCGTGCGCTGCGCCGGGGCCGGAGCCGTGGGCGCGTGCGCGGGCACCGGCCCGAAGCCGCCGTCCTTGCGCTGCGGCGGAATCGAGGGATCCTCTTCCGCGGTCACAAAACACACGTCGTCCAACTCCAGCCCCTGCTGCTCGATGGCCTCCTGAATCAGATCGCTGTACCGGTCCCCCAGGTGCTGGAACTCCGGTGACGGTACGCGCACATACAGTGTGCGGTTGACCACATGACTGTACCGGGTGGGCTTGAGCCAGGTCTCGAAGGACTGGCGAATAACTTTCATCTCCAGAGCAGCGAGAATCTGAAGCCAGGGGTTGAGAGCCGTCGCCGGCGAAATTGCGAATGACATCGTGCTGATCCTTGCTTGTGCCGCCCGGTCATTGCCAGGCTGGTTCATCCTTCGAGATGGAGCAACAGCTCCCTCTCGGCGCAGGGCTATGAGCCTTACGTCCGATTGCCGATTGCCGTCCTCTGACTTTGATCTGGGGCCGGTATAAAACTGGTTCCGTGGGACGCTGGGAAATTTCTTGAACGGTCCCAAGAGTAGCACATTTGGGCGTCGCTGCAATCAATCTTTCACATAACTTTCCCGCTGTCTTCGCCAGTTGCACCAATGCTGGTGAAACTCTTCCGCAGAGCTCCAAAAATCGCTGCCGAAAATCTTTCAGAGCCGCGCTCACCCTGGCCTGTTGAGTATATTTTCACGTTGAGTGCAAGGTCGCGAGCGCCTCCCATTCGCCGCGTCTTCGTTGTTGCGGCTGGGTCAAATAGCACTTGAATCTGGCTCTCGCAGTACTTCCCGCTGGATTCCTGGCTCAACCTGCGATACACTTAGAACTTGCCGTCAAGGCATAGATTTTCTTTAGGAAACAGGAGCGCACTTTCATGCCTAAGCGCACATTTCAACCCAATCGCCGCAAGCGCGTGAAAACTCACGGCTTCCGCGCGCGCATGAAGACCAAGGCCGGCGCAGCCGTGCTCAGCCGCCGCCGCGCCATTGGCCGCAAGCGCGTAGCCGTCAGCGCTGGCTTCCGCGACTAACTTTCGTCTGCCGTTCTGCCCCTGCTGTCCGTGCCCACCTTTTGTTGGAGCCGGAACGGGTTGCATCTCCGCGCAGTTCCGGTCAACATCTCCCGCGCCGTTGCCATGACCACACTTCCCCAGCCTGACCAGCGCCGGTCTCCAAGACAGTCGCTGACAGGCGCACGTCTGCGCAAGCACGCCGACTATCAGCGCGCCTATGCGGCCAGCCGCAAGCGCCAGTCTGCGTCCATGAGCTGGTTCCTCGCCCCGCAGCAGCCTGCTGGCCCCGCGGCCGAGTCTCCCGCTGGCCCGCGCGTTGGCCTTACCGCCGGCAAGGTGATGGGCAAAGCCCATGAGCGCAACCGCATGAAGCGCCGCTTGAAAGAGGTCCTGCGCCGCCATCTGGACCTGCTGCCGTCCGGCTGCGACTTGATCCTGCATCCGCGCCGCGCGGTACTCACCATCCAATTCGCGAAACTTGAGGCGGAGATCGTACGTATCCTTCAGCAGGCCAATGCCGAAGCCGTACGCAATGCGCCGCCTGCCCCACCGCGGGTGGCCCCGGTCGAACCCACTGTATGACCCGCATCCTGCTCGCCATGCTCGCCTTTTATCGCCGCTGGCTCTCTCCGGCCATCCATTCGCTGAACCCCGGCAACGGCTGCAAATTCCTGCCCACCTGCTCGGAGTACGCCTCCATCGCCATCGCCACTCACGGACCTCTGCGCGGCCTGGCCCTGGCTTCCTGGAGACTCCTGCGCTGCCATCCCTTCACCCGCGGGGGGCTTGATCCAGTGCCTCCGGCCCCGATTTCGCGCCATTTTCATCACAACCCTTTACCATAGGAAGAGCGGCGCCCTGACGGCGCGCCTCCCCTTTACGAATAGGAAGTATCCATTGGCAGAATTTCGCAATCCAAATCTTCAGGCGCAGGGCGGCGACGGCGGCAGCGGCGGCGATATGCGCGGCCTGCTGTCGATCACCCTCCTGGCCCTTGTTGTCCTCCTCGGTTTCCAGTTCTTTTCGAAGCCCAAGCAGCCGGCCACGACGGCGCCCGCCTCTCAAACCCGGAATCAGGCGCAGCCCCAACCCACGCAACCGGCCGCCTCCACTGGCCAACCGGCTCAGCCGCAGTTGACCGCCGGGCAGGTGCAGCCTTCCGTTGTCACCCCCACCATCGCCGCCTCAGCAGCGGCCGAGACAACGGTCGAGAACGGGAACTACAAGATCGTCTTCACCAACCAGGGCGCGCAGGTCAAGCACTGGATTCTGAAGGGCAAGCAATACAAAGACCACCCCGACCCGGGCGGACAGCAGCTTGACTTAGTCAACCCCAAGACCACCGCCTTCGGTCTGCCGCTCAGCCTCTTCACCTATGAACCGGATCTGACCAAACAGTTGAACGAGGCCCTTTACCAGGTCTCCGTCTCTGGCGCGGGCGCGTCCACCGGCGTTCTCCAGGCTCCCGGCTCCATCACCTTCCACTACGCCGCAAACGGCCTGGATGTGGTGAAGACCTTCCGCTTCGATTCGAGCTACGTGGTGACGGCCGAGGTTCAGGTGCGGCGCAATGGCGCTCCCGTGCGCGCCCTTCTGGCCTGGCCCGGTGGACTCGGCGACCAGACCGAACACATGCACTTCGCCTACGGCAAGTTTGCCTGGTCCCTGGACGGCAAGGACGACTCGACAGACGCCAAGAAGATCAGCAACAACACCACGCTCGACCAGCCATTCGAGTACGCGGGCATCATCGATCTCTACTTCGCCTCCGCCTTCCTGCCCGACGTGCCCTCGCGCTTCACCGTGGTCACGTTGCACAACTCCATCGAACTGCCCACCGACCCCGGCGACCCCAACAGCCAGAAAAAGCCCGCTGATGTGATTGGCCTGGCCGTGGGCGACACCAGCGGTTTCACCCGCGTGCGCCTCTTCGCCGGGCCTAAAGAAACCGACGTGCTGAAGGCCATCCACGCCACCGGCGCGGACGGCAAGCCCGACGGACCCATGCTTGAGCCGCTCATCCAGTTTGGCTGGATGACCATCATCGCCAAGCCTCTCTACCTGGCCCTGCGCTTCCTGCGCGGCATGCTTGGCCCCGGCGTTTACAACTGGGGATGGGCCATCATCATCGTCACCGTCATCTTCAACCTCCTCATGCTGCCCACGCGCTTCATGATGATGAAGTCCTCACTGAAGATGATGCGCATTCAGCCCAAGGTCGAGGCCCTCAAAAAGCGCTACGCCCATCTCAAGGCAACCGACCCCAAGCGGGCCGAGATGAACACTGAGATGATGGCCCTCTACAAGACCGAGGGCGTCAACATGTACGGCAGTTGTCTGCCCTTGCTCATTCAGATGCCGTTGTTCTTCGCCTACTATCGCGTCCTGCTCAACGCCGTCGAGTTGCGTCAGGCCCAGTGGTTCTGGCTCACGGATCTCTCCTCGCCGGACCCCAGGTACATTCTGCCCATCCTCATCATCGTCACCATGTTCCTGGTCCAGTTCCTTACCCCCTCACCGGGTATGGACCCCGCCCAGCGCAAGATGATGGCCATTATGATGCCGGCCATCTTCGGCTTCACCATGTTGCACTTCGCCTCCGGCTTGGCCCTCTACTGGGGCACCGGCAACGTCATCAACCTGGCCATCCAGCTCGGCATCAACCAGTCCAAGATAGGCAAGGAGATGCACGAGATCGCCGCCCGGCGCGCCGCCAAGAAGGTCAGCGCCAACCCCAAAACCATCCAGGGAAAGCGGTAGCGTTTTTTCTTCACATGCCCATCATCTTCCGTGCCCCATCCATTCCGCGCTTTTTGCGGAATGGGTGGGATACCGCCAAAATTCTGGTCTACACAATTTCCGAAAAAGCTCTAACCATCCTCGCCACGTATCAGAAGCCCCGTTCAAGTCCAACTTGAGCGGGGTTTCTCTTTGTTTTGAAGATTGGGTGGATTGCGCAATGCTTGGTTGAATATTGCCGCTCCTCCCGGAGGGAGGAAACGATAATAGCCCAGCATGAAGCGCAGCGAAATGCTGGGAAAAGCAGTCAGAAGAGTGTTGCGCCCCGTCGGGGCGCAGCGAACCCCCTACAATAAATAATTGGAAATCATCGGGATGAATTTCAAAGGAAACCTATGCCTCCCATCGTCCTCACCCCCGCCGAAGCCCGCGTCCTGGGCGCGCTGATTGAAAAAGAAGTGACCACGCCAGACTACTATCCGCTTTCGCTCAACGCGCTCATCAACGCCTGCAATCAGCGCTCGAACCGCGAGCCGGTGATGGACCTGGATGAGGAAGCGGTGCGCATGGCTCTGCACGGCCTTGAGGATTTGCGCCTGGCTGGCCGTGCGCGCTCCGCCGACGGGCGCGTCACCAAGTACGAGCACTGGCTGGGCGAGGCCTTCAACTTCAGCCGCGCTGAGACGGCCCTCGTCTGCGTGCTGCTCTTGCGCGGACCGCAGACTCCCGGCGAGTTGCGCGGCCGCACGGAGCGGATGCACCGCTTCGACGAGATCGGCGAAGTGCTGGCCGCGCTGCAAAAGCTGATGGAGCGCGAGCCGCCGCTGGCAGCCATCTTGCCGCGCCAGCCCGGAACCAAGGAGTCGCGTTACGCGCATCTGCTCTCGGGGCCCGTGGAGTCGATTGTGGCTGTTTCTGTGGCCGAGCCGGCACGCGCGCATCGCGAAACCGCGCAGTTCGCCGAGCAGGAAGCAAACCACGAAGAGCGCATCGCGCAATTGGAAGCAATAGTCGTTGAGTTGCGCCAGGAAGTCGCCACGCTGCGCCAGAAGATCGACGACCTCTTCGGCTGAGCGCGCCGTTTTCAGACCACTCTAGTTCCCTGACAGCATGAAGATGTACCCCTCCGAAATGTAGCGCCGGCCTCCTGGCCGGCTGTAGCGCGGGTTTCCCAACCCGCGCTCCGTGCCCCATCCATTCCGCCTTTTTTGCGGAATGGGTGGGAAACCAAAAGCCCAATGAAGCTCTCTTTCAGACAGCTATATCAGTTCATATCCCGCAAACCAGTACCCAATCTCAAACGCCGCGGTCTCTTCTGCATCGGAGCCATGGATCGCGTTCTCCTGAATCGATCCGGCAAACTTCTTGCGGATGGTTCCTTCTTCGGCGTTGGCCGGATTGGTGGCGCCCATCAGCTTGCGCAAGTCGGCAATCGCGTTCTCTTTCTCCAACACCATCAGGAAAAGCGGGCCGGAAGACATGAACTCGCAGAGCCCTTCGAAGAACGGCTTGCCTGCATGCACTGCATAGAAGCCCTTGGCCTGCTCCTTGGAAATCGATTGTCTCTTGATGGCCACCATCTGGAAACCGGCCTTCTCAATCTCGGCCAGAATGGCCCCGGTGAAACCTTTGCGGACCGCGTCCGGCTTGACGATGCTGAAGGTGCGTTGCGCCACGGTGTTTTGCTCCTGCGGATATTTTTGTTTGCCTTCTTATTGTAATTGCCGTGAAAGTGGCGAACTCTGCCGCCCGCAAGCCCGAATCTGGTAAAGTGTCGGCATGTTTCACTTCGCCGTTTCACCCTTCCGCTATTCGTTTGTATCGGTTGCGCTCATCGCTGCCGGGCTGATGGTTCTTCCCGCGCTTGGCCAAACTTCCGCGCCTGCCGCCACGCCCGCCACGCCGGAACTGCGGGTCTTCGATCCCTCGCTCATCGACAAAACCGTTGACCCCTGCGACAACTTTTATCGCTTCAGTTGCAACGGATGGTTCCAGCGCAATCCGCTGCCCGCCGACCAAGCCTCCTATGGCCGCTTTACCGAGCTGGCTGAGCTGAATCGCCTGCGCCTGAAGCAGATCCTCGAAGAGTCGTCCAAGCCAGCGGCCACGCGCAGCGCCAACGAGCAGAAGATCGGCGACGAGTACGCCAGTTGCATGGACACGGCGGCCGTGAACAAGCAGGGCCTTGCGACCCTCCAGCCGGAGTTGGACCGCATTGCCGCACTGAAGACGGCTGCGGAGTTGCCCGCGCTCCTGGCACACCTCCATGCCATCGGCGTGAACGCCTTCTTCGGCATGGGCTCAAACCAGGACTATGCTGATTCGACTTCCGTAATCAGTTTTTACGGCGCCGGAGGCCTCGGCCTGCCGGAGCGCGACTACTACACGCGCACCGATGCCAAGTCCGTCGAGCAGCGCCAGCAGTACGTGGCCCACGTGAAGAAGATCTTCGTGCTGGCCGGCGAGCCTGAGGCGCAAGCCGCCAGGGACGCTGAGACCGTGATGACGATTGAGACCCGCCTGGCCAAGGCGTCGCTCACCATCACCGAGCAGCGCGACCCGCAGAACCTGAATCATCCCACGGACGTAGCTGGTTTCTCCAAGGAGTTGACGCATTTTTCGCTCGCCGAGTATGTAGCCGCGGCGCACGCTCCAGCCGTGGGCAAAGCCAACAACATGGAGCCAAAGTTCTTTGCCGAGTTCAACGCGCTCGTCGCCGATACACCGATCAGCCAAATCCGGACCTATCTGCGCTGGCACTTGCTCCACGCCTACGCCGGAACAAGTTTGCCGGAGAGCTTCGACCAGGAGAACTGGAACTTCTACGCGCACACGCTCAACGGCGCTGAGAAGCAGCAGGAGCGCTGGAAGCGCTGCACCAGCCGCGTGGATCACGAACTAGGCGAGGCGCTGGGCCAGGTGTACGTGGCGCGCTTCTTCCCTCCGGCGGAAAAGCAGCGCACCCTGGAAATGACGCTGGCCATCGAACAGGCCATGGACAAGGACATCGACGGCCTGGACTGGATGAGCGCCGCCACCAAGGTGAAGGCCAAGGAAAAACTGCATTCGGTGATGAACAAAATCGGCTACCCGGACAAATGGCGCGACTACTCCACGCTCGCAATTGTGCGCGGCGACGCTGCGGGCAACCAGATGCGCGTTCACCAGTTCGAGTTTGCGCGCGACCTGGCCAAGATCGGCAAGCCCGTCGACAAGGGCGAGTGGCAGATGACTCCGCCCACGGTGAACGCCTACTACGACCCGCAGATGAACAACGTCAACTTCCCCGCCGGCTATTTGCAACCGCCCTTCTTCAGCGGCAAGGAGGACGACGCGGCCAACTACGGCGACATGGGATCGACCATCGGCCACGAGTTGACCCACGGCTTTGACGACGAGGGACGGCAGTTCGACAAGGACGGCAACCTGCGCGATTGGTGGACCAAAAGCGACGAGGCGAAATTTTCAGACCGCGCCGATTGCATGATCAAGCAGTATGATGCCATCGAAGCCGTGCCGGGCGTTCATCTGAACGGCAAGCTAACCGAGGGCGAGAACCTGGCCGATCTGGGCGGACTGTGGCTGGCTTGGCTGGCTTGGCAAGACAAGGCCGCCGCCGCGCACGTTGACATGAACGCCACTACCGACGGTTACACGCCTGAGCAGCGCTTCTGGATCGCCTATGCGCAGCAGTGGTGCACGCAGACGCGGCCCGAGCAACTGCGAACCCAGGCCCAGGGCAATCCGCACGCCCCCGACGAATACCGCACCAACACCGTGCTCCAGGATTTGCCGGAGTTTGCCAAAAGCTTCAGTTGCAAGAAGACGGCGCCCATGGTCAACCCCAAGCCCTGCCGCGTTTGGTAATGCCAAACCCCTAACAAACAGCGAAGGCCCACCATTGCGGTGGGCCTTCGTTTTCTGCGCGGCAGAATGCAGCAGCGTTCACCCTCTTCCGATAACCCTCGCCAGCGTTGCGCCAATCTCAGCGGGCGAAACAACCACATGAATCCCCGCCGCGGCCATGGCTTCCATCTTGTGAGCGGCAGTGCCCCGCCCACGCGTGATAATCGCGCCTGCGTGGCCCATGCGGCGGCCTGGCGGCGCGGTCTGTCCGGCAATAAAACCAACCACCGGCTTCGTCATGTGATGTTTGACGAACTCTGCCGCGTCTTCTTCGCCCAAGCCGCCGATCTCGCCGATCAGGACGACGGCTTCAGTTTCGGGGTCGTCGTTCATCAGGCGCAACGCGGCCGTGTGAGTAGTGCCGATGATAGGGTCGCCGCCGATGCCGATGCCGGTCGACTGGCCAATGCCGCGCTCGGTCAACTGGTACACGGCCTCATAAGCCAGCGTCCCGGAGCGGGAGATGATGCCCACGGAGCCCTCTTTGTGGATGCGTGTAGGCATGATGCCCACCTTGGCTTTGCCGGGCGAGATGACGCCGGGGCAATTGGGGCCGATCAGCCGCGAAGCCGAGTACTTCAGCTTGGTCCACACCTTGATCATGTCCAGAGTCGGTATGCCCTCGGTAATGCAGACAATGAGCGGAACCCCCGCATCCTCGGCTTCCAGAATGGCATCGGCGGCAAACGACGGCGGAACGAAGATCATCGTTGCGTTGGCGCCGGTCGCGGCCACCGCATCGCCTACGGTGTTGAACACCGGCCAGCCTTCATACTTTGTTCCGCCCTTGCCCGGAGTCACGCCGCCCACCACTTTCGTGCCATACTCCGCGCAGCTCATGGCGTGGAAGGTGCCCTCTTTGCCCGTAATTCCTTGAACTATCAGCCGCGTCTCTTTGCTGACTAAGATCGACATCTCACGCCCCCTCGCCTGCCGCTGCTTTTACCGCCAGCTCGGCCCCGTCCATCATCGTTTCTCCCACCAGAAAATTCAGGCCGGAGGCCTTCAGAATCTTGCGGCCTTCTTCCACGTTGGTGCCTTCCAGCCGCAGTACGATGGGTACCGTGATATGCAAGTTGCGCGCCGCTGCCACCACGCCCGTGGCCAGCCGGTCCACTCGCAGAATCCCGCCGAAGATGTTGATGAAGATCGCCTTGACGTTCACGTCGGAGAGCAGAATTTCGAAAGCGTGCTCAATCTGCTGCTGGGTTGCGCCGCCGCCCACATCGAGGAAATTCGCGGCGCTGCCTCCGGCCAGCTTCACAATGTCCATCGTGGCCATGGCCAGTCCCGCGCCGTTGACCATGCAGGCGATGGTGCCGTCGAGCTTGATGTAGTTGAGCGCGTACTTCGAGGCCTCCACTTCGAGTGGGTCTTCCTCGGCCGTGTCGCGCAGCGCCTTGATCTCCGGGTGACGGAAGAGCGCGTTGTCGTCGAAGGCGATCTTGGCATCCAGCGCGAAGAGCTTGTCGTCCTTGGTGGTGATGAAGGGGTTGATCTCCACCAGCGAGGCGTCGGTCTCGATGAATGCCTTGTAGAGGCTCTGGAAGAAGGCCACCGCCGCGTTGATCTGCGTGGGCTTGAGTCCCAGCGCAAAAGCCAGCTTGCGCGCCTGCCATGCGCCCAGTCCAATCGCCGGATGGATAGGCTCTCTGAAGATGGCCTCGGGGGTCTTGGCAACCACCTCCTCAATCTCCATGCCGCCGGCCTGCGAGGCAATGAAGACCAGCCTGCCGTTGGCGCGGTCGAGCACGATGCCCAGGTACAGTTCGCGGTCGATCTCCGCTGTCTCCTCGATCAGCAGCCGCTGCACCTTCTGGCCGTGCGGACCGGTTTGATGCGTGACCAGCGTCATGCCCAGAATGTTTTTAGCGTGCAGCTCAGCCTCTTCCAGGGTGCGGGCCACCTTCACGCCGCCGCCCTTGCCCCGGCCTCCTGCGTGAATCTGCGCTTTGACGACAACGCCTGAAGCGCCCTCGGCAAACAGTTTGCGGGCCGCGGCCGTTGCTTCTTCCACGGTGTTGGCCACTTCGCCCCTGGGCACGGCTACGCCGTATTTCGCCAGGATTTCCTTAGCCTGATACTCATGAATCTTCATGGGTTGGGACCGCCCACTCCGCTGTCACTGGGGATTGGCGACGGGCTCTGGAGGGTTCCAGTGGGCCGGCGCCGTGCCAGCGGTAAAGGAATAGTACAGTGCCCATCGACCGGGGAGCAATCAAAATGCGCCCGAAGATCAGCAATTCTAAGTGGACCTTATCGATCTTCATATCAGCCATTCAGCGGGCTGCCCATCGGTCTGCTCCCGTAGGGAGCCATCGAAAATAGCCCAGGGCAAGGCCCTGGGTAAGAGGCAAAGAGAGTGTCATCCGCCCCGTAGGGGCGGTGCGAACGCTCTCGATGGATTGCTGAATCCAGCAGTACAAGGGCTTCACACTGTCCCTCCGGGGCTGGAAGCTCGTGGTCGAACGCTTACCCGGGATTTCACCCTGGGCTATTTTCCTCACCACCCTACGGGAGGGACTGCTCTGAATGCCGCGCTATTTTCCCACTTAGAAATGCGCCGGAAAGACTGCGAAAAAGCCAGCCTGCGCACGCGCCGTTACCATAGAAGATATGGACTCGTTGAAAAAGCTATTGAAGCCGCTCGCCGAGGACGGCGCGGCACTCACCCGCGAACAGGCGGCGCAGGTACTCGAAGAAATCCTCTCCGGCGATGTTCCGGAGGTGGAAACCGCCGCGCTGCTCACGGTGATGGCCACCCGTGGTGAACAGGCGCCGGAGCTGGCCGGCTTTGTGCAGGTGATGCGCCAACGCGTCACGCCGCTCCCCCTCACGCCCGCAGAGCGGGATGAATTGGTGGATATTGTCGGCACCGGCGGCGGTGGACCGCTCACCTTCAACATCTCCTCTGGTGCGGCGCTGGTAGCGGCGGCTGCCGGAGCCAAAGTCGCCAAACACGGCAACCGCGCGGTCACCTCGCTCTGTGGCGCGGCAGACGTCCTCGAAGCCCTCGGCGTGCCCATCGCGCTGGGCCCGGAGTTGGCCGTCGAGTGCCTGCGCGAGACCGGCTTCATATTCCTCTTTGCGCCGCTCTATCACCCCGCCATGAAGGCCGTGGGTCCGCTGCGCCGGGCGCTGGGCTTCCGCACCATCTTCAATCTCTGCGGCCCGCTCACCAACCCCGCCGGTGCGCGTGCGCAGGTCATCGGCGTTCTCGCCCCCAGCAAGGTGCTGCTCGTGGGCCGGACTCTGGCGGCGCTCGGCGCACGCCGGGCTTTCGTGGTTCACGGAACCGACGGTATTGACGAACTGACCACCACCGGCGAATCCATTGTGGCGCGCATTGTGGAGTCCGAGACCGGTGGCCCTCCCACCTTGAAGGCTGCCCGCGTAACCCCGGAGATGGCCGGTTTGCCGCGCACCACGCTGGACAAGTTCATTGGCGGCGATGTGAAGACCAACGCGGCCCTGCTTTACGACGTGCTCACCGGCCTGCCCGGAGCGCGGCGCGACATTGTGCTGCTGAACGCTGCGGCAACGCTGGTGGCCGCGGGCTTGGCCAGCGATCTGAAAGAGGGTGTCCGGATGGGCGCCGAGGCCATCGACTCCGGCCAGGCAGCCGCGACCCTGGCCAAGCTCCGTCACTTCGGGGAACGCTCCGCGCGATCTTAGCGCAGCAGCGCCACCGTCAGCGGATCGGCTTCGCCGCCGAAGTATTTTTTCAGCGCATCGCTGAAGTCGGTAACATCCAAAGCTGCATCCTCGGCGGCGCGGGCAAACAGCGTCATCGACGAGCGGAACTTCAGGTCGTCGGGGTAGCCGAAAATCTGACTGATGGTGCGCCCCTCCACCAGTGTGACCAGTCGCGTGCATCGACTCAGCCGTGGGCCCAGAATCGAATGCCGCAGATAGGCCACGGCCTCTTCAAGCGAGCCGATGCCAAAGAAAGCGGCCTGCGGACTGTGGCCCAGGCCCTTCATCTGCGGAAAAATAAACCAAATCCAGTGGGTGCGCTTTTCTCCCGCGTGTAGCTCCGCCAGAACCTGCGGAAAGACCGCGGCTTGGGCGCTCACAAAGCGTTCGAGGTTGAAGGGGTCGGCCATGGCGGTTACCTCCCGCGAAGAACCCCGTCCTCCTGCATGCTAGAGGATTCCGCACCGCCCGGCAAGACGGCGCGACATCAGCCAGGAAACCAGCGAGGAGCCCAGAGCCAGCGCAACCCAGCCCGCCTGCTCCAGCGCGAGAACTGTGCCAGCGGAGAGACGCGGCAGCGGGATCGTGAGCGCGTCCATCGCGGGCAGTCCGCTGCGCATCAGCTCGAATCCGACCCAGCCGAAGACGCCGCCAGCTATAAGAATTCCCGGAACGGCCAGCTTCCACGGGAAGGGAACAGGCGGAGGCAGCGCGGCCTCTTGCCGCACCCGGTCCATCACCGAGGCCAGAAAGCCCGAAGAGGGCATCAGCTCCTCTTCCCCGGCCAGAATCTGATCAATCTCCGTCTCAATCCTCGCGTTCCGGTTGATCCCGGCGCGTTCTTGTTCGTCGCGGTCTGCTCTAGCTCCGTTCAAAGTGCGGCCTCCTTTCCTCTTTCCTTACCAATCTCACGATTACTGAAATTTGGGTGCCCCATCCTTCGTGGGTCTTGCGAAGGGTGGGAGCCCTGCTCCTCATCCAGTTGCGGAAAGCGCTGTCGCAGCAGAGCCCGCGCGCGGCTGAGCCGGGCCTTCAAGGTTCCTTCGGGCAGGCCCATCGTGCCGGCTGCCGCGGCTATATCCATCTCATGAAAGTAGAAAAGAATCACCGGCTCGCGGTAGCGCAACGGCAAGGCCAGAACCGCACGCTGCACCGCTTCGTGGCTTAAATGCGCGGCTAGCTCGCTGTGTTGCGCGGCGGGGCCTGAGGGTTCGGGAGCGGCCTCCATCGGAAGCGTCTCCGCAGGAAAGCGCTTCAACTCGGAGCGATAGACATTGGCCGCCAAAGCGAAAAGCCAGGAGGAAAAGCTGCCGTCGCGCCGCCACTTCGCCAAGCCGCGCCAGGCGCGAAGAAAAGCCTCCTGGGCCATCTCCTCGGCGCGTCCGCGGTCGCGGCAGTAGCGCCAGGCCATATTGATGAGCGGCCCTTGCCAGCGGCGCACAATCCCCTCGAAGGCCCGCACATCCCCGGCCAGCACCTGCTCCACGGCGGCCAGATCTTCTTCGGAACTGCTTGTGGCGTTCATTCCGGACATTGTCCCTTTACAACAAAGGTAGACCGGCTCTGTCCTATTTTGGTTGCATTTTCTCGCAGACCGCTCCGTTTTTGAAATTATGCAACCGGTCTTGCGGCCCGGCTGTCCTACCAATCGCATGGGGAGATACCCCGGCGAGGAGGAAGTCATGAATGAAGGTCAGTTGGGCGTGATGGTTCCGATTGTGATGTTCGTGGGATTGTTTACATTTTTGGTCTTCGTCGTTTGGTTCGGCACCAGGCAAAAAGAGCGCGAGGCCTTTTACAAGTCGGAGACCCTCCGGCGGATCACCGAGTCCTCGGGCGAGGGCGCCAAGCAGGCGATCGACCTGCTGCGCGAAGAAGAACGGCTGAAGCGGATCAAAACCCGCGAAGGCGTAAAGCTGGGGGGACTCATCAACATCGGCGTGGGCATCGGCCTGATCATCTTCTTGTGGATGCTGGTTGGCCCCAAGGTGGCCCTTTGCGGCTTGATTCCCGGCCTCGTCGGCGTGGCCATGCTGGTTTACGTCTTCTATTTGGCCGCACCGGTTGAGTAATCGCCGAACGGCTGAATCGTAGGCACGGTGGGGACATCTAGTGAAGTAGTTGTCTGAATCACCAGTGTTCCGGCCTGAGCCAATGGGCCGGAACACCAGGATGAGATGCTCATGCCCACCACCCCGCAACGCCAACCCGTGATCTTTCTTCCCCATGGCGGAGGCCCCTGCTTCTTCATGGATTGGACCTGGGGGCCTGCGGACACCTGGGCGCGGACTCAGCGCTTTCTGGAGGGGCTTGCCGGAACGCTGCCAGCCACCCCCAAGGCTCTCCTGGTGGTCAGCGCCCATTGGGAGGAGGCAGCCTTTACCGCCAGCGCCGCCGCCCGGCCTGAGTTGATCTTCGACTATTCCGGCTTCCCGGAGCACACTTATCGGCTCACTTGGCCCGCACCCGGCTCACCGGAGCTGGCTGAACGAGTGGTCGGGTTGCTGGACCAGGCGGGGCTGCCCGCGGCGGTCAGCGCAAGCCGAGGTTTCGATCACGGCGTCTTTGTGCCGCTCAAGCTGGCTTTTCCCGAGGCGCGGATTCCGGTGGTTTCGCTTTCCCTGGCGGCTTCTCTTGATCCGGCGATGCACTTGGCGGCCGGCCGGGAGCTCGCTCCGTTGCGCGACGAGGGCGTGCTCATCATCGGCAGCGGCATGAGCTTTCACAACCTGGGCGGTTACTTCCGTCCCGAGACTGTGGACCGTGCCCGCGCCTTCGATGCCTGGCTGACTCGTGCCGTCGAGTCGCCCGCGGCGGAGCGCGATGCCCTGTTGACCGGCTGGCGGCAGGCTCCGTTTGCCGCCTACTCTCATCCCCGGGAAGAACACCTCATTCCGCTGATGGTGGCAGCCGGGGCCGGCGGAGACGCCTCAGGAACCCGCGTCTTTTCTGATGAGCCCATGGGCGCGGCCATCAGCGCTTACCGGTTCGACTGAGAATGAACCTTCGCCGAATCGTTGCGCCGGCTCCGTCTCTCTGGCTCCGCACCCTGTCCCTATGAAATTGTTTCGAGCGTTTTGCCTGTTGGTATAGAGTGGATCTCCTGCTTGGCTCAAGGTTGCCGGTTGCTGCAAGAACAGGGATCGCCGGCAACAGGTGTAGCGCCGGCCTCCTGGCCGGCTGTAGCGTGGACCTCCCGGTCCACGCCGTACTCTACGCCAATAGGAAAAATACTTTAGCTTCCGCGCTGGTACCAGCGCTTTCTGCGGCCCACCCTCACGCCGGAGTCGATCACGATGGCCAGCAGGCCAAAGACCATGCACAGGTCGGTGCGCGCCTCATGCAGAAAGCTCAGCCAGCCGTATTCCTTGAGTCCTGCGAGCGGAAACGGGCCCAGCGGCCTGCCCAACAGAAGGGGAATCTTGGTGGCCACCAGGGCGGTAAGGATAACCACCAGCAGCGCGAGCGCGGCATCGCCGGCAAAGAAGTTCAGCAGGATCACCGCGCCGCCGCCTATCTCGATGCCGCCCACCAGTGGAGCCAAATAATGAGGCCAGGGCAGGCCGGTCGCCGCGAAGCGCCCCCAGCCCAGCGCCTCGGGCCGGACAAACTTCAGTGCGCCTTCGAGCAGGAACACCACGCCCACAATCACCCGGATCAGGATCATGGGAAGTTTTTGGCGCACCTCTGCCTCCATTCGCTGGCTGTCTCCGGCCCGGCTCTGCCGCTTGCGGGTCAAGGCCGGATTTCAGACCGGATATGGAAAAGCATAACGCAGGGGCCAAACGGAACGGAGCAAAAGAGACCGATTCGCAAACAAATTCCCATAAAACAGCTTATTCCTGGCGGGATATAGGCCTTGGAACCGCCCCAAGCTGACCTGGCGCCCCGCCGCATTCCCATCCCGGCAGCGAATCCAAATGCTCATCAGCCGGCGCCTCCGCCTCTGCCCTCGTCCAAAACTTCTTCACCGAAAAGACGCCATCTGCCCCCAGACTGCGTCTTAAAAGGGACGTTGCGCTCTTCGGCGGCATGGAAAAGCCACCCAACCCGCTTGCGTCCGTTAGACTGTTGGATAGGTTCTAATTAATCTCGGGTGCTCCAGCGACAGGTCTTCGTCGATGGGGTGGTAACCGGGGTTCCCGGCGACTGGTCTGGTAGCTAAAGGTCTTTGTCGTTGGGGTGGTAAAATTGGTCTTTCCTTTAGGCAGGATCAGATTTTTCAGCAGCGAGGGTGTCGATATTCTTCCCGTGAAGCCGAACCTGATGGCGAACTATGGACCGCACCAGTACGTGTGCTCAGCGCAGGGCTCCCGCCCGGTGAAGATCAAGCACATTTCCATCCTCCGCGCCTTGCGGACCACGAACCGTTTGGCACGCACTGTGCTCGTGCTCGCTCTGGCGCTCTCCGCCGGCGCAGCCTTGGCCCAACAGTCGCAAACCATCGAGTCGATTCGGGTCATCGGCAACCGGCGCATTCCCAAAGAAACCGTGCTGGCCCGGCTCTTTACCCACCCCGGCGACTCCTACGACCCGATCTCCATCGAGCGCGACTTCAACTCGCTGTGGAACACGTCGTACTTCGACGATGTGCGCATTGAGCGCGAGGACTCGGAGAAGGGCATCATCCTGAACATCTTCGTCCGGGAGAGGCCCACCATCCGCGAGATCAATTACAAAGGCCTCAACGCCGTCTCGCAGTCCGACGTGCTCGACCGCTTCAAGAAGGAGAAGGTCGGCCTCACGGTCGAGAGCCAGTACGACCCAACCAAGATCAAGCGCGCCGAGACTGTCCTCAAAGACATCCTCTCCGAGCACGGCCATCAGTTTGCCACCATCAAGACCGAGGTGAAGACCATCCCTCCGGCCTCGGTGCAGGTGAACTTCAACATTAAGGAAGGCCCCACGGTCAAGGTCGGCCAGATCAAGTTCACTGGCAACCAGCACATTGGCGCGCTTCCCCTGCGTCGCTCGATGAAGAACCTCAAGCCCATCGGCATTCCCTATTCGATCGTCTTCGAGGATCTGTTTTCCCAGACCTTCGACGCCTCCAAGCTGGAGGAGGATACAGAGCGGGTGCGTCAGGCCTACCGCGACAAGGGCTATTACAACGCCGCCATCGAGGAGCCCAAAACGCAGATTCGCGACCAGGGCGGTCTGAATTGGTTCACCTTCCGGCCCAATAAGGGCAAGCGCATTGACATCCTCATGCCCATTGAAGAGGGCGCGCGTTACCGCCTGGGCACCATCACCTTCACTGGCAACAAGGCCGTATCCAACGTAAGAGCCTTGCGTGGCACCTTTGCGGTGCGCGACGGCGACTGGTTCAACGCCACCATGATCGGCAAGGGCCTGGATAACCTCAAAAAGGCTTACGGCCAGTTGGGCTACATCAACTTTGGCGGTATTCCCAAAGCTTCCTTCGACGAGCAGAAGAAGACCGTCTCCCTCAGCATCGACATCGACGAGGGAAAGCCCTTTTACGTCTCCCGCATCGAGTTCCAGGGCAACCGCATCACCCGCGACAAGGTCATTCGCCGCGAACTGATGCTGGAAGAAGGCCAGGTCTACAATTCGCAACTCTGGGAGTACAGCCTGCTCCGGCTGAACCAGCTCGAGTACTTTGAACCACTCAAGGTTGATCAGGACTCGGAAGCCCACCAGGATGCCGAGGCTGGCACCGTGGACCTGCTGCTCAAGGTCAAGGAGAAGGGCAAGAACTCAATCGGCCTGAACGGCGGCATGAGCGGCCTCTCCGGCGCCTTCCTGGGCGTCAACTACCAGACCAACAACTTCCTCGGCTTGGGCGAAACGCTCAGCCTGCAGGGCAATCTGGGTAACGTGAGCCGCACCTTCATGTTCGGCTTCTCCCAGCCCTACATTCGCAATCGCCCGCTCAATCTGGGCTTCCAGATATTCAACAACAAGCAGGACTTCAACGCGGCCAAAAACTACCAGGCCACCACCGGCCAGTCGGTCAACCTGACTGCGGCGCAGCAATCGCTGACGCAGAACTACAACCAGGCTTCCACCGGCATGAACTTCTCGCTCAGCTATCCGCTCAAGCGGCACGCCTTCCAGCGCGTCGGTTTCACCTATTCGCTGAGCAAATCGACGATTACCGCCTTCTCCACCGCATCGCAGAACTTCTTCCAGACCATCAGCTTCCGCTCCGGCATCCAGGGTTCCAATGCGCTGGCTGGCATCGTCAACAGCGACGTCTCCCTGAGCTACATCTACAACACCGTCAACAATCCCATGCGTCCGCGCAACGGCAAGGAATACACCCTGGTAGTCCAGACCTCCGGCATCTGGGGCAACGTCCGTTATGTCGCGCCCATGCTGGCTTACAAGCAGTTCATGCCAATGCACTACCTCACACCGTCGCAGTCTGGGCGCAACGTGCTCGGCCTGCGCGCCCAGTTGGGCTATGTGCAGGGCTTCGGCGGCGCCGTCGCTCCGCCCAACAACCGCTTCTACTCCGGCGGTGAGGGCGACTTGCGCGGCTTCGACGTCCGTGGCGCCACCCCCTACGGCTATGTCCCCACACGCATCAACCTGCAGTTGACCAACCCGGACGGCACCTGCGTTCCCCGCGACCCAACCAATCCGCAGTTGAACCAGTGCATTCAGGTGCCGCTGCCGATTTACGGCATTGCCTCCATTGGCGGCGATACCAACCTCACCACCAATGCCGAGTACCGCATTCCCATCGCCGGTCCGGTGACCTTCTCCTTCTTCAACGACTTCGGCGTCGACACGGCCCTCAACAAGGGGCAGTTGAAGCAGAGTCCGGAAGGTTTTGCCTCGCTCACCGCGCCGCTCTATGGCTGCCCGGTGTGGAACAACGGCGCCTGCCAGGGCGGCATTCCGGGCTCGCAGGTTGGCTTCCAGCGCAATATCCACCCCATCGCCGGCACCAACTTCGTTCCGCGCATGTCCACCGGCGCTGAGCTCTCCGTGATCATGCCCGTCATCAACGCGCCCTTCCGCCTCTACTATGCCTACAACCCCCTGCGGCTCTATGAGAGGCCCTATTGCAACCTTGGACTTGGAAGCAAGAATCAGAGTTGCTCGGCACAGTTGATCACGCGCGATATGTTCCCGACGGGCGGCGCGGGCGACTACACCTACAACGAAGCGATTGAGGCTTACGGAGCGCGGAACGACTTCCGCGAACCGCGCAAGACCTTCCGCCTGACGGTTTCCACCACCTTCTAGGGGCAGAATTCAACAAGCAAGTCTCTGGGGCCGCTCGCAATGAGCGGCCCTTTTGCTGGTGCAAACGCCGACTTCTCCTCCATCAACATCTGCTTCGGCCCTTGACACAGGCGGCGCGCTCACGCAATCTGGTCACCATGCAAAGCCTTGGATTGTCTGGAAAGAGCGATCGCTCTGACGGTCGTTTGAAAAGCATCTTCTGGCCCACCGTGGAGAACGCCTGGGACGTGGATTACCTGGGCCAACAGGGCTTCTGGATCTGCTTTCTGATTGCCGTCTTTCAGTTGGGGTTCTCGCTCTTCACCGGCAACCCGCTGCTCATCGCCCTGGGCTTTCTGGGCGGTTTGGTCTACTTTACGGGCGGCATGGGCGTCAGAGAGAAATGCTGGCCGGCGGCGGCCCTGATCTTTGCCTGCTATCTCGTGGATACGCTCTACACCATGCTCTCCGGCCTCTTCTTCACCCCCGGCGGGGTGCTGAGAATCCTTTTCCTCGGCCTGCTGTTGACCAACCTGCGCGCTACCTTCATCGCCTCGGAATGGCGGCCGGCCGCCGAGGGCGAAGACATCCCCCTGCGATTCAGTGATTCGCTGCGCGACAAACTGGTCGATGATTGGCCGCCGAAACTTTGGCCCCGGCTGCAAATTCCCTTCTATGTCCTGGCTGTGCTGTGGCTGATTCTGAGTCTGTTGGGGCTGATCGGCGTCATGATGATACGGCTGGGGATTCTGCCCCTCCATGGCGTCCAATAAGCGTGGGCGGCAAGGTATGAAGCGGACGGCAAGCCCGGAATATTTACCATTTGCCGGTTTGACGCTCCCAGCCTGGCCTCCTATAATCCATCTAGTTCCTGCTGACGTCTCCGGCCGCGTCTTTTCTTGCCTCTGCCCCATCTGGCACAGAGTCCCGGAATAGACCGCGAGGCTCCTCAGGAGGCACAGACTTGTTTCCGCACCCAGGCGCGGACAAACCCACAGGAATTCCGAAGGAGCTTTACATTCGCATGAAGCGCTCGCTTGCACTTATCGCTACGCTGGCCTCGGGCTTGGTCCTGAGCGCCGCTGCCCAAACTTTGCCTGCTCCCGCCGCCGCGGCGCCTGCCGGTCCAGCCAAGATTGCCGTCATCGCCTTTCAGGTGGCCGTGGCCCAAACCAATGAGGGCCAGCGCAACTTCGCCGACCTGCAAAAGAAGTACGATCCCAAACGCCAGCAACTGAAGGCCCTGAGCGACGATATCGACAGCCTGACCAAACAGCTCCAGGCCCAGGGCGACAAGCTGAGCGATGCCGAACGCGCCAGCCGCGCCAAGGCCATCGACGACAAAAAGAAGCAGTTGGAGCGTCAGGCCGAGGATGCCCAGAACGACTTCCAGGCTGAGATGCAGGAGCTTTACAACGGCTTGGCCTCCAAGGTGTACGACGTTCTGGCCGGCTACGCGCAGCAGCAGGGATTCACCCTCGTGCTGGACGTTGCCCAGCAGCAGAATCCGGTGCTCTACGCCAGCGAGTCCACCAACATCACCAAGCAGATCATCGATGCCTACAACTTGAAGTCGGGCGTGCCCGCTCCTCCGGCCCAGCCGGCAGCAGCGGCGCCGGCAAAACCGGCTGCCAAGCCTCCCGTCAAGCACTAAGAGTTTCGCAGCTCGAAGGCAAGGTCAAAAGCCCCGCATCGCGGGGCTTTTGTCGTTGCAGTGATATTTTTTCAAGAGCGCTGGAACGCTTGCTCGCCAGTCCACGCTATCCCCTGTGACTTCTCAGCACTTTCTTGTGGAAAAATCTGTGGATTACTTTCGCGAATCTGGTGAAAGAATTCAGAATTCTCCTCTTGCCAAAAACTGTTCTCTTCTGGTAGGCAGCGTAACTCCTTATTTATCAATCAACCTCAAGAGATCGCCCTCTTCCCCTTGAGGTTAGGAAGCGTCGGCGGCGTGTCTGAGGGCTTCCCAGGGTTATCCACAAATGCGAATGAATGAATTGTGAATTGGATCACAGATTGACGCTCACTTTTGCGCGTCTTCGCCGATCCTCAGCACCGCCAGGAAGGCTTCCTGCGGGATGTCCACCTTGCCGATGCGCTTCATCCGCTTCTTGCCTTCCTTCTGTTTTTCCAATAGCTTGCGCTTGCGGCTGATGTCGCCGCCGTAGCACTTGGCCAATACGTTTTTGCGCAGCGGGCTCACCGTCTCCCGGGAGATGATCTTGGCGCCGATGGCCGCCTGGATGGCCACCTCGAACTGCTGCCGAGGAATCAATTCACGCATCTTCGAGACCAGCGCCCGGCCGCGCTCGTAGGCAACGTCGTGGTGGACGATGATCGAGAGCGCATCCACCGGCTCGCCGGAGACCAGGATGTCCAGCTTGACCATCGGCGACTCCCACTCGCCGGCCAATTGATAGTCCAGCGACGCATAGCCGCGGGAGATGGATTTAAGCCGGTCGTAGAAGTCGAGCACAATCTCGTTGAGCGGCAACTCGTAGGTCAGCAGCACGCGGGTGGGGGTGATGTACTCGAAGTTCAACTGCTTGCCGCGTTTTTCCTCCACCAGCTTGAAGATCCCGCCCACGTATTCCTCGTTGGTAAGAATCTTGGCCAGGATGACCGGCTCGCGGATGGATTCGATGTTCGTGGGATCGGGCCAGCGCGAGGGATTGTCCACTTCCATTACGCTGCCGTCGGTCAGCGTGATGTGGTAGCGCACGCCGGGAGCGGTGGTGATCAGGTCCAGTTGGTACTCGCGCTCCAGCCGCTCCTGGATGATCTCCATGTGCAGCAGCCCGAGAAACCCGCAGCGGAAGCCGAAGCCCAGGGCCGCCGAGCTCTCCGGCTCGAAGAAAAATGACGAATCGTTGAGACGCAGTTTCTCCAGCGCGTCGCGCAGCAGCGTGTGCTCGTGCGAGTCCACCGTGTAGAGTCCGGCGAAGACCATCGGCTTGATGTCTTCAAAGCCCGGCAACTGCGCGGCGGCGGGCCTGGTGTCGTCGGTTACGGTGTCGCCGATCTTGGTGTCGCTGACGGTTTTGATGGTGGCCGCGAAGAAGCCTACCTCGCCGGCGCGCAGTTCGCCGATCTCCACCGGTTTGGGCATCAGCACGCCCATGGACTCCACTTCAAAAGCTTTCCCATTCGACATCAGGCGGATGCGCTGGCCCTTGCGCAGCGTGCCCTGCATGACGCGCACCAGCACGATGACGCCGCGATACGCATCGAACCACGAGTCGAAGATCAGCGCCTGCAAAGGCGCGGCGGGGTCGCCCGTGGGCGGCGGCAGGCGGTGAACAATGGCTTCCAGCACCTCGGCGACGCCCTGGCCTGTCTTGGCGCTTACCGGGATGGCGTCGGTGGCGTCCAACCCTACAGCCTTTTCGATGGCCTCCTGGGTGCGCACGATGTCCGCCGAGGGCAGATCGATTTT
Organism: uncultured Occallatibacter sp.; assembly: GCA_964420185.1. Classification (GTDB taxonomy): domain Bacteria; phylum Acidobacteriota; class Terriglobia; order Terriglobales; family Acidobacteriaceae; genus Telmatobacter. The sequence continues at coordinate 60,946 of CAYQSI010000008.1, read as the reverse complement.
ATTGATGACCGGAATAATTTCCAGGCCGTGGTTGATGGCCAGATACGCATTGGCCAGTGTCTGCGCCTCCACACCCTGGCTGGCGTCCACCACCAGCAGCGCGCCCTCGCACGAGGCCAGCGAGCGCGAAACCTCATAGCTGAAGTCCACGTGTCCCGGCGTGTCGATCAAGTTGAGCTGGTAGGTGTTGCCGTCGTGCGCCTTGTACATCATGCGCACCGCGTGGGACTTGATGGTAATGCCGCGCTCGCGCTCCAGATCCATGTCGTCCAGAATCTGCGCCTGCATCTCGCGCCCGGTCACTGAGCCAGTCAGCTCCAGCAGACGGTCGCTCAGCGTCGACTTACCGTGGTCGATGTGGGCGATGATCGCGAAATTTCTGAGAAAGCGAGCGTCCATGGGGACCTGACAGTAGAGGCTTTTCGCGCCGTCCCGCGCACGTGCCTCCATGGCATAGCTTATCATCGGCATAGAGCCTTTAGCGGGCTTTCGACGGCAGGACAACAGTAACCCTCATGCATATTCGCAAGATTCCGTATCGATTTCTCGGCTGTGTTGTACTGGCTTTCTCGCTGGCAGGCTGCAACCCCACCGCGCCCACGGGCGCTTCTGAGGGCGCGCAGGCCACCGCTCCCGCGCTCGCGCCGTCCCCATCGTCCGCGCCCGCTACGCAAGCTGCTGCTCCCGCGCAGCCCAAGCTTACCCGTGAGCAGCAACGGGGACGCTTGCTGATCCAGCAGGTGGAAGAGGCCTACGCCCACGGCGAGGCCGACTATCGCAAAGGCAGATTGCCCGAAGCCAAGGAAGAGTTCGATCGCGCCGTGGACCTCATGCTGGCCTCCGGCATCGACATCAAAAGCAATGTCGAATTGCAGGAGGAGTTCGACCGCGTCGTGGACGGCGTCAATGCGATGGAGATGGAGGCGCTCAAGCAGGGCAACGGTTTTGTGCCCAAGGAAGAGCCCACGCCCGCCGAGGCGGCCAGCGACGTCACCTTCGTGGTGGACCCCAACATTGTGGCCAAGGCCACGGCTGAACTGGCCACCACCAAATCCGATTTGCCGCTGGTGGTCAACGACTATGTCGCTGTCTACATCAACTTCTTCGCCAACACGCAGAAGGGCCACAATACGCTGCTGCACTCCTTCCAGCGCGCTGGCCGCTACAAGGCGATGATTCAGCGCGTCATGGCCGAAGAAGGTGTGCCGCAGGATTTGATCTATCTCGCTGTCGCCGAGTCGGGCTTCAATCCGCGTGCGCTCAATCGCGGCTCCGGCGCGGGCGGAATGTGGCAGTTCATGCCCCACGGCAACTATGGGCTGGTCCGCAATGCGTATGTCGACGAGCGCTTCGATCCGGAGAAATCCACACGCGCCTACGCCCGCTACATGAAGTTCATTGACGACCAGTTGGGCGATTGGTATTTGTCCATGGCCGGTTACGATTGGGGCGCGGGCAATGTGCAGCGCGCTGTCGAGAAGACCGGCTACGCCGACTTTTGGGAACTCTACAAGCGCAATAATCTTCCCGCCGAAACGAAGAACTACGTGCCGGAAATTCTGGCTGCCATCATCATCGCCAACCATCCCACGCAGTACGGCTTCGACGATCTAACGCTCGACCCGCCCGTGCTAACCGACACAGTCACCATCAACTATCCGATGGATCTCAGGCTGGTGTCGGACATGGTGGGAGCGCCGGTCACTGAGCTGATGGCGTTGAACCCCAGCCTGCTGCGGATGGCCACGCCGCCTGATACATCATTCGATCTGCATCTGCCCGCCGGAACGGCAACGCTGTTTGAGCAGCGCGTCGCGGCGGTTCCTGAAGGCAAGCGCAATGCGTGGCGCTATCATCGCGTCGCGTCCGAAGATACGCTCGCCTCTGTGGCGCGCGAGTATCACGTAACGGTGGAAGATCTGGCGGCCGCCAATCAACTCAGCTCCAGCGATGCCGTTGCGGGTCTTGAGGCGCTCGTAGTTCCCGTGGCGCCCTCCGCCGCGCCCTCCGCGCGCACCACCGTGCTGTACACCGCCCGCAAGGGCGATACGCTGGTCACCATTGCCGACCGCTTCGGCGTGCCGCTGAATCAGTTGCGCCGCTGGAACAAGATCTCCGGCATCAAGGTAAAGCCGGGCCAGCGTCTACATGTCGCCGACTCCGCGAGTGCGCCGCGCACAGCAGTTCGCGGTAATCGCCGCGGCGCTTCTGAAGCCAGCGCCGATACGCGCAAAGCCGCGCCGGCAAAGGACGCGGAAGTGAAGGGTGCGGCCAGGCATGCGTCAAAAAAGAATGTCGCGCCGGCTGCAAAGGAAGCGCCCGCGAAACATTCCGGAACCGCTGCCAGCGCAAAAAAACGCGGCACATCGGACGCAAAAAAATCCCTTGCGAAGAAGCCCGCATCGGCTTCCAGAGTTCGCAAAGCAAAATAAAATTTGCTTGAACTCCATTTCGTGCTTGTTATTTGCTGGTGTTTGCGTGCAAGCTATTGCTAGAATAGCTTCCGCGAGCGGTACGCTGTTTTTCCGCCGCGTGAAAATCGAGATGCAAACAAGTGCAGCGGCAAGCCGCTGGAGGCAATGGGATGGAAGAAGTGTTCAGGATGTACGCGATGAGCGATGGCGAAGCGAATGCCAAGCCGGCAGAGCTTGAATCCGATCACGACGACTTTGAAGAGGATGAAGAGGTTGAAACCTCCAGCGTGCTTACTTCCTCGGACGACGATGAGGAAGAGGCTGAGGAGGCGGTGATCGTGGTCGTGGAAGAACCCGCATCGAAACCGGCCGTTAAGAAGGCTGCGAAGAAAAAGTCTCCCGCAAAAAAGGCTGCCAAAAAGACCCCAGCGAAGAAGGCGCCGGCAAAGAAAGCTCCGGCTAAGAAAGCTGTAGCCAAGAAGGCAGTTGCGAAAAAAGTTGTGGCCAAAAAGGCCGCAAAGAAGTCCGCCGCAAAGAAGAGCAGTACTGGCGCGAAGGGCGGAAAGGCTGTGGCCAAGAAGGCCGTGGCCGGCAAGAGCGCCAGCAAACCCACCAAACGAGGTAAACCGTTGGCAGTTAAGAAAGCAGCAAAGAAGGCGCCCGCCAAGAAGGCAGCAGTGAAGAAAGCAGTTGCCAAGAAGGCTCCGGCGAAGAAGGCAGTTGCCAAGAAGGCAGTTGCGAAGAAGGCTCCTGCGAAGAAGGCAGTCGCCAAGAAGGCCCCTGCGAAGAAGGCCCCTGTGAAGAAGGCAACCAAGTAGCAGCGGCAACCTGTAGTACAAGGCAAGCAAAAGAGCCCGGCTCATCGCCGGGCTTTTTTGCGTCTGGACTCAGAGCATTTTTCTTGTTGGTATAGAGTGGAACTCTTGCTAGGCTCAGGTTGCCGGTCGCTGCAAGAACAGGGAGCGCCGGCCTCCTGGCCGGCTGTCGCGTGGACCTCCCGGTCCACGCCGCACTCTATAGGAGAATTGCTCAGCCTGCCTACTTTTTCAATTCAGCAATCGCCGCCAGCACCTCAGCGGAGTGGTGCTGCACTTCGACCTTGGTCCACACCTTGGCAATCTTCCCCTCGGGATCGATCAGAAAAGTGTTGCGGCTGGCGATCTTGATGCCCATGAAGCTGCCCAGCGAACCATAGGCTTCCACGACATTGTGCGCCGGGTCGGCCAGCAGGCGGAAGGTAAGCCCCTCCTTGGTGCAGAATTGTTTGTGACTCTCCGGCGTATCCACGCTCACGCCCAGAATCACCGCGTTGGCCGCGTCAAATTTGGCCGCGTCGCGCTGAAAGTTGTGCGCCTCAATGGTGCAGCCCGAGGTCATGTCCCTCGGATAGAAGTAGAGCACCACCCACTTGCCGCGAAAGCTCGCAAGCGAAATCTGTGAGCCATCTTGCGAGGGGAGGGTGAAGCCGGGCGCAACCTGACCCACGCTGGGCATTGTTTGAGCGGCCGCGCGGACGGTGGCAAACGAAGCCGCAACAACTACGGCCGCGGTAAGGGCAAGGAGAAGGGGTATTCTCACGGGGAACCTCCAAAAGCAGGGAATAGGGAACAGGGAACAGCAGGATGAGCAACTGGAAAATCCTGCTGGCGCCAGAATAGCAGTAAATATTGAGAAGCGAACGCTGCGCCGTTACGCCGCTATCTATTCCCTGTTCCCTATTCCCTATTCCCTGTTCCCTGTATTGCAATCCCCGCCTGCGCGGCGCGCTCCACCAGTTTGTCGCGATCGAAGAGCAGCGTGCGGCCGGCCTCGACTGAAAGGCAACGGGCGCCGGCGCGGATCATCGCCTCCACCGTCGCAATGCCGATGACCGGCACGTCGAAGCGCATATCCTGATTCGGCTTGGCCACCTTGACGACGGTCAGGCTCCGCTCCAGTGTTGAGGCTTCTTCTTCCATCGAGCGCATCAGCACGCCGGCGCGCTCAATGGCCGCATCGGTGCCTTCCATCGCCTCCACCGCAACGCAGGCTTGCGCGGCCACCACCACTGTCTGACCAATGTCGAAACCGGCCAGGGCGCGCGCCACACTCAGGCCGTACTCGATATTCTTGCGCTCTTCCTCATCCGGCGCGCGCTCCGTCAGCACGCCTTCCTGCGCCAGCAGCGGTTCCAGAAAAGCCGTGGAACTTATCAGTTCGATGCCCTCGTCGCCCAGCACCTTGGCCACCGCGCCCAACAGCATATCCGTCGAGCGTGTGCGCAGATTCAGCAGCAGCTTGGCCAGCCGCCAGTCGGGCCGTATGCTCGAGAAAATCTGCTTGTGCTTTACCTGGCCGGCCATCACCGCCTTCTCGACGCCTTCCTTGCGAAAGGTCTCGATCAGCCGCGACAGCTCGCCCAGCGAGAGCCAATGGACAGTGATCCCATCGTCCGCGGCAGCCCGCCGGTCCATCTCCGCGTCGGTCTCTTCGCGGATGGCCGCAACCACCACGGTCAATCCCTGCGCCCGCGCCGCATCCAGAAGCAGAAACGGAAAGCGGCCGTTGCCGGCGATGAGGCCGAGTTTCATCACTACTTGATAACCCCGCGCTGGCTGCGCTCGATAAACTCGGCCACGAGCGCCGCATCCTCGCCTTCCAGCTCTTTGATCTTCTCCACGGCCTGCGTCGTGTTCAGCTTCGCCGCCAGCAGCAGCCGGAAAGCCTTCTGCAACGTCAGCAGCCGTTCGTGCGAGAAGCCGCGCCGCGTCAGGCCAACTTTGTTGATGCCGAAGGCCTTGTTCTCGCGCCGCGCCGAGGTCAGTGAGAAGGGCAGCACGTCTTGGGTGACGATGGTACCGCCGCCGATGAAGGCATACGCGCCCACCGTGCAGAATTGGTGAACCGGGCAGAAGGCTCCCACGCTGGCATAGTCCTCGATGTGGACGTGGCCGGCCAGCGTCGCGCAGTTGGCCAGAATGCAATGGCTGCCCACCTGGCAATCGTGGCCGATATGCGCGTAAGCCATCAGCAGATTGTTCGAGCCCAGCCGCGTAATCCCGCCGCCCTTCACCGTTCCACGGCTAATGGTCACCGACTCGCGAATCGTATTGTCGTCGCCGATCTCCAGCGAGGTTGGCTCGCCTTTATACTTCAGGTCCTGCGGCGGAACGCCCACCGCGCAGAAGGGATGAAACACATTGCGCGCGCCGATGCGGGTGTGGCCGTCGAGCACCACGTGAGAAACCAGCGTGCAATCCTCGCCCAGCACCACCTCCGGCCCGATCGTGCAGAAGGGCCCGACGGTGCAGGAGTCGGGAACCACCGCACCCGCGGCAACAACAGCGCTGGGATGAATGCTCACTGCGCTGCCTCTTGCTGAGTCTCGGCAGCCGCCGGTATAGCCTCTTGCTGAGCCTCAGTGGCTGCTGGTGCGTCCTCGCGCACACGCGGCACAATCGAGCATGTCAGTATGGCCTGGCAGGCCAGCTTGCCGTCCACAAAGGCCTTGGCCTCCATGCGCCCGACGCGCGTCTTGAACGCCAGCACGTCCACTTCGATGCGCAATTGATCTCCCGGTGTCACCTGGCGGCGGAACTTGGCGCGCTCAATGCCCGTGAAGACCGCCAGTTTCTTCTCGCGGTCGGGAATCTCGGTCATCATGATGATGGCGCCGGCCTGGGCCATGGCCTCAATCACCAGTACGCCGGGCATGATCGGATAGCCGGGGAAGTGGCCCTGAAAAAACGGCTCGTTGACGGTTACATTCTTGATGGCTACCAGGCGCTTGGCGCGCTCGAACTCCACGACTCTGTCAATCAACAGAAACGGGTAGCGGTGGGGAAGTAAACCCAGGATTTCCTGGATATCAAGTGTCATGCAGGTCTCCAAAGAGCGGCTGGTAAAGCAGCTTTGCGCTCCTCTGGATTATAAATCGGCTCTCGTCCCGCCTGCCCCAAGGTTGCCGGTCGCTGCAAGAACAGCTAGCGCCGGCAAAAGGTAGCGCCGGCCTCCTGGCCGGCTGTTGCGTGGACCTCCCGGTCCACGCCGTACTCTACACCAATAAGAAAAACATTCTATATCTTTACAAAAATCTTCTTCCGGTAAAGCGCCCACACCGGAACAAAACAAACCGCCAAAACTGACAGCGAGTACGCAAACGCCGCCCAGCCTGGATCGGGAATGCCCGAAAACAAGATTCGGCCTGCATGAGTTGGCTGGCCCACGGGTTTTCCAATCGCGTGCGAGTAAGCAGCCCGCGCCGCGGCTGGGAGCATTCCGCTGAACATATAGGCCACGATGGCATTCGACCCAAACACCAGCCAGGGCCAGGTCCATCCCTTGCGCCAGCCCTTCTCTTCCACGGCCCAGTAAGCCAGCGCCAGCGCAGCCAGCGACCAACCGGCCGCCACCAGTACATACGAGCTGGTCCACATCTTCTTGTTGAGCGGAAACCATACCGACCACAGGTAGCCAGAGCCCAGGCAAGCCGCCGCCCCCAGGGCCAAACCCACCGTCTTGGCCTTGGCCGCCCTTCCGGTCCGCAGCCACAGCCCGGCCAACAACCCAAGCAGAGTTGTGCCCAAGGCTGGAATGTCGCTGAGCAACCCATCAGGAACGCGCAGGCTGTGCGGGGTCCAGTCCTCATACGGGTGAAAGGGCATAAGGTGCTGCTCCAGCCACGCCACCATATTTTGATCCGGATCAAGGAGCGCAATATCCCGCCCCGGCATCCCCGCTCCCGGCACCGGAACCCAGCGCAGCAGCACCCAGTAACCCACCAGCACCGCCGCCAGCACTGCAACCTTGGTCCATACGCGCCTCTCCCACAAGTAAAACAGCCCCACCACCAGGTAGCAGACCGCGATGCGCTCCAGCACCCCATAGATCCGCAAGTGTGCAAGCTCAAAAAATGGAAACCCGTTCAACACGATCCCCAGCAGAAACAGAATCGCCGCCCGTTTTACTGTGTGCCACGTCAGTTCAGTGCGCGTAGTGCCGCGAGCCAACCGCGCCTCAAATGCAAACACGATCGAGACCCCCACCACGAAGACAAATGTGGGAAAAACCAGGTCTGTGGCCGTCAGCCCGTTCCATGCGGAGTGCTTCATAAAGCCCCACGCGCCGGGGCCTCCGTTGTTGTTCACCATGATCATGAAGGCGATGGTGACACCGCGCAGCACGTCCAGCGAGAGCAGCCTCTGCACAGGAGGAGGAGTAAAAACTGGGTTCGTGATAACCATTCAATCCTCACTAACTACCGATTGCCGGGTACCCCACCCTTGAGTTTCCGCCAATGAGGGTGCCACATCCCTCCTGTCATTCTGAGCACCCCGGCAAGGGACGGCTGAAGTGAACCAGGGCAGGAAGAACCGCCAGTCGCACAAATCCGCTAACTTGCTGATTTTTTCAAGACCCAGGATTTGATTCCGCCCCGTTCATCAGAAGCGGCCCTGAGCGAAGTCAAAGGGGAGTCTTTCTGGACGGCCAGTCCTTGCCGAGAATAACCCTCCATCGGCGCACACTGGAAGAGAAAAGAAAAGGGCGCGAAATCCCTCTTCAAACGGAGAAGCCATGCGCAACCTCACCGTAACCATTCCCGGCGATGCCTACCGCCGGCGCGGGTTTGGGCAGCCAAACGCGACACTTTACTCCCCGCAACTGTCCGTAATCTCATCAAAATGTAGCCCGGCATCAGTAGTTCCGCCAGTACTGTTCCATCCGTAACCACAGCCCTTCCAGTAACTTGCCGCTCGGCGACTGCCAAAACCAACAAGAATAAATTTTGCAGGTTTTTACTGGTGAAACTGTGGAGACGCACATAACCTATTCAATATCAACAACTTAAACATACGGCCTACACGGAGACACATAACCAATAGAACCTGTGAAGCCGTGGATCATCTCCTAAAATATTCAAATTAAAACACTTACTGTCCATAACTTCACGGGAACACATACTCAGTGAACCTGTGCGTGCGCCGCTACTTCTTGATGCGCCCCTCGGCCGCGTCCACGCTCCAGAAATCGGCCGCCAGCGCCTGGTTGTACTCGACGTGAACCACAAAGTATTGCCGGATCATCTCGCCGTTTTTGAAGCGGGTGAGAATGAACGGCGTCGGAAAGCCGTCCACTGTGTGGTAGTCGTCATACTCCTCCGCCTCCAGGTTTTTGTCCTTGTAAACCGGGTCGCGCCACTCGAAGCTGCAGCGCAGGGGCAGGTGGGTCTCCACGTCTATCAAGATGGTAACGGCCTCGTTTTCGGCGGAGATCAGCGTCACCTGGTCGGCCAGGTGGCGTTCGGCCAAGTGCTGCCCCTCGTAGATCAAAATGGTTCTGGGGTCCTTGAGCCACACCTTCATGGCGGTCTCGATGGAGTGATCGCGGCGGCGCAGGAAGTCGTCCACCTGCTCCTGAGGCAACGGCGCCTTGCCTTTGTAGGTCACCTCCAGCCCCGCGCGCCCCACGTAAAACTGCACCACGTCGCGATGCCTGCCGTACTCGAACCTGTCGTGATCGGGCCACGCGTGGCACTCCCAAAAGTCTGTGCTTCCCCCCGTGGGATTGCCATGAAAGAAAGCGGCCACGCGCCCCTGCCGCATCTGGTTCTTCATCTTGAGCCAGGCTTGGCCGCCCAGAGCCTGCACCATCGCGTCCAGCGCCGCGCGTGCCTGGCGTCCGTTCTTTTGGCCGGTCTCCTCGCCAGCTTGCGCCCGTGTGGCCAGCGGCGCGGCCAGCAGCATCAAGACCAGCACTGCCGGCAAAACTCTGCGCATGGTTTTCTCTATTCCTCTCACCCCACCAATACCGCGCCGCCGTTCACGTTGAGCACCTCGCCGGAGATGAAGCCGGCCAGCGGCGTACACAGAAAGAGTACCGGCCCGGCGATCTCCCGCGCGTGCGCTGCCCTGCCCAGCGGAATGTCTGCGGCGATCTTCGGCCCCAGCACAGGGTCACCCAGCGAAGCAGTCGACATCTCTGTATTGACCCAGCCGGGCGCAACGCAGTTGACGCGAATACCTCTGGGCGCCAACTCGCTTGACAGGCTCTTGGTGAGGCTGATGATTGCGCCCTTGGTCACGGCATAGTCCGCGTGGTTGGCCTCGCCGCGCTGCCCGGCCGTCGAGCTGATCAAGACGATGTGGCCCGCAGCCTCGCCCGCTGACCGCCGTGGCTGATTCTGCAAATCCATCTGCGCCACTGCGGCCTGCACCAGCCCGAAAACCGAATCCAGATTGACGGCCAGGGTGCGCCGCCACTGGCTTTCGGCCATCAGGGCGATGGGCGCGCTCTCGGGCGGCCAGATGCCGTGATTAGCCACCAACACGTCCAGACGGCCAAAGGCCCTCACAGCCGCGGCCACCAGCGCACGGCCGTCGGCGGGCGTACGTAGCTCCTGCTCGATGGCCACACACCGCTCCGGGCCGCCGCACTCCTCAGCCAGCGCCTCTGCCTGCCGCCGCGCCTGATGATAGCTGAAAGCCACCTGCGCTCCTGCTTCGGTAAACAGCCGCACCGTCTCGGCGCCAATTCCGCGCGAGCCGCCGCTGATCAGCGCCACTTTCCCATCCAAAACCAAAGAGATACCAGACATAGGTCTCACGCTAACCCAAGGAGCCGAGCGGGTGCAAACCAGGACTGATTCAGCCCCGTTTGGCCTTGGCTTGCGCGCTCAGCAGCTTCTTGCGCGCGCGGATGAGTTGGGCAATCTGGACCTCGGTTTCATAGCAGAGAATCACTCGCAGCTTCTTGCGCGCGCGGATGAGTTGGGCACGCTCTTTTTCCGGCAGCGCCAGAACGGCCTTGGTGCGCTTGGGCAGTTTTTTGTAGATGAGCGCATGAGCGCGGACAAGTTCTTCCTGGATCTCGCGCGGTTTGAGCGCGTCCCACCGCTCCAGCGCGACCCACCACGCTCTGGCCAAGTGAGGCGCGGGGCTGATCCCCTCGTTCTCCAGCAGTTCGTGGAAGCGCTCTGGCCCGCAGTGGAAGCTCAGGACCGGGGTCTCCATGCCGTCGGCGTTGGTCAGGGCGAACATCTTGCCGCCAATCTCGCGGTCACCGACCCAGTAGACGAGAACCTGTCCCCAGTTCAGCGTCTCCGCCGTGTACGGCAGAGCCAGGCAAAGCTCGCGGATGCGCTCATTGTCCATGTGCTTGAGTGTAGGACGGAAGCAGGCGGTGGGGAAAGACGGCAGTTTCGCGGGTGGCTTAGTGCGCCTGCCCAAGGGCTCGAGCGCAAAGCTCAGAACTTCGCTTCAAACGCTCTGAACCTTCGCTCCAACTCCCACTGCGCGGCGGCCTTTTCGCTGCCATCGAGGAACGTCTTGCACCCGGCGGTGGGCTTGTCGGAGCCGAGAACCTGCGTCTTGCAGGCAGCCGCGGGCGTGGTAAATACGTCCGGGGCGTTCCACAGGCTCGCGCCGGGCAGGAAGTTATGCTCCATGCCGGTGCGGGCCAACTGCTTCAGGTCCTGATAACTCAGGTGATAATCCAGCGCGGCGCGAACGTATTCGCGAGTGATGTCGATGCGGCTGACGCCCTCATCGTCGGTCGAAAGCGCGACCGGAACATGGGCGGCACGATAGAGCGGGAAGGGGTGGTCAGCGCCCTTGATGCCCAGAATGCCCTCGTTCGAGCTGAGGTTGATCTCCACCATCACGTGTTTCGCGGCCATCTCCTTAAGCAGGCCGGGGGCGTCATCCTCGTACATCACGTCCACTCCGTGGCCGATGCGCTCGGCGTGTCCCAGCTCGACGGCCTGGCGAATGTGAAAGCGCAACCCCTCGGGCGGCGTCAGGCCGAGGGCCAGTTCGCCCGCGTGCAGGCTGATGTGAACCTGCGGATAGGCCGAGTGCAGGTAGTCGAGCATCTTCATCTGCAAGGTATAGTCGCGCATGGAGAGATAGCCGTCCTCCGGCATGACGAAGTTGATGCCCACAAAGCTGGCTTCGTGCGCATCCATGCTCCCATGGATAGTCTCAAAGCCCAGCAGCGTTTGCGCGAAGACCTGCTCTGGCGAAAAGCCGCGCAGCACCTGGTAGATGTAACGGACTTCCACATGGCAGGCGGGGGCAGCCTGGGCTGTGCCGCAGTGCTCAATCTGGCGGCGGTGCGCCTCGGCGGTGCGCGCTTCCTCGCGGTCAGCAGAAACCTCGTCGCGCAGGCCGTGTGCGAGCAGCGCCTGGCGATACTGCGCAAAATCCGGCCGGGGCGAGTCTTGCCTCATCGGGTTTTCGTGGGCCATCTGCGCGGCGTGGCTGAAGGGCGGCGTCTCCATCAGCTCCACATACTGCTGATTCTGCGCCGCGGCGCGGCTTGCCACCTCGTCTACCCACTCGCCGATGTGCTTCTTGTCGAGCCCTTCAAAACGGCTGAAGGTCGAGAAGAACTGGTCGTGCCCGCTGAAGCCTGGGGTAGCGACAAAACTGCGCATTGAGAAGGCGTTGATCAGCCGGTCGTAAAGCTCCTGATTGGAAGGGACCTGCGCTGCCGGCACCAGCGGCGGCGCGCAAGGAGGTTTGGCAAAGCTGAGAGCCACCGGGTCAACGCACAACCCGTCCTCGCCGGCATCGCGGATGAAGCTCTCGGCATAAACCGCTCCGGAAAGGTGGATGTGCAGATCCGCGCCCTTGGGAAACTGATCCAGAAAGGCGCGCAGGGCCAGCGGGCCGTCGTGCGCGGCGGCTTGGTAGGCACGGGCGGCGCGGGCCTCCCCCATCGGCATCTGGGCGGGCGCCTGGGTTTGGGCCATGGTGGCAGCGGCGGCGAGGACAAAACAGGCGGCAAAGCAGATGAGTCGGCGCATGATGCCTTCCAGTGTAGAGCAGGGATGGGCGGCACGGGGAAGGGTTTGTTTTCATGGCTTCTGGCGCGGAAACCGGGGACTTGGTATACTGTCACAAGTTGTTGTACCTGACTGTCCCTGGGTTCGCCCACCTACTCCGGCGATGCCGGAATCCGTGCAGGGAATTGCAACTTGAAGTTTGCACTGAGGCCAGATAGCTCAGTGGTAGAGCGCGGCCCTGAAAAGGCCGGCGTCGGCGGTTCAATCCCGTCTCTGGCCACCACTTTAGAATCAATTACATAGAATTTACCGATGTGCCGGGATGGTGGAACTGGCAGACGCAGCGGACTCAAAATCCGCCGACCGCAAGGTCATGGGGGTTCGACCCCCCCTCCCGGCACCAAATAGAACCAACGGTTTACAAGCAAATGCCTCTCTTTTCAGGAGAGGCAATTTTCATCTGCTGGCTGTTTGGATGGTTGTATGTCTATTCGGCGGATGTGCGCAATTCAGCAATGCCGGCAATGCGATCTAAAACGTCTTTGTCGTGTTCTGGAGACAGGTGAACGCTCCCCGGGAACTCGGGCAGGTGAGCAGGGAATTGCGGCTTGGTGACCTCGCAAAGTTGGGCGAACTCGCCGTGACTGAAGATCTGCGGCAGCCCAACTGGGCTTCAGGTACCTGTGCCACGGACTGATAGGCTGCAAGCTGATTACACGCCGCCTTCGAAGTCGAAAAATACATCCAGACGGCGAACCGCTCCGGTACGTTCGAATACAGATGCGCTGGTCTCGGCATCGAGGTCAAGCGCTTCAACCGTATGGCGGGAGTTGTCGTCACGGGTAATTTCGATCCTCTGCGGTCCCGACCGATGCACCACCACAGGCACTTGGCAGGTGGTAAACACCAATGTTCCGGGGTCAAGATTGAGGCTGCGCTCCTGGCCATCGAGATCGTAGAACTGGAACGGCCTTGCCTCCGTCAAAAATTCGTTGCGGCTGACCAGTGTGCTGTGGAAACAGAGGCGTCCGTCTTCGACGGCGATGCCCAGCTCACCTAGCCGCGAGATAAGATCCTCCTTCACCTGACCGGTCATGCCCGGCTGCTGCGCTCCCGCGAATCCGGGCGTGTGGGAGCAGGGATCGGTGGGAATTGCGCCATACAACTCCGGCGACTTGTGAACGCCGATGCCCTCACGGATTTCGCGGTATTGGCCGATGAGGCGGCCGATGACGGCGGCGTCCTCACCCGCGCACACGGCCTGGTTCAGCACCTCCTGGACTGCCAGAAGAAGCTTGGAAACCATGTGCCAGTAAATGCAACCAAGCCCTTCATACTTGTAGAACGTGCCCGAACGGCCGGTGAAGGACTGGTGATCGAAGACCTCCTCATACAACGCTAGAATGCGCGCGTTTTCCTCGTCCGGCAGGCCGGGCGCCCGGAGCGCCTTCTTCAACAGCGCGGCGTTGCGCAAGGCCGCATTGAAGTGCGCCACGCCGTTCACGTCCTGAACCACGATACGGCGGTCGCCGCTCGCGATCATCGCTGCCAGTGGCTTCGATTTCGCAATGGCGGCGGCCGAAATGTTGTTTTTCTCAAAAAAGCTCGGCAATTTGCGATCTGGATAGAGGACATAGCTGTTCTGATCGGCACGGTAAAGGTGGCTGTTCCTGAGCGCGTCGAGCAATGCAACCGATTCTCGCGCGGAGAGCACACCTGAACTCAGCACGGCCACCTGGCCTTCGAGCATCTCATAAAGGCGGCGAATCGCGATTTTGTCGCCATCAACCTTCTTGAGGTTATACGAGTGATAAAGGCCGTCCTCTCGCCGGTTGGCGCGGATCGAGTGGTCCATGTAGTTAACCGCCAGATCGCAGAAGGCGGCCAGCTTCGCGACGGCGAGCGGCGTCTGGCGGCCTGAAAAGCCGTGGGCATACAGTCCCGCGCGATAGTCGCTTCCCGCATTGCCCAGGTCATCGAGCACAATCTTCCGGTCCCGGTCGGAGACCGGCCCGCCGAGCAGGCTCGCATGGCGTTCGAGCGCTTCAGCCACGCGGCAAAAAGCTTCGGCGACTTCCGAGGAGACCTCGATGGCGGATGTGCCGGCGCCGGCGAAGAGGCCGCGGCAAAACGACAGGAACCGGCGCAGGTAGCAGAGGGTCACCATCGAGACTCCTGGGCCGACCAGTGCGTTGTTGGCGTCGTTCCACTCCGGCCGCTGCGTATTCATCCACAGGCCGGCCTCGGGAATGAAGTTGAAGAGCCGGGCCAGCACCAGCACCAGCAGCTTTTCAGCCAGGTTTGCACGGCAAGGCGCTCCGTCCGGGCCAGGAAGTGCTTTGCCGTCGGCCCCCATCGCTGCCGCCCGCTTGTAAATCTCGCGATCCAAAGCAGCGTCGAAGTCGATAGTGTTGCGCGGATCCTCGAGAAGCGCGCGATAGGGTTTGATGCGATAGGGAACATTGGCGTAGGTGAAGACGCGGCGTCTCAGCAGGTCCGCGAGCGCGCCAGGATGATAGCGCGCTGAAAGTTCCAGTAGCTTGAGCAGATACGCCACCTGGTGGTCTCCCCAGTAGCCGATGTACGACCACGCGTCATGCGGGTCAAGCACCTCCCAGTCGTAGCCGTCGCGCAGGATGCGGTACGGGTTATGGCCATCCGCTGTTGAAGAATCGACAAATTTGAAGATCATGCTCTCGGCGTAGCCGGGAAAGGAGAGTGCCAACGCCTCCCAGTTCTGGAAGATGTCGCGCCAATTGCCTTGGTAGTTCAGTATCCTCTCGCCCTGGTCGTTCTTGATCTCGATGGCAAATTTATTCCAGGGGCGGCTGGGATCGCCGTGACGGCGGCTGAAGGTCAGCGGCAGGTACTCGTGCGCCAGCCTCTCCAGGTCAGGGTCGTCCTGCTCGCGCGCCAGCACAAGAAGGCGGCTATGCGGGAGGGTTTCCGGAAGCGCGTCGAGGAAGGCGGCCTTCCGTTGGGCTACGTCATGGTTGGCCTTGCCGATGAACGCCTTGAAGTCGGCGCGGGAAATCTGGTACCCATGATCGGGAATTCCGCCGCGCATGATGTTGAACAGAGCGTTGGAAAAATGCCGGTCCGAACTGAGGTCGTCGCAAGTGCATTGCAGGCCGTCGGCTGCGGCCACGATGCGAACCAGGTTGGTAGTGCCGCGTGCGATGTCCTCGTCTAGAAGCGCACGCAGGTTCTCGCCGGAGTTGAGAAGATGGGCTAGAGACGCGACGTTCGCTGCGTCCTGTTCGACATCCGCCACCAAACTCCATTCTTTGCGGCTGCCTGCGGGCAGTATTAGCCGGGCGTTGACGAAATAGGCACCGCGGCGGCCACGAACCAGCGTTTCCCCTTTTACTGGCTCACCCCGGCGGAAACAATCAAGCTGGCCCGAGCACAGCAGCCTACAGGAGGATTCCAGGCCTTCCGACCACACCGTGGTCACGCGCAGCGCCTCGTTGGGCTCAGGCCGGTCAGCCGGGACAGAGCTGAGCTTGAAGAGACCCAGACCTGTGTTGCGATCCAGTTCGTTCTCCTTGTAGCCGTCCACCAAGTTGCTGTATTCAAGCTGAAAGCGGCGCGTTACCCCGTGCGGCAAGAGGTTCTGGATGCCATCCAGAAGATCAATTTCCACCGGTTCCGTTCCCAGGTTGACCAAAGCCGCGCGCCGCACGAAGCCATACCGGTTGCTCGACATCCAGCCACAAGAAAAGGACAGGCCGAGATCGTGGTTGACTTCCTCGAAGATGAGCTTGTTGCTGTAAACGCTCTTCGACAGGCTTCGAGTGACGCGATACAGGCCTTCGTAGCGCTGCGAGAAAGGCTCCCACAGCGCGGTGCGCCCGCCGCGGGCGACGAGGAGGATGGTCTTACCGCCCGTCTGATCCTGGCTGTCATGGATGCGGTCGTCGGTGTAGTAGGGGAAGAGAGCGCGGTCGGGATCCCTGCGGCCTGCCGTCAAAGCGCCGGTCGAGGAGACATACATCCAATGGTCCGAATCGCTGACGATGCTCATCAGGAACGGCGGCATCGCGTCGTAGTTGACGATGCGATAGAAATGCTCGCCACCGATCTCGATCCGACCTCCCTCCACCTTCCGTATGTCCTGATGGAGGGGCGCTTCTCCTAGATAAGCCGTTCTCATTGGATCGCCTCTGCTTTGGACCCCCCTCCCTCCGATAATCCGTCAGGATTGGATCTCTGCTCATCGAATCTGCAACTTGCTGAACTTCCAACTTTCGGCAAGTTGTTGATCTCTCGTTAAATTCCTTCCCCCGTCACAAGCCGCGATCAACGGCTCTATTTGGCGGCGGGCTGCGAATCATAGCCCGGCGACGTTGGCTCGGCCGGCATCAACTCGGGATATAGTTTCTGCATCGCCAGCTTCGCTTTGCGGTCCACGGAAAACAGGCCCCAGTGCCCCTCGGTTCCGATTCCTTTCCAGGGCTCGTCAAACGCCTCGAAGTAGAAAGTTGTAACGTTGTTGGCCTTGGCCCATGCGGATAGTTCCTCGAAGTAACGCTTCTGCTTCTTCTCGTCGCCTGCCCGCGGCACGTGCTGGTTGCCTGCTGTAAAGCTGGCCCAGCCCGCCTCGCCAAGCACGATCGTCTTTCCCGGATGAGCCTTGCGCACGCTCTCATAGTCCTTGATCGTCGAAGCCATGGCCGTATCGATGTCCTCGCGGCCCCACATGGGATACGCGTGCATGGTAATGAAATCCACATGGTCCGTCAGCTTTACTTGCGGCTGCTGCCAGTAGAGGAAATCGTCAGCCATCGTGACCGGGCATCTCACCGCCTTTTTCACCTGTTCCACATACCCGATCGCACTCTCCTCAGTCAGCTTGTGATCGGACCAGGAAACCAGAATCTCGTTGCCCACGCTTACCGCCAGAACGATCTTGTTGTATTTGTTTGCCAGGCGGATTCCAGTCGCAATCTGCTCTGCATTCTCGCCTTCGTAGCCGGCCCTGCCGTCGAGCCAGATGCCGAGCAGCACCTTGATTCCCAACCTGTTATGCCGGATAACTTCCAGCACGTCCTGGGAGTGCTGGTCCCCGCCGTAAAGCCGGATCAGCTTCCAGTTCTTTTTCAAGATCGTCAGGTCCTGGAGAACCTGCGCCTGTGTCGGATAATTCTTCAGCTTCGGGCTCTGGCCAGCACGGTAACCGGAGTAGTCGATGGCGTTGCCGTTCCATTGCTGCACGGTAAGATCGGGTTTCCGCGTGGTTGCATCGGCCGCCGTCGCCAAAACCAGTAGTGCGAACACGAACACGCCTAGCAGGGCTGTCTTCAGATAGGAATTTTTCATGACTCGATCTCTCCCCGCCGCTCCTTCAGATCCGCCTCGATTTTTACCATCAGTGTGTCGTTCAATGGGTAAGCCGCCATCGCCGCGGCTGCCAGCACCAGCATCACGCATGGAATCCAGCTCATGGAAAGGATGATGCCGTGGAGCGAGCGGCCAGTTTGCGCCACGTTCGCCACGTATCCGAAATAGGTGAGAATCAGGCCCAGTATCCATGCGCCAAACGCAAATCCGATCTTGGTTGCGAAGATCGCCGAGGCAAATACCAGTCCCGTATTGCGTCGGCCGGTGCGCCATTCGGCGTGGTCGGCCGTATCCGCAAACATGGCCCAAACCAGCGGCGAGTTGAACCCGATAATGAAGCTGGATATGATCTGCAGCGCGAACATGAACCAGATATCCGCAGGGTTCGCAAACGAGAAGAGGCCGATCACCAAGCCGCCTAAGCCCAGAGCTAGCATGAACAGCGGCTTTTTGCCGATCCACCCTGCCAGGCGCGAAGTCATCGAGACGGCAACTACAAACGCGAATCCGTTCGATAGCAGGAACCAGCCCAGAAGATCTTCCCGCTTCACAAAGTACTTGAAGTAGTAAGTCGTCACCGAACCTTTCACGGCAAACGCCGCCAGCGTCAGCAGCAGCACGCCGACCAGAACGATCCACGGCTTGCTCCCGAACAGATCGTGCAGATCGCGCTTGATGTTCGCATTCTGCTGTGGAGGCGGGGTAACGCGCTCACGAGTACCGATGAAGCAGAGCAGTAACAGAAGAATGGCAAGCGCGCCGTACAGCACCATGGTCATCTGCCAGCCGCGGGTATCGCTGCCGTGACCGAAGAACTTGACGAGCGGAAGGGTGAAGAACTGAACGAACATTCCAGCGGTAAAGGCGCCGATGAAGCGAATCGACGAGATCGACGTGCGTTCCTGCGAGTTCGGCGTGAGCACGCCCATTAGCGCGGAGTAAGGAATGTTCATCGCCGTGTAGATGAACATCAGGGAAGTGTAGGTAATGTAGGCATAGACGAGCTTGGCCCCGCCGCCAAGGCTTGGTGTGGTGAAGGTGAGCACACCCGCCGCGGCCAACGGGACGGCGCCCCACAAAAGATAGGGCCGGAAATGTCCCCAGCGTGTCCTGGTGCGGTCGGCGATCGATCCCATCACTGGATCGGCCACCGCATCGGCAATCCGCGTAACCAGCAGCATTGTGCCCACGGCAGCCGCTGAGATGCCGAACACGTCTGTGTAAAAGATGACCAGGAAAAACTCGAAGGTCTTCCAATAGAGATTCGAAGCCGAATCTCCCAGGGAGTATGCGACTTTCTCCTTGAAGGAGATACGGTCTGCAAGCGGAACCGCTATCTTCGATGCTTTCACGCGCGCCTCACCCCTCCGATACGCCCTTAGGCGCCGGGTGCAATAGATTTACCTCTTAATTGGTGTACACCCGCACGTAGTCCACCAGCATCGTAGAGGGGAACGGAGTGCTCGAGTTGGGACTTCCCGGCCAGCTCCCGCCCACAGCCAGGTTCAGGATGATGAAGCTCGGCCCGGCATCGAAGGGCCAGGCCGCGCCGCTGAAGCCGCTGATGCTCGACGGCGTATAGGTGACGTAGGGGTTGGTGGGGTCGTCCACGTAATAGGCCACGCTTCCCTTGCGCCAGATCATGCCGTAGGTGTGCCACGTGGACGCGGTTACGCCACTGGAAAAATCGTAGGTGGTGCCCAGATTGCCGCCGGTAAAGCCGGTTCCGTGGATCGATCCCTCATTCCAATCCGGATTTCCCGCCGCGTCGATCCGCTCCAGAACATCCATCTCACCGCAGGCCGGCCAACCCACGGTCGCGGTGTTGTTGCCCATCAGCCAGAAGGCCGGCCAGAAGCCCTGCGCCTCTGGAACCTGCGCGCGCACCTCAAGCCGGCCGTACTGGAAGCTGAACAATCCCTCGGTCTTCATCCGCGCTGATGTGTACACGCCGCTCGAGGGCTGCTCGGCCACGATGTTCAGGTAGCCGTTGGTGTCCACAAAGGCATTCGGAGTTGCGGTGCTGCACGGAGTGGCCGTTGAACCCCAGGCGCAGTAGTCCTCCAGTTCGCTGTTGCCCCACCCGTTGTTGCCTGTGTCGTAAGTCCACACCAGCTTATTGGGTTGGGCGTTGGCGCCTGTCGAGTTCGCAAACTCGTCGGACCACACCAGCGTTCCGGGGGCAATGTTCGGCGTGAATATCTGCGTGGTGACGCTGCTGTTGGTGTCTCCCGCCGCCGCTGCGATCGCGTTGACGGTAAGATTCGACGCCACCAGTAAGGGCGCCTCGTAGACCTGTGAGGAAGTGGTAGGGGTGGTGCCGTCCATGGTGTAGTAGATTGTTGCCCCGGTGGTCGTAGAGGCCAGAGTCACCACTACGGCGCCATTCTGCGCGGCAGTCGTCGAGATCGTAGGCGCCGTTGCCTGCTGGGTGGAAACAGGGTTTGTTTCGCCCCCTCCACCGCCGCAACCGGCGAGCAAGACAACACTTACACACAGCGCGAACCGGAAACCTGACTTCCTCGAGTCTGCCATACAATCAACCTCTCCTTCGGCTTGATTCAGCCGGTCCCGTTCCCCGCACGGGCACGCGGAGAACAGGACTGGATGCAGGGATGTTCGTCAAAAGCTCCAGGCAGCCGGAGTGCGGCTGCCTGGAAACATTCTTGAGGTGAATTAGAAGGTGAAGCGTGCGCCAAACTGCCCGACGCGCCCGCCGATGCCGCCGTAGCCCGCAATATTGCCGAAGGCAGATGTACCGTCGGCCCTCGTGTCGGCCAGATTTGTGTCCGGCCCGCCCAACGAATCGCGGTTGAAGATGTTGAAGAACTCGATGCGAACTGTCAGGTTGTACCGCTTGTCTGGACCAGCGGACAGCGTCTTGTGCAGACCAAGATCCTCCGTCGCCATGCCAGGATTGCGCACCTGCGCCTGGAAGTTTCCGGCGGTGCCCAGTTGGCCGGCAACCGGGTTCTTGAAGCAACTCAGATTCAGCCAGTTCTGGTTGAGTTTCCGGTTTCCATTGGTCAGCTTGCAGCCGGAAACCAGGTTGACGTAGACGGAGTTGAATCCGGGATATGAGTTGGTTGAGTGGACTGAGATCGGCGTTCCGGTGTTGTAGTGGAAGTCGCCGTCCAGCGCCCATCCACCAATAAGGTCGTCAACCAGCGGATTGGCATCAGACAACAACTGCTTTCCCCGTCCGATGGGCAGGTTGTAGATCACATATCCCTTGACGATATGCGTCTCGTCGAAGTCAGAGATGTCTTTGGCTTCAGTCTTCAGGTCGTACGTGTTTTGCAGCGAACCGGTCCACCATGGCTCCTGGAAGTCGGAGTCTACATCGCCGTGCGTACGCGACCAGTTATAGCTGGCCAGCACGGAGAGGCCCTTGGAAGAGCGCCGGGTCACGCTGAATTGGAGGCTCTTGAAGTCCGCGTTGCCCAGCGGCGTTCCCACCGAGAGCAGCGGACCGGTGTAACCTGCATAGACCTGCGGATAGGGAGTAAGTCCAGCCCACCAGGTATCACCGCAGCTTGGAAATACATTGCAGAAGGTGGTCTGATTGAAACTGGCTGGGAACTTTCCCGTCGAAAGATAGTTCTGGTAATCGGAGATCTTCGGCTGATCGTGCTGGAAGAACCCGCTCTGCAAGTGGTAGCTGTGGCTTTGAATCCAGTTCACATCCACCTTGGTGACCCGGTCCAGTTCGTGTTGCACGCCCAGGCTGTATTGCTGTGTATTGCCCGGCGTCAGTGCGCGCGGATCGATGCTGACCACGTCTGAGGTAATGTAAATCGGGGTCTTCGCACCCACGGTTTGCGGAGTTACAAGGGTCGGGTTGTAGCCGGCATCCCAATTGAAGGCGCCTTCCTGGGTTATGTTGTGGAAGCCCACGTTGCCAGCTTGCTGATAGGGAATACCGCCCCAGGTGTTCAGGTTCAGCGGCGCATAGAAAACGCCGATATTGGCGCGCGCCACGGTCTTCTCCGTCAGCTTGTAGGCGACGCCGATGTGGGGCGAGTAGTTGTAATAGTCCTGGCGCCGTTCAAACGACTGGCTGCCGCTGGTCAGATACTCATAGGTTCCCATCATGCCAGAGGTGGGGTTCAAGTCATTGAGTTCGAAGCTGGACCAGTGGCCGTACTTCTCCTTGTAGGGATTGTTGTAATCCCAGCGCAGACTCAGGTTCACTGTCAGCCGCGGATTCACCCGAATGTCGTCGCTGGCGTAGACCGAGAATGCCTTGCGCCTTCCATACTCGTTGTCGGGGTTATTGCTTTCGGCGTTGTAGACATCGCCCAGCAAGAAGCTGCCGAAGGCATTGCCCACCGCATCGTAGGCGCCCCAGTTCCACCATGGACCGGCCGTCGTGGACGGATCGAAGATGATCGGGTAGCCGCCCATGAACGTTCCTACGTCTGTGTGATAGTTGAACTGCATGGCGCGGAACTCCACGCCAGCCTTCACATTGTGGCGGCCATGGGTCCAGCCCAGCTCATCGCTGTAGATGAAGGTGTTGCCGGCATAGTAGTCGTTGAACTGGCTGCCCAGCGAAGAGAAGTTCCAGCCGTTCTGGTAGTTTGAGCCGCTGAAGTACATGCCGGAATCGAAGTAGATCAGCGGGAAGTTGCCTGCTCCGCTCATCAGGCCCAACGCGCTGTCCCATTTGCCCGCCTGGGAGACTGCCATGCTGGGATTGCGGAAGCGGTTGAAGGTGGCGTAAGCGGTATTCACAAGCTTTGGAGAGATGATGAACGTGTCGCTCAGACGCGCGCCTGGCGCCGTGGTGTTGTGCCAATATGAGTTGGCCATCGGCCCGCCATAGGGGGCCGTCGCTGACCACACCCCGCCCTGATCGGCGTTGATGCGCGGATAGTAGTCCCAGTAAAACGACCCGTTGATGTGCTGCTTCGGGCTCATGTTGTAGTCCATCTTCACGCTGCTCTGCGTGTTATGGAACCAGGGATCGGGACTGTATGCCTGGCCGGCGTCGTTGGTCGTCAAAGTTGACTCCGGCGCATAGTATTTGTGGAAAAGCTGAAGGATTTTAGCCGTCTTGGTGCTGATCATGCTGGTGGGAATATG
Organism: uncultured Occallatibacter sp.; assembly: GCA_964420185.1. Taxonomy (GTDB): domain Bacteria; phylum Acidobacteriota; class Terriglobia; order Terriglobales; family Acidobacteriaceae; genus Telmatobacter. Next base: position 38,338 of record CAYQSI010000008.1, on the reverse strand, counting down.
GTTGTTGACAAAAACGCAACCCGTCGCGGGGTTGAAAACCGCTCCCTGATAAATTGTGGTCTCGCAGGCGTCCGTAGCGATGGCATTGCCGGTGGACAGCATCGGGCTCAGGTCGGCATACGCAGTGACATTACCGCTTGAATCGAGGCCCATCATGGCATTGGTGGGAACGGTGCGCGAATTCGGACCTAGCGTCCACATGGATTGCATGTAACGCTCGAAAGCGCCGTAGTAAAACAGCTTGTCCTTCACGATGGCGCCGCCAAAGCTGCCGCCCCAGTCGGAGAGCGAGTCGCTTTTGGCCAGGTAGGACTTGGCATTGGCGGGATCGGTGACATAGGCCGCCAGTTTGTTCGACGCGCTCAACGCATCCAGATCTGTCGAGTGCATGAAGCCGAACGCGGAACCGTGTATCGCGTTGGTGCCGGACTTCAACTCGTATTTGAAGACGCCGCCGCCGCTGCGCCCGGCATCGGCGCTGATGCCAACCGTCTCCACCTCATACTCTTGAACGGCTTCCATCGGGGGCTGCGACTCGCTGATGTAGCCGCCCAACTGCGACACCGCCGAAGTGCCGTCGATCAGCACTTCCTTGGTTAGCGCCATGCCGCCGTTGATGTGCGAGCCGTAATCGGAGCCTTCAGCGCCCGGCACATAAGCAAAGATGAAGTTGGAGAGATTGCGGCTCCCCTGCACGTTCAAGGGAAGCTCGCTCACCGCTTCGCCGTTCAGGTTGGTGGAAACCACAGAGTCCGCGGTCTGCAAAATCGGAGCCGTGGCGGTGACTTGCACCGTTTCGCTCGTCGCGCCCACCTGGAGCGTGACATCGATCTCCGCGACCTGGCTGATCAGTAATGTAAGGCCCTTGCGATCCAGAGTTTTGAATCCGGTTTTGGAAAAGCTGATGCTATAGTTGCCAATCGGCAGGTCGCCGACCCGGTAGAAACCCGTGTTGTCCGTGCTTGCGGTCTCGACTGCGTTGGTGCCCACGTCGGTCACGCGGACCAGCACGCCGGGCATCACTGCCGACGACGCGTCCTTAACCGTGCCCACGATGGTAGCGCGGTCTGATTGCGCGAACATGGGCATCGCCATGACCAGCGCAATGAATGCGAACAGAGCCAAACTTCTCTTTGGCGTCATGGGAACTCCTCCGTAAGGCCGCACACAACGTACGGCTGCTGTGCGCACCTGCCTCCAGTTCGGCCCGCTTGTCAAACCGGGATGCGCTTTCTCTCACCTGCACCGGTTTAATTACCGGTTTTACAACCGGTTTATTAGCCCGGTTTAAATTTCGCTGTCACTCTATTATTTTGTTCGTACACGTGTCAAGTGATTTTTGGTAATATCGTTTTGTGCGCAAAGCAAAACATCGTACCGCTGGCCCCGCCCCGTCCCCGGGAACGCCATCTAAACCCATTAGTTTACGCGACTTGGCCGCCTACTTGGGGCTATCGCGCTCCACTGTCTCCCTGGTGCTCAACAATTCTCCCGTGGCCCAGGGGCTTACGCCGGAGACCCGCGCACGCGTGCAAAAGGCCGCGGCTGAGCTCAACTACAAAGCCAACTATTTTGCGCGCATGCTCAATAACAAGCGCAGCCACATGGTGGGTATTCTCTCCCCAGACCTCGGCGAGGGATACAACGCGTCGCTCCTCACCGCCATCGAGCGCTTGCTGATCGACCGCAAATACCTCTACCTCGTCTCCAGTCATCATTGGGATAAGGCCCTTATCCGGCAACGGTTAGAAGTTTTTGCCGAGCGCGGCGCTGAAGGCCTGATCCTGATCAACACGCCCACAGAGACGGCGCCGAGGCTTCCGCTGGTTTCCATCGGGGGAGTGGAAAGCGACTTCCCGATGACACGAATTACGCTGGACAATGCGCAAGGAATTCGGCTGGCGCTCGAACATCTCCACGCGCTGGGGCATCGCAAGATAGCTTTCCTAAAAGGGCACTCGCAATCGAGCGACGCGGCGATGCGCTGGGAAGCCTGCGTGGAAGCCGCACGACGGCTGGGCTTGCGCATTTTCAAGGAAAACGTCATTCAATTGAAGCGCATCGACGACGGACTCAACCCCCTTCGCGAGGGATACATCGCGGCGGGACAGTTGCTGAAGTCCAAGCGAAAATTTACCGCCCTGCTGGCATTCAACGATCTGTCTGCAATCGGCGCCATCAACGCCTTCCGCGACGCGGGCAGGCGGATTCCAGAAGAAATTTCGGTCGTTGGATTCGACGATATTCAAGCGGCAACCATCGTTCACCCAAGCTTGACGACTGTTCGCCAGCCGCTGGCGCAAATGGGCATGTTGGCCGCCTCGGAGCTGTTGGCCAGAATCGAGGATGCCACAAGTGAACCACGCCAGATCTCCATCAAGCCAGAGTTGGTGATTCGGCAGTCGACCGCGGTTTGTCCGCGAGGCTAGGAAGATATCTTCGCGTAGACTGAAGATCCCGCAGGCCCAGGATCCCTTTGACACTACACACGGCTTCGGTCACTTTCAAGATGGTTGTTTGTAGTTGAATTCGGTACGACTCCTTGCAGTAGAGTTCCTTTGCTTGAACTACGAGCCGCCACTGGCTAGCAGCCGGGCCGGGCCGCATCACTATGATGGGGATAGCGCCCGCTCCCGATGTCAACCGACGACAGCCCAACCCGCGCCCTGCCCACGCTGCACGAGTTCTTCGCGCCCGGCGGCATTCTGGCGCGCTCCGCGCTGCCCTACGAGTACCGCCCTGGCCAACTTCAGATGGCCAAGGCCGTGGAGCGCGCGCTGGAAGAGCACCGGCACCTGATCGTCGAAGCTGGCACCGGAACCGGGAAAACCCTCGCCTACCTACTGCCCGCCCTGCGCACAGGGCAGCGCGTCATCGTCTCCACCGGCACCAAGGCTCTCCAGGACCAGCTCTACTTCCGCGACGTTCCCTTCCTCGAAACTCTGGTGGGCGAGTTGCGCGTCTGCTACATGAAGGGCCGCGCCAACTACCTCTGCCGCCACAAACTGGTCGCCTTGCGCAACGAGCCCATCTTGTCTGGCCTGGAAGAGATCGATCAATACCGCCAGATCACAGAGTGGGAGCAGACCACTGAAACCGGCGATCGCTCCGAGATTGCCGGTCTGCCGGAGTCAAGCGCCCTGTGGCAAAAGCTGGATGCGCGCACCGAGGCCTGCCTGGGCTCAACCTGTCCCGACTACCATCGCTGCTTCATCACCGAGATGCGGCGCAAGGCCCTCGAATCCGACATCATCATCGTCAACCACCACTTGTTTTTCGCCGACCTCTCAGTCAAGCGCGAGGCCGAGGGCGCGCCCGATGCCGGAATTCTTCCCGAAGCTGCCGCCGTGGTCTTCGACGAGGCGCACGAACTGGAAGACGTCGCTTCAAGTTACTTCGGACTTTCGGTTAGCAATATTCGCTTTGAAGAGTTGGCCCGCGACACCGATGTTCTGCTGCGCGGCAAGCAAGGCGCGGATCATATCCCTGCCCAAACCCAGCAACTCCGCGACCGCGCCCGGATGTTCTTTGCCAGCCTGCCGATGAACGGCGACGGCCGCCAACCCTTCACCAACCGTGAAGAGTTTCTGGAAAGCGACGGAGACCTTTACCTGGCCGTTCGCACCACACTCCAGCACCTCGAATCGGAGATGGAGGGCATGAAAGCCGTTGAGGAAGCGACGGGACTGAAGAAGCGCGTCGCACGCCTTCGCTCGGAGTTTGAATATCTGCTCGAATCGAACGCCAGCAACATGGTCTATTGGATGGAACGTCGCATCTCATTGGCCTCAACATCTCTCCATCGGTCCGCCGGACGCAGTGCGTCGCGCACCACTTTTCTGCAAGCCACGCCCATTGATGTCTCCGAGCTTTTGTCCGAGTTAGTCTTCGAACAGATTCCTACCGTCGTACTAACCTCGGCCACGCTCACCGTGCAGGGCGGCTTTGAACACATCCGCAAGCGCCTGGGCTTGAGCGAGGCACGCGAGTTAGTAGTGCCATCTCATTTTCAGTACGGCGAACAGGCGCTGCTCTATCTGCCGCCGGAGATGCCCGACCCGCGCGATCCGGAATTTCCCGAGGCCGCCGCACGCTGCATCCAGCGCGTGCTGGAAATCACTCGCGGCCGCGCCTTTTGCCTCTTCACCAGTTACGCCCAGATGCGCGACCTCTACGAGCGCCTGCTGCCGGTGCTGGACTTTCCCATCCTGCTGCACGGCACGGCGCCCCGCAAAACCCTGTTGGAGCAGTTTCGCAAGACGCCGAACGCGGTTCTCTTCGGCACTTCGAGTTTCTGGCAGGGCGTGGACGTGCAAGGCGAAGCCCTGAGCTGCGTGATCATCGACCGCCTGCCCTTCTCTGTGCCCAGCGATCCGGTGGTGTCAGCGCGGATGAAAGCCATCGAAGAGGCTGGCGGCAAACCCTTCTTCGACTACCAGGTTCCTACGGCGGTGCTCACTCTCAAGCAGGGCTTCGGCCGCCTGATCCGCTCGCTGGAGGACCGCGGCGTGCTGGTTCTGCTGGACCCCCGCATCCGGAGACAACGCTATGGGCAGACCTTTCTCGCCAGCTTGCCGCCTTACCGCATGACGCAGACGATTACCGATGTGGACGAGTTCTTTTCCGAAAAATGAGGGCCAGTTTTGTTGCGCGGAAGAGGCCTCAGCCGCTGGAGGAAACCGTGCGGAATGGCCACCGTTTCACAGAAAACAATGTTTTTCTGTTCCTGTGAAGTCGGTCAACGTAGACTACTGATTCTGCTTTGATTAGGCGGGTCTGCACAGAATCACGCATACTATTGTTTTTGTGTTCCCGTGAAGTGTTCCTTCGAAAGTCGTTGATTCTGCGGCGGTTAAGATGGGTTCCACCGTTTCACCAGTAAAAAACCGCAAAATTTATCGTTTTTGGTTTTGGCAGCCGCCGAGCGGTAAGTTACTGGAAGGGCTGTGGTTATGGATGGAAAAGCACTGGCGGAACTATTGATGCCGGGCTACATTTCGATGAGATGGCGGGCCGCCTCGGAGAGTAAAGTGTCGCGTTGGGCTGCCCAGACCCGCACTCGGCGGTAGACATCGCCGGGAATGATTACGGTGAGGTTGCGCATGGCTTCTCCGTTTGAAGAGGGATGATGCCCTTTTCTTTTCTCTTCCAGTGTGCGCCGAAAGAAGGTAATCTTCCGCAAGACACGAGCCGTGGGACAGACGACTAATACGTGTCGAAGAGCGGGGACGAAGATCATGATTTCCGATGTCCCGATATCGGGACCGAGGGTCCCCGGCAAGAGTAGAATCCAGAGCCAGTAGCCATCCTACGATTAAGGCGAACTGTAATGGAGATTCCCGACTTTCAAACCTTGATGTTGCCAGTTCTACAACTTTCCGCCGAGAAAGAGTGGAGCATTTCAGATGCAGTAGAACGCTTGGCTGACGACTACGGTCTTTCGCAGGAAGAACGCTCAACTCTCCTTCCATCTGGCCGCCAAACAAGATTCTCGAACCGGGTGGCGTGGGCAAAATCGTACCTCATAAAGGCCGGTTTAATTAAACCAACTCAGAGGGCGCATTTTTGCATTTCAGAGCAAGGGCGTATCGTCCTTGCCAGCCCTCCCGACCGCATCACGATCAAATACCTAAGCCAGTTCCCGGAGTTTCAGGAGTTTCGGAAGCCGAACGAGGCTGCAAGTGAAGCGGTCGATGCGCAGTCCACTGATCTATCCCAGGAATCATCTCTGACGCCGGACGAAACCATGCGTCATGCCCACTCGCTGCTTGAGCAGGAACTCGCCGATGAATTGCTAGCCAAGATTCGCTCAGGCACTCCGGCGTTCTTCGAAAATCTGGTCGTCCGTCTATTGTTCGCGATGGGATACGGAGGGTCCGTAACGGAAATCAATAAAGCATTGGTAGGTGGAACGGGAGACGGTGGCGTAGATGGGGTCATCGATCAGGACATTTTGGGATTGGACCGGATCTACGTTCAGGCAAAAAGATACGCCGACGGAAACACCATCGGAGCAAGCGCAATTCGAGATTTCTTCGGGAGCCTTGACCGGTTCAAAGCGACCAAGGGACTCTTCGTCACGGCATCAACCTATACTGCTTCCGCCCGCGATACAGCAGGAATGTTGAGCAAACGAATTGTTCTCGTGGATGGAAGCCAGCTAACCCGTCTTATGATTCGCCATAATATTGGATGCCGTGTTGAAGAAACCCTGGATATCAAGAAAATTGACGAGGAGTTTTTTGAGTAGTTAAGGACCATTCAAAAAACCGAGCCGATGCAAATCACACCACAAGACGTTCTGGTCGTCGTCGACGTACAAAACGATTTTTGTCCCGGCGGGGCGCTGGCCGTGGCCGATGGGGACGCCGTGATCGAAGTCCTCCATCGGGTCGCGCCGAAGTTTGAGCACATTGTTCTCACTCAGGACTGGCATCCTGCCGGACACTCTTCCTTCGCCACGGCCCATGCCGGAAAACTGCCGTTCGAGCAAATCGAGTTGAGTTATGGAACGCAGACTCTCTGGCCCGATCACTGCGTCCAGAGCACCAGGGGCGCGGAGTTCCATCTGGCGCTGCATCTACAGCGGGCAGAGCTGATTCTGCGCAAGGGATTCCGGCCGCAGATCGATTCCTACTCGGCATTCTATGAGAACGACCACGTCACGCCGACCGGACTCGGCGGCTATCTGCGTGAACGCAACCTGAGCCGCGTCTTCCTGGCTGGACTTGCCTATGACTTTTGCGTTGGCTACTCGGCGCTGGATGCGCGGCGTCTGGGAGTACAGGCCGTGGTGATTCGCGACGCCTGCCGCGCCATTGACCTGAACGGCTCGGCGGAAAAAATGGAAGCCGAATTTACCCTGGCTGGCGTGACGCTGACAAACGCGGCCGAAGTCCTGGCCTGAAACCGCGCACCGCGTAGAATTGCAGCAGGCCGGCGAATAGCCCCGCTGCTTTGCTTATGTCGCGCAACTTTTACATTCTGGCTGCCACGCTGGTCTTCTTCGCGCTGCTCTCAGCGGGGATGGCGCTGTTGCCTTCGAGCTTTCAGCCCGGCCTGCCAGCCAACGGGTCGCTGTGGCGGACGGCGGCGCTGTTTCTGATGCTGGCGGGGCTGGCCGCGGCGCTGGTGGGCGTGCTGAGCCATCTTTTCGAGCAGGTGGACCGGCGCAGCGAAGAAGCTCGGCGCAAACAGCACGGCGGTCCGGACCGCTAATGCTCTGTTGCACAAATGCCTTCAAGCAGTGAGAAATTTCCCTCAGGGGCTAAAGCCCTCGCTGATTTTGCGGCATTTACGGCACGACTGAAGTCGTGCCCTGACACTCTATATCAGCGCAAGCATCTCGCTGAACTTAGGCCCGTCTTTACTGCACGACTCAACAGGCTGTCGTGCCCTGACACAAGGCCGCTTTATGCGACCAGTTCGAGAATCCAACGGCAGACACTAAAATAGAAGCAGGGGAGCTTCCCCGCAAAGAATCGAGCAGACACCAATGTATGAAGTCACCGTGGAGGCCGGTTTCTCCTCCGGCCACTACCTGCGCAACTACAAGGGCAAGTGCGAGAACCCGCACGGCCACAACTACAAGGTTCGCCTGACCCTGGCCGGAGCCGAGCTGGACCCCGCCGGCTTGCTGCTGGACTTCAAGCTGCTGAAGCAGGTGCTGCGCCCGGTCATCGACCGCATCGACCACCGGATGCTGAACGACCTGGAGCCCTTCGCCGTGCTGAACCCCTCGGCCGAGAACATCGCCAAATACTTTTACGACCAGACCAACCAGCAGCTCGCTGCCTTGACCGAAGGCCGTGTGCGCGTGAAGGACGCAACCATCTGGGAGACGGACACCTGCACGGCTACTTACTACGAGTAGGTGGGGCCGGGGCGCGTAGGGGAAACGCTGATGAAGTTTTCTGGAGATGCCAGCATTCCCTCCAGGGCTAAAGCCCGCGTTAATCTCTTTGCTTTATGCGGGGGTTGAAACCCCCGCCTCCCTCCGTATCGAGTTTTTCCGCAAGCTGTAAAGGCCCTGTTGATTTTGCCTGGTCTATTTGTCAGGGTTGAAACCCTGACCTACCAGTCGTGCCCTTTCAAAAACGACGGCTTATTCAGAGTTTTCTTAGTTCATCTGGCTGGACTTCGACTTGAGGTACTTGTCGAAGGGAATCTCAAAATAAAAGAGCTCTTTGCCGCCGCCGTCGCGCAACTTGCGCAGGTGCAGCCTGGCGCCCTGGAGCGGGTGGTCGAGCCCAGAGACGTCGTAGAAGAGGAAACCGGCGCGGGTGGCGTGCGGCTCGACGACCAGGGCCCGGTACTCGAAGGTGTCAAAGTCCCGCTCGATCTCCTTGTTGCTGGCTTTGGGCTTGAGCTTGATGCCGGGCAGCGGGGCGGGCAACGGGATCTTGCCGCCCTCGCGCTCCTTGCGGGTCATCAGGCGCTCCACATCCTGCGGCTCGGCGGCCTGAATGGTGTCACCAGCGGCGGTGAGAAAGAGAATTCGCGCTTCGGCCAAGCTGATGGACCGGTTGCCGTTGTTGGTGACGATGAGCCGAATGGGCAGGACGCCGTGGCTGAGATAATCGACGCGGAAGATGGCCTGCTTCTCGCGCGTGTCGTAGGGTTCGGCGGCGATGGCCACCTTCTCGTCCTCATGCGCTTCGACCGCCGCAAACGACGTGGCCGGCTGCACCGGAGGCGGTGTGCGATTGCTGGCCAGGACGGGCAGCGCCAGCCAAAACAAGGTTGGCGGAATGGCCCGCAGAGTCTTCATTGTGCTCGAATGTAGCATTTGAGGTCCGCCTGTATCATTATCATTTGATTATTCAACCGGGAGCTGGAAACTGGGAAATTCCATAGCGCGCATGATTTTGTTTTTCTACAATCTCGCTTTGCTGGCGGTCCTGGTGGCGGGCGCGCCCTGGTGGCTTTTCCGCATGGCCACGACGCAAAAGTACCGCGAAGGGCTGCTGGAACGGCTGGGATTCGTGCCAATCCGCCTCCGCAAGCCGCCGGTCCATGAGCGCCCGGTCATCTGGGTTCATGCTGTTTCAGTGGGCGAAGTGCTGGCAGTGAGCCGCCTGGTGAAGTCGCTGGACGCCGCGCTGCCTGATTATTTTATTGTCGTCTCCACCACTACACGCACTGGCCAGGCGCTGGCTCGCGAACGCTTCGGCACAAACCGGGTCTTCTATTGCCCGCTCGACCTGCCCTGGGCCGTGCGCGCGTATCTGAACGCGCTCAAGCCGCGGTTGCTGGTACTGGTGGAGACCGAGTTCTGGCCCAACTTGCTGAACGGCTGCTACCGCCGCAGAATCCCCGTCGCCGTGGTGAATGCCCGCATCAGTGACCGCTCATGGCCGCGCTACCGGCGGCTGCGCGGGTTGTGGCGGCCTTTTCTTCAGCCGCTGAGCCGCGTCCTGGCGCAGAGCCAGACGGATGCCGACCGGCTGAAGGCCATCGGCTGCTGCCCGCAGGCCGTTACCGTCGCCGGCAACCTCAAATTTGACGTGCACGCCGCAGCGGAAGCCGATGCGACGCTCCAGTTGAAGGCTCTGGCGCGGGGTCTGCGGCTGCTGGTGGCGGGCAGCACGCTGGAAGGCGAAGAGGCCGCGCTGCTGGAAGCATGGCCGCAACTGCTGGAAGCCGACCCGCAACTGGCGATGGTCCTTGCGCCCCGCCATCCGGAGCGCTTTGGCACGGTGGCCGCGCTGCTGGAAAACTCCGGCCTCGCCTGGGTCAAGCGCTCCGATTGGCGCTCCAGGCCGGACGGAGCACTGCAACCGCTGAGGCCCGGCCAGATTGTTCTGCTGGACACGATCGGCGAATTGGCCTCGGTCTACTCGCTGGCCTCGGTGGCCTTTGTGGGCGGGAGCCTGATTCCGGCCGGAGGCCATAATCCGCTGGAACCGGCGCAGTTTGGCGTTCCCATCGTAATGGGCCCGCATTTTGCCAACTTCCGCGCTATTACAGAGGCTTTGCTGGCCCATCAAGCCCTTCGCATCTCCTCCAAAGAAGAGCTGGCTGCGACGTTGATCGGCTTGCTCGAAGACTCCCAGGCAGCGAAAGCGATGGGCAGCCGCGCCAGAGATGTTTTTGATCAACAGGCCGGAGCAACAGGCCGCTGCGTGGAGGCGCTGAAGGAGTTGCTTTCGACGCATAACAGAACGGAGCGCCCAGCATGAATCAGCCCTTCTCCACACGCCGACTGCTCTATCCGCTGATTCCGCTTTACCGGCTGGCGCTCGCCTTCCGCGCAATGCGGCTGCGCACCGGGCTGGAGCCGATCCGCCGCCTGCGCTTCCCGGTGGTCAGCATCGGCAACCTTTCCACCGGCGGCTCGGGCAAGACGCCGCTCACCATTGCACTGGCCAAAGCGCTTCAACAACGCGGCCTGCGCGTGGACGTACTCTCCAGAGGCTACGGCCGCCAGAGTCAGCTCGCCACCCGCGTTAACCCGGACGGAAGCGCCGAAGAGTTCGGCGACGAACCGCTCCTCATCGCTCGCCATGCAGTGATCCCGGTCTATGTAGCCCCGCAGCGCTACGACGCCGGTCTGCTGGCCGAGGCGGATGCATCGCCTGCCGCCCATGAAGGTCAGCCGCCCGCCATTCATCTGCTGGACGACGGTTTTCAGCACCGCCAACTAGCCCGCGCCGTGGACATTCTCCTCGTGAATCACCGCGACTGGCACGACTGGCTGCTGCCGGCGGGCAATCTGCGCGAACCGCTGAAAGCTGCCCGCCGCGCAACGGTGATCGTCATCCCCGCGGACGAGCCGGAACTGGAGGCCGAACTACGGACGTGGGGCTGGCTGGGCCCAGTCTGGAGGCTGCGCCGCACCACGGGAATCCCCGCCATCAGCGGCCCCGTTGCGGCCTTCTGCGGCATCGCCCTCCCCGAACAGTTCTTTCAGGGTCTCAAAGGCGCTGGCCTTCATCTGGCCGCCCGCATCGCCTTCCCCGACCACTTCCCCTATACCCGCGCCGTCCTGGAAGAATTGCTGACCAAAGCTCGCGCCGCCGGGGCTACCACGCTGGTCACCACCGAAAAGGACCTGGTCCGCATGGGAAAGCTCGTTTCCGTCTTCCCGGAGTCCATGCCGCTGGTGACCGCGCGGCTGCGCGTTGAGATCGAGAACCAGGCTGCTGCTATCGACTGGCTGATCGACCGGCTTGGACCCAGTTCGCCAAATTCCCCCTTGTGAGAAAATGAGAGCTTGCAGACGCAGCCCAACTTTCGCTTGCTTGTGGTTCGACTCGGCGCCATGGGCGACATTCTGCATGCTCTGCCGGCGGTGACGGCGCTGCGGCTGGCCCATCCGGCGTGGGTGATCGACTGGGTGGTCGAATCGCGCTGGCGGGCGCTGCTGGCCGCTGAAGGCGTGCCCTCTCAAAGTGGCCGAAGCGCCGCGCAGCCTTTGGTTGACCACGTTCATCTCGCCTCCACAAAGACCTGGCGCAAAGCTCCATTCAGCCGCCAAACTTTCCATGAATTCATGGCGCTGCGCTCGGCGCTCAGGGCCGGCAAGTACGATGCGGTGATCGACCTGCAAGGGGCGATCCGCTCGGCGCTGATGGCGCGGCTGGCTGGCGGCCGGCGTGTGATCGGCGAGGCGGAACCGCGGGAACGGGCGGCGCGCTGGCTCTTTACCGAGCGCGTGGCCACGCACGGCGCGCACGTCATTGAGCAGGACGTGGAACTCGCCTCGGCCATCGCCGGCGATCCGCTCATGCCCGTGGAGCCCTGGCTGCCCGTGGACCCGGTTGCCGAGGCCTGGGCTGACGGAATCCTGCCTCCAGTTACCAACCAGACTTCCATACTCATCAACCCCGGCGCAGGCTGGGGCGCCAAGCGCTGGCCGGTGGAGCGCTACGCGGCTGTGGCGGAGGCGCTCATCGAGCGCGGCTGCCGCGTGCTGGTCAACGCTGGCCCCGGCGAGGAGCCGCTGGCTGAAGTCATCTTCCGCCAGACCGGCGGCGAGGCCACTCCGCTGGCCTGCACGGTGGCCCAACTCATTGCCCTCACCCGCCGCATTGGCCTGGTTATTGCCGGAGACACCGGCCCGCTGCACCTGGCCTGCGCTCTGGGCCGGCCGGTGGTGGGCATCTATGGCCCTACCGACCCGAGCCGCAACGGGCCCTTCGGGACAAGGTTCAAGGTGCTGCGCAGCCCCGAGAGCCGCCGCGACCACTCCCGCTACGAAGCACCCGAGGCGGGGTTGCTGACCATCCAGCCCGACGACGTGCTGCGCGCCGCCGACGAACTGCTTTATCCTGAGACCACCCTATGATTCAGTCCGACAATCCGCAAAACTCCGCTTCTCCGCAACAGGACTGGATCGCCCGCTGGCAGCGCATTGCCCGGCGCATCCGCGTGCCGCTGGGCTTTCTGACCGCGGCGCTCTATCTTTTCGAATTACTCCGGTGCCCACCTCACCCGGCAGCAGTGGCCTGGAGCCTGGCGCTGGTTGTGCCCGGCCTTTGGCTCCGCGCCTACGCCTCCGGCTACGTGAAAAAGAACCGTGAGCTGACGGTGACCGGCCCCTACGCCCACACGCGCAACCCGCTCTACCTGGGCTCCATGCTGATAGCCGCCGGCTTTGCCGTGGCGCTGCTCAGTTGGCCGGTCGCGCTGGTGCTTGCCTTGGGCTTCACGGCGATTTACGTGCCAGTCATTGCTTCGGAGGAGCGGTTCCTGCGCGCCACCTTCGCGGGCTTTGACGATTATTGCCGGAGCGTACCGCGGATGATTCCCCGGCTGAGTCCGGCGAGCCACCCCGGCGTCGGGTCTTCGCCGCTGGAAGAGGGAACCGGCGGCTTTTCCATTTCGCTCTACATTCAGCATCGCGAGTACAATGCAGGGATAGGGGCAGCACTGCTTTACCTTAGCCTGCTCCTTCTGCGGCCACTGCTTGCCGGATTTGTGAATCTGCCGCGATAAGCGATTCAGACGACTCAGCGGTCCTTTTGGTAGTCCAACTTTAAAAGGAGTCATACCCGCCGGTGAAAACGCACACAACCCTGACCGTAATTTTTTGCGTTCTCGCCGTGGCTGCTGTGGCTCATGGCCAGCAAGCGCCTTCTCTCTCGCCGCCACGCCCAGGCTTCAGCTTTCCGCAAAAGCAGACCCTGACCTACTCGGTGGACTGGCGTGTCTTTCCCGCCGGAACGGCAGTGCTGCGCTTTGAGGCGGCGGGCGACCGCGAAAACCTGACGGCCAGCGCCGACACCAGCGGCGCCATCAACCTGCTCTTCCACGTCAGCGACCGCTTTCAATCCAGCTTTGACCGGAGCAGGGGTTGCACCGACGACTTCAACAAGCAAACCGTCGAGGGCCGCCGCCAGGTCAGTTCGACGCTCCACCTGGACTACGGCCAGAACCGCTCCATCCTGACTGAAAAGAACCTGGTCACGAAACAGACGAAACACACCGAATCGTCCGCACCTGGCTGTGTGACTGACCTGCTCACGGGTGTCTTTTACGCCTCATCGCAACCCATCACGTTGGGGCACAGCTTCGTGATCCCGGTGGTGGACGCCATGCACATTGTGCCCGTGACCATGAAGGTGGAAGGCCGCGAGGAGATCAAGACCCCGCTGGGCACCTTCAAGACCCTGCGCGTGCAACCGACCGCAGACGCCGGCGTGGTCAAGAATCGCGGGAACATCTGGATCTGGTACACAGACGACGAGCGCCATTTGCCCGTTCAGATGCGCGCCCGCCTCTTCTGGGGCACCATCACCTTCCGGCTGATCGGCAACGAGAACAAGTAGAAGCGACAAAGGCCGGGCCTGAAGGCCACACAAAGTCGCACTCTTTCAGGGGGCTGAAGCCTTCTGCTTCCTCCGGAATCTTCCTTAGATGTTTTTCCTATTGGTGTAAAGTACGGCGTGGACCGGGAGGTCCACGCAACAGCCGGCCAGGAGGCCGGCGCTACACCTGTTGCCGGTGCTACCTGTTGCCGGTGCTACCTGTTGTCGGTGCGACACCTGTTGCCGGCACTACCTGTTCTTGCAGCAACCGGCAACCTTGAGGCAAGCAGGAGATCCTGCTCTATACCAACGGGCAAAACTCTCTAGCGTTATCCCAGCAACTCGCCGACGAGCTTTGGCGAGGCTTGCAATGCCGCATCGATTTGCGCCTGATCCTTGCCGCCGGCTTCGGCGATCTCGGGCTTTCCGCCGCCTGATCCACCGACGAGCTTGGCGACGGCGCCCACCAGCTTGCCTGCCTGGATACGCTTGGTAAGCCCCGGCGTCACGCCAGCGATCAGAGCGACCTTGCCCTCAGGCTGCGCGGAGGCCAGCACCACGACACCCTCGCCCAGCTTCTGCTTCAGGTTGTCCACCAGCGTGCGCAACTGGCCGCGTTCCAGGCCGTCGGCGCGGAGCATCACCAGCCGCACGCCCTTGACATCGACGGTCCGGCTGAGCGCCTCGTCCAACGCTCCGGCGGCTGACTTCATCCGCGCCTCGTCCAGTTCACGGCGCAAGCGCTTCAGTTCGTCTTCCTGCGCGGCCAGCTTGGCGCGAAACGCCTCAGAGGGAGTGCTGCCCGCAGGAGCAGGGGCAAGTTGAGCCGCGATTTGAGAAACGGCAAAATCCTGACGGAAGGCGTCGAGCGCGCCCAGGCCGGTGATCGCCTCCAGGCGGCGCACGCCGGAGGAAACCGACCCCTCGCTCACAATCTTCACCAGCCCGATTTCGCCCGTGGCCCGCGTGTGCGTGCCGCCGCAAAGCTCGGTCGAAAAGCCGTCGGAAAGCTTCACAACGCGCACCTTGTCGCCATACTTTTCGCCGAAGAGCGCCATGGCGTGGTATTCGTTCACGGCCACGTCGATGGGCACGTCCTCGATGGTCTCGACGCGCGCGTCGGCCAGCACTTCGCGGTTGACGATGCTCTCAACCTGCTCCAACTCTTCATCTGCCACCTGGGCAAAGTGCGAAAAATCGAAGCGCAGCCGCGCGGGATCGACCGAGGAGCCGGCCTGCTTTACGTGCGTGCCGAGAACCTGCCGCAAGGCCGCGTGCAGCAGATGAGTTCCGGTGTGATTGCGGCGGATTGCGTCGCGGCGCTCTCCGTCCACAACGGTGCGGACGGCGTCGCCGACGGCGAGATTCTGCTTCAAGAGAGCCTTGTGGGCGCGGACGCCCTGCACCGGCAGCACGCAGCCCTGAATCTCGGCGACAACCGTATTCCCGTCCGCCGAGGTGAACCAGCCGGTATCGCCCGTCTGGCCGCCGGAGTCGCCGTAAAAGCTGGTCTGGTCGAGCACAACCTCAACCAAATCGCCAGCGGACGCGGCAGGTACGCCCTTGCCTTTCTTGACGATGGCCAGCACTTCAGCGCCGGAGGCGGTGAGCTGCTTGTAGCCCAGGAAATCGGTCTTGGGCAACTCACGATAGGCGGGGTTGGCCGTCTTCTGGCTGCCGCCTTTCCACGATGCGCGGGCGCGGGCCTGCTCTTCGGCGCGGGCGGCTTCAAAACCGCTCAAGTCAAATTTGATTCCCGCGTCATGGCAAGCATCCTGAATAAAGTCTTGAGGCAAACCGTAGGTTTCGTAGAGGTGAAAGCCCTCGTCACCCGGCAACCTCGGTTCCGATCCATCCCGATAACGAAGATCGTCAGGAAAAGATTCAAAACGCAATTTCGCATTCGCTATTGCCGAGTCGAGATTTCCTGAACCGACCTCGATCACGCGGTCGAACTGCTTCTCTTCCGCTTCGACGACTTTGGCGATGCGGCTGGCGGAGTTGGCCAGCTCAGGGTATGCGCCCTGCATTAGATCGCGGACGGCATAGACCATCTCAAAGAGGAAGGGCTGCTGCTGACCCAGCAAACGCCCGTGGCGGATTCCGCGGCGGAGGATCTTGCGCAGGACGTAGCCGCGGCCCTCATTCGACGGCAGAACCCCGTCGTTGATGAGGAAAGTGGCTGCGCGGGCGTGGTCGGCGATGATGCGCAGACTGGCGTTGCCGATGTCGTTCTTGACGCCTGTATATTGAGCGGCGCGCTGAATCAGCGGCGTGAAAAGGTCGGTCTCAAAATTGGAAATTTTGCCTTGCAGAACAGCGGCCAACCGCTCGAGTCCCATGCCGGTGTCAATGGACGGCTTGGGCAGCGGGGAGAGCTTGTAGCTGGTTTTGCCTGCGGCGTCCACGATGGCCGCACGGTCAAACTGCATGAAGACCAGGTTCCAGATTTCGACGTAGCGGGCGTCATCCTCGCCGAAGGGCTTATCCACGCCCGGCGTCTCGGCCGCTTTCAGGCCCAAATCGTAAAAAATCTCAGAGCAGGGACCGCACGGCCCCGTCTCGCCCATCTGCCAGAAGTTGTCCTTGAGGCCGTACTCCCGGATGCGCTCCCTGGGCACGCCGGCTTCAATCCAGTAGCCCTCAGCCTCGTCGTCGCGGGGCACGCCATCAGCGCCCTCGAAAACCGTGACGTAGAGACGCTCTTTGGGGATGCCAAACCACTCCGGGCTGGTGACCAGCTCCCAGGCAAAGGCGATGGCCTCGCGCTTGAAGTAGTCGCCAAAACTGAAGTTGCCCAGCATCTCGAAGAAGGTGTGGTGGCGGCGCGTAAAGCCCACGTTTTCCAGGTCGTTGTGCTTGCCGCCCGCGCGGACGCACTTCTGCGAGGTGGTGGCCCGCGAGTACTCCCGCCGCTCGGCCCCCAGGAACAAGTCTTTGAACTGGTTCATCCCCGCGTTGGTAAAGAGCAGCGTGGGATCATTGGCAGGCACCAGCGAGGAAGAGTGCACGCGGCGGTGCCCCTTCGACTCAAAAAAGCGCAGAAAAACTTCGCGAATCTCGTTCCCAGAGCGGATTTCCATAACTTAATCAGTGTATCCAATGCGGCCAGCGCGCCAAAGTGAACATGCCGGATGCGAAGAGTCCGCGCCCGGCCACGCACGTTTTTTCTGGCACAGGAGGGGAAACCTCGAACCTAAGACCACGATCTATTCCACCCTCCCCGTTCAATCATGGGAGAATAAAGGTGTAAACCGTCATGACAAACGAAAACTTAGAAGAATCCCTGCCCACCCCCGAAAATACGCCTCAGCCAGCCGCGCAGACCGCAGAGCCCGTAGCCGCTGAGCCCCTCATTGAAGAGCCTCAGGAGTCCTTTGGCGACTTGCTCAGCGCCTTTGAGCACAGCCACTCGCACAAATCCGAGCCAGGCCAGAGGCAGCTCCAGGGCGTCGTCGTCTCGCTCTCCGCCGACCAGGTCTTCCTGGATATCGGCTACAAGACGGAGGGCGTTCTGCCCCGCTCGGCTTTCGAGAACAACGCCGACGCTGTCAAGCCCGGCGATAGCTTCCCGGTTTCCGTTACCGGCCGCAACACGGAACACTACTACGAACTCTCGCGCTTCAAAGTGGCCCAGCCCCGCGACTGGTCGGCCCTGGAAACCGCCTTCGCCGAGAAGCTGGCCATCGTCGGCACCGTCACTGAAGTCATCAAGGGCGGCCTCTCGGTCGATGTGGGCGTCCGCGCCTTTATGCCCGCCAGCCGCAGCGGCACCAAAGACGCTGCCGAACTGGAAAAGCTGGTGGGCACGGAGATTACCTGCCGCATCACCAAGCTCGACGTCACCGATGAAGACGTGGTTGTCGATCGGCGCGTGGTTCTAGAAGAGCAGGCGCGCGGCGTACTCGAAGCTCGCCGCGAAGCCATGGAAGAAGGCTCGACCGTGACCGGCACGGTTCGCACCCTCATGCCCTACGGCGCATTTATCGACCTGGGCGGCATCGACGGTCTGCTTCACATCTCCGACATTGCGCACACCCGCGTTGCCAAGCCGGAAGACGTGCTCACCGTCGGCCAGGAACTTCAGGTGAAAATCCTCAAGATCGATCCTGAAACCAAGAAGATTTCTCTCGGCCTCAAGCAGCTTCTGCCGGAGCCCTGGGAAACACTCCACCTTACCCTAGGCCAGCGCATTACCGGCACGGTCACACGGCTGGCAGACTTCGGCGCGTTCGTCGAGATTGAGCCCGGCATCGAAGGCCTGATTCACATCTCGGAAATGTCCTACGGCAAGAAGTTGCACCACCCCAGCGAGATGCTCAAGCAGGGCGACCGCGTCGATGCTGTCGTGCTGGCCATCAAGCCGGAGGAGCACCGCATCTCGCTCGGCCTGAAGCAGACTCTGGCCGACCCGTGGGTCGATGTTGAGCGCAACTTCCCCGTCGGTTCGCAGATTCAGGGGCCCATCACCAAACTGATGAACTTCGGCGCCTTCGTTGAGCTGGCCGACGGCATCGAAGGCCTGGTTCACGTGAGCGAAATCTCCGCCGAGAAGCGCATCAATCATCCCTCGGACGTGCTGCGCGCGGGCCAGATTGTCAAAGCGCAAATTCTGGCCATTGACACGGAAAAGCGCCAGATCAAACTCAGCATGAAACAGCTTGTTCCCACCGACATTGACGAGTACATCGCCGAACACAAGGTCGGCGACACCGTTTCCGGTCGCGTTGTCGAAGCGTCTGAGTCGTTCGTGCAGGTAGAGCTGGGCGACGGCATCCGCGGCACTTGCCGGGCAGGCGAAACGCCTTCGGCGTCAGTCATTCCGACAGCATCGGCCACCAAGTCCGCCGGCAAGCTCGATCTCTCGACGCTTTCCTCGCAGTTGAAGAGCCGCTGGAAAGGGAACTCTCCCGCTCCTCAAGCGAAACCCGAACCGCTGAGTGCGGGCCAGATCCGCAGCTTCAAGATCACGAAGCTGGATGCGGAAGCAAAGAAGATTGAGGTGGAGTTAGCGTAAACGCTAACCCCACCCTCCAACGTCGGCTTTTAGAGTGTTTTTCCTGTTGGTGCAGAGTACGGCGTGGACCGGGAGGTCCACGCAACAGCCGGCCAGGAGGCCGGCGCTACCTGTTGCCGGCGATCCCTGTTCTTGCAGCAACCGGCTACCTTGAGCCAAGCAGGAGATCCACTCTATACCAACAGACAAAACCCTTTCTTACGCGTTCCAGCCTTTGGACCGCTCAACGGCACGCTGCCAGCGCCCGCGCCGCTCGGCCCGTTCGGCGGCATCCATCTTCGGCTCAAAGTACACGTCGCCGTGCCGCTTGGCGCGCAAATCCTCAGGGTTGGCCCAGAAGCCTGTGGCCAGTCCTGCCAGGTAGGCTGCACCCAGCGCGGTCGTCTCAGTCACCTGCGGGCGCACCACCGGCACGCCCAGGATGTCGGCCTGGAACTGCAACAAGAGGTTGTTCACCGCCGCGCCGCCATCCACTCTGAGCGCCGCCAGAGGCGTGGTCTCGCTCTCAACGGCCTCCAGCACGTCAGCGACCTGAAAGGCAATGCTCTCCAGCGCCGCCCGCGCAATGTGGCCCGGCGTGGTGCCGCGGCCAAGACCGATCAACATTCCGGAAGCGCGCGGGTCCCAGTGCGGCGCGCCCAGCCCCACAAACGCGGGAACCAGCACCACTCCGCCCGTGTCTGGCACGCTGGCGGCGAGCGCCTCCACACCGGCCGAGGAGCCAATCAGCTTCAAGTTGTCGCGCAGCCACTGGACAACAGCGCCGCCGATAAAAATGCTTCCTTCCAGCGCATACTCCAGGCGATGCTGCGCGCTGGCCGCCAGCGTGGTAATCAGCCGGTGCTTCGAGCGCACGAATCCAGCGCCATTGCCGTCGCGCCCCGTCCCGATGTTCTGCAAGAGGAAGCAGCCCGTCCCATAGGTGTTTTTGGCCTCGCCCGCACGCCAGCACAACTGGCCAAAGAGAGCAGCCTGCTGGTCGCCGGCGATGCCCGCAATGGGCACACCGCCGAGGCCCAGAGTCGTGGTTACCTCGCCCACCTTTTCGCTGGACCACACCACCTCGGGCAGCATACTCGCGGGAATCCTGAAGATCCGCAGCAGCTCCTCGTCCCACTCGCCCTTCACGATGTTGAAGAGCAGCGTCCGCGATGCATTGGTCACGTCCGTCACGTGCCGCTGGCCGCTGGTCAGGTGCCAGATCAGCCAACTATCCACTGTCCCGAAGGCTAGTTCGCCCCACTCAGCCCGCGCCCGCGCACCCGGCACGTTGTCCAGAATCCAGCCCACCTTGGTGGCGGAAAAGTACGGGTCCAGCACCAGCCCGGTCTTGTTGGAGACCGCATCCTCAACCCCGCTCTCCTTCAATTCCGAGCACCGCGCGGCCGTGCGCCGATCCTGCCAGACGATGGCCGGATGGATCGGCTTGCCCGTCGCGCGGTCCCACACAATCACCGTCTCGCGCTGGTTGGTGATGCCAATGGCCACCACGTCCCTGGGCCGTGCGCTCACCTTGCCCAACACCTCGACAGCACAACTCAACTGGCTGGTCAAAATCTCGATCGGATCATGTTCCACCCACCCAGGCTGCGGGAAGAACTGCTCGAACTCATGCTGCGCCACGGCGGCAATTGTTCCCGCCTCGTCAAAAAGAATTGCGCGGGAACTGGTGGTTCCCTGGTCCAGTGCAAGGATGTAGGCCATGGTTTGTCGTTTACCTTCGGAACCTAGTCAAACACGCGAGGCCGGGCGCGGGCAAGGATGCAGATCGCCTTTACGCCGCCCCATTTGGGTTCGCATACGGGCAGGGATCGTCCATAGCCTTTTGTCGCGCACTTTGCCGCCAGTATGGCCTGCAGAACCTGCTCCGCTGCTACTCCCTGGCTCAGATTATGGAACAAGAAGGGCACGCTGAAAAATTCATTCGCGTTCAATGGGGAGTTTTTGTATTCTGAAGAGGATGCCTCGTACGTTTGCGGCGAATCCAACGGAGGGAATTCGAATGGCAGATACAACGAAAAAGACGAAGACAATCGCTAAAACCCCCAAGGCCACAACCAAGACAGCAATAAAGAACGAGAAAGTCGTTAAAGTACCAAAGCCGACTCGCGAGGAGATTGAGCGGCTTGCGAAAAGCTATTGGGCGGAGCGCGGTTGCCTGGATGGATACGCGGAGCAGGACTGGCTGCGAGCGGAAAAGGAACTGCTCAAAGCGGCATCGGCCAAAACAGCTTCCTAAAAACTTGTTGAAAATTCAGCTCGGACCAGAACGCTCGTCCTCAGGGGCTAAAGCCTTCGGTGATTTTGGCGCGGGCTCTGCGGTCAGTAGCAGAGTTGATCCGCGCTGCGCAAATGCAAGTCAACTGATCCAACCGCTTTTATCAGAACCGAATGAAATTGGTTACGGGCGAGTTCCCGTTCTTTTCGCTGGCCTTTCGAGGAAAACCGGCGAAAAGGCGGGAACCAGAATGCGTGTTTTACTCCTTCGCGCGCTCCGCCACCAGCATCGACTGTAGGATCTGATCCGAGACATCCTTCACAGCGCCGGGCGTGTGCGCCAGAAAAAGCGTGTTGGTCTTGTCGCTCTCGCCGATGGACTTGAGCGTGTCAAAGTACTGCGTGACCAACACCAGTTGCATCACCTCTTTCGACGACGTGCCGTCCACCACCTTCTGGAACTGCTCGATGGAAACCTGCAAGCCCTCAATGATGGCCTTGCGCTGATTGGCGATGCCCTGGCCTTGCAGAGCCTTGCTTTCCGCCTCGGCCTCGGCCTTCTTGACCACCAGAATCTTCTCCGCCTCGCCGCGCGCGTTGGCGGCCACTTGTTCGCGCTGTGCGGCGTTGATGTCGTTCATAGCCGACTTAACCTTGGCATCGGGAATAATGTCGGTCACCAGCACATTCACAATCTCGTAGCCGAAGGTGGCCATGTCAGCATCCAGTTCCTGCTTCACAGCGGCGGCAATCGACGATTGCGAGGCAAAGACCTCATCCAGCGTCATGCCGGGCACATGGCCAAGAATCACCTGTTCCACATAACTCTTGATCTGCGCTACCGGATCGGAGAGCTTGTAGTAAGCGTCATAGACCTTCTCGGGACGCACGCGATTCTGCACCGAAATTGGAATGGTGACAAAGACGTTGTCCCTGGTCTTGGTCTCCATGGTCAGCGTGATTTGATTGACCCGCAGACTCACCACGCCCGCAACGGAATCAAAGTACGGGACCTTCCAGTTCAAGCCCGGATCGGCAACCCGAAGAAACTTGCCGAAGCGCGTGATGACGGCCACCTGAGCCGTGTTCACGGTGAAAAAGCTGCCCAGAATCAGGGTGAGAACAATGAGGGCCAGCGCCCCCAGCGGAATCAGATAGATGATGTCCATTCGGTTCCTCCGCTGCTTCATCTTGAAGCAACGGAGAATTATACAAGAACTGGATAGATACAGGGAATTACTCGCTATCCTAAAAAAACAAGATTTCCATAGTTATGCAAGTCTAACAATCTAAATAGAAAATCTGCTGAGAATGTTCTGCCAAATGCAGCAAGTTAGCCCCGCTGCGCGGGGTTGGCGAGTTAGCAAGTTAGCGGAGGCGGAGATCAACGCAAGTTTCATCCCTCCGCGGGTTGGCAACGCCGGTGGACGACTGACACAACCGGCGGTTTCCGTTGGAACAGAAACCGCCGGTGTTGTTTCAAGCAAGTAATATACGGATGGTTACTGAACTTCCCCGACATATACCCCGAACGGACTCAACTGGATTTGTTCGAGCGAGACGGGATCGGCCTCGCCGGGAGTCTTCAGCAGGGTTCTCACTTTGCCTCCGAATCCGGGAACGCTGAGGCTTACCGTTTGCGGCTCGGCGGTGAAGTTCACCGAGACCACCACCGGCGGCACGCCCGTAGCCTGCCGCAGCCAACTCAGGACTTTGGCGTTATTGGTATCCAGCATGGTGTTATCGCCGCGCACCATGGCCGGGTTCGTCTTCTTGAGGCGGATGAGGCTCTGGTACCACACAAGAAGCGAGTTGGGATCGCGGCTCTCGGTTTCGACATTGACTGTCGCAGCGCTGGGCGGCACGGGAAGCCAGGGCGTGGCTTTGGCCGTCGCGAATCCCGCATTTACGCTCGCGTTCCACTGCATTGGCGTACGCTCGCCGTCGCGGCCCTTCTCTTTCGGCCAGCCGGTTACACCCACCGGATCCTTCACGTCTTCCTTGCGGGTCGGCGGGGTGGTCTTCATGCCTATCTCGTCGCCGTAATAGAAGAGTGCGGCGCCGCGGTTCAAAAACAGCACCGTGGAGAGCGCCCGCTGGATGCCGGTGTCGTGAACGCCATCGCCGTAACGGGTTACAAGGCGCGGGTTGTCGTGGTTGTCGAAGACCGCCAACGGGGTATTGCCGCCGATCCCGGTCTCCATATCCGTCAGTTTGGCGCGGAACTGGGCCACGTCCAGTTTGTTGATGAAGCCCAGTTGCGTGTCCATGGGCAGATGAAACTCGGGCTTCTCGGCCGTTCCATACTCTGTGGCCAGCGCGGCGATGTTGGGCAGGTAGGTTTCGCCGATCAGCACCCGCGTACCGGGAAACGACGCCGAATTGAAGGTGTCAGCATAAGCGCGCATCTCCTGCATCACCGGATGTACGCCGGGCAGAAATTCGGTCTTGAGGCCGTCCAGCTTTGGCTCACCGAAGGCGTCGATGATCGGGTTGCCGTCCTTGTCCCTGACGATGTTTTCGTCGGCCAGGCCAGGGTCTTCGTAGAGGGTGGTAATGGCATCGAACCGGAAGCCGCCCACGCCGCGCTTCAACCAGAAGCCGATGATGTCCTTGAAGGCCTCATGCACCTTGGGGTTGTCCCAGTTGAGGTCCGGCTGCTGGATGTAGAACTTGTGGTAATAGTACTGGCGCGTCTTCTCGTCCCACTGCCAGGCCGTGTGGCCAAACGCTGACTGCCAGTTGTTGGGCGGCGCGCCTTTGTCGTTTGCCGTCTGGCCCTTGCCGTCGCGCCACATATACCAGTCGCGATAGGGGTTGGTGCGCGATGAGCGCGACTCCAGGAACCACTTGTGCTGGTCAGAGGTGTGGTTCATCACCATATCCATGAGGATGCGAATATGGCGCTTGCCGGCCTCGGCCACCAGGCGGTCAAAGTCAGCCATTGTGCCGTATTGCGGGTCGATGCTCTTGTAATCCGAAATGTCATAGCCGAAATCCGCTTGCGGCGATGGGTAGCAAGGAGTCAGCCAGATGGCATCCACGCCCAGCTTCTGCAGGTAGTCCAGCCGCTGGGTGATGCCGTTGAGGTCGCCGATGCCGTCCCCGTTCGAGTCCTGGAAACTGCGCGGGTAAATCTCGTAGATGACGGCGTTCTTCCACCAGTCCCGTTCGCTGGCGGGATGGGAAGCGGGTTGGACGGATGCCGTTTGCGCACCTGCCGTGAGGGTCCCGGCCCCCAGGAACAGGGCTAGACCGAAGCGGATGATGGCTCTTGGGCAGTGCATTTGGATCTCCTTGGAGTGACGGCGCTTCTCACGGGTTCCGCAACGTTGCCGGAAGTGAATCTATCGCGTGAGTTCTGACTAAGGATATATTGCATTCCAAAAGAATGGTCAAACGCGGAGTTCTGTGAGTTCGAAAGCCAACAAGGAATCTCTGAATACGTGATTTCGTACCATTGAATCCGTGGTTTCCCAGGTCTCAAAATCGAGACCTGGTGCACCCAGCCTTGGTACAACTTCAAGCGGTCGGAGATCTAGTGCCTCTCTCCCGGCCCTTGCGCCGGCTTTCCCCTCATGCGCGCGAAATCGATCCCGAACTTTGGATTCTCGCGGGTTCCCTCAATGTGGATGGGAACCTCGGCGCCCGCTCCGTCTTTCTTGAAGTAGCGGTTGGCCGGCGCCAGCAGCAATCCCTTCCAGCCGCCCACGATCTTCGAGACCGAGGCCTCCATCTTCGCCGTGCCGGCAAAGTCCAACGCGCCGCCCTCCAGGCCATAGGCGCCCTTGAGCTGGATCTTCGCCCCTGGCACGGTGTAGTCCAGCGCCGGCAGCGTGACCACCCCGCTCGCCAACTGGAAGCTGCCGCTCATCTGCGACAGAATGCTCGCCAGATCGGTGGTCTTCACATCTCCCGGCCGCCCCTGGCCGCGCAGGCTTAGCTCCGCGATGCGCTCCTGAATTTTTTCGCTCGTGAATCGCGCATTGTCCAACGCAAACCAGCCGTTCAGTTTCAGCCGTTGGTGCACGGGCGCTGGCCCCGGCGGAATGTGCAACGCGGTCTTCATGGTCACATCGCCGGTCAGGAATACATTGTCTGAACGGCCTGCCAGACGCAGAAAATCCTCGATCCGCGCCTTGTCCACGTTGACGGTGAGCGCAATGTCGTGCCCGCCGTATTGCTGCGCGCCCTCCACCACCGGCCCGGGCACGCGCTCAATCTGCCCGCGCGCGGTAAAGTGCGAGTGGCCCAGCGTTGCATCCACCGGCTCCAGCGATGTGTCCCCGTTGGTGCCGTCCACCCGCGCGTGGAAGCGCGTCGTCAGCCGCATCGCATTGCCAAAGTGCGTCAGCCGAAAATCCGGCGTATCTGTCTGCCCGTCCACCGTCAGATTGCGCAGCGTGCCCTCATAGTGGCCGGTCGATGAAAGAATCCCCGCAATCCCTTTGAAGCAGGCCAGGTCCGCGTGCTCAAAGCGGTAATCCCCTTTTAGTGGACTCTCGCCAGGGTCAGCCGTCTGCCAGGGACCAAAGCTCCCCGTTGTCCTGATCTTTCCTTGCGGCCGCGGATTGGTCAGCTCGGCGTCAAATCCCATCGCCCCACCCGAGGCGATGCGGGTCAGCTTGAGGCGCGGAATCGCAAACTCCAGAGGCAGCTTGCCCGGCTTGCTGGTTTCCATGACCAGATCGGCGCCGGTAACTTCCATTGTGTCCACATCAAAACGCACCATCGCCGCCGCTGCGCCCCTGGGCTTGCCCGTGGATTCGGAGTTGCCCGCGCCCCCCGCCGCGCCGTGCTCAAAGTGCGACTTTGGCGGAAGATGGACGCTCAAACCCTTCAACTCCACCACAGAAATGTGAATCGGCTTGCCCGGCGCATAGCTGAGCGGCGCATGAAAGCGAAACTCCGCCAGCCGGATCAACGGCTCGCCCTGTCTTGCCGGAACTGCCACGCCCTCCACCCGCGCCGGCGGCCAGATGCGCAGCCCTTTGCCTTCAGCCCACAGGCCATTCACCAGCGACAGATGAAAGCTGTCCAGCTCGACCCGCGCGTGGAAGCGTGTTGCAAGCCCTTCCACAATGCGCGCGCGCAAGAACGGCTCCGCCCGGTGCAGCGCTACGCCTATAACGACAGCCGCGACTGAGAGAGTTACGAGCAACCCGCCAGCAACCCACTTCGCAACCCTGTGCCTGTGCCGGATCGATTTCCAAAGCTTAGCCACGCCCGCCTCCCGGTTGGCTCCCATTGTCGCAGGATTCGGCCGCATCTATTTTCTGAATATAAGGTCGATGCCGTAGACTTCAATGAACGAATGCAAGCGCAGATTGAAAACCTCGTAAAGCTGCAAGCGGTGGAACTGGAACGTACCCGCCTCACGTTGGCCGCGCGCGCTCTGCCTGCTGAAATCGCCCAGGCCCAGGCCACGCTGGCCGCAGCCGAAAACCAGGCTGCCGAGGCCTCAGCCGCCCTCAGCCGCGAGGAATCCCTCCGTACCCGCCTTGATCGTGAGATCGCCGTCCACCGTCAGAAGGCCGCACGCTATCACGCCCAGCAGGACTCCATCACTACCCCCGCGCAGGCCCATGCCGTCGAACACGAGCTTCATTTTGCCGAGGCCGAGGCCGAGCGCCTGGAAAACGAGGAGTTCACCAGCCTGGAGCGCACGGAAGCCCAGGAGTCCGCCCTCGCCGCAGCCCGCGCCCAGGTGGAGTCGCTCGCAGCAGCCCTGGACAAGACCCGCGAGCGCATCAATCTGCACCAAGCCGAGTTCGACCGCGAACTGGCCGCGCTTGCCGTCCAGCGCGCAGCCCTCCGTCCGCTCATCGAGCCCCAGTGGCTCACGCGCTTCGACCGCCTCTGCGCCTCGCGCGGCACGGGTCTGGCCCGCGTTGAAAACCAGCAGTGCACCGGCTGCCGCATGGGCGTCCGCCCCCAGACTTGGAACCAGCTCCGCGAAGGCGAATTGCTCACCTGCGACAGTTGCAACCGCCTGCTCTATTGGGACCCGTCAATGGCACCCGCTCCCGATCCCGACGCTCCGCCGCAGAATGGCGCAAAGCACAAACGTAAAACGCCCAAACCTGAGCCAGAGGACTAGAGTGTTTTTCCTGTTGGTGTAGAGTACGGCGTGGACCGGGAGGTCCACGCAACAGCCGGCCAGGAGGCCGGCGCTACCTGTTCTTGCAGCGACCGGCAACCTTGAGCCGAGCAGGAGATCTACTCGATACCAACAGGCAAAACGCTCTAGAGTCTTCACTCCATCCCTGCTACCCTTTTCTTGAGCGATCCCTGAGCAATTTCCGGGTTAATATGGCGTAGCAAGATTCCAGAGGATGGCTTTTTCTTGAGGAAGAAGCCACTTGAGTTCATCGACTCCTATTAGCCCAACCCTGAAATTGCTATCGCTGAGGAGCAACCCGTGCAGCGCATCTGTGTGGACATGGACGAGGTCATGGCGGACACCCTCGCCGAGCACCTCCGCCGTTACAACCAGACCTTCGACGAAGACGTCACCCCCAGCGACCTGGCGGGGAAGAGACTGTGGGAAATTACCCCCCTCGACCGCCAACAGCAACTCCGCGCCTTCCTGGACGCTGAGGACTTCTTCGAAGACCTGGCCCTCTTGCCCGGCTCTCAAGACGTGCTCAAACAGCTCTCCGCCCGCTTTGAAATCTTTATCGCCACCCAGGCCATGGCCGTTCCCAACTCCCTGGGCTCCAAGTACCGCTGGCTCCAGCGTCACTTTCCCTTCATCCCGCCCACGAACTACGTCTTCTGCGGCGACAAGTCCATCCTCCGCGCCGACTATCTTATCGACGACCTGCCCAAAAACATCCTCCGCTTCGAGGGCCAGGGCCTCCTCTACTCCGCTCCGCATAACCTGGCCGCCACCGGCTTCCTCCGCGTCAATAACTGGGAAGAAGTGGCCCAGTACTTCGCCACGCAACCCGGCTAACTCCTGTTGTATTTCCTTCAAACGCTGAAAAAGTGGCAATGGCCCGGGGCTAAGCAGGCTGCGGAAAAAGGCCTGGATTTGATCCGAACTCCCGAAAAACATCCCTCAGGGCCTAAAGGCCCCGCTGATTTTGCGGCACTTACGGCACGACTAAAGTCGTGCCCTGACACAAAACGTCTTTTCGAAACACATTCCACGAGTTTCTTCGCAGCCTGTAAAGCCCTGACCTACCAGTCGTGCCCTGATACAAAACATCGTTTCTCCGGGGCTAAAGCCAGCGTTGATTCTGTTGGCTTTATGCGGGGGTTAAAACCCCCACCTCCCTCCGAATTGAGTTTTTTTGCAGCCTGTAACGGCTCTGCTTCCACCCCGGAATCTTCGATTTACAAAGACCGAATCACACCCATCGCCGAAATCTCCTAGAACGAAACCTGACAGGAGCCACACGCCTGCCTTGGCAGGGCTGTTTGGATCCGCCGCTGATTCATCAGGGCTTTGCTTCGCTCGCGCCGCTGTGACGTTCCGTTCTTGCTCCCGGACTCACCGCGTGCCGCACCACATCCTCCACATCCGCCATCTTGTCCATCAGCAGGCTCAGCCGGTGCGACAGCGACTGAATTTCAGTTTCCGCGCGGCGGTTCACATCGAAATCCAACTCGCTCCGCAGGCGATCTTTCACGTCCTGGCGGTTCTGGCTCATCATGATCACCGGAGCCTGAATCGCGGCCAGCATCGACAGAAACAGGTTGAGCAGAATGAAGGGATACGGATCCCATGCCCGCTGGTGCAGAGCTGTGTTCACCCACGAATACACCACCAGCACAATCGCAAAAAGGATGATGAACGACCACGAACCTCCAAAGCGCGCCACCGAATCCGCAAGGCGCTCACCGAAGGTCGATTGCTCTTCGATCACCTCGTTGGGGTTGCGGCTCACACGGGTCTGCACCAGCTTCTGCGAGGCGTGGAACTGTCGCGCCTGCACGGTCAGCATATCCATCCCTGCATGGGGCTTGCGCGCCACCAAGTCGGCAATGTCGTCGCGGCCTACCTCCAGGCAAACCGTTTCTTCCATCGCCATCGCTGTCGTCTGGTGCGGCGTCTGCTGCAGCATGGAAGCAAATCCGAAGAAGTCTCCGTGGGTCGGCTCGTCTACTACCACTTCCTGCTGCTCGTCGTCCGTCGTGACCACGCGCGCCTTGCCCGACATCACCACGTAGCCATGCTCCGCGGGGTCGCCAGCCTTGAAGATGCGCTGGCGCGGCAAAAAATGCTTGATCGCCACCTGCGCCGCCAGAACATGGGCTTCATCGTCATCCAATAGCTCGAAAAGTGGAACGTGTCGTAACTCGTCGGGATCGCACGGCATGGATTGCCTCCTTCATGGCCCGGATGGGGGCCGCTACGTTCTGTTTTGAGCGACCTGCGTCACAATCGCAGGCTAGGACAAAACCAGAGTAAATGTGCCCTTGCTGAAGGCTTCGAGGTGGCATTCTCTTCCACCCCAACGCGCAAAGACCGCTCGTTGGGGACGCCAAAGCCACCTGAGGATCTTGCCTCTGGGTACAGCAACTCTGGTATTGCTATACCCGTTGACGCCGCCTGCCTATTCTGAATCCGGCTTGCCTGGCGCCGTCTTTGCCACGCTCACCGCCCGCAGCGGAACCGACCGCCCTGCCGGCGCCTGGTACATGGTCACGATGATCGCCGAGGCCGGCTTCCTGCCCGCGCACTGGTAGGCGTGCGGCGTGCTCGAGTCGAAGTACACAGCATCGCCCGCTCCCAACATGCACCCCTGCTCCCCGTGGCGAACCTCCAACTCCCCCTCCAGCACATACAGAAACTCGAACCCCGCATGCATGTGCGCCTTGGGTTCCACCGCTTTGGCCTGCGGCACAAACTCGGCAAAGTAGGGGTCCATCTCCCGATCAGGCACCATGTAGCCCAGGCTCTCAAAAAAGTACGTCGGCGTCTCTACCCCGCTCTGCGGCAGCCGCACCCGCTCCTTCCGCCGGTGAATCTGGAATACCGGGTGCGGATCGCTCTCAAAGAAATAGGACAAATCCTTGGAAAACACTAAAGCAATCCGCGCCAGGTTCCTCAGCGT
The DNA here is from genome assembly GCA_964420185.1 of uncultured Occallatibacter sp. GTDB lineage: Bacteria > Acidobacteriota > Terriglobia > Terriglobales > Acidobacteriaceae > Telmatobacter. Next base: position 8,288 of record CAYQSI010000008.1, on the reverse strand, counting down.
AGGCACCACCCGCCCGGTCTCCAACTGCGACAGAAAGCTTGCCGAAAGGCCCGTCTGCTTCCCCAACTCCACCAGCCCCATCGACTTCTTCAGCCGCAGCCGCCTGATCCGGTCGCCGATGTGCTTCTCCGTAATGACCCGCGCGGTGGTTTCCGTATCCACCTGCGACTTTTGCGTCTCGTCGCTCTTGACCACCGTCAATTCGCTCATCCGCCCTCCAGCCAGCACAAACATTTGGATGCACACCTGAGGAAATGTTGCGCGCATCAAAAACAATTCTCATCCTACTAAAGCTACATTCCTCTCGCAATCGATATTGATCTGCCCCTGCCTGCAAGCAAAAAATCCTCTGTGCCTCTTCGTTTTCGCGTTCTTCGCGGAAGGGTGGGAAACCAGTCACACCGGCACGCGCTATCCTAAAGAGTCCGGCCACGCAACATATTTTTGCCCATCAAGGAACCCAATGCCCGAAGAAACCACCGCCGCCACCACTACCGCACCCGTTGCCACCATCGCCACTCTCGGCCAGCACGAAGGCCAGTCCGTCACCCTCCGCGGATGGCTTTACAATCTGCGCGAGAGCGGCAAGCTCCTTTTCCCCATCTTTCGCGACGGCACCGGCACCATCCAGGGCGTGGCCCACGTCAAGAGCGTCTCGCCCACGGTTTTTGAGGCTCTGAAGGGATTGACCCAGGAGTCCAGCGTCATTGTCACCGGCAAGGTTCGTGCCGACAAGCGCGCACCGGGCGGTTTCGAACTCGATGTCGAAGACCTCCAGGTCGTGCAGCGCGTTCCGGAGTCCGATCCCTACCCCATCACGCTCAAGGAACACGGCGTCGACTTCCTGATGGAGCACCGGCATCTTTGGCTCCGCTCTCCGCGCCAGTCCGCCATCCTGCGCATCCGGGCCGAAATCATGCGCGCCGCCGCGGAATACTTCGATACCAACGGCTTCATCCGCACCGATCCGCCGATTCTGACGCCGGCGGCGTGCGAAGGCACCTCTACGCTCTTCCCCGTTGATTACTTTGGCGATCCGGCCTACCTTACCCAATCCGGCCAGCTTTACATCGAGGCCACCGCACTGGCGCTCGGCAAGGTCTACAGCTTCGGTCCCACCTTCCGCGCGGAAAAATCCAAAACCCGCCGCCACCTCACCGAGTTCTGGATGATCGAGCCGGAAGTCGCCTTCATGGACCTGGACGGCCTACTTGGGTTAGCCGAAAACTTCCTCTCCCACATCGTCCAGTCCGTCCTCAAGAACCGGGCGCCAGAGTTAGCGGTGATCGGCCGCGACCCAGCCAAACTCCAGGCCATCTGCCCGCCCTTTCCGCGCCTGCGCTACGATGTGGCCGCCGAAATGCTCAACCAGGCTTACAAGGACGGCCAGCTCGAAGCACCCTTCGAGTACGGGAACGACTTCGGCTCCCCTGACGAAACATGGCTCAGCAACCAGTTCGACAAGCCGGTCATGGTTCATCGCTACCCGGCGGACGTGAAGGCTTTCTACATGGAGCCCGACCCCGACGATCCGCGCTTCGCTCTCTGCTCCGACGTTCTGGCCCCCGAAGGCTACGGCGAAATTATCGGCGGCTCGCAGCGCGTCTCCAGTTACGAACTGCTCAACGCCCGCATTGAGCAGCACAACCTGCCCAAGGAAGCCTTCCAGTGGTACCTGGATCTGCGCCGCTACGGCAGCGTGCCGCACTCTGGTTTCGGCATGGGCATCGAGCGCGCTGTGGCCTGGATCTGCGGATTGGACCACGTAAGGGAAACCATCCCCTTCGCCCGGACGCTTCACCGCATCTACCCGTAGGAGCGGGGCAGGGCCTTATTCCCCGCAGCCTGTGATGGGCATGCCCCCCGCAATCTTCTGTTTGCAGCTTTTGTATTCGGCGAATTGGGTTTGAAGGAATTTTTCTTTCCAAAAGAGGAATCCAGCCGTTGCGGCAGGAATCAAAGAAGGTGCAGTTCATCTTCTCTGACGGAGTGTTCCCCATGACCTTATCCGCTCTTGAAGTCAATCATTTGAAGCAAGCTCCCGCTGCCGATGGCGTATTACCGGCCGTGCTTGGCCGCTGGAGTCCGCGCTCTTTTTCAGCTCGTGACGTGAGTGCCGCAGACCTGCGGAAGATCTTCGTGGCTGCCCGCTGGTCCGCCTCAGCCTACAATGAGCAGCCTTGGCGCTTTATCGTTGGCACGCGGGACTCGTTGACGCATAAGAAGATATTCTCGACGCTCGTGGGCTTCAACCAGAGCTGGGCCGGCGCGGCGTCGGTATTGATTTTGGGCGTGGCGAGCACCAAATTCGCCCACAACGGCACCCCCAACGGATACGCGCTCTACGATTTGGGCGCGGCCACCGCTGCTCTCACCCTGCAAGCCGCATCGCTGGGCCTGAAGACCCACTCGATGGCCGGCTACGACCAGACAGCCGCCCGCAAAGCCTTTCAAATTCCAGAAAGCTACGCTCTGGGCGCCGTGATCGCCCTCGGCTACCAGGGCGAACCCTCCTCCTTGGGCCACGAACAACTGATTGCCCTGGAAACCGCACCACGTGAGCGCAAGCCATTGAGCGAGTTCGTCTTATCGGCATGGGGCGAGGCTGCTGACCTAAGTTAACGCCGGCGTTTCCGACGTACATGGTCCGATTCGGATTCTTCGACTCCGGTGCGCTCGCTCTTCATGAACGGCGAGGGAGCGGTGAGGAGGTTTGTGACAAATACAGCAAGTTAGCTCTCGCTTCGCGGGAATAGCAAGTTAGCGAGTTAGCGTATCTGCGGCGTACCTGAGCCTTTTCCTTCTGTTCGTTGCTGTGGAAACTCGCGACAGCAAATCGTGATTCCCAAGATGACAACGGGATGACGAACCCCGGCCCCGGCTGCCGCGTTAGAGTGGAGGCGGGGGAGTTTCTTTGACCAAGACGCGCCCAACTCGCAGGACGCCGGTGCGGCGGAACAGCCGTCGGCACAACTCATCGCGGCGGCGGCTGGGCTGGAAGGTGCGTCTGACTCTGTCCTCTATCCTGGTGATTCTTGGTCTGCTGGGCGGCGGAATGATTGCCCGAATGCTGGCCCCCACCTCCAATACCTCGCTCACGCGGATGGACGCCATCATCGTGCTGGGCACGCCGGCTGACAGGGACGGCAACCCCACGCCGGAGCTTTTGGCCCGCGTGACCGAGGGGGTGCGCGAGTATGAACGAGGCGTGGCGCCACGGCTGATTCTGACCGGGGGAGCAGTGCACAACCAATTTGTGGAGGCGCGGGTGATGGCCGGAACCGCGCACGCGCAGGGAATTCCGGAGTCGGCGATTTTTGTAGAGCCGGAGGCGAGGGATACGATTGAAAACGCCTGCTACGCGGAGCGGATCATGAAAGCGCACGGCTGGCGGTCAGCAGAGGCGGTTTCAAGCGCCAGCCACCTGCCTCGCGCGGGTATCATCTTCAACAACCTGCCGCTGGAGTGGCGCGCTCACGCGGCTCCTCAACTGGGACCGAGGCCGGCGGCTTACCTTGGGGCGGCAGCATCCGTCGAAGCCTTCAAGACCGTGCGCTACCTGATCTGGACGCGGTGGACCGAGCGCTGCGAGCCTTGACGCGAACATGGCGTCCGGTTTGCGTTGTCCAAGGCCGGTATCGTCCTGTAAGCTGGAGTACCATGCGTCTTTCAGTTAGATTTTTCGCTTCTCTTGCCGCCGTAGCCGTTCTGGCTCTGTCTTGTGGACTCTGCGCGCAGGCGCAAACCACCGCCTCGCCGACGGCCGGCAATGGCACCTATATTGCCAGCGATCCGCTGGCCAATGTGCGCTACGACAACCGCTACGATGTTTCCCTGGGAATGGCCTACGACCATATAAAGGCCGGACCGAACGTGCTGCAAGGGGCAAACCTGGGCGGACTGGATCTTTCCGCTTCCTACTGGTTCGCCAAGCACTGGGGCGTCGAGGGCTCGGGGCGCTACTACTTGGGTAGCAGCGGCGTGGGCACACCCAACACCGCGAACGTGGTGGGTCCGTTCGTCAGCCAGCAGGTTTTTGTTGCCGGTCCTGAATGGCTGGGGCCGCACAACAAGCATGGCGCACTGATTGCCCACGCGATGTTTGGCGGGGCGCACTTTGATTCGCATGAATATCCACTCAATGCGCAAGGGGTTAATTTCTACTACAACCAGGTTGCTCCGGCGGCGATCATTGGCGGCCACATGGACCTGAACCGCTCAGCGCACTGGGTCTTCCGCATCACGCCGGATGCGGTGATGACTCACTACGGCACGAACTACGGGAGCAAGATCTCGCAGTACGATGTCAACTTCGCCATCTCGGTAGGCGTCCAGTACAAGTTCCAGAAGAAGCGGTAGAAGACCGGCAACCTCTGGCTGGCGCATCGGTAGCACTAGCAACCGCCGCACCGAAGCGGCAATCTTCCTAAAACCGGAGCCCCAGCGACAGATCAATGTCAGCGGCGGCTCCGGTTTTGCGTTTGGGGCAGCTATCTCTGATCAAGCGAGATGGACTGCTGAATTCAACTGCGTGTGGTATTCTCCATCCCTTGGCAATGTCCGTGGGAAAAATGTCCCGGGAGGATATGCTGTAGTGGATGGCGCACTTCCTGCTCCAGAGGAGGAATCTCCGGTCAGGAATCCGCGCGAAGGCGGGGCTCAACGGCTATGAAAGACACGCTTGGAGTATTGCTGGCGGGCGGAGCGGGAGAACGGCTCTTCCCTCTGACACGGGATCGCGCAAAACCGGCCGTGCCATTTGGCGGGCACTACCGCATCATCGACATCACCCTCTCCAACTGCATCAACTCCGGCCTGCGCAAGGTCTTCATTCTGACGCAGTACAAGGCGCTGTCACTGAACCGGCACATCCGCGAAGGGTGGACAGGGATTGTGGCCCAGGAGCTGGGCGAATTCTTCGAGATGATGCCGCCAATGCAGCGCACCGGATCGAACTGGTACATGGGGACCGCCGATGCGGTGTACCAGAACATCTACTCGATCGGCAGCGAGCAGCCGAAGTACATGATCATCCTCTCCGGCGACCATATCTACAAGATGAACTACAGCCGCATGCTGGAGTACCACATTGAAACTCATGCCGATGTGACGCTGGCCGCGCTGCCGATTCCGCCCGATCAGGTGAAGCAGTTCGGTGTGGTGGAGGTGGGGAAGACAGGCGAGGTGCTGGGTTTCCAGGAGAAGCCCGCCTCGACAAGCTTCCGGTCGCCGTTCAACCCCAACGCCGTGGATGCCTCGATGGGCATTTACATCTTCAACACCGAGGTTCTGCTGAAGGCGCTGATCGCCGATGCCGAGGACCCGAACTCGAAGCACGACTTCGGCCATGACATTCTGCCCAATATGCTGGGCAAAAAGAAGATGATGGCCTACTCCTTTGTGGACGAGAACAAGCAGCAGGCGCTCTACTGGCGCGACGTGGGCACGCTGGACGCATACTACGACGCCAACATGGACCTGTGCGCGGTTTCGCCGGTCTTCAACTTGTACGACAAGAGCTGGCCCCTGCGCACACGTATGCGCCAGTATGCACCGGCCAAATTTGTCTTCGGCGAGCCGGGGCGTTCGGGCGTGGCAATCAACTCAGTCATCTCCGACGGCACCATCATCTCAGGCGCCACGGTGTCGAACTCCGTGGTCTCGCCGGATGTGCGCGTGAACTCCTACTCCACCGTGGACGCCAGCATCGTCTTTTCGCACGTGAACATCGGACGGCACTGCCGCATCCGCCGCGCCATCATCGACCGGCACGTCCACATTCCCGAAGGGACGGTCATCGGTTTCGACCCGGCGGAGGACAAACGCCGGTATTTTGTCACCCCGTCGGGGCTGACCATTGTCACCCGCGAAGTTTCCCTCTTTGAGAACCCCGTCGATTCGGACTTCCAGCAGAGGTATTAGAGGAAAAACCAGAGTCAACGCGCCAAACTACGCTCCTGATGAACGAGGCAGAATCAAATCCATGGTTTTCAAGAAAGCTGGCAAGTTAGCCACCGCTTCGCGGTGATAGCAAGTTAGCAAGTCGGCGAATTTTATAGACACCACAACAGCAACTCGAGATCCGCTTCAGGATTGCGCTTCGTCTTGCAGTTCCCGCGCCTGCTCCTCGTGGCGCAGCACGCGCAGCGCACCCTCCGCCAGCGCCTGCAACTCATCCTCTCCCGGATAGACCGTCACGGGCGCGATCCATTGAATCGCCGCACATAACTGCTGGACAAGCTTCTGGGAGTAAGCCATTCCTCCGGTCAGCAACACAGCATCCACGCGGCCGTTGAGCACCGTGGCCATGGCCCCGATGTCTTTGGCCGTTTGGTAAACCATGGCATCGAAGATCAACTCGGCCTGGCCATCTTCCGCCGCGATTCTCCGCTCCACTTCGCGCAAATCCTTGGTGCCAAGATAGGAGTAGACCCCCCCCTCGCGGTTCAGCAGGCTCCACAACTGCGGCTCGGTGTACTGGCCGCTGAAACAAAGCCGGATTACCTTCAGCACTTGCAGGCCACCCGAGCGATCCATGGCAAAGGTGCCTTCCTGGCCGGCAACATTGACATCGATCATCTTGCCGTTCTCGTGCGCGGAGACGGAGATGCCGCTGCCCAGATGGGCCACAATCAGCCGCAACTCCGGGTAGGGCCGCTTTTGCTCGCGCGCATATCGTCTGACCATGGCCTTGGTGTTCAGGGCGTGCGAGAGGCATTGGCGGCCCACCAGCGCCGAACCGGAGATGCGCGCCGGCTCGATGAACTCATCCACGCTGACAGGATCGACGATGAAGGCTTCGGCCTCCGCCTTTCGGGCGATGGCCTGGGCCAGAAACGCGCCCAGATTCGAGGCGTGTTCCCCATAGCGCGTGGAGCGCAGATCCTGGAGCATGGCCTCGTTGACCCGGTAGGTGCCGCTGGCCAGGGGACGCATCAAGCCGCCGCGCCCGACCACGGCCTGCAACCGCTCCAGCGGGAAACCCGCATCGGTCAACTCCCGCTCAATGCGCGACTGGCGAAATTCCAATTGATCGAGGATGGGACGGCCGCGGAATGGGTCCATCTCGCTGTCTGAGTGGCTCAGGTTGCGCACCAGTTCGGGGCGCTCATCGGCATAGATGGCAATCTTGGTCGAGGTGGAGCCGGGATTGATGGCCAGAACCCTGAATTCACCGGCAGGCATACAGTACCCCCAAGGCCATTCCATTTACCTTGTTTTGCGCGCTTTCGACCCGTGACGGAATCAGAATGGGAACCTTTGCGCCGACCACCACATGACCGAATTCCCAACCGGCGAGGAAGATGATCGACTTGGCCAGCAGATTGCCCGCCTCAATGTTGGGAACGATGAGGCAATCGGCGTGCCCCGCGACCGGATTGCTGATTCCCTTGGCCTTCGCGGCCCATTCCAGCAACGCATTGTCCAGCGCCAGCGGACCGAAGACGTCGGCCTCGCCGAAGTCGCCCGCCGCGCCCATTTTCGTCAGCGCCGTTGCATCCATCGTGGAGGGCATGGCTTCGGTTGGCACTTCGATCGCACTCATAATCGCGACCTTCGGACGCCGCACTCCCAGGCAGTGCAACATTTCGATGGCGTTCAGGATGATCTGCTTCTTCTGCGCGAGCGTCGGGGCGGGATTCAATCCGCCATCCGAGAGCCCCGTCAACCGCGGCCCGTCCGCGCCGCGGCGCTCAAAAAAAGCAACGTCGCAGAGCAGGCGTCCGGTGCGAAGGCCCTTTTCCTTATCCAGAACCGGGTGTAGCAACTGATCGGTGCGCAAGTGGCCTTTCATCAAAATGTCGATGCTGCCCTCACGCGCCATTTTCACCGCAATCTCAGCGGCGTTTCCCATTGCGGGGACAAACTCAGCCTTCGCTACCAGTTCCTGGAAGCCAAGCGCTTCAGCATGGGCGCGAATCCGCTTTGCGTCGCCAATCAGTACGGGAAACGCGATCTCGGCGCGCAAAGCATCCGCAGCGGCGGTCAATGCGACTTCATCGTCGGCCAGAACAACCCCGACGCGCTTTGGGCCGACTGCACACGCCAGTTTCCGCAATTCCGCGAAGGAGCGAATGCCCTCCGCCGCCTGCAATTCAACTGATTCCATACCAATCCCTCTTGTTAGAAGCTGAAACTCTTCCCGGAGAATCTTACTGCGCTACACTAGACCCTGGCAGGAGGACCGGGCGGTCGCTGCCGGAGGCTCTCGCTCACGCGAGGGACCGCCGGGGGAGGAAAGTCCGAACTCCGCAGGGCAGTGTGCCGGATAACGTCCGGGACGCGGG
>CAYQSI010000007.1:0-103273 GCA_964420185.1 uncultured Occallatibacter sp. | reverse complement strand
TACCTCGCGTGCCTATGGATCACGCTGCGCAGATGTTTATGAAACAGCCTCTAATCTCAAGTAAGTATTTGCATTGCTGCTCTTTCACCAGCGTGGCAAGTTCGAGGAATTCAGAAGCCAATTGCTGGGGACAGATCGTGGAACACTCCATTGCAATATCAATCAATTGTTCCGGAGTTGCGCTTCCCTGTTTCTTTCTTGATCTTCTTCAGTAGAGGAACAATTGAGAGCGAACCAAGGAATACGGTGAAGGCTTCATTCGGGATCTCCATTGTGATTGGTCCTTCGCTTCCGATCTGAAGATCGTGACGTCAGGCAGCCTGTCCCAAGCCCGCAAATTTGCCTACTAGCCTTTGAATAACCTTTTCTGCTCTCAAGCATTCAAGCCGTGGGTCAAAGAGCAGCCAAATAGGCCAAACGCAATGCCGGTCCCACGCAGCTTCTAGCATTTTGACTGCCTCGTCGAGGCGTCCCAGGCCGGCCAAAATGACTGCTATATCATAGTCCGGCAGCGCGAGCTTGGCTTGATTCTGGAGGAAGGCCGAAAGAATCTGTGTGGCCTGCTTTTCCCCGCCAGTTCTCGTCAAAGCGTACGCATACACGGCGTCCATCTCCGTGTCCACCTCAGCATGGAGATTCGCTCTGGTCCGTGCGTGCCCATAGACTTCAATTGCTTTAAAATAATCGCCTTGTGCTTCATAGACACGTCCGATTTCCCGATATGCAGGCATGAACTCTGGGTTTGTATCGAGTATGGCTCGAAACTCTTTCATGGCCTGATCATATTGACCGAGACAATATAGGTGGAGCCCATACGCGACTCTACTGCTGGGTTCAGGTTCATCAAGCTGGCGCGCGCACCTGATTTCCCTTATAGACTCAGCCTGCCGGCCCAAAGCGAGCAGCAGCCACGAATACCATTGATGTGCCGGCGCATATGAAGGGTCCAGGGAGATCGCTATCTTGTAGCTGTCTTCAGCAGCATTTACCTCCCAGTCGCGTGTAAACTGCGCATGTCCCAACGCGGCCCACGCAGGGGCAGAGTTGGGGTTCAATCGGATGGCCTGATAAGCGCATTCCTTTGCACTTCTCGCGCTCTGATACGAACTATAACCGCCTGGATGCATTGACAGGTAGTTGAAGGCATCTGCCATTCCCACGTATGGCAACGAAAACGAGGGTGTGAGCTCGACCGCCTCTTCGTAGCACTCAGTTGCGCGCCGGACGTCTGGATTGGTGCGCCGTCTCCACCACTGACGCCCCAACGCATAAAGTCGGTATGCCTCCTCTACGCCTCTCGTACCGTATACACCGACACGCCCGTTGAAAAGCCCAATATCGCATGGAGCCTGAAAAGCCGCCCCTACTCGCGCTGAAGATGCGACAGCGTTGACGGTCTTCATATAAGCATCGGCTGAATTCAGCGCGTGCCTCGTGGTGCATTGCGATTCTTTAAGAAATCTGTATCCTAAAGAGTTCACTGTCTCAATGAACTCTGAGCCTCTTGCTGTGTCCCCGAGAGCCTTCCGCAACCCGGCGATCTGAACACCCAGGCTAGTACGCGCGACGTGAACCGACGGCCACAAATGGTGAATGATCTCGCGTCGTGACAAAACCCTCGATGGGTTTTCCAAAAACAAAAGGAGCAGCGCCGCTTGTTTAAGCGGAAGGGCTTTAGTGGAATTACCCGTTCTCAATCTGTGATCAGGCGCACAAAACGAAAATCGCCCAAAGTTCCAGATGCGTTCATCTTCCATGGGATAACCATTGAACCCATTTTCATCTTTCCGAGAATAACCTAACACACTTAATACAACCTTAACAAGTATTTAATCCAGATCTACACCATACTTCTTACAGGTGCGGTCTGCATTCAGCGGCCGAACCCTCGGGTTGCGCCAGATGGTAAAACAATCGACCTTCGTCAGATGCAAGTATATGCGTCATGGCAATCCGGGAATCACATCCTTGCACGGGGCCGTATATGCGTTTCCTGATATTGATCTGCCTTCGCGGGCAGATTCGAGCGCAGGAGACCAGCGGCTCGATCAGTGGTGCGGTGCATGTCCCATCGAGAGCTGTGATCTCAAACGCTGATGTCGTTGTTAGAAGCTTCGACGCTGGCAGTGTGTGCCAGTTGAAAACAGCCTCTGACGAACGCTATTTCATGATGACTCAATTACTATTGTCTGGAGGATTCAATGTGTGTGCCAGGTCTTAAGATTCATCATTTTCACCTTTACGCTGTTATGTTGGGTATCGCTCTTTTGTGCAGCTCTGTTTATGCGGAGCCTTCAGGTGGAATAGCGGGAACAGCCAGAGATACGACAGGCGCCGCTATTGCAAATGCCAAGGTTACGCTCGTTCGCTCAAGTACGAGTGCAACCTACACAACCTCAACTGACGGGCAGGGCGCGTTTCAATTCATTCAAATGGCGCCTGATATCTACCGCCTTACGATTGAGGCTCCTGGATTCAAGCGATATGCCATTAAGGCCTTGCAGGTGCTCGTAGATACGAATACCTCGACGGCGGCGATACTCGAAGTGGGAGATGTTGCCGAAACAGTTATTGTGGATTCATCTCAACCTATGGTTGAGTCTCAGCAAAACACTCTGAGCGGCGTGGTCGAGAGCAAGACGATCATCAACATGCCACTCAATGCCAGAAATTTCCTTGATCTGGCGCTTCAAACTCCGGGTGCTACACCTTCTGCCGCCGGCAATCAGGTATCCGGGTTCAACGTCGCTGGTGCACGTACGCAATCGAATAATTTTCTCATCGACGGCATCAGCAATGTCGACACACAGACCAACGCCGGTATCAGCAACTTCCGTATTAACGATGCAGTGCAAGAATTCAGCGTTCAGACCAGCGTTCCAACGGCCGAATTTGGTCGTGGCCAGGGTGCTGTGGTTAACGCGGTTACGCGCAGCGGAACGAACGCCCTTCGCGGTACCGCATTCGAATACTTTCGCAACACCGTTCTTGATGACACGGACTATTTCACCAAGAAAGCTGGAACTCGGAAAGCGATCGTGAACCGCAATCAGTTTGGCGGAACGCTCGGCGGACCGATTTGGAAGAACAAGACGTTCTTTTTCGGTTCCTACGAAGGCTTTCGTCAGGTGGCCCCGACTGTGACTTCAACTTGGGTTCCAACCAGCGCACAGCGCGCCGCGGTCACGGATCCTATATCGCTCCGACTCCTTCAGTTCTGGCCGGCAGCTCAGACAACCTCGACCTCGGGAACTAACTACACGTCGAACGTTCCAAGCTCTCTGAAGGACAGCACCGGACTTCTTCGGGTTGACCACACTCTGAGCGAAAAAGACAGCTTAGACGGTCACTACATCATTTATCGTGGTATTCAGATCGTCGGTGGTCCTACGCCGTTGAGTGGCGGCTATACAAATATTCCCGCGAGTACCTCGACAGAAGTTGAAGAAAACCATATTTTTACCCCGGCATTTCTAAATGTAATACGGTTCGGATATTCGATGAATGCGACGACTGCCACCGTACATGATTATGGCCTCAACGCAGCGACCATTTTCACAGATGTAAACGGGAATCCGCTCCCCGGAGTGGTGGTTGCAACGGGTAGCAATATGTTTGACTCCGGGCTGCCATCGATCACGATTAGCGACGGAACTGCGGCTCTTGGAACTTCCAGCACATACCCGCAGGGCCGCATTTCAAGAACATATGAACTGGCCGACACAATGACGAGCACGGTTGTCCACGGGCACGTCATTAAGTGGGGAGAGCATGTGCGGCGAGAAGACCTTCGCCGATATCTCGAGACCTCGAGTCGTGGGTGGCTGACATTTCAGAATTTCTCCGACTTTGCCAACGGGTTAGCCTTATCGTCCCAGCTTCGGACCGGAAGCACCATGGTTCATTACCGCCGTTACCCGTCCGACTTCTTCTTGCAGGACCAGTGGAAGGTTCTGCCAAACCTGACCATCAACTATGGAGTACGCTACGAAGTCCCGTCTGACATTTTTGAATTGAACGATCGTGGCGACAATTTGGTGCCCGGACAGGGAATGACACTCTTTGGAACTGATTTGGTGTTGGGTATTAATACTGCGCTGACTGGTGTGTCATCTCTGACATATACGCCCGGTACTAAGAGTGTCACCAATAGCGGCATGTCCCCCGACAGAAATAACGTGGCGCCTGTCTTCGGTTTTGCCTATAGCCCGGATTTCCTTGGTACAGGGAAAACGGTTATTCGCGGAGGCTTTCGCGTAGGGTACGACGAAATCTTCAACAATATCCCGGCAAATCAGTCTCTCGATGCGCCTGCCAGTCTGCCAACCACTCAAACCGCCAATGTGACGCAGCCCGGAAAGTTCAGTTACGCGACTGCCTTTTCTCAAAATGTTCCCCTGGTGTCGAACATTGGTAAACAGGGACCAGGTACCCCTACCGTTGGATTGCTACAGTTCTACGCAATGACTCGAAACTTGCCAAGCTCGTATAACTATGCTTACAACCTTAGCGTCGAGAGAGAGCTTAGTAAAACACTCTCTGCGGAAGCGGACTATATCGGTAGTGTGGGCCGCAAGCTGGGCGTTTATGTCGATACCAACGAGCCAACGGTAACTGCCAATAACCCCAGTGTTCGTGGGCCCCTTGCGCCGAATGAGCAGGTCTTTCCTTACAACAACTACGGTCAGATTTACACGGGTGAAGGAATCGGAAAGTCCAGCTACAACGGAGTCGTTGCTGTCGCTAAGTATAGAGGGCAACAGGGGATAGCTGTGCAGAGCTCGTATACGATCAGCCATTCACTCGATAATACTTCAGCCTACTTCGGATCAACCACCGACAGCCTGCCTGCCAATCCTCGCGACTTGAGCTCCGAATACGGAAACTCGGGCTTCGATCTTCGTCAGCGCTGGGACACCTATTACGTTGTGCCCATACCAATGGGCCCAGGGCACAAGCTGTTTGGCCAGAACAATGCCACCAGTAGGCTTGTTGCGTCTGGCTGGGAAGTATCCGGCATCGCGCTGGTGCAAACCGGCCTTCCGTTTACGGTTCACCTCGGGTCTGTCGACTACAGCGGTTTCAACCAAGCCACGGATCGTCCCAATGTAATCGGAACGGGACGATTACAGCAGAATAACGGGAATCCTTCAGCTGCTTTCGACACAACCTATTTCAGCAAATCCATTAATGCGGGTACGGTAGGAACAGAGCGCCGCAATCAACACTATGGTCCTCACCTCGTCGATTTTGATATGTCCGCGGCGAAAACTTTTGCCCTCAGGGATCGTTGTCACTTTCAGTTCCGCGCGGATTTCTTTAATCTCTTCAACCATACAAACTTCGCAAACCCCGTTGCAACGGTGAGTAGTTCCAGCTTTGGCAAAATCACCTCGACAATCGCTGGAGCATCAAGTACATCGGGAGGCACCACTGGAGGAGCGCGGCTCATTCAGTTTTCAGGGCGACTCAGCTTCTAACGCCTTGTAATAATGAAATTGCTTTAGCACCAGGACAGGAATTTGGCTGCGGCCGTCGTTTGCAATTTGGCTCGCACGGAGGCCGCAGCCACCTGATCCTGGCGTCGCATAACAGTGTGTAGCGCAGAGTAGAAGTGATAGTGATCTTATGCACGACCAGGCATCGCTAAACTTGTCACCATGTTCCAGCACATGGTCAATATGCGGAGTTAACTTCCATCGTTTGAATAGCAGCTCGACTTGCCACCGCTTTCGATAAGCCAGCAGGCTTTGTTTGTAGTTGCCCCGTTGGCTTGCATAAGCGGTTAGAACCGTGGTTGCCGTTTGCTGAAAATGAATCGACCGGCAAGACCACTATGACGCACCAGGAGCGAGTGAATCGAAGCTCCCACGTAGAGTTCCGAGAAACGTCGGGATGAGATTCTCTAAGGTAACTTAACATCCGAAGAATTGGGGAGATTATGCGTGTAGCAGGACTCATTAGCGGAACCTCGCTCGACGGCATCGACGTCGCGATCATTGACTTGGAGAGTTCCATCTCGCCTGTAGCTTGGGCAACCGTTCCCTACCCGGAAGAAGTACGTAAGCAAATTCTTTCCGTGACGAATGCGGTGGCCCATGTAGGCACGGTTGCGCGCCTGAATGTGCTGATTGGGGAGCTGTTTGCTCAAGCCTTGATCGACACGTGTGCGCGTTTCAAGGTTTCGCTCGGCTCCATCGATCTAATTGGCTCTCATGGACAGACCATCTTCCATGAAGGGATGCCAAAGCTATTCAATGGCTTTCTGGTCGCGAGTTCCGTTCAGATTGGCGAGGCGAACATCATTGCCGAACGAACCGGAATCCCCGTTGTATCCGATTTCCGGCAAGGGGATTTGGCGGCCGGTGGTCAAGGCGCGCCCTTGGTTCCATTGCTTGACTTTTGCTTGTTTCGTGATAAGAAGCGAACTCGCATAGCGCTCAATCTTGGGGGTATCGCTAATATCACCGTGATTCCGCCGGACTCGCGAATGGAAGATGTCGCCGCTTTCGACACGGGCCCCAGTAATATGGTTTTGGACGCTCTAGCTCAGCAGATATCACTGCCTTATGACGCTAACGGCGATGAGGCTAGAGAGGGCGCGATTGATCATGCACTGCTTAGGCAATTATTGTCAGATCCGTATTTTGAACTTCCCGGGCCGAAATCCGCCGGACGGGAGCAGTACGGAAAAGAGTATGTTGCCCGATTCTCACAACTTTCCACGCGCGACGCCTTGGCGACTGCAACAGAACTGACAGTATGCACGGTGGCTGGGGCGATCAAGCGCTACCCGGGTGATAAGGACATCATTGCGGCTGGCGGTGGAGTCCATAACACCTATATGATGGAGCGTCTCGAAATGGCGTTAGGCCAACCAGTCCGTAAGACAACAGAGTGGGGCATTCCAGTCGACGCAAAGGAAGCCATAGCGTTTGCCTACCTGGCCGCTTTAAATGTCCAGCAACGCGCTTCGAATGTATCGGCTGCCACAGGTGCACGAAAAGGTGTCGTCCTTGGAAAGCTTACTAACCCGTTCGCAAAAAGTTAAGGGCGGAACAATGGGCGTGAATCAACGGGCGCCTCGATGCAGAGGAAAGTCTTTAAGGCGATGGAAAGCCGCCATGCCGGTTCGCGGCGGCCGACGACAGTTTTAGTGAGTTATACTGACTGCATGAATTACTCCTCGTTGTGGTTGAGATTTGTTTTGTTGCCGGGGGTGTGCCTGGGCATCAGCCTTGGGCCGGCCCGGGTTATGGCTCAGGCTCCAGCTCAAAAGCCCGCTGTGCAGCAAGAGGACCAGCAACTCGATCAGCAATTGCGAGTTATTGCCCAAAGTCATCACGGGCACGTCGCCCTTTTTGCCCACAACTTGAAGACTGGCCAGACCGCCTCGCTCGATCCGGATTTGCCCGTCAAGACTGCCTCGGTCATCAAGCTCGGCATCTTGTTGGATAGCGCGGAGCAGATTCGCGCCGGACAGGCCACGCTTGCAGAAAAGCTTGTCCTGACGCGAGAAAATCAGGTGGGAGGAGCGGGCGTTCTGGGCCAGCTTACTGCGCCGCTAACTCTTACCTTGGGTGACACTCTTACCCTAATGGTTATCCAGAGCGACAACACGGCAACCAATATGGCCATCGACCGCCTGGGCCTGGCTCATATCAACGCCACCCTGCGCGCTGCCGGGCTGAACCAGACGGTGTTCTATAAGAAGGTGAGCGTGCCGTCGCTGGAACCTATGCCCGCCGATCAACCGCTGTTTGGCCTAGGCAAGACCACTCCGCGGGAGATAGCTTCAGTGATGGAACGGCTGGCCGAATGCCGGCTGGCTTTGAACGGCACGGCTCCGCTCGCCGGCGACGGTCCGCTCTGCGGCGCGCTGCTGCACATGCTGCGTAACCAGCAGGACCGTGACAGTTTGCCCCGCTATTTGGAGTCGCTGGATACCAGCGAACATGGCTCGGCCATTGGGAACAAGACCGGCGCTCTGGACCAGGTTCGCAATGATGTTGCTTTGATTGCCACCAAAGCAGGGCCTGTGGTAATCGCTGCGTTTACCTGGGAGAACGCCGACCAGCGATGGAACGGCGATAACGAAGCGGAACAGACGCTGGCCAAGGTGGGACAGGCCATCGTCCGACAGTGGTCGCCAGAAGGACTGGATGTTGACGCGTTTTCTTGGGAAAACCCTTTGGCGCAGGCCCACGCCGTGCCGCAGCACTAGAATCTGAGCATCGGGAGAGGAGAGCGTTCGCGGCTTCTCCTCTTCCACACTACAGAATTTGCGGGTCCGCATAGGGAAAGCTGTTTGGCGGAGTGAGTAATGGGCCACTTTTTGAGCAATCCGCAAATTATAGGGTACGGGGACTGGTGGAAAGCCGGTACACGAGAATCAGTGCAACCGCCTCACATCGCTATTTGTTGTAGTCATGTATTTCGCATTTGGTAGTGCAAAACAGCTTTAACAGCCCGTGGTGCAAGTAGCTGAATTCCAAGTGAGGCTAAAAGCCATGGGAGATCCCCCGTCTTTGCCGGTGGATATTTACAGTTGTGCCCTTTCAAAACGACGAGTTTTTCCGCAGCCTGTGTTAGCCCTTGTCAGCGGGACTCATGCGCGCCTTCCGTGCTTCGTGCGGGCATGGTGGTTTACACTGCGGGGTGATGGTTTTGCACCCCGCAAACGCGCGGCTTTTCCACTACGCCGCGTCCCACCCCTGGAGGATTTCGTTTTGACCCGTACAACTACTCTGTTGCTCTTCGGCCTGGTTGCCGCGCCGTTTGCGGCTCTTTCCCTGGTTGCCCAAGCGCCCGCGAAGCCTCTGACACCTGCTAAGGCCCTGACAGTGGAGGCGATCTACGGGCATGGACCGCTGATCGGGACTCTGCCGGAGGGACTCTCCTGGTCGCCGGACGGCAAGCACCTGACGTACATGGTGGCCGGCGAACTGGTGGAGATGGAGCCCGGCTCAGAAGAGGCGTATGTGGTGGTGAATCGCGCCAAGTTCGCGTCACTCACCGGGGCGAAGGGCTCGGAGACGGACCGCGACCATCGCGAACGCTACAAGATGGCCAGCTATCTGTGGGCGCCGGACTCGAAGCACCTGCTCTTCGACTCGAACGGCCGGCTGTGGCTCTACGACCTGCGCAAAGGCGCGGGCGTGGAAGTCGGTTCGACCGGCGCGGCTTCCGGCGACGACCCCAAGTTTTCGCCCGACGGCGAATCGATCTCGTTTATCAGCGATCACGGGCTGGCGGTGGCGCGGCTGAAGGAACCCGGCGCGGCAATGACCGTGGTGGCACCCGCGCCAAACAAGACTACCCTCAACGGCGAGGTGGATTGGGTCTACGAGGAGGAGCTGGAGACGCGCAGCAACTATTTCTGGTCGCCCGACTCGCGGAATCTGGCCTATTTGCAGACGGACGAATCCGCCGTGCCGGAGTATCCCATCGCCGACTGGATTCCCACCCACGCAACGGTAGAGATGCAGCGCTATCCGCAGCCCGGCGACCCCAACCCCGCGGTGCGCATGGGCGTGGTGAGCGCGCAAGGCGGCAAGACGGTGTGGGTCAATCTGCCGATTCGCGCGGGGCAGGATTACATTCCGCGCTTCGGCTGGGTGGACGCGAAGACGCTGTGGGTAGAGACCTTGACCCGCGACCAGAAGCATCGCGACCTCTACTTTGCCGACGCCGCCACGGGCCAGGCGCACCCCGTACTGCAACTTGCCGACGATAAGTTCTTCGACGACAAGTACGACGTGACGGTGGGCAACGGCAGCATCGTCCTGACGAACTGGGCCGACGGGCACAGCCACATTTACCTCTACGGTTATGACCAAGCCGACCCGGCCCACACGACAGTCAAACTGGAGCGGCAACTGACTCAAGGCGATTTCGAGGTGCGCGACGTCTACTGCGTGGACCTGGCGGGCAAATTGGTTGACTACGCCTCGAACGAGGGCAGCGCACTGGACCAGCAGTTGTGGCAGGTGAACTTCGCGGGTGAGCGGAAGCAGTTGAGCACGGGCGCAGGCACTCATGAGGGCAACTTTGCGCCCGTGGGCAGCGCGTTTGTGGAGCGGCAATCGGCGCGCATGGAAGCGCCCACGCTGCGGCTCTGTGAGGCAGCCGGCAAGTGTACTGTTTTTTGGCAGACGAGTGCGCTGCAACCCTACCATCTGCGCGCGCCGGTGCAGCTTGAGGTAAAGGCCCACGGCGGAACGGCTCTCTACGCTACGTTGCTGCTGCCCGAGGGCAAGGACCCGGCTTCCGTGCCGCTGATCGTGAATCCCTACGGCGGGCCGGGCGCGCCGACGGTGATCAACCGCTGGACCGACAGCCTGCTCTTTGACGAACTGCTGGCTCAGCACGGCTTTGCGGTGCTGCACACTGACAATCGCGGCATGGGCGGCCGCGGACGCGACTTTGCCCAGTTTGCTTACCATAACTTCGGCCCGGTGCAACTCGAAGATCAACTGACGGTGGTGGACGCGACGCTGGCCCAATATCCGCAACTGGATTCCAAGCGCCTGGGCTGGTGGGGCTGGAGCTGGGGCGGAAGTTTTACTCTTTACGCCATGACGCACTCGGACCGTTTCCGCGCCGGGGTTGCGGTGGCGCCGGTAACCGACTACCGCGACTATGACTCCATCTACACCGAGCGCTATCTGAACGAGCCGGCTGATTTTGCCCTGGGGTACCAGGATTTCTCCGTGGTCAACTCGGCGGCCAATCTGAAGGGGCGGCTGCTGCTGGCGCACGGAACCGGCGACGACAACGTCCACATGGAGAACTCGGTGCAGTTTGTGCAGAAGCTGATCGAGGCCGGCATTCCCTACGACCTGCAGATCTATCCGCGCAAGACGCACTCAATCGCCGGCGCGGATGTGCGGCAGCATCTTTTCGACCGCATTCTGGCGCACTTTGAGGAGTATCTGAAGTAGACAGTTCTCACCGGAGCCGCGCAGTGAGCACACCGGCCAGCAGACGGCCGCTGCCCTGAGGCTCTTGAGCGAAACCAGAGTAAGCGTGCCCTTGCCAAGAGTGTGCCAGGTGGCTTTTTCTTGAAGAAAAAGCCACTTGATGGGCGTGCCTTCGGGATATCGTTACTCTGGTTTCGCTTTACAGCGCGTGGTGATTGAAGAGGTCGTCCTTGTCGCGGCTGGAACAGTCCGAGCACTCCATGCAACATACGAGGAGCAGGGCCACGCCCAGCGTGACCAGAACGGCGATAACGTTTTCGTAGACCACAAACCAGTGAATCAGGCTATGCATGGTCAGCCACCGGGATCAATATATCCCGAGAACTTAGACGTTGAATGGACACAACGGATCACATCCCCCGGAATTTTTTCGGGCCGGCATCCCGTCGCGTCCAACTCTCCTATCGGCAATTTCCCTCAATTTGCCCTTGATTTCAAGAGAATAAAAGGCGAAAATAGTCTCACGATGGCGACCGGTCCCAATCCGGCGCCGGCCCCTGTTTCGGAAGAGTGGCCGGAGGAGCTTCAGATCCCGGAGCCGGAAGAGGCGCGCGCTCGCCAACAGCCGGAAGGCCACCCCGAGGGCGATCCGCATCTGAACTGGCTGTTCGTCGACATGAACTCCTATTTTGCCTCGGTGGAGCAGGACGCAAGGCCCGAGTTGCGCGGCCGGCCGGTGGGCATTGTGCCCATGATGGCCGACACAACTTGTTGCATTGCCGCCAGTTACGAGGCAAAAGCCCACGGCGTGAAGACCGGAACCATGGTGGCTGACGCCAAGCGGATGTGCCCAGGCATCGAGCTGGTGGAGGCGCGGCACGAGATCTATGTCAAGTACCATCACCGCATTGTTGAAGCCGTGGAGAGCTGCCTGCCGGTGACGGCGGTGCTCTCCATCGACGAGATGGCCTGCCGCCTGATGGGCCGGGAGCGGCCGCTGCTGGCGGCGATGGAACTGGGCCGGCAAGTGAAGCGGCGCATCCTGGAACGGGTCGGCCCCATGATGCGCAGTTCGGTCGGCCTGGCCACCAACCGCTTCCTGGCCAAGGTGGCCAGCGACATGGAGAAGCCCGACGGCCTGGTGGCGCTGCCCAAGGACATTTTGCCGGAGGCGCTGCGCCAGCTCACGCTGCGCGACCTGCCGGGCATTGGCGCGCGCACGGAGAAGCGGTTGAACGCCCAAGGCATTCAATCGATGGCAGACCTGCTGGCTCTGAACTGCGAGCAGGCCGGCGAGCTGTGGGGCTCGGTGTGGGGTGAGCGGCTGTGGCACTGGCTCCAGGGCGAGGACTTTGACATGGACGAGGCCGAGCACCTGAAATCGCTGAGCCACCAGCACGTACTCGGGCCCGATATGCGCACGCCGGAGAAGGCGTGGGCGGTGGCGCACAAGCTGCTGCACAAGGCGGCGATGCGGCTGCGCGCACAGGGCTTGTGGGCCAGCGGCATCGGGCTGGCCATCGGCTTTGCGGTTCCGCGAAGCGAAAAGGCCCCCGTAAGCCGCTTTGGAACGCCTACGCGGGGATGGAAGGACGAGCTGAAGCTGAGCGAGTGCCAGGACAATCCGACGCTCATCGCGGCGCTACGTCGTCTGTGGGAATCCCGCCCGTCCGGCCAGGACTTCGAACACCCCTACTTCATCGGCGTGCAATTGAACGGCCTGGTGCCCGACCGGCTGCACTCGCTGAACCTGTTTGACGGCCTGGAGGGCACAGAGAACCGGACGCGCCTGGTGGCTGCCATGGACGCGCTGAACAACAAATACGGCTTGAGCACGCTGGCTCCCGCCACCATGCTCACCGCCTTCAAGGCCGCGCCCACGCGCATCGCCTTCCATACCATTCCGGATCTCTTCTGATATGGAGTTGACTGGGTCACTCCATAGCAGAGCGATCGCCGGATCGACTACCCTCACGAGGCCGGATCGATAATAGACAGTATGGCCACTCTGCCTCCATTGCCGGCATCGAGTTATCGTGGGCGGCTTGCGCCCTCGCCTACCGGCTATCTGCACGTGGGCCACGCGCGCACCTTCTGGACGGCCTGCCAGCGCGCAAAGGACGCCGGCGGGACGCTGGTGATGCGCATGGAAGACCTGGACCCGGAGCGCAGCCGCGCCGAGTATGCCGAGGCCGCGCTCGAAGACCTGCGCTGGCTGGGGATTCGCTGGCAGGAAGGCCCAGACCTGGGTGGCCCCTTCGCGCCTTATGCGCAAAGCGGCCGCCGGGCTTTTTATCTCGACGCATGGCGCAAGCTGCGGCGGGGCGGCTTTCTTTTTCCCTGCCGCTGCTCGCGCAAGGATTTGGAAGCCGCGCTCAGCGCGCCGCATGAGAATATCTTGCCAGGCCAGAGCAACGCGGAGTCAGAGCCGCTGGACGACGAACCCGTCTATCCCGGCACTTGCAGGCAACTCGGGGACATCACTCCGCAGGCGACTGATTCCACGGCGAGCGAGATGGAGGAGACGGAGGGCTTCAACTGGCGCTTTCGCGTCCCCGACGGCGAAGCGATCGAGTTTGTGGATGGGAATCTCGGGGCCCAGCAGTTTGTGGCGGGCGTGGACTTTGGGGACTTTGTGGTGTGGCGGCGCGACGGAAGCCCGAGTTACCAGCTTGCCTGCGTGGCCGACGACGCAGCGATGAAAATCACTGAAGTGGTGCGCGGAGAGGACCTGCTGAAGTCCACCGCGCGACAGATCCTGCTCTACCGCGCTCTGGGACTTGAAGCTCCAGACTGGTTTCACTGCCGCCTGATGGTGGACTCCAGAGGCCGCCGCCTGGCCAAGCGCCACGATGCGCTGAGCCTGTGCACCCTGCGCCAGCGCGGAGTTACTCCGATGAATATTTTGTCAGGGGAGTTACCGGCGGAGGGGTAATAGCTTATAACTCCTAGTTCCTGGCAGTCTGTGGTGAAAGTCAAAATTGTAGATAAGACTTCCCTCAGTGGCTAAAGCACCGCAGATTCTATTGGCTTTATCGGCACGGCTGAAGCCGTGCCCTTTCAAAACTCGACTTTCACCACGGGTTGTTAGAACATTTGCACTCTTCCAGGATTGCGGGCATCATGCTATCCCCCTGCCGGAAAAACAAATGCTTCACCCGTGCCGAATGAAGGTGCCGTTCTGTAATTCGCTCCACGCCTGCCTCAGTTCAGCCTCCGTATTCATCACGATCGGCCCCCGCCACGCCACTGGTTCTTCGAGCGGCTGCCCTGAGACCAACAGGAAGCGAATGCCTTCGGGACCGGCCTGAACCACGATCTCATCGCCGCGATCGAAGAGGACCAGCGAGTGGTTCTTTGCGTCGTAGACCGGCGTGGCATTGGGGTCCACGGCTGACTCGGTCAGCACCGCGCGAGGAGACGAAGCGTCTTGAAAGGCTCCCGCGCCGGCGAAGACGTAAGCGAAGGCGTTGCGCGTGGTCTCCACCTGAATCCGCTTGCGCTTGCCGGGCGGAATGGAAATGTCCACGTAGCGCGGGTCGGCGGCCACGCCCTCAACCGGCCCCTTTTTGCCCCAGAACTCGCCGCAGATGATCCGGGCGCGGGCGCCGTCATCTTCGGTCACCTCCGGTATGGCGCTTGCCGGAATGTCCTGGTAGCGGGGGTTGGTCATCTTCAGCGATGCGGGCAGGTTGGCCCAGAGCTGAAAGCCGTGCATGCGGCCCTGGGCGTCGCCCGAGGGCATTTCCTGATGCAGAATGCCGCTGCCGGCGGTCATCCATTGCACGTCGCCCGCTCCCATGCGGCCCTTGTTGCCCAGGCTGTCGCCGTGGGCCACTTCGCCGGCCAGCACATAGGTGATGGTTTCGATTCCCCTGTGGGGATGCCAGGGGAACCCAGCCACGTAATCGGCCGGATTATCGCTGCGGAAGTCGTCCAGCAACAGAAAGGGATCGAACTCCGCGGTTTTTCCGAATCCGAATGCGCGCTGCAGCCGGACACCTGCTCCTTCGACGGTGGGCTCGGCTTGAAAAATCTGCTTCACGGGACGAAGCGACAAGGTGGACCTCCTCTGCCCTACAAAGGGTTGGATGCGCGGGCCCGATCTTCGTTGCAACAGATATTTTTGGTAAGCCGTGAAGCGTGTGGCAAGCCGGACTGAGATGAAACGTAAATAGCCTTATTGGTTCATGGTAACGAAATCAACTTCATCAGAATAAAGGAACGCTCATCAACGAACTTACAGGGTTCATAAGCGGAACAGGTAGGATACCTTGATGAAGATCTGCCGCCCATCGTTCAGGAATTGCGGCGCCCGTGGCGCTACCGTATTGTTGGGGTCGCAGGCCCCGCCGGGCAAGCGGTTGCAGAGCGCCCGGTCCAGATCCTGCAGATCGTTGTTATAACCGATATAAATCGCCGTGCCAGGATGCGGAAGCCACGTGAACAACGCCTCAGTGCCAACCTGCTTGGTCCGCAGCAGCGAAGTTTCCGCGGGATTGGCCAGCGTCGAGTCATACTCGGCAATGATGCGAGCGGAGATGGCACGCGTGAACTGGTAGTTGACCTTGGTGCGGAATACCTGGCTTTCATAGACCAACTCTCCAGTGGCAACCGAGTGGTCGCGATCCAGCAAATAAGTATTGTCCGCGGTTAGTTGACGAATGGGCTGCAACGTAAACAAAGCCTGCACATTTTCCTGATTCAACAGGGACGGGAGGCAATTCGAATCTAACTGAGGCGCCAGGTTACTTTGGATGATCTGGGGTAACGCCGGGCAAACCACGGGGTAGTAGTTCACGTTGCCACTGCGCAAAACGGTGATATTGAAGTTCAACTGCGGCCACGGAGCGCCTCGCGTAACGATCCCGCCGAAGTTCTCAGTGAAGTTTCTGTTCTTGGTAAGTAATGTGCCGTCCTGCGGCCCCAGCGTGTCTGAGTTCTGGCCTCCGATCGGTGCGAGCAAAATGTTACGGGGCAGCAGAAAAAACAGGTCGTAGGTCGAGTAGTGATAAATGCGGTTTCCCTGATGGTCGAAAGCAACATTCTGGTTGGTTTCCAGCCCAAAGCTCTGGATTAACTTGTGCGTCGGATACCACCGATAAGTTGCGTGCGTCTGGTTGTAGTGGAAGTCAGTTGTCTGGATAAAACCTACCTGGCTTTGGAAGCCGGTGCTGTAATCCTTGTAAACTGTGTCAAGGTTGAAAACGTGTCCGGCGTGCAGCAGCTCAAAGTAACTTGCCGGCCCGGCGGCATAACTCGGCGGTGTTCCGCTATCGACGGAGCCTTTCGTCGAGCTTTCCACCCATTGCCCCCAGGCGGTCCATTTGCTCGTCATCCGCGCCGTGAAATCGATGCCCCCGATGCGGTTCCACCCCTGGCCAAACTCTTCGTCGGTATAAATGGCGCCGATGCTCGATCCTTTACCAAAATCCTGGGAGATGCGCCCCACGGCGAAGGTTGCGCGCTTGTTATAAAGCGGATCGCCGGGCGCCACAGTCTGCCCCGGCTCTCGATCATCGATGGCCAGCAAACCTACATTCGTGTGGCCTATCTTCCCGGTCACGCGCACACCGTACTCCGGGCGCACGATATTGCGCGTATAAACCAACTGAATCGGCGTGGCGAAGTAACTTGCATTTTCCAGAAAGAATGGTCGAAGCTCCGGAAAGTAAACCGAATAACGCTGATCGACGGTGAGCTGCGGCTGATCCGACTCCACATCGCTGAAGTCCGGGTTGATGGTAGCGTCAAAGACAATGCGGTCTTTGAGAATGGCCTTCAGCTCGCCGCCTGCCGTGCCTTCAAAGTGCCGGGAGCTGAAATAGGGGTTGAGCGGGTCAAAGGTTTGAAGAGTGCGCTCGTTCTGCCCCAGGAGATAAGGATTGATCTGCACGTTATGCGAGCCGGTCACGCCCTCAATGCTATGCAGCGTTCCCTCCTGGCTGAGGACGCCGAAGATGTTGGTTGAGACACGCGGCCAGTAGTCCACCTCGCTATTGCGGGGGAAGTTGCGCATGAAGACCACACCCCAGTCCCCGTCATCAGAGCGAAAACGCAGGCTGCGAAACGGAATCACCAAGAAGGCCATCCATCCGTCGCGCGTCACCTTCCCTTCAGAGTCCCAAACCAGGTCATAACTATAATCCTTGCCTTGGTTCTCGTCCCATGCCGCATCGGCTTGCACCCCGGCCGGATTCACCGTGAAGAGAATGCCCTTCCGGCGGTCCTGGAACGGATCGAGGAGCACAGACACATTGTCATCGTTCAGCACATTCTCGCGCCGTGCCAGATGTCCGCGAATCTCGTCTGGCCGATGATCGTTGCAGATAAACACGAAATACAAGGCGCTATTTGTATGTGCCAGCCAGACATCGGTTGTTTCAGTTGCGGGCTCTCCGTCGCTCGGCTTTTTCTGAATAAAACCGGAGATGTGGAGTAGCTTGCCTTTCAGCTCCGGCCGTGGCTCCATGCCGGCAAAGTCGGAGAGCCGCAACCCTTCGGCCACTAACGGCACAGTGTTCCCGCTGGCAGTCCGCACCTTGGGCGCCTCGGCGGAAATCACCGCCGGTTTGCTGCTCTGCTCGGCCAAAGCCTGCAAAGCAGCCGCCAACAGGCACACTGCCAACACCAGCGTCTTACGCCTCATGCTTCCAAGGTACGCAACGCTCTTCTGTTCAGTTCCTTCAGGGCTCTTGATCTTCATTTAGAATAGGCGCCCAGTCTGATTTCAATCATTCGCAGCCGGATCGGCAGTATCGCATTCTGCAAGCTGCTCATGGCCAGATGTACGATAGCTGCCGCGCTGCTTTCCGCGCCATTCACATCTACTCTGCCGAGTGGCTTATTCTCAATATAGACTCTCCCGATGAGCGATTTTGCCCAAACCGTGAAGCAGCAGGCCGACATCGTCAAGGTGATCGAGGGCTACATCCGCCTGCGCAAGGCGGGGGCGCAGAATTACCAGGGACTATGCCCTTTCCACAAGGAAAAATCGCCGTCGTTTTCGGTCCATGCGGTGCGCCAGTTTTACCACTGCTTCGGCTGCCAGGCTTCAGGGGATGTCTTCAGCTTCGTGGGCAAGATCGAGAACGTCGGCTTTCCCGAGGCAGTCCGAATCGTGGCGGGCAAATGCGGTATTCCCCTGCCCAAGCGGGAGTTTTCGTCGCCGGAAGAAGCTGCCGGTGCGCGGTTGCGGGGCAAATTGTTTGAACTGCACGAGACCGCAACGGCGTGGTTCGAGGAGCAATTGCGCGGGCCGGAAGGGGCTGTGGCGCGCGAGTACCTTGCAGGCCGCGGCCTTTCGGTTGAGGGAATCGCCAAATTTAGAATCGGCTACGCGCCCGACAGCTTCAACGCCCTGCGCGACCGGCTCAGCGGCATGGCTGACAACGAGACGCTCCGGGCCAGCGGCCTTTTCGCCTCAAAGGAACAGGGCGACGGCAGCCAGGGCCCGATCTACGACCGCTTCCGCAAGCGGGTGATGTTTCCCATCGCCAACGAGAGCGGGCGGGTGATCGCCTTCACGGCGCGAACGCTGGAAACGGGCGATAAGGCGGGCGCCAAGTACATCAACTCGCCGGAGACGCCGCTCTACTCCAAGAGCCTGGTGCTCTTCAACCTGGACAAGGCGCGCACGGCGATTCGCCAGCTTGAGTTTGCCCTGCTGGTCGAGGGGCAGATGGACTGCATCAGCGTGTTTCTGCGCGGGATACAGAACGTGATCGCCACCAGCGGAACAGCTTTTACTGAGCAGCAGGTAGCGCTGTTGCGGCGCCATACGTCGCAGGTGGTGGTCAACTTCGATCCCGACGCTGCCGGCTCGAACGCCGCGGAAAAGTCGATTGCCCTGCTCACCGAGGAGGGGTTCACCATCAAGATTGTCACCCTCGACGGCGGGCTGGACCCGGATCGTTACATCCGCGAGCGAGGGGTGGAGGCCTACACGGCGGCGCTACGCGGCGCTCGCCGCCAGGCCGATTACCTGATCGAGCGGGCGCGGCTCTCGTTCCCCGGAGCCAGCGCGGAGCAGAAGGTGAAGGCGATGAACTTCCTGCTGCCCCACATTCGCCGGATGCCGGAGAAGTTGGCGCGGGACCAGTTTGCCGCCGACGCCGCGCAGAAGCTGGGCATTGACTCGGCGGTGCTGCGCGAAGAACTGCACCAGGCGGCGCTCCGGCGGCGCGACCATATCGAAGCGAGGGCGACGAAGCTGACCGAGGTGGAGCGGGTGCTGCTGCGGGCGCTGGCCATCGACGATCCGGAGAACGAGCAGGCGCGTCGGCTGGCCAGTCAGGCGCTGGTCCAGCAACCCGAGTGGTTTGAGCATCTGGGCGCCTTCGTGGCCCTTCAGGCGCTCGCCGTGCGGCAGGCCAACGACCCCATGGATGTGGTGGAGGACGAGGCGCAGCGGGCTCTGCTGGCCGAAACGCTGCTGGCCGAGACCAAGCCGCCCGAGGAGAACGAGGTCCTGAGCGCGTTGCAGGAGGTTCAGGAGCGGGCCACCGCACGCCGGCTGCGCGAATTGCGCGCGCTGATTGCCGAGGCTGAGCGGCGCGGCGACTTTGCCGAGCTGGCTCTGCTCACGCAGCAAAAGCTCGATCTGGACCGGAAGCTGCGCCAGTTGCACAACCAGAAGCCGCCGGAGCAGTAGCGGCTCCCATGGCCTGCATCGGGTCTCCTGACGCCGTGCTGTAAATCCTGCGTCAAATCTGGCTTTGCCGCGTCAAATAAACATAGGCTGGAGCGGGCGGAAGGAAAGATGGCCCGGTTCGGCTGCGAGGTTGACCGAATAGGTTCTCAGCCTTACCCGGATTTTGCCTTGGTGTGGCAGGGCAAGACGTGGTAATCTGGTAATCTCTGTGCGGATGTGCGCCCTTTTGCCCCATCCATGAGCTGCGGCTCGCGGGCGACGCAGGTGAAACCTGAAGCGCTTGTCATCCTGTTCCGAGCAAACCACAAGAAACCGCATCTTTTTGCGGGTGACCGCAAGTCTGTGTCAGAATGCGCCGCATTTTCCGGATTTTCGCCGGGAAATCTTTTTTCGCGCGCTCGTATGGACCGGACTGGATCGGGCCCACGCACCGGCACGCAAGACGGTGCTGAATCTGCCTTGCGCTGAGCATCACCAGGGGTGATTCATCCCGAAGCTACAAGCGTCACGCCGACGCGACGTAAGGGAGTGGCGACCCTTTACGAAACCAAGCAGAGCCCAGTATCTCTGGGAATGCCGAAGAGAGTAGGAATATTTTGGCGATCGACGACAAATTCGAATTAGAACACGATCATGAACCCGAGCACGATCACGATCACGATGTGGAGAGCCTGATTGAGGTCGGCAAGGAAAAGGGCTATCTCACCTACGGCGACGTGAACGACATCATCCCGGATGAGATGGCTACTTCGCCCGAGGATCTGGACGACCTGATCACCACCATCGGCACTCAGGGCATCGACCTGCTGGACGGCCCCAAGTTCCACGGCGACAAGGGCTTCGAGCTGGAAGATGGCGAAGATGTTGAGCTGGACCTGACGCCAGGAACCCTGGAAAAGACCAATGACCCGGTGCGCATGTACCTGCGCGAGATGGGCACGGTGCCGCTGCTGACGCGCGAGGGCGAGGTGGAGATTGCCAAGCGCATCGAGCGTGGCCAGTTGCGGGTGCTCAAGGCCATTTCGCGTTCGCCCATCGTGATTCGCGAGGTTGTGGCCCTGGGCGAGGACCTGAAGCGCGGCGTGCGCAACATCAAAGAAGTGGTGGTCTTCGACGACGAGGAACTCACTGAAGAGGTGGTGGTGACGCGCGTCAAGGCGACGGTGGTCCGCATCGACGCGCTGATCAAGCACCAGAAGAACATCGCCAAGCTGGAAGAGAAGTTGGCTGCGCCGGCGCCCGCTACCAAGGCCAAGGCCTCTGCCGCACGCAAAACCCGCTGGCTGATCGCGCGCGAGAGGGTGCTGGTTTCGCGGATTGTGCGCGAACTGAAATACACGCCCATGGAGCGCAAGCGCCTGCTGGACAAGGTCAACAAGACCGTTGACACCATGCGCACGCTGGAGCGGCAGATTCGCTCGCTGGAGCAGAAGCACGAGGCCAGCCGAAGCGAGGAGCTAAAGAAGGAGTACCGGCGGCAGCAGAAGAACTGCAAGGCCGACCTGGAAAAGATCGAGGCCGACGCGGGCGTTTCCATTGGCGAGTTGAAGCGCACCCAGCGCGAGATGATTCAGGGCGACATGGACGCCGATCAGGCCAAGCGCGAGCTGATTGAAGCCAATCTGCGCCTGGTGGTCTCCATTGCCAAGAAGTACACCAACCGCGGCTTGCAGTTCCTTGACCTGATTCAGGAGGGCAACATCGGCCTGATGAAGGCCGTTGACAAGTTCGAATACCGCCGCGGCTACAAGTTTTCGACCTACGCCACATGGTGGATTCGCCAGGCCATCACCCGCGCCATCGCTGATCAGGCCCGGACGATCCGTATTCCGGTGCACATGATCGAGACCATCAACAAGCTCATCCGCACCAGCCGCCAGCTTGTACAGGAGTTGGGCCGCGAGCCCAGCAGCGAGGAGATCGCCAAGCGCATGGACATCCCGGTGGCCAAGGTGCGCAAGGTGCTCAAGATCGCACAAGAGCCCATCTCGCTGGAAACGCCCATCGGCGAAGAGGAAGACTCCCACTTGGGCGACTTCATTGAGGACCGGCAGGCGGTTTCGCCCTCCGAGGCGGTCATCAGCGTGAACCTGAAGGAGTATACCTCGCAGGTTCTGCGTACGCTCACCCCGCGCGAGGAGCGGGTCATCAAGATGCGCTTCGGCCTGGAAGACGGCTCCGAGCACACGCTGGAAGAGGTTGGCCAGAGCTTCCAGGTAACGCGCGAGCGCATCCGCCAGATCGAAGCCAAGGCCCTGCGCAAGCTGCGCCATCCCAGCCGCAGCCGCAAGCTGAAGGCCTTTGTCGAGGGCGTCAAGGAAGGTATGTAACCCGGCAGCAAGTCAGCCGCAAAAGAGCCGCAGCCTTGGAAGGGGCTGCGGCTCTCTTGTGTTTAGGCGATCTATCAATATATATATGCTTTTGTATATGGTTTTTATTGACAAGAAACATATCGCTGTACGTATAATCGTGTTTGTTACATCTTCTTCCCAGAGGAGGGAAAATCCATGCCCGTAGCTGCCCGAAAGATGATTTCCACTCGCCCTCGGAAAGAGCGTCTTCTCGTCGAATTCCCGGAAAGCCTCCTGAAGCGCGCCGATGAGGCAGCTCGCGAACTGAACAAGAACCGAAGCGATTTGATCCGAACCGCCGTCGAAGAGCTTTTGCAGGGGATGGCGGCCAAGCGTTTGGAGCTGGAACTGGCCGCGGCGTATTCCGCCAACGCGCAAATGAACGTGGAATTGGCGGAAGAATTCGCCCACGTGGATAGCGAGGGGCTCTGATGGCCGGCAAGCCCTTTCGCGGCATGGTTGTCGAGGTCTCGCTCGATCCTGTAGTCGGCCATGAGCAAGGCAGATCGCGGCCCTGCGTCGTGATTCAGAATGACGTTGGCAATCGCTTTTCCTCGACGACCATTGTTGTGCCTCTGACCGATGCGGCGCACATCAAGGCGCTTTCTCCAATCTATGTGCCAGTGAAACAGGGCGAAGGAGGAACCACCAAGGATAGTTACATCCTCTGCGATCAGATTCGCACGGTAGACCAGCGCCGGTTTCGCAGCGTATTTGGCAAGCTTTCTCCAGAAACCATGGCGAGCGTCGATGTCGCTCTATTGGTCAGTCTTGGCCTGCCGGGCGAAACGCTCTCGCGGCCCTCGTGAGATCGAATGGAAACCCAGACCCGGCGCAAAGTCAGCCACAAAAGAGCCGCAGCCTTGGAAGGGGCTGCGGCTCTCTTGTGTTTATCTAAGGCGAAAAATAATCTAAAAGGAATGCGCGCGGCCACCTGCGAGGTATAAACTTGCCGGTCAGGAGGGTATGCCATGAAAGCATATCGTCTGCCCCCCCCTCCAGTTCTTCTACTCTTGGCAGCTATTAGTCTTGCCGGTTGCGGCGGAGGTGGCTCAACCCAAGCTGCGCCGCCGCCGAAGACCACGCCAACTATCACTTGGGCCCCGCCGACCGCCATCACGTATGGAACCGCTTTGAGCGGCACCCAACTTGACGCCACGGCAAGCGTCGCTGGAAGTTTTGTCTACAATCCTCTCGCAGGCACGGTGCCTACGGCAGGAACGCAGACGCTTTCAGTGGCTTTCACGCCGACGGACACCACGGACTATAACAATGTATCCGCTAGCGTGAAGCTTACGGTCAATCAGGCAACGCCGACCGTCACCTGGCCGACACCCGCCGCCATCACGTATGGCACCGCGCTCAGCTCAACACAGTTGGACGCCACGGCAAGCGCCGCCGGATCGTTCGTCTACACCCTTACGGGAAATGTTCCCGCTCTGGGCGCAGTTCCCGCAGTGGGAACGGATACGATCTACGCGACCTTCACGCCGACGGATGCTACGGACTACGCATCGGTAACCGCCAATGTGAAGATCATAGTGAACCCGGCAACGCCGCAGATCACCGGCTTTACTCCGCGATACACCACGTGTGATATGCAGTGCAACTTCGTCAACTACGCGATCACGGGCCTTGGCTTTGAAAATGGGGATATTGTCCATGATCCAAGTGGACTTTTCCCCAACGACATTACCTTGGTGTTGGCGTCGGGTGCGACAAATTTCGGGATTACCTACCAATGGCAGTTTCCGGGAAGTTTTCAGCCGTGGTTTGAAACGATCGAAATGAAACACCCTGGCGGGCCGTACGGCAATCAGGCGAGCATCGCTTTCCTGGGCTCCGCAAGCCAATCTACGCTTGTGGTTTCGCCGACCACCGGCACGCTATTTCAGGATGAACAGCAAAACGGTCAGATCCACTGGCAAAAGACGGATGGAACGACGGGAATACTCTTTCCAAACCTCACCGCTGGCGGAGCTTCTTTGACTCAGATAGTCGTCGACGACGTTACCGGAGATGTTGTTGACTTGTTCACGACCCCTAACAACGTTTCGCCTGCGGCAGTTGGTGTTTTCGGTGAAAGCGGAGGATACGCTCTGTGCTCTGTAAATGCCACCGGCATGTCTTTCGTTTCCAGCATCGCCGCCAAGGGTGGCTACATGGTCTTCACCGATCCTGTAGAAAATCTTGTCGGCATCGCCAAGATGGATTGCACCGGATACTTTACGGTTTCCGTTGCTGGCCAGCCATGGAGCGTTGTGATGACGAACAATGGCACCGAAACTGATGCCTATGTCCTTTCGCGCGACGCAAGCGCAAACGGAATTCCACGCCTCACAAAGCTCATTGTCCCTTCCGGAACTGTCGAAGGCTTTGTGGATCTGACTGGTATACCAACCGTCACTTCCATTCGTTCAACGACGCCGTACGAGGGTGTGTACCAGGCGCAAGCATTCAGCTTGTCTCCGGTTGCGGCCGTGCTCTTCATGTCCGGCCCGACCGACGGAAAGGTGTTGACCATCAATACCAACACGTCGAACGGGGCGAAGATGAGCGTCGCGTACACCACGCCGGTGACCGATTTACCGATCGGCATCACGGCGCAGGAGAGCGCATCGAGCTCAACGCTGTGGGTCAGTTATATCGCGGCCAACACCATGGACGCGGTGACGCACATCGGCGCGATTGATCCGACGACGGGGAATTACACACCCGCTATCGGCGCGTTCCCGGCAGGCATCCTTGCGGGCGGGGTCGTCGGCACTACCAATGGCGTCTATGGCGCCATGGGGTCGACCATCACCGCACCGCTTGTTCTCCAACCGTAGTATTCTTCCGTCCAGGTGCCCAGTGTCCCGCTTTTGGGCCCCGGGAAACCACGAGCCCTTTCCAGCCGCTCAATACAGAAAATATCCTCCCCGGCGCACAATAAAAGCATGAACGACGACCCAGGCGCAGGCCTTTACTGTCCCTAACCAATATGTCAGCTATCTGCCCGGTTAGTACCACCCTCTAGGCACGACTAGACCTTTACCTTTGGAATAAATGAAAAAAAGATTGACAACGGTGGTAACCGAGGATATGGTTCGTCGCCGGGGAATTAAGGTGGGAATTCAGCTAACTGAAAAATTTTCTTCATCCCTGATGTTGAACCTTCAATTGTTTTGACTACTCCTGAGCAGGGCACACATCCTTGCACCTTTGATCCGTAATGTTCGGACTTGACGCTTTGGAGTGGAAATCCAGTATGTTATCGTATACGGAAGCCGGTCCGCGATTGACGCTGGCGGATCTCAGGAAACAACGAAACATTAAACCCACCCGCGGGAACACCTTCGAATGAGGGGTTCAGCGCGGGGAAATTCCAACATGGAGGGCTTTATGAGGCTATTTGCAAGATGCTTGCTGGCCGTGGCGTTATTGCTGCTCATCCCAGCGCAATTGCGAGCGCAAGCTACGGCAACCGGGACCATCCGAGGAACAGTAGCAGATTCGTCGAATGCTGTCGTTGTCGGCGCTCAAGTCACAGTCGTGAATACGGGCACGAACCTGACCCGCTCCTCCGCCACCAGCGCGGTGGGAGAATACGTATTTGATCAGTTGCCGCCGGGTCATTACTCGGTCAAGATCAGCAAAGAGGGATTCGCCGCTGGCATAACCAAGTTCGAGTTGCTGGTCGGACAAACGGTGACGAATAATTTTACCCTGAAGCCGGGAACGGTGAATCAAGTCGTCGAAGTTGCCTCAACAACCGAGATGATTGATATGTCCAAGACGAGCGTCAGCCAGGAAATTACCCCGTCTGATGTGGAAGAACTCCCCTTGCTGGGGCGCGACGCAGCGAACCTCGCTTTTCTCGTGCCAGGAGTAAAGTCAGCCGACTCGTTTGATCCCACCAAGAACCGCTCCGCCGTGCTATCGGTGAACGGCAACGTTGGTCGCGATGTCAATATTACGGTCGACGGAATCGATAACAAGGACAGCACCGTCGGCGGAACCGTGATGCAGCTTCCTCTCGAAGCTGTGCAGGAATTTCTCATCAGCACACAGCGTTTCTCGGCTGCCAACGGACGCTCCGAGGGCGCAGCCATCAACATGATCACGAAGTCGGGCACGAATGCGATCAGCGGTTCGCTTTTCTCCTATTTCCGCGAGCAGAACTTCAATGCTAACGATATAAGTCCGAACGGCGCCAGTACTAATCCGCCCTATAGCCGCCAGTTCTTCGGCGGTTCCGTTGGCGGTCCGATCGTGAAGAACAAATTATTTGCCTTCTTCGCTCTTGAGCGTCAGCGTGAAAACACCAGCATCGCCGAGGACGGCAATGCCTACACTGAATTGCTGGATGCCGCGCCTATCGGCGTGGTCGCTGCGTCGACAGTGCCAACGCCCTTCTTTGAGAACCGCTACAACGGGCGCATGGACTACCATTTCAACGACAAGGAAACGGCCTATGTGAGCGTGTCGGTGCAGGCCAACAACGGCAACAACGATCAGGAAGACACTTTAGGCGACCTGAGCGTGGGAAATTTCACGACCAATCATATGCAGATCGCGAATTTCACGCTCAACTCGGTTGTTTCGCCTACGCTGGTCAATAGCCTTACACTCGGTACCCAGTATTGGAACAACATCATCTCCACCAAGAGTGCGAGCTCGCCTTACCTTACGTTTCCGAGCGGCGAATGGGCCGGGTCGAACGTCAACGTGCCGCAACAGTCCTTCCAGCGGAAGTGGCAGTTCCGTGATGATGTGACCAAGAATCACGGGAAGCACACCCTGCAATTTGGCGAGGACTACATCTGGAATCCCTCGCTGGGCGGGTATTTTGCATCTAACTCCTCGCTCGAGGTCGACTTCAACACGGATCCGTCAGCTATCATCCTGCTGGCGAATAAATTCAGCACACCTGGCCTTGTGTCGAGCATGTCCTATTCCAATGGCGATTCCACCACAAACGTGCCCGGAGGCACCAAGCAGCTCGGCTTCTACTTCCAGGACGATTGGAAGGCAACCAAGCGCCTCACGCTTAACCTTGGCGTGCGCTGGGACAGGGACTTCAACCTGATTGGCGGCAGCGCCATGGTGACCAGCAAAACCTATCTGGAACTGGTTGCAATCGACAGCCCCTACGGCAAGATGCCCCACGACGACAACAAGGACTTCAGTCCGCGCGTGGGCTTTGCGTACGATCTGACGGGCGCCGGCAAGCATGTTCTGCGCGGCGGCTTCGGCTTCTACTACGACAACGTATTCCAGAATATTCCGCTGTGGATGGAGCAGATGGCCCACGCCACGGTCTATCAACAGGCGCTGTCAATCACCGAACCTACGGATAATGTCCCCGGCCTGAACATTCCGCTTGAGAACTTCGTGTTCTCGAGCGCCAATGCTTCCGCGGTAGTGGCTGGAATCCCGGCGGCTACAGGAAACCTGCTGAATGGCAGCACCGGGCGCACGATGGATCCCAATTATCGTAACCCGTTCGCTGAGGAATTCAATGTTGGCTATCAGTGGCAACTGAATGAATCCTCTGTCCTGGAGGCGGAATACACTCACACCCTGGGACTGCACTCGAATGTTGACGTCAACATCAACCCCACAGATCCCGTCACGGGAGTGCGTCCGTTATCCGCTGCATTTGGCGCCCTCGTTCCTAGCAAGTGCCCGGCAGGCTACTGCGTTCTGGGACGAACTATGGACAATCGCGCCATTGGCCGTACGCGCTACGATGGCATGAACCTCAGCTTCCGGCAGCGGATGAATAAGCACTTCAGCCTGACTGCCAACTACACGCTGTCTCGCGCCATGGGCTACGGAGTCGAGTCCGGAGGCCCGCCAACGCTTTCGAGCGATATGTCGAGCTATCACAATTATCCACATGATCCGCGCCATCCGCTGGCTTCATGGGACTTTGGGCCGACCCCCTTCGATGAACGCCATCACATCACCATCAGCGGCAATGCCAATCTGCCGTTCGGAATCGAGGTTGCTCCGATCTTGCAGTTCGGTTCCGCGCGTCCTTACGATATGAACGCCGGTTACGATATTCTCGGCCTCGGTTCTGGGTATTCGCGCCCAGTTGTCGTCCCGAACGGCGCTTCGACTGCCTACACCACGTATGCTGATTCCAGCGACGGCCCGGCCGCACAGGCCTGCCTGAATGCCGGAAGTTGCCACATTGTTCCTTATGACACGCTGCGCGGCGATCCGTTCTTTGAACTGGACGCACGCGTCAGCAAGAATGTGAAGCTGGGAGCGAAGCGCCGTTTGCAGCTTAGCTTCCAGGGCTTCAACCTCACGAACCGCGCCAACTATGGCAACAATTTCAGTTACATTCCCAGCGCGCCTGACTTCATGAAGCCTGCAGGCTTTACGAATCCGACCAGCAGCTCAACCGCCAAGGCATTCATCGGTGAATTTGGAACTAGGTTCACCTTCTAATTTGTTGTGGTTCCGCTTTGCGGTGTTCATCGCCGCAAATTCTACTGGCCGGTCAGCATCTTGACCGGCCAGATTTTTCAGCAGACAGGAAGTAAAGCTGACTCTAGCCTCATGAGGCTGGTTTACGCCAAATCGCCGAGTTACTCAGCCACCGGCTTGAACCTTCGTCGTTTCGGAAGTATCGTAGGCCGGATGCCCCAGCTCCGGGTTTTCGGACCTGGGAAATCACGAACTCCATGGCGCGCCAGTCGCCAGGACGGCCAATCCATGCAGAAAAATACCCTCCCCCGGCGCACAATGGAACGAGTTAGTAAAGCGCGGCTTGTCTGACCCCTGCCCCCTGTCCAAAATGTCAGGGATGTGCCCGGTCCGTACCCCATGAAAACCTACCCCTACCCCCCCCTAAAATATTTATTTTTTGGCCCCTAAATCTTGCAGATAATTTTGGCCTTCTTATAATCAACGGCTTCCACAGAGAACAACAGAAGTTCCTCTTGCCCACAATGGAGTGAGATCGATATGCTGGGGGCGTTTTCGTCTCCCGCCGTGGAGGCGCTCAGGAAACGAGGTCCCCGATGTTGAACTTGCGGTGGGTGGTTGATTTGAGGCTGGCGGCATTACTGATGATCTTTTCTGGAGGGATGCGGCTGGTAGCGCAGGCGGCTCCCGCCGCGCAGCCCGCGCCCACGCCGGAACAACTGGCGCTGCGAGCCGCCGCGGAGAAGGACCATCAACGGCTGATGGACCTGTTGGGCATCAAGGAACTGCGGCCAGGGGCCAGCCACGATCCCAAATCTGCTCATCCCACCAACTACGACGAGTCGAAGGCGAATGTCTATCCCAATCTTCCCGACCCGCTGCGGCTCAAAAACGGCCAGCGAGTGACTTCCGCCAAGCTCTGGTGGACAAAGCGCCGCCCGGAGATCGTCGAGGATTTTGACCGCGAGATTCTGGGCCGCGTGCCAGCCCACCTGCCCAAGGTGACCTGGGAGGTCGTCAGCAATACTCCGGAAACGATCGGCAACATGCCGGTGGTGACCCGGAAGCTGGTGGGCCACGTGGACAACTCTGCCTACCCGAAGATTGCCGTGAAGATCGATCTGACGCTGACCACTCCGGCAAACGCTGCCGGTCCGGTTCCGGTGATCATGGAGCTGGCCTTCAGCAACGAATTCATGGCCTCCATCGCCAAAAACCTGCCAGAAATGCTGCCCGGCGGGCCGGGCAACGAAGGACCGAGCTGGCAACAGCAGGTGCTGGCCAAAGGGTGGGGCTACGCGATCCTCACTCCCACCAGCTTTCAGGCCGACTCCGGCGCTGGGCTGACGGAGGGCATCATCGGCTTGATGAATCAGGGCCAGCCGCGCAAGTTGGACGACTGGGGTACGCTGCGCGCATGGGCCTGGGGCGCCAGTCGCGCTCTGGACTACCTGGAGACCGACAAATCCGTCGATGCAAAGCAGGTGGGGCTGGAGGGCCATTCCCGGTTTGGCAAAACGGCGCTGGTCGCCATGGCATACGATCCGCGCTTCGCCATCGCCTACATCAGCTCCTCGGGCACCGGCGGCGCCAAGCTCTACCGGCACGTCTTCGGCGAGCAACTGGAGAATCTGGCGGCGACGGGCGAGTACCACTGGATGGCCGGCAACTTCCTTAAATATGCTGGACCGCTGACCCCAGGCGATC
The DNA here is from genome assembly GCA_964420185.1 of uncultured Occallatibacter sp. Lineage (GTDB taxonomy): Bacteria > Acidobacteriota > Terriglobia > Terriglobales > Acidobacteriaceae > Telmatobacter. Next base: position 73,214 of record CAYQSI010000007.1, on the reverse strand, counting down.
TGCCCGTGGATAGCCACGCACTGATCGCCTTGTGCGCGCCGCGTCCGGTCTTCATCGGTGGCGGAGCCAAGGAAGGGGATGGATGGGCCGACTCCAAAGGAATGTTTCTGGCCGCCGCCGCCGCCGGGCCGGTTTACCGGCTGCTGGGCAAAAAGGACTTGGGAACGACGACGTTTCCGCCTATCGAGACCGCGCTGGTTGCGGGCGACGTGGCCTTTCGGCAGCACTCCGGAAGACACACGCCGGGACCAAACTGGCCCACTTTCCTCGACTTCGCCAGCCGCTATCTGCACGCGCCTGAGCCGATCAGGAACAGATCCACCGCGGAGGGAGACGGGAGATAGAGGCTCTTCCTGCTATCGTGATTGCCGGGTCCTGGGAGTTATAAACCTCTCTGGACAGAATCCTTTGCGCGGCAGGGAACCCCGCGCTACCCGGCTGCGTATCCTGACGAGAGAGCAAGGAGAACCGCCCATGAGCAGCCAACCGTATCCCAACCCGCAAGCGATCTTTTACCAGCAGTATGATGTGGTGCGCCGCGACGAGGTAGTCGGCATTCTGCTGGCGCTGTTTCTCGGCAGCTTCGGCGCCCATCACTTCTATCTGCGCCGGACCGGCCTGGGAATTCTTTACTGCTGCTTCTTCTGGACGGGGCTTCCGGGCATTCTCGGCTTTATCGAGTGCTTCTTCATGCCCGGCCGGGTGCGGGAGTTCAACGCCATTCAGGCGGCGGGGATTGCGGCGATGCTGGGGATTGCCATGCCGGGATGGGGCCAGCCGTTCAGCGTCACGGTTAATGTGCCTCCGGCGGCGCAGCCGGGCTCACTGGTGGCTTGCGGGCGTTGCGGGCAGACTAACCCGCAGGGTGCGCGATTCTGCTCCGCCTGCGGGAATGTGCTCTGAATCCGCGCTGCCGGTTACTCCACTTCCAGCATCAGGCACTTCAGGTACTCGGTCTCCGGCAGGTTCAGCACAACGGGATGATCGAGGGAGGCTCCACGCCGCTCCAACAGCCGCACGCGCCGGTGCGCATCGGCGGCAGCCGAAGCCACGCTGGCCTCCAACTCCGCCCAACCCACGTGATGAGAGCAGGAGCAGGTGACCAGAAGGCCGCCTGGACGCAGCATCTTGAGCGCCCGCAGATTCAGTTCCTTGTAGCCGCGCAGCGCACCTTCGACGGCCCGCAGGCTCTTGGCAAAGGCGGGCGGGTCGAGCACGATGACATCGAATTTTTCGCCCGCATTCGACCAGTCGCGCAGAATCTCAAAGGCGTCGCCCTCCACCCACTCCACCGGCGCGGTGAGGCGGCTGCGGTTTGCCTCGGCGTTGCGTTCCGCCACTTCGAGCGAGGCGCGGGAGGCGTCAATCCCCGTAACCTGAGCGCAGACCTCGGCCAGATGCAGGGCAAAACCGCCCTGATAGCAGCACACATCCAGCGCGCGGCCGGTTGCCCCCAGCTTTTGCGCCCATTCTGCGGTGGCGGCGTAGTTGGCCCGCTGGTCGAGGAATGCTCCTGTCTTCTGTCCAGCGCTGGCGTCGTATTGAAAGACGAGGCCGTTGAGCCGGAATTGTGTGCTGGCCGGAGCCGCGGCATTTTCGGCATAGAGTGGCGCCAAATTCGGCGCTGCCAGGCCTTCCAGTTCGCGCACTCTCGGGTCTGGCCGCTCCAGAATGGCAGCCGGCGCCAGCTCTTCGCGCAGCACACGGACGCACATCTCGCGCACCGCGGCGGAGTCCAGCCCTTTGGCCAGCAGTTGCAGAATCACCAGGTCGCCGTACTTGTCGGCCACCAGGCCGGGCAGTTCGTCGGCCTCGCTGAAGCACAACCGGCAGGCATTGGTCCGCTCGTCGAGCAGCGGCTTCCGCCGCCTGATTGCTGTGTGCAGCCGGGTTTCCAGCAACTGGAGCCACGCGGCCTCGTCAACAGCCTCGCGCGAGATCAGCCGCAGAGCAAGCTGCGAGGTGGGGCTATAAAGCGCCGTGCCCAGAAGCAGGCCGCGGCTATCGGCCACGAGTACAAGCGCGGGAGGGCCGCCGCCGGGCCGGGCAGATTCGGGCAATTCAAGGGATTCGATGTCAGAGGCGTAGACCCAGAGATGGCCCGCGCGCAGCCGGTCAGCGGCGCGGCGGTTGATTTTGGCTCCTTCGACATGCACTCCTGAGACTTGGACTTTAGGGGCTTGGGCTCGGGCGACTCGGGCTTTGGCGACGGCGCGGTCCGATCCGGCTCTTTTGCCTCCGGGATACGGCTTTGCCTTGGAATCGCGTTTTTCCGGCCTCGGCGGTGTGGAAGGCTTGGCGTGCATCCGTTCAACATGCGCGGCGGGCCGGGCAGTTTTGGGCGCCTTGGAGTTCGTAGCGGTGCGGGTGGTGCGCGGCTTGGTCATAGGCTCCCCTAATCTGATTCATCTTACCCCCCTCATCCTATCAATGATCGAAGCGCGAGTCGTCATCGCTTCGGGAAGCTATCCAGAACCTCTCATCCGCAGCAGACGCAACCGACCTATAATGAGGCATGGCGACGGCCCGGCAACCCATTCCGGCAGAGGTTCCTGGCGCGGCCCCGGCACCCACGGGGAAGACGCAGGAACCGGTGCGCGGTCCTGACCAGCTCCTTATGGACCAGCAGGCCATTGAACGGCGGATCGAAGCTCTTCTCCGCCTGGTCCACGCCAACCGGCCCAGCGATGACCTCTCTCTGATTCGCAAAGCCTGGGAGTTCAGCGTTCAGCATCATCGCGGGCAGATGCGGGCCTCCGGCGAGCCTTACATCATCCACCCGCTCGAAGTGGCCGAGGTGCTGGCGGAGATGAAGATGGACTCGACGTCCATCGCCGCGGGCCTGTTGCACGACTCGGTGGAGGACACGCCCGCCACCAACGAGGAGATTGCGGCCGGTTTCGGCGACCAGGTGGCCCACATCGTCGAGGGCGTCACCAATATCGACAAGATCCAGTTTGCCAACCGCGAGGATCGCCAGGCCGAAAACGTGCGCAAGATGCTGCTGGCCATGGTCACGGACGTGCGCGTGGTGCTGATCAAGCTGGCTGACCGGCTGCACAATATGCGGACTCTTGAGCACTTGCGGCCCGAGCGCCAGGAGGCCATCGCGCGGGAAACCCTGGACATCTACGCGCCTCTGGCTCACCGGCTGGGCATGGGCAAGGTGCGCGGCGAGCTGGAGGATCTGGCCTTCCGCTACACCGACCCGGTCAGCTACGAGCAGGTCGCGGCGGCCGTCGAAGTTCGCCGCGTCGATGGTGAGCAGTTTTTGCACGGCGTGGAAGACACGCTGGTGGAGCAACTGCGCGAAAACGGCATCCCGGCCCGCGTCGAGTGGCGCATCAAGCGCATCTACTCCATCTTCCAGAAGCAGCAACGCTCGAAGGTTTCCTTCGACCAGGTCTATGACTTTCTGGCGGTTCGTGTCATTACCCAAGACGTGGCTGCCTGCTATGCCGTCTTCGGTCTCATCCACACCCTGTGGCACCCGGTGCCTGGCCGCATCAAGGACTTCATCGCCATGCCCCGCGCCAACCGCTACCAGTCGCTGCACACCACGGTGATGAGCCCCACCGGCCACCAGTTCGAAGTGCAGATCCGCACCGAGGAGATGCACCGCATCGCCGAGGAAGGCATCGCCGCACACTGGAAGTACAAGGCTGGCGGCGCCGCAGTGACGGCCCGCGACGAGGAGCGGCTGAACTGGATCAGGCAGTTGGTCGAGTGGCAAAAGGAGATGACCGACCCCAACGAGTTTCTCTCCAGCCTGAAGATGGACCTCTATCCCGACGAGGTGTACACCTTCACGCCCAAGGGGAAGGTCGTCGTGATCCCGGCCGAAGGCACGCCCGTCGACTTTGCCTATACCATTCACACCGAGGTGGGCCACACCTGCGTCGGCGCCAAGGTCAACGGCCGCATGGCGCCCCTGCGCACCAAGCTGCGGACCGGTGACATCGTCGAAATTGTCACCCAGAAGGACCACAATCCGAGCCGCGATTGGCTCACCTTCGTCAAGAGTCCCCGCGCCCGCAACAAGATCAAGCACTGGCTCAATGAAGACCTTCGCCGCCGCGCCGTGGAGATCGGGCGCAAGCTGCTGGAGCGCGCGGCGCGCAAATTCAAGGTGCCGCTCAGCCAGATTTGCGACCAGGATCTGGGCCGCATCGCCAACGAATATGGCGTGGCCACCGCCGCCGATCTGCTGGCCGCATTGGGCCAGGGCAAGCACTCCGCCCGGGGGGTGCTCAACAAACTGGCTCCCGGCTCCGCCAACCTGCCGGAAGCCGAGGTTGCCCCGGAGCCGAAGTCCGGTGCGGCGGCCATGTCCGACGCGGTGCGCAAGCTGCACCTCACCGGCTCGGATTCGCTCCAGGTGGAGGGTCAGAACGACCTGCTCGTCTATCGCGCGCGATGTTGCAACCCCATTCGCGGCGAGGAGATCGTCGGCTACGTCACCCGCGGCAAGGGCGTGGCCGTCCATGCGCGCGGTTGTCCCAACGTGCAGAACCTGCTCTACGAGAGCGACCGCCGCATCAATGTCGAGTGGTCCCGCGTGGGCGATCAGTCCGCCGGCCGGCCGCAGCGCTATCCGGTCAAGATCACTGTTACCTGCGACGACCGCGCCGGCATGTTAAAGGAGCTGATCGCCGTCATCTCCGACGACAACGCCAACATCAGCGGCGTCGATATCCGCCATGACGAGAACGGCGAAGCCATCATCGAGTTTGTCGCCGAAGCCGAAGACGTCGGCCACCTCAACCGGATGGTCCTCGGCCTGCGCCGCGTAGCCGGCGTCCGCACCGTGCAGCGCGCGCAAACGCTGTAAGCGCCAAGGCTTTACTTCCCCAGCACCTGCTTGGCAATCGTGGCCAGTTGCATATTCGACGTGCCCTCGTAGATTGGGCCCACTTTGGCGTCGCGGTAATACTTTTCCGCCGGGTAATCGCGCACAAACCCGTTGCCGCCGAAGATTTCAACGCACTGGCTGGCCACCCGCTCGGCCACCTTGGGGACAAAATACTTGGCCATCGCCGCTTCGCGCAAAAACGGCTTTCCCGAGTCCTTCATTCGCGCCACGTTGTAGACCATCAGCCGCGCCGCCTCAATCTCCGTGGCCATCTCAGCCAGCGCAAACTGGACTGCCTGGAACTCCACAATCGGCTTGCCAAACTGGCGCCGCTCCTTGGCGTAGCGGGCCGCGTGTGCCCAGGCACCCTCGGCCAGTCCCAGCATCTGCGCGCCAATCCCGATGCGCCCCTCGTTCAGCGTCTCAATGGCGATCTTGTACCCCTTGCCCGGCTTGCCCAGCAGGTTTGCCTCGGGGAGTTCGCAGCCGTCCATAATCAACTCACAGGTGCTGCTGGCGCGAATCCCCAGCTTGTCTTCCTTGCGCCCCACCGTGAATCCCGGCGTGCCCTTCTCCACCAGGAAAGCCGTGATGCCGCGATAGCCCGCCGCTGGATCGAGCGTGGCGAAGATGATAAACAGCCCAGCCTCGCGCGCGCTGGAAATCCATAGCTTCTGTCCGTTCAGCCGGTAGCCGCCCGGAATTGCCTCCGCGCGGGCCTGCAACGCAAAGGCATCCGAGCCCGAGTTGGCCTCGCTCAACGCATAGGCGCCCACCGTGTCGGAGGCCAGCCGCGGCAGCCAATGCTTTCGCTGCTCAGGAGAGCCCCAGCGGAGCAGCGCATTGATCACCAGCGTGTTGTGTACATCCACCAGAACCGCCACGCCGGGGTCCACAGTCGAGAGCGCCTCAATGGCCAGCACCGAATCGAAAAAGCTGCCGCCGGCGCCGCCCAGCTCTTCGGGGATCTCAATCCCCATCAGACCCAGCTCGAAGATCCGCTCCACCAGCTCCGGGGCAATGTGTTGTTCGTCGTCCATGGCGCGCACGTGCGGGGCAATCGCCTCCTCGGCAAACTGCTGGACGGTTGAATAAAAAAGGCTCTCCTCTTCGGAAAGCTGCGTCAGTGCGGGCGTGTGAACGGTGTCTGCCAAGGGATACTTCCTCCGGCCTTGAAGTGTATCAAAACAAGCGGCCTGCGGTCCGCCGCGCCCGGTCCGCCGCGCCAGCGCCCCCTGTGAGCCTGGCAACTTCGGCGGGAGTTTATCGCTTCTTCACTTCCCGCAGTCAACTTTCTTCGGTGAACTGCGTCTAAGCAAGCTGCTTAGGTGGTTTGTTTGCGCTCGGCGCTTCGCCAGCGTACCCTGTTGTTTCCGATCATCCCTTTATCTGGCTCCGGGTTTCACATGTGCAGTGCCGATGTACGCAAACTGGAATCGGGGCTGGAATTTTCCCCATCTGAGAAAGATTCCTGCGCGTTTTGAGCGAAAGGGCGTCCTGTTCCGTCTCGAAGTCAAGCTACGGATTATCGTGGTGATAGCGTCCGAGCAGAGCGTGGGATGGCGGCGGGCGGGGTTCCTTTCCGGGATTCCCGGTTGGAACCACGATTTTTTTGCTTATTCGGGAATTTTTCCCGAAGGAAGGGTCCAGGAAAACTGCTATGCGTCTTATGAAGGCCTCCCCTCTTGGTATATTGGCCGGCGCATTGCTGAGTTGCGCAGCCTTGGCGGCTCAGAATTCCACGATTGCCCCGCGGATTACGACGGATGTGGACGAGTCGTCGCTGACAACGCTCAAAGGCAACGTGCCGCACAGGGCGCAAGCGCAGTACGACCAGGGCGAGGCTTCGGCCTCGACGCAACTGACCCACATGCGCCTGGTGCTCTCGCGCACGAGCGAGCAGCAAGCGGCGCTGGACCAGTATCTGGCCCAGTTGCAGGACAAGTCGTCGCCGAACTACCACAAGTGGCTCACCCCGGAGCAGTTTGGCAAGCTCTACGGGCCTGCGGACTCTGACGTAGCGGCCCTTGTTGCCTGGCTGGAGTCGCATGGGTTTCAGGTTGAGCCGGTCTCAGCCGGGCGCACGAATATCGCCTTTTCCGGATCGGTAAGCCAGGTGGAGGAGGCGTTTCACACCTCCATTCATTCGTTTCAGACCAACGATGCCCAGTTCACTTCGAACACAACGGACCCGCAGATTCCCTCGGCGCTGGCCAGTGTGGTCAAGGGTGTTGCGCACCTGAACACAATCCGGCCCAGGCCGCACTCTGTGCGCGGAAACGCGGGCAGGGCAGACCCACAGACCAAAAGGATGGAGCCGGCAAGCGCTGTCTCGGCGAACAAGCCAAGAGCCGGCCTTACGGATACAAGCGGCGGAGATTTTCTCTATATCGTTCCTGCGGATGCGGCAACGATCTATGACACGCCGAACGCCTTCAACGCTGCCTACTCGGGGACAGGTTGCGGCTCCAGTTCGGGATGTACGGGAGCAGGGGTGAAGATCGGGATTGGCGGCGATGCAACGATCATCGCCAGCATCGTGGGGACCTACCGGAGCACGTTTCTCGGCAGTTCCTATGCAACCAGCCCCACGCTGAACTATTGCACCAGTTCCAGTTCATGCTCTGCCACCCCAGGCTCCGGATACGTTGCGGACGATGCCGACGAAGCCTATCTCGACACCGAACTCTCGTCAGGTTTGGCTCCAGGAGCGTCGATTTACTACTACGCCTCCACGGACCTCAACACAGGCATTGAGGCGGCGCTCGATGCCAACCTGGTGGACATCTTCAGCCTGAGCTTCGGCGAATGCGAGTATGACAACGGCACCAGCGGCAACGCGCTGATCAACGGCTGGTGGGAGCAGGCGGCAACGCAGGGCATCGCGGTAACGGTTTCGACCGGCGACAGCGGTTCGGCCAGTTGCGATGGCGACACCGCCAAGACGACCACAATCGCCAAAGACGGATTGTCGGTGAGCGGCTTTGCCTCGACACCGTATGACATTGCCGTGGGCGGAACAGATTTCTATGCGCTGGAAGGCTCGTTCACGAGCTACGTGAGTGCGACGCTGGGCAGTTCCTCAACCTATTACAGGACGGTTTTGAGCTACATTCCGGAGTCGATATGGAACGACTCAGTGGTGGGCGACACCAATCCCTTTAGCGAGAATGTGCCCGAGACGGGCAAATATGCCAGCATCGTGGCGGGCAGCGGCGGCGTGAGCAGTTGCGCAACCCTCACGGCCGGTGGAAGCTGCTTGTCCGGCTACAGCAAGCCCGCATGGCAGCGCGGCACGGGCGTGCCGCAGGATGGGGCGCGCGATGTGCCGGATGTGTCGTTGATGTCCGGCAACGGTTACGACTACGCAACATGGCTGGTTTGCGACGACGACACTGGCGAAAATTTCAGCAGCACGAACACCACGCTGAATTGCTCGAGTATATCGGCCGGGGATTTTGACGGTTTTGGCGGAACGTCCACCGCCGCGCCGGCCTTCGCGGGGATGCTGGCGCTGGTGCAGCAGAAAGCCGGCAGCAGGTTGGGACAGGCGGCCGCCGTGCTTTACAACCTCTACAACGGCAGCCATTCGAGCTCGATCTTTCACGATGTGACGGTGGGCAATAACTCTGTGCCGTGCAAAAGTGGCTCCTCGAATTGCATCTACGATTCGGTGGATTACTACTTCGAGAACGGCTACAACGCTGCCGCCGGGTACGATCTGGCATCCGGGCTGGGCAGCGTGGATGTGACGCAACTCATCACGTACTGGAACACCGCCAATGGCACTGCCACCGCGACGGTTGCGGTGAAGCCGCAGTACTCATCCATCACTACGGCGGATTCGCTCTCGGTTCCTGTCACCGTTACTGGTTCCTCCACCGCGCCCACCGGCACGGTCACTCTCTCCGGCGGCACTTACACCTCCGCCGCTGAAACGCTGAGCACAAGTGGAACGATTGGGAGCTACACATTTGCGATTCCAGCCGGTGACCTCAGTGTCGGAAACGATACCATCACCGCGACTTATAACGCTGACGGAACCTACGCCATGGCAATCGGCACAGCAACCGTGACGGTAACCTCGGCCTCCAGCGGCAGCGGCACTTATACGCTGGCTGCTACGACGCCGGCAGCCATTGCGCCTGGAGCATCCACGACCTCAACCCTTACGGTGAGTTCGAGCAATAGCTATGCGGGAAGCGTTGCACTCACCTGCGCGCTGACGTCGTATCCCACAGGGGCTACGTATTTGCCGAGTTGCTCGATCAACCCGACGACGGTAACGCTGAGTTCCAGCACGGCGAGCGGAACGGCGACCGTCACGCTGAACACGACGGCGGCCACAAGCGCGGCGCTGGCTTCGCCGAAGCTGCCGGGCAAGGGCCGGGGATGGGCAGGCGCGGGCGGCGGCGCGGTTTTGGCCTTCCTGGTCTTCCTGGGGATTCCGGCGCGGCGACGCAGTTGGCGCTCGATGCTGGGCGTCTTGTTGGTGATGGCGGCGCTGGGCAGCCTGACTGCATGCGGTAGCGGCGGCAGCACTACAACCAGCACCGGCACTCCGGGGACAACGGCTGGGACATACACCTTCACGGTGACGGGAACTGGAACTCCCTCGGTGACCCCGGCGCCCACAACCACCTTCACTGTGACCGTAACCTAGTGAGTAAGGCTTGTTCAGTTTGTTCAGCAGATTGGCCCTTCCTTCGGGAAGGGCCATCGTGTCTTGCAGACTTATTGGTTCTCAGTCAGGTTTGGAGTCCTCGGCGGGCACCAACTCCAGCGCCGCCGTCCCTTTGTGCGGCGCAATGAAGCTTTCCGCGCGCCAGGCGATGGAGAGCTTCTCGCGATCGAGCAGCTTGTGAATCTGTCCGCGCGCATGCTCAGCCCACGGGCCGCCTTTGTCCAGCCGCGCGTAAGCCTGCCAGTGGCGCAGCGCCGGGCGCGCCTCGCCCTTGCGCTCATGGGCCAGAGCCAGGTTGTAGTGGGCGTCGGCATAGCCGGGAGCCAGCGCAATCGCCCGCCGGTAAGCGACAATCGACTCATCCAGCCGCTGCAACTCGTCCAGCACATTGCCCAAGTCAAAAAACGCCAGCACGTAGCTTGGATCGATCTCCGTCGCCCGGCGGTAAAGCTGCTCGGCCAGGTCAAACTCGCGCAGATGGAAGTGAATCGTCCCCAGATTGATCCAGGCTGGCGCGAAGCTGGGATCGAACTCCATGATCTCCTGGTAAGCCTTGATTGCGCGGGCCTTATCGCCCGCTTCCTCGGCCTGTACCGCCTCCAGAAACATATCCTGCGCGCGTCGCGGAGTGCCCGCCACCGGTCTGCGCAGCGGCGCCGGCTCGGAAGTGGCCGACGGCTTACCCCTCTGCTGATCCAGCCGCTCGAAGTCGAAGAGCAACTGCCGGCGGATCGGGTCCACCATCGCTCCGTGGTGCCTGAAGGCCAGACGCGTCCCGGTCCTCACCAGGCTGGCCTCCAGCAGCGGATTTGCCATCCCCGCCACCGCCTTCATGGCGACAATCGAGTGCCGGATCGACGCCACTGACACGTCTTCCTCGCGCAGGGCGCGCAAGATCCTCAACTGCCCAAGGTCCTGGAAGGTGTAGCTCTTTTGTTGGGGAACAATGCCCGCCCGCTCCCACACATGCAACTGGCGGGAGCCGATCTGCAGGATGCGCAACACGTCCTGGCGGCTATAGCTGGTCACTCTTCAGTGCTCCCGTGGTTGGTCTTGGTTAGGCCTCGGGTCTCGAACTCAGGCTGTGAACTTGGGTTCTGGACCCCGCCCTCCCTGGACTCGACGCTTGGAACAGTTACTGAGAAACCGCTCTTGCTTGAATTATGCCAATACTTTGAGTGCATAAGATGACACGAACCCGCCGCCACAAAAAAATACGTGGAAAATTGGTGCATTATTTGGTTCATTTTTTCCTGGGAGTCGCCCGGCCTGTGGAAAACAGGGGAGAAATCCTGCCGCCCGGACAAAATCCGCATCAAACCCGCTAATTCGCGGAACAGATGCCTCGCTGGCGCTGTTGTGCGGCTAGGGAACGCTGGAGGAACTCCTGGAGGCGCTCTGCTGGCCGCAAGCTCCGGGATGAATCGGAGCTTGCGGTTCATTTTGCTCTGAGCGGCGATTCCATCTCTCCCACCGCGGTTCAGAAGTGAAGCACCAGTCCTGAACTGATGCGGAGATTGTTTTGGTGGTCGTTTACGCCGTTGTCGAAGGTGGTGACCAGGTAATCAGCCTGGACGAGGCGAACAGAGAATTTCCGGTTTGCGCGCAGATCAAGGCCGCCGCCGAGGTTGGCAGCAAAGGCCGCGCCGGCGTTGAAGGCCGCTGGAGTTTGGCCCTGGACCAGGGTTCCGCTGGAGTGAGCCAGGCCGATCAGTACTTGGCCGAAGGGCTGGAAGGAGGAGCGGCCGATGCGCGGCAGATAACGCGCGCCCACCGTGTACGAACTCAATGTGAGGTTGTAGCCGGAACTGGTGATGCTGCCGGCGTGAGCGGCGGTCACGTCGCCCACCAGGGCAATGCTGCCTCCCGGCTTGATCTGCCAGGCGAAGGCGGCGCTGCCGCCGTTCAGGTTGAAGCAACCGCAACCGCTCGGAGGAGCATTGCTGCGCAGGTAGCTGTAGCCCAGCGCCAGTTCGGCGCGGAGGGGCTTGTTGCTTGTGGGCGCGGGCTGGGCGGGGGTCTGGGCAACGGCCGGCGCATTGGAGACCGCGGCGATGGTCAACAGCAGGGCGAATATGGTTTTGATCCTGAGTCGCATGGGGGTCTCCTTTTACTCGACCGTGAGCTGCACGGTGGTGGTTTGTTGTATGGCGCCGCCGGTTCCCGTGACGGTGATGGTGTAGCTGCGGGAGGCTGCTCCGGGCAGTGCGAAGCCGCCTCCGCAGGCGGAGAGAGCCGTGAGCGCACCCAGTGAGGCAAAGAGCAGGACTCCCAGCGTGATCCAGCGTCTACGGCGTTTACCGGGCACGAAGAAGAGCCCGGCGAAGCACAACGCCGGTACGGCCAGCGGCCACTTGAACCCCGTCGCCGCTCCCGACGCGGTTGTTGTGACGGTTTGAATGGTCAGTACCGAGCTTCCCCCCGCCGAGCCAGGCGTTACCGTGGGCGGCACAAAGCTGGCCGTAGCTCCGGCTGGCAATCCGCTGGCAGCCAGAGTGACCGCGCTCGTGTAGGAGCCGTTCACCGAATTCACGTTGATGGTGTAGGCGGCAGCGCCGCCGGGTTGCACGGTCTGCGTAGGCGTGGATGAGGCGACGGTGAAGCTGGGAGGCGCCACTCCCGTACCGGCGAGGCTGGCTGTTTGCGGCGAGCCGGAGGCGTTGTCGGCCACTGAGAGCGTGGCCGCAAAGCTGGTTGTCGAGGCTGGGGTGAAGGTGACGTAGATGGAGCAACTGGAAGCCGCGGCCAGCGTTGTTCCGCAGGCGTTTGTGCCCGTGGCGATGGCGAAGTCGCTGGGATTGGTTCCGGTGATGCTGATTGCGATGCCAGTCAGCGGCGCGTTGCCGGTGTTCTGGAGCGTGGCCGCCTGCGCCGCGGAAGTTGCGCCCGCAACAGCGGTAAAGGACGGCGGGGCGGTCAGCGCGGCGATCGGAAATTGCAGGACGTAAGTCCCGGTGGAAACCGTGCTGTTCTGGAAGCCATCGTCGATCGTGATGGCGTTGATGACGGTTCCGCTGGTCGTGACGGAGATGGGCGTGCCGCTGTTATAGAGGATGGACGGCGCGGAGCCCGTGGGCGTGGATCCGTTGGTGGTGTAGTAAACCTGCGCGCCTGTCGAAATGGTTGAGAGCGTAACTGACTGCGCTCCGACGTAGGTGCCTCCAGGCGGCGTCAGCGTGGGCGGCGCGGCTTGCAGCGTGTAGGTGGCCGAGGCGATGGCGCTGTTGGTCGATCCGGCCAGGGTGGCAATGGCCTGGATATTGGTGCCTGCGCCCATGCTGAACGATCCGCTGTAAGTCGATCCGGCCGTGCAGCTTCCGTTGGAGGCGGCGGGCGTTGTGCCGGTCGTCGTCGTGTAGCAGATGGTTGCACCGGTGGTCGAGTCGGTAATGGAGACAGTCTGATAGTTGCTGAATGTGCCCGTTGCCGGCGAGATCACCGGCGTGGCCACGGTCGTGGCCTGGACTCCGGTACCCGACAACTGCACGGTTGCGGTGTAGGAGGCGAATGGCTCGTCGGTGTAGAGGGTGATGGTTCCAATCCGCGCGCCAGCGACCGTAGGCGAGAAGGTTACGTTCAAGAAGCAACTGGCGCCGGCGGCCAGACCATTGCTGAAGTTGCAGGTTCCGCCGGAGGCGATGGCGAAGTCTCCCGTAATTGTGCCGATGCCACCGCCAATGGGGGAGTCGAAGGAAGTGGCGCCTTGCGCCTTCGCCATGCTGGAAGCGGATCTTCCAGGGGCAGAATCCACCTTGCTCGGATTGTAGAAATACACCGCGGCATTGCCGCTATTGGTTAAGGTGACAGGCAGGGCCGCGCTGGTTGAACCAACGCTCTGGCTGCCGAAGACCAGATCGCCCTGCGGGCCGGCGCTGGCCACGCCGGAATCGGAGGGAATCAGCACGTCGCCAGCCAGATCGATGCCGGGGTTAACAGCATCGAAAAGACTTGCGCGGGGAGCGGGACCGCCCGTACTGCCGGTTCCACCGCCGGCGATGGTGGAGATGTTACCCAGCAAGTCGACCTTGCGAATCGAAGTGGCGTCGGTCGAGAAATAGAACTCGCCAGATGCATCGACGGCTACTCCACCGGCATATATCTCCGCGCTGGTGGCTGGGCCGCCATCGCCGGTATTGCCTGCAGTTCCGTTGCCCGCAACGGTGGTGATGTTTCCATTGCTATCGACCTTGCGGATGCGGTTGTTTTGGGAATCGGCGATGTAGACGTTGCCGTAAAGGTCGGCGGCTACACCGGTGGGCAAGTAGAGCTCGGCTTTGGTGGCGGGTTGGTTGTCGCCGTTATAGCCCTGTTGAGGTCCCTGTGAAGTCATAAGTCCGGCAAAGACCGTGTAATTACCTGCCGTATCGACCTTGAGAACAATATCCGCTATGGAGTCGGTGACGTAGAGATTGCCGGAGGGATCGAAGGACATTCCGCCGGGAATGAAATTGACAGTGTTCGAGCCGAAGGTGAGCGATCCATTCGTGACGCCGAGGAACGTGGTGATGATGCCGGTCTGGACATTGACCTTGCGAATGCTTTTATTGCCCGTATCGGCGATGTAGACGTTGCCAAAGCCGTCCACCGCGACGCCCTCAGGAAAACTGATCGTCGCGTCGGTGGCCGGACAACCGTCCCCCAGGCTGTTGGTCTGCTGGGCGCAGCCGGGGCCGGAGGCGTTGCTCTCGGAGGCGAAACCGGCAAAGTCGGAGATATTGCCCGAAGCGTCCACCTTGCGAACTACATTCATATCCTCATCTGCGATGTAGATGTTACCGTTCATGTCGGCGGCTATAGCGTATGCCTTACAGAGCAGGGCGTTGACGGCCGGACCGCTGTTGCCGGTGTCCTGGCAGCCGCTTCCCAAGCCGATCACTCCCGCGTAGGGATTAAGCAGCGCCGGGATGAACTGCAACTGGCCAGCCTGGCCGATGCCGGTGATCGCTACCGTTTGCGGCGAGTTGGCGGCATTATCGGCCACGCTGAGCGTTGCCGCGTAGGCCCCTGCATTCTGGGGCCAGAATTGCACCGTGATGGTGCAGGAGGCGCCAGCCGCCAGCGGTGTGGAAGAACTCACATTGTTTGCGCAACTGCCGCTCGGATAGTAGCTTAAAGGCGAACTAGCGCCCCCGTTGATGGTGAAGGGAGTGCTGCCGGTGAAGGTGAGCGGCGCGGTTCCGGTGTTCTTCAGCGTGACGCTAAGATCATTTCCCTGTCGCACGGTGGTGGGGGAAAAAATCAGCGGAGAGGGACTCAGGCTGACCGCGGGCGCACCGGATGACGCGGCGGTGCCCGTGCCGGTGAAGGGAATCAGCTTGCTTTGGGAAAGTGAGATCAGGGTACTGCTGCTGACTGTCGTGTTGGCAGCTCCCTGCAGGTAGGCGGAGTAGCTGGTCACGGCGGTTGGAGTAAAGGTCACCTGGATGGTGCAACTGCTACCGGCCGTGAGAGAAATCGCATAACTTGTGATCGTGCATGGGCTGGAGCCACCGGCGGCCACAACGAAGTTGGAGAGATTCGTGCCGTTGGACTCGAGATTGTTCACCGTCAGAGTCGCCGTCCCGGTGTTGGTGATGGTGACGATCTGGGACGCGCTGGTGTTTTCCACCTGATTGCCAAAGCTGAGCGACGATGGGCTGACCCCAATGCGCGGATAGGCCGTGCCGTTGCCAGTCAGGCTGACGGTCTGGGGCACGGTGTTTTGGACACTCAGCGTGTCAGTGAGCGCGCCAACCTGGGTGGGGGTGAATTGCAGGTTGAGCGAGCAGACGCCGCTGGGAGCGAGACTGGCGCCGGCCATGCAGGATCCCGTTGGGAAAGCGCCATCAACATGGAAGTTTGTTTCGTAGGTCAAATCATAGGAAGGGATGGTATCGCTGGCATTGCCAACGTTGACATAGGTGACAGTCTGATCCGCGCTGGTGGAGTAATCTTGCAATCCGCTGCTGCCGCTGGGCATATAGAGCGCGGAGTTCGAGCCGGAGATTTCGGCGATCTGATTGTTCGTCATGACGTAGAGGTTGCCGGCGTAGTCGGGAATAGCGGAGTAGGGGGTCTCATCGTAGCCTAAGAAGGCGTTGAAGGCTACGTCGGTAGCCATTCCATTGAGGGAGGCATCCATTCCGTCCGCCATCAAGTAAGCGGTTTGCGTGACCGGATTGATCCGATAGACCGCCGGGTAACCCGCGTAGGGGCAACTTTGAATTTGCGTGCTGGTGGCGAAATAGAGATTGCCGGAGGCATCGCTGGCCAGATCCCCGGTTTGGCCAGTAGTTTCGATGAGCAGGTCGGCGGCGGGAAAGCCTCCCTGCGCCGAGGCGAAAGTGCAGTAATTGGCTTGCCACGTTCCGCCGGCCACGTTGGTGATGGTGACGGGGTTGGTGGATAGTTTGATTTGCTTGATGACCGCCGCGCTTTGGCCGCCGTTGAGAGTATTGTCGATGACTACGACGTAGAGATTGCCATCGGCGGCCAGGGTCATGCCGCCATATCCCCCGGAGGTGCTGTTGAGTTGCGCGGCCGTTACAATCGTGTTGATCTTTCCGTCGGCGACGGTAATCTCGCGGATGAAAGCGACGCCTCTACCCCAGAGATAGATGTTGCCCGCTTGATCGAAGGCCATGTTGCTGACGCCATTGAGATCGGCATAGGTGGCCAATCCGCCGTCGCCGCAATTCACAACACCCGAGGACTGGACGCAAGTCCCGCCGCCGTCCGTTGCGTCATAGGTTCCGCTATAGTTCTGGCCGGCCACGGCGGTGATGGTCCCGGAGGCCGCGTCGATGCGGCGGAGCCTCACATATCCGCTGCCATAGATGTTGGTGTTGTCTATGAAGTAGATGTCGCCGGCGGCATCCAGGGTAATCGCATACGGGAATGCCAATTTGGCGCTGGTGGCGGGACCGCTGTCTCCAGAGTATCCGCCTTGCCCATGCATTCCGGCGATGGTGGTCACGTTGTGATTGGAGGTGTTGTCGATCTTGCGGATGATGTAGTTGTTGGTATCGATTACGTAGAGGTTTCCGGCGCTGTCGTAAGCCATGGGCTGAGTTTGAATTTGTGCGGTAGTGGAGAAATTGAACTGCGCATCCACCGCCGGACCGCCATCGCCGCCATAGGCTCCGGTTGTCGAGCCCAGGCCGTTGTCCTGGGGAAACGGGGTGTTGCCGGCCGTCCCGGTATAGGCAGCCCCGGCATAGCGAGCGAGGGTTCCGGGAACCAGTTGCGGCAGCGGACCCGTGGCCGCACCCGCCAACCCCAGGGCCCACTTGTTCCCATTGCCGTCGGTAACCAGAAGCGTTGCGTTGCGCGAGAGAGCTGGCGAAACCAGGCTGCCGGGAAAGGCTGGAGTGTAAGTTATGGAAATATTGCAGACGGTTCCACCGGGATTCTTGTTCGTCCCGGTACTATCCACGGTGCAGCCGGTGATGGCGCCGAGCGTGTACTCCGTTCCCCCCGCGCCAGCCGACTGAAGAACAATCGACGTGATGGCCAGCGGAGAGCCGACAGGGCCGTTGTAGGTCACCTGAACTGTCTGCGTCACGGAACTGCCAACCGCCGTGGAGGGGAAGGTGTTTTTGGATACCGTGAAGTTATAAACGCCCCATGCCTGTAACGGCAGAACCAGGAACGCAAGGGCTGCCGCTACCGGACCGAGAATCCGCAGGAAACGGCGCGGGATGCTTTGGGTAGAGATTCGATGACCAGCCATGAAAGCTCTCCTTAATTTCTGTAAAAACGATTGTTTGCAAACCCACCATTGGCCGGATGCGGCGCGGTGCAGTTGAACCGCTCCGCCAGGTCCAGGCCGGCCAGTGCCACGGCTTTTCCCGGCAGTAACTTGCCGGGAGACCCGCAGGGAGGGCAGGCCTCGAACTCAGATTGTGTTGAAATGTGTCCGCTCTGAGGCAGAAGCGCGACCCTGGCTCCAGAACCGGTTCCGGGGTCGGGAGCGGCGAAGAGGGAGATCTTGCGGTGCTCGATCTGCATCTCGACTCTTCGCCGTCTCTTCACGCGACTTTTGACCTTCATCCTGGAAAACGGATTGTGTCTGGTCCTGGCTAGAGGGGCCTTGTTTCTCCTGTTGAAAGCAGCCGGACGGTTCCGTTCAAGATGCAGGAAGTGTTGCCTTATCGCTGCATAAAAGTCTTGAATCCGGTTCTCAATTTTTCTGAATTTTTCTCAAGATTTGTAGGTCATTGAGAGATAATGCCTTATTTAGATTCGATGGATTTTAGATTCGAGAGATTTTAGTCAGAGTCACTGACCCGCACTCTGACGTGAGAGGACCGGCTGGTTTCACTCAGTCCGGGGACCTTCGACCTGCTGGTTACTCTGGGCGTCTGCTCCAAACGGATTGTGGACACGGCTTCCAGGCAAGGGCTACCTGTTCGCCGCCGGGGCGGAACTCCCGCTCTAGTTTCCGCCAGCGTGCAGATCCACCTTGCCGCGGAACTTGCTGTACACAAAAACGATGTAACCAAGGGCCAGCACCATGCCAAAGCCCCACCATACCAGGCCCACGGCGAGCGTGTGCGGGCCGGAGATGGCGCCGGTGAGGGTAATGTCGCGATCAGCGCCGGTGGTGGCGGGAAGCAGCGTGGGATACAGTCCCCAACACGCCCCGGAGAGCATGAAGAACAGGTAGAGGCAGGACGAAAGAAAAGCCTTCACTGGCTGGGCCTTGCGATTGAGAAACCAGATGGCGGCCAGGGACGCGGCAACGCCCACGGGAACGATGAAGGTGGCCGGGTAATTGAAGTAATTATTCACGCTGACCGGGCGCACGGTGATGGTGGCGGCGAGGCTGGCCAGGGTGAGGGCTACCAGGCCAAACCACAGTGGGGTCACAATGCGGCGGGCGCGCTGGGCGAGTTCGCCGGAGGTCTTGATGGTGAGCCAGAGCGCGCCGTGCAGCGTGAGCGCCACCAGCGCCACCAGCCCGCCGATCACCGTGTACCAATCGAGAATGCCAGGATGAGGGCCGGGCTGCCAGTTGGTCCACAGGGGCAGGAAGAAGTAGCCGTCAGCTTGCAATGGAACGCCGCGCAAGACATTCGCCAAAGCGGCGCCGAAGAAGATGGTGAGGAGAGCGCTGGCGAGGCCGAAGACTCCGTCCAGCAGGGCGCGCCATACGCCGACTTCGACGTGATTGCGCAACTCCAGGCTCACGCCGCGCAGAATCAGCAGCCAGAGCACAATCATCAGCGGCAGATAGAAGCCGCTGAAGGCCGAGGCATAGAGCAGCGGAAAGGCGAAGTAGAGCGTCCCGCCGGCAGCCAGGAGCCACACTTCGTTGCCGTCCCAGACAGGGCCAATGCTGCCCAGCGCGGCTCGCCGTTCCGCCTCGGTGCGTACCAGGAAGAGATGAAGCACGCCCACGCCCAGATCGAAACCGTCGAGCACCACATAGCCCACGATCATCACGGCAACCAGCCAGAACCAGATAAAACCCATCATGACGAAACTCCTATTCGGTCTGTTTCAGCAATGCGTGGCAAGCGTCAATCGGCGTGAACCGCTTCAGCGGCATGCGCCTTGGGCTCCGGACCGCTGCTGATTTCGCGGTAGATCAGAACGGTGAACAGGATGCCCAGCAGCAGGTAAAGCCCCATGAAGCCCAGCAAGGTAAACAGGCCGTTGCTGGCCGAGACAGTGTTCGAGTAGCCCTCGCTGGTGCGCATCAGGCCGTAGATGAGCCAGGGCTGACGACCCAACTCGGCGGTCAGCCAGCCGGCGGTATTGGCAATGTAGGGCAGCGGAAAACTGAGCAGCAGCGCCCACAAAGCCCAGCGCGCGGTATAAAGCCGCTTGCGCCAGAGCAGAAACGCTGACCCGATCATCAACACTGCAAACCAGGTCCCCAGGCCAGCCATGATGTGATAGGCGTAGTAGAGCAGCGGCAGCGCGGTGGGCCATTGGTCGCGCGGAATCTGATCCAGGCCTGTTACTTCGGCCTTGGTGGTTCCATAGATAAGAAAGCTCAGCGCGTCGTTGACCACGATGGGATTGTCGATCTGGCCAGTCTCCTCGTTGGGCTGGCCCACCAGCACAACCCCCGCGCCAGCCTCGGTCTTAAACAAGCCCTCCATTCCGGCCATCGCGGCCGGTTGATTGCGCGCAACGTATTTGCCGTGCAGGTCGCCGGTGGGGAAGATGATGAGGATCGAAGCGATTACGCCGGCAATGACGCCGACTTTGAGGAAGATGCGGCCATAGCTCTGCAACCGGCCTTCCAAAAGATAAAACGCGCCCACGGCTGCCATGACAAACGAGCCAGTCACCACTGCGCCGGTCATATTGTGCGCGTACTGCAGTAAGCCCCAGGGATTCAGCAGCAGTTGCCAGAAGCTGAGTACCTGAAACTGCCCGTTGGGAAGGCGATCATAGGCCACGGGATGCTGCATCCAGGCATCGGTGACGATGATGAAGAATCCCGAGATCCACGATCCGACGAAGACCATCACCGCCGAAAACCAATGCATGAGTTTGGAGATTCGCTTTTCGCCATAAAGAAAAAGGCCCAGAAATGCCGACTCCAGAAAGAAGCTGAAGACGCCTTCCATGGCCAGCGGCTGGCCGATGACGCCGCCGGAGAGCCGCGAGAAGCGCGCCCAGTTGGTGCCGAACTCGAACTCCATGGGAATGCCGGTGACCACGCCGAAGACGAAGTTGATGGCGAAGATGCGTCCCCAGAAGCGCGCCGCCCGGTCCCATTGCCCGCCGCCGGTTTTCAGCGCCACCGACTTGAGCACCACGATGAGCAGTCCCAGGCCCATGGTGAGCTGGGGAAAGAGATAGTGGAAGGTGATGGTAAAGGCAAAGTGCAGGCGGTGGATCAGTTCAGCGGTCATCGGAACTCCTGTTCCAGGGCGCGCGCGGGGAAATGCGGAAGCATTCCTTTCCGTATCGGTTCGCCTGTCAGAAGAATATACGCAATGGGGAAAGCTGAAATACTCGATGCTCTAACAAGCTCTTACATCCCTGGGTGGGCTAATTCACGCGCGTGGGTCACCAGGTTCATATAGACCGCGCGGGGAATGTTCGTCTGCCAATGGCTGGTGGCCTTGGCAAAAAGGATAAACCCGAAGAAGATGTACGCCAGAATGCCGGCAACAGCCAGCGGCCCAAGGGCGCGACGGAACCATCGCTGTGCGGGCGCCGCGGCCCGTTTCGCCGGCAGCGCGAATTGCAGAGCATCCTGCGCCGGGCAAGCCGCCACACACACCATGCAGGCGCTACACTCCGCCGACCGGACCTGCATCAGGCGATCCACCGGCAAACCAGCCGGGCAGGCGCGCGCGCATTTGGCGCAATCGATGCAGGCCTCTGCATCGCGGCGAATCTTGACCGGACTCAGCAGCGAAGCCAGCCCCATCAACGCGCCGTAGGGACAGAGATACCGGCACCAGAAGTTCTTCACCAGCATGGAGCCGAGGGTCAGAAGAACGAGGACTATGGCTGCTGTCTGCCCCATGTTGAGAAAGAAATTCAACATCTTCACGTCCGCGGCCAAGCCATAAGGCGTGTTCATGAAACTGGCGAGAGCCTCGGCGGACATGGCGCCGATCACGAAGACGAAGAAGCCGAGCAGCAGGTACTTCAGCCCGCGGAGTGGAAGGTCGGCCCAGCGAGGCAGGCGCAGATTGCGTCCAAAGACTCTGTGGCCCAGCCTCCATAGGTACTCAGAGAGCGTTCCCACCGGACACAGCCAGGCGCAGAAGGCTTTTTTCAGCAGCAGGCTCATCAGCAGAAAGGCCATGAACAAAAACATGGCTGCCGGATGGATCAGCGGCACGCGCCCGGTGAGCAGGAAGTACTTGGAGTTCATCAGGCCGGCAATAGGCAGCCAGCCCTCGACTCCGGCGGGACGGGGCACGTACAGGCCGTTTCCTCCGCACTCGTAGTATCGAACCCACAGGAAGAATTGCACACCGAGCCAGCCGTTCAAAGCCACGAACAACCACTGCACGCTATGCCGGATGCGCTGGGAGCGGTCGGGCCTGGCCCGGCGGATCAGCGCTTTTTTCTCTCCGTTCAAAGAACATTCCTCTGCTGTCTGGCCGCCCATTTCCTCTCTTTCCTTCAGCATGGAAGACTAAGGATCGGGCAGAGCGCACGCTATGACTATTATCGCAGGCGGCTTCACGGCAATACCGCCATGGCTCAATGAAGCTCATGTGCAAGCAGCTCGTACTGGTCAGATGCCAGGTAATCGACATGAGCGGCGATGGCTGCACGCCAGCGCACTCGGGCAGCGTCCAGCGAGCCAAAATTGTATCCATGGAACCAGCCGCGGCAACTCAGCTCCTGCTCGGGCGCGCCATCCAATGTGTAAAAGCGAATCCACAGCCCATTTGCGTGGGCTCGTTCCACCAGCGCGCGCAGTCTGTCCGCTTTATCCGGTGTCCACTCGCCCGCATGAGGCTGCCCGGCGGGCTCGACCGCCTTCCACTGGTTGTTCCACCAGCGCCGGTAGTTGGTCGCCTTTTCCGTATCCAGCACCTCTGGCGCGGCGCTGGCATCTTTGCCCTCGCTGTGAATGGCGCCAAAAAGCAGGATGCGATCTCCAACCTGCAACTGATCGTAAAAGACTGCCTGCTGCGCGTCAGACTCACCCGTCAGCACCAGGATCGGCCGCACATCCAGCGATCCCACAACGGCCAGGTCGCCGGACTTGGTGGCTGTCGTCAACCACGGTTTGTACTTCCGCAATAGCTCCAGCACCGCGGCCAGATGCTCGGGTTTGTTGTCCTTGAAGTCAAGATTCAGAGTAATCAGCGGCCAATCTCCATGGTTGCCCTCACGAAATGCCTTCGCAACAATGGGGCTGACCTTCTGAAAAAAATACTCCTCCATGGTTGGTTCGGCGCCGGTAGTGGGCTCACCATGCGTGACCACTGACCAACTGCGCCCAGTTTTAGCATCCGTATGCCAGGCGAGGTCTTGCTCGATGGCCAGCGGAGTGCCCGCGGAGAGTGCGCGGTCAATGCGGTCGCTCCACCATTCGTAGTAGGGGTAGCAGTTATGCGCATCCATCACAGTCCGCGAGCCGGGAGCTAACTGCTGCGCGGTAAGAGACAAACACGGGAGCAGGACAAACAGAAGAATTCCGGCTGCCTTGCAACTGCGCTGAAAGACAACGGTATTCATAATGACTCCTTATCGGTCACAACAATTGACGGAGAGAAGCTTGCCGAGCAATTGCGGCGCATTCTGCCGCATCGCTCGATCAGCGGTCATCGCATTGATTCGATAACTCCCAGTTGACGTAGATGGGATTGCCTAGCAACCACAGCTTACCGTCGGAACCCGCTACTTCCGCGCGGAACCAGTGACGGTGGCCGTCGCTTACCCAGGCCAAAGGAAAACTCTGATCGGCCGATGAAACAGCCGCGCCGTTCTTGAGCGCGACTTCCTTGCCGTCCTCCAGCCAGCGGACGGTTCCTCCCGCCGCGGCAGTTACACGCAAATCGAAGTCCACAGCTTCGTCTTTACTTGCTTGAAGAAGATCCCCCGCGTGGACAGCCTGGTTCCGGGCTCGCGCTGTCACTTCGAGAAGGCGATTCCGGGTTCCCGCAAGATCGATGAACACGTGTCCGGCGCGGATGCCGGTAAGAATCGCGGGCGTCGAAAGCTCCGTGGCATAGACGACCGTTGTCGGGCTTCCGATGGAGCCAATTCCATCGAGCGGCTGCATGGGCCGGTGATTATCGCTCCCGCCAATCCCCGCCAGCCGGCAGCCTCGGTCCAGTTGCTTGTCCCAAAAAGGAATGTTGGGGATTCCGTACTGCTCGCTTCCTCCGTTGACGGCCTCGACGGCTGTCAGCAGACGCGTATCTACCTTGGAAGACGGCGTCCATCCACAGCCCATGCAAATCTCGCCGCTCGGGTCCCCCGGATGGTTGATCGAGGTCAGCCCGCCCTGGTGATCGGCGTTCCGCAACAGAGTATTCATGTCGGGAACTTGTTTGCTCCCCAAACGGAAATCGACAAAATCGGTTGTGCCGAGAAAGTTGATGTGGCCTTCGAAGGTGGTGATCTCGCGGCCTGGAATCAGCAGCAACTTATCGAAGTAAGGTTGCAGCTCGCGCATGGGATTGTATTGCGAGGTTGCGTTATGGTCGGTAATCGCGATGAAGTCCAGCCCGCGGCGGGCTGCGGCCTCCGCAGTAAAGTAGACCGGGCAAGGCGCCATCTTCCCCGTCTGACTAGGGCATTCGCCATCGCTCTGCGCTGTGTGCAAATGGAGATCGCCGCGATACCAGGCCGGCCCTGCTCTGAGCGGCACATTCAGTATTGCGGGCTCGCTGGCAACCGCGCCGCCGGAGGAAAAGTACACATGCACGGTGTAGCGCGATTGCACGTTGGGGCGAATGTTGGGCACGCCGATCAGCACATTCCACGAACCCGGAGGAATGGGCCCCGGAAGGCACGAGGGGGTTGCATCCGCAATCCCCACGGTAAGCAGGGATTTGTTTCCGCCGCTCCAACAGCGAAGCTCGGCAGGGTCAAGCAGGCCCAGATCAAGCGCTGTATGCTGCTCCTTGCCGGTGTAGGTAAAAGTCAGCGTGACCCGCTCGGTGCCAGCAGGTACGACGAACGGAACTTGAATATAGGTTTGATTCTGCGAGCCTGCAACCACGCCCTCGAGAACAATATCCGGGGCAGAAGCTGGAGCGGCAGCGGGAGTCTGCTGTCCACCTCTGGCAGCGGCCATATGCGGAAACAAAGAGAGCAGAAGCGCGGCGCAGACAATCGTAATTCCTGGCCGGAATAGCCCTTTAGTCATGGTTGGCACTCCTTGTGCAAACTGCAAGGCTAATTGTATGTAAAGCAGGATACGCGCCCCAGGCTGTTCCATCCAGTACAGTGACCGCGTGATTGGGAAATGTAGCGCTGGCCTCCCGGCCAGCTGTAGTGCGGGCGTCCCCGCCCGCGCTTGTCCATGGCTAATTACCAATTCATGCAGTCACGACACTAGTTCACTGACCATAGGCAGGAATGGCCTCTCTGCCTGTAAGTGTCACTTGTCCTCACGTCTTATCTCGCAAGATACAAGGCATAACTCGTCGAGCCGGAAAAAAGAAACGCGCGGAGGATTCTTCTTCAAGAAGAATCCTCCGCGCACTCTCTGCGCATGACTTACTGGAACCGCAAGATTCATTTAGAAGACGATCTTGCCGGCCACCTGCAACTCGCGCGCTGGAAGGGTTGATGTGATCACGCCGAAGGTGGTGCTGGAGGCGCCGTTATACATGGTGTTCGGCTCTCCGAAGTTGGTCTTGTTGGTGATGTTGAAAGCCTCGGCGCGGAACTGCAGGTGGGCTCTTCCAACGAGGGAGAAATCCTTGGTCAGACCCGTGTCGAGCTCCCAGAACGCGTAGCCGCGGACGGCGTTGCGGGGCGAAGTGCCGAAGGGCGCATAGGGTTGCGGGGTGGAGAAGTTGGCGGTGTTGAAGTATCCCTTGTAGGACTTGTTTGCCGCCACGGCCGGGCCGCTCTGGTTGGGCCGGTAGGAGTTGCGGCCACTGATGGTGATCAGCGGCGAGACTTGCGTGTCGGTGTCCGGGCTATAGGCAAAGGTGAGCGGGTCGCCGCTGCGGGCCTGGAAGATGTCGGTCATCTGCCAGCCGCCCAGCACCTCGTTCCAGGCGCGATTCATGTTCCCCCCCAGCCAGTGGCCCCGGCCGACGGGCAGTGACCAGACCACGGAGGCCACGTTGATCAGCGGACGGTTGTCTGCGGAGATGCCGCGATCCGCCTGCACGTTGTAGATGTTCTGCACCGAGGGGATAAAGTTGCCGCAGTCGTCGCAGCCGCCGCTGCCATCCTGGGCCTGAGCGGCGATATCGATGGATTTGGACCAGGTGAAGGAGTCCAGCAGGTAGAGCCCGGAGGTGAAGCGTTTTTCCACCTTGGCTTGCAGGCCCTGGTAATTCGACGTTCCCCAAGGCAAAGTGCCAAGGATCGAGGTGAAGTTGGGGTAAGGGACGCGGCTCTGGAAATTTGTGATGCAGTCGCCGGAGACGCTTTCGGTTGCAGTCGTGCACGTAGTCGGCTGCCCATTGGGCGCCTGGTTGATATCGTTGATGAGAATTTCGTTAAGGCCGTTGTTGCCCACGTAGGCCAGGTCAACCAGCAAACTGTGGCCCAGATCGCGCTGCACGGAGAAGAACCAGCTCCGTACCTGGGTGTCGGGCGAGTTACGCGGCATGTACTGGAGGGCCACCTCGAGCGGGTTATAGTTTGTGGCGCTGACCATATTGGCCGGGAAGCTGGCCTCGGTGTTGAGATAGGTGGATAAGCTGGGGTAGACCATCCGCATTGCGCTGATGCCGTAAGGCGCGTTCAGGGTCAGATAGCTGGAGCCGGTCCGGTTCCAGTGCGAGTAGCTGATGCCAAAGCCGCCGCGCAGGGCGATGTTGTGGGTGAGACTGTAGGCCGCGCCAACACGCGGGCCGAGGTCCTTCTTATTCGGATTGAGCGTATAGCGGTCGCTGGAGCTGGCCAGAACCATGGTCTGGGTGGTGGGATTGAAGTTGGAGAGCTGGTTGTTGGCTTCATAGAGGGGAGTATTGAACTCATAGCGCAGGCCCAGGTTGACCGTCAGCCGCTGGTTCACCTTCCAGTCATCCTGCAAATAGCCGTTCCAGCCCCAGTCGCGGATGTTGGCGATGGGTGAGTTGGAGAGGCCAATCTCGGTGCGGTAGCCCAGAAGGAAGTCGGCATAGTCGAACATCTTGTTGGTTTGGGCGGTATGGCCTCCATAGAGGGAGGGGCTGACCGAGTAATACAGACCGTTGTAGTAGCCGTAGCCGCTCATTTGCGCGCCATAGACATCGCCGCCCATCACCGGATGCAGGTCCTGCTGTGCCACGTGGAGCATGGTGAATTCGAGCCCCACCTTGACGGTGTGGCGCGGCAGCAGCCGGGTGTAGTTGACCTTGGGATTCCAGACCGTGGGGTTCTGGTACTGGGGGCTGGTCCACAAGCGGCCCAGGCTGGTCAAGCCGCCGTCTGAGAAGTACTCGTAGGTGATGCCGCCAGTATATTGCGGGTCGGTGGGCAGGCCGGTAATGCCGAACTGCGCTAACATGCTGGGGCCACCGGCCAGCGGGGGGGTCTTGCCAGCCTTCATGCGCGAGAAGCCGAAGCGGGCCTCCAGCAAGGACTTCGAATTGATGGTCCATGTGGCGCCGCCCACGATCTGAATCACCGGGGCATAGACATGGCCATCGCCGCCTTCGCCGGCCGGGCCAGCAATGGTTCCGGGGTCAAAGGCGTTGAAGCTGGCTTGCGAGTAGCGGCTGAAGAGACGCAGGTTCTTGCGCACATCATAGTCCACCTTCACGTCGCCCTTGTTGCGGTCGAAGGTGTTGGGGTGCAGAACGATGTAATTGTTGCTCTGGTTGTTGTTGGTGGTGGCGGGCAGTTCCGCCACGACTCGCTTGGCGTAGTCGATGACGGCCGACATTGGAATCCCGGGCGCCGCCGCATAAGGCGGATTCAGGTATTGTGTTCCGCCGTAGTAGGCCTGCGCGGCAGACCCGCCTGCGCCCAAGCCCACACCAAACATGGTGGACGAGTTGCACGCGTTAATGTTTGCGCCGACAGTCTGCGGGCCTCCGATCGGGCCGACGTAGGGGCAAGGGTTGTCAACCGGGAGATAGCCGGACCCAACGCCGGGGTTGTCAATCACGTAGTTTGTCGTAGGCAAGCCCATGCCGCCTACCGGGTTACCGCGCTCGGCCGTGGTGGGCAGAGTGGCCGTGTCGGTGAAGGAGCTGGACTGGCGGAAGCCCTCGTAGTCCATGAAGAAAAAGAGCTTATCCTTCTTCAGCGGACCGCCCAGGGTACCGCCGAACTGGTTTTGGTGCAGAGCCGGCTTGCCGCCGTAATCCGGCTTGAAGAAGCCGGTGGCATCCAGGTTCGTGTTGCGCAGGAATTCCCATGCCCGGCCGTGGAGCTGGTTCGTGCCGTATTGGGTGACTACGTTGACGGCCGCGCCGCCGGAGCGGCCGTACTCCGCGCTCATGTTGTTGGTCACCACCTGAAACTCAGCCACTGCGTCGGGAGATAACTGCACCACCTGGTTGCTGAATCCCTGGTTGGAGGTGCCATACATATTGTTGTCCAGGCCGTCCAGCATGTAGTTATTGAATACGCTGCGCAGACCATTGATACTGAACGATCCCTCGCGTTGAGTGTAGCCTGTGCCTAGCTCGTTGGGGCTGGGAACGACGCCCGCAGTCAACTCGACCAACTGCGAGTATTGCCGTCCGTTCAACGGCAGTTCGGCGATTTCGCGCTCATTGACCACCTGCCCGCGTTCGCTGGATTCGGTCTCCAACTGGGTCACCTCGGCCGTGGCGGTTACCGTGGTGGCCGTCGTAGCCACCCGCAGTTGCACGTCCACGCGCTGGTGAGCGCCGACTGTCAGTTCGAATTTGGCCGCTGCCGGCTGAAAGCCCCGCGCCGTCACCTTCAGCTCATAGGAGCCGACGGAGATGTCCACGAACCGGAACTCGCCCCGGTCGTCGGTAGTTGCCGTGGCCAGCGCCCCGGTGGCTATGTTGTGTAACGCCACCTGGCAGTGTGGAATGACCGCTGCGCTTGGGTCAGTTACTGTTCCGAGTACCGTTGCTGTATCGAATTGCGCCCTGGCACTGGCTGCAAGCACTACAACAAGCACAAACACTGCTAAACGACGCATTGGTTCTCCTCCCGGATTCATGCTAAATCCCGCTCCGCGAATATGCGACAGAATCCTATTCCGCAGCAGAGAACAGTGTCAAGAATTAATACGGTGTTCACTTAAAGCGTGAGGCCGGCCAGGGTGAGAGGTTACGGCGTGACCTAAGTTGCAAATGGGGCCGAGCCTGCTTGCACGGCCGCCGGGTTAGTCGATCAAACAGTTTTGCCTCGCTTTTTTGGCGGCTATGGCCACACCTTGCCTTGCTTGGCTTGTGCCAGGCCTGTTATGGCGAGGCCCATTGCGGCATAATAGTGGAATCAACTTGGCGAGTTGCGGCGAATGTTCGCCAAACCGATGAGTCAGCGATCTTCGCGGCGCGAATCAGATGGGGGTTGTCTTCATCTTTCTGACGGGGAGCTGATTGGCTATGCAGCGAGTGAGTACACATTCGTCAGTGGAAACGGCCAGCATCAGGATCCTGGCATTGCTGGTCATCGCGATGGTTGTGGTGAGTGCCGCTCCCCGTTCGGTGCAGACCGAGGAGAAGCCCAAAGGGCCAAAGCAAGCCATCAGTGGTCCCGGAGGCGTGGATTACACGCACAACCAGGTTGTCGCCAACTTGTACGGCACAGGGCCGACACGCTATTGGATATTTGAGCCAGCCGATCCCAAACCGGAGAGCGCTCCGGTCATCATCTTCAACCACGGCTGGTGCGCGATGGAACCGATGTTTTACGGCGCGTGGATAGACCACATCGTCAAACGCGGCAATATCGTTGTTTTTCCGGTTTATCAGAGCAGCGTGCGCACGCGCATGTCCGATTTCACCCCCAACGCAGCCGCTGGCATTCGCTCCGCCATCGAGAAATTGCAAACCGAACCCGGCCATGTAAGGCCCCAGTTGGACAAGGTCGCCGTTGTTGGCCACTCGATGGGCGGCGTCATCACCGCCAACCTCGGTGCGCAATGGAAACAGTTTGGAATCGTGGCGCCGAAAGCCTTGATGTGCGTGGAACCGGGAAAGACCTGGACAATCTCCAGAATGACTTCAGTAAAGCTTGCCGACATGAGCATGATCGGCAGAGACACGTTGCTCCTCGCCGTCGCGGGCGATCGCGACCGGCTCGTCAAAGACGTCGATGCGAAACGCATCTTCAATGAATCCAGGAACGTCCTCCCGCAGAACAAAAACTACATCGTCCTGGTCTCCGACGACCACGGTTCACCGCCGCTCATCGCCAATCATCTGGCGCCGATTGCGTCCAATCCCAAGTACACCGATCCATCTGTTGGAGGGGCCCCCGGCCAGCGCTTCCTCGAGTGGTTGATGAAGCGAAGGCTGAAGTCCAAGGATGACTCGCCCGATTTTACGGCCGTCGAAGGCCATGGCGTCGACGCGCTTGACTTCTACGGAACGTGGAAGCTCTTTGACGGCCTCACGGATGCCGCGTTCTACGGCCGGAACCGCGAGTACGCGCTTGGGGACACATCGCAGCAGCGGTTCATGGGCAAGTGGAGCGACGGCACTCCAGTCAAAGAACTGCGGGTAACCACAATTCCGTAGCGTCCAGCGCTGGTAGACGGGGCAATCTCACCGGCCGGCTATCCTCAATGTGGAAGCTCAGGAAGTTGTTCCGATCCAGCACTGCCGGTCGCCAGGCCTCGCGTTTGAAAGTTTCTATCTTTGCCAATCAATCATTCCAGGATTTTGCAAAAAAAACAGGCGGTCGTTGCCGGCCGCCTGAGGGAGTGCCAAAAACTTCGAGTTCAAGTACAGATGTCAAGTCAACGCAAATGGATGACGAGACTTGTGCCGATGCGGTAGTAGTTCTGGTGAGTAGCGTACAGATTCGGCAGTTGGGT
The DNA here is from genome assembly GCA_964420185.1 of uncultured Occallatibacter sp. Taxonomy (GTDB): domain Bacteria; phylum Acidobacteriota; class Terriglobia; order Terriglobales; family Acidobacteriaceae; genus Telmatobacter. The sequence continues at coordinate 43,118 of CAYQSI010000007.1, read as the reverse complement.
GTTGAGGTAGTCCACCTGCAGCAGACGCCACGTGGTGTGGTGCGCCATCGCGAAATCGATGCCGCCCCCGCCAGACAGGGCAAGTGACTCCGCGCTGGGAACCAGTGTGCCGTTTTTCGGGAAAGCGCCGTTCGAGCCTCGCGCGTCACCCACCAGGAACTGAGCGAACGGAGATACGCGCCCGGGCTTGCCCTTGGAGTTCTTGATCGGCATCTGGAACCTTGGGCCGGCCATGATGGTCAGCAGTGTCATATCGTACGTAGCACTGCCCATGTCCGAGCGTGTGCCTGTCAATTCGCCCACCATGGCAAAATGCCGTGGGAGTCCGAAAGCGACATCGGCGCGGCCGCCGTTGAAGCAGATCTGGTTACCCCCGCCTAGGGTCTGGGTAGCTTGGTACATGTATCCAGCCGAGATTTGCACTGACTGCGCCACGGCCATTACGGCACAGCAGAGGCACAACAGAAGAGTAACAATCACTTTTTTCATCGTCCCTCCTACTGGACCGTCAGGGTGAGCGTGACGGAGTGCTGCAGCGTACCGCTGGTGCCCGTCACAGTTATTGTCGAAGTTTGCGCTGGAGCGGCAAATATGCCTGATGAACTGCCGCAACCATTGACGCCCACCATGATCGCCAGCCCAAGCAGCATGAAAAGCCCTGCGCTGCGTGCGCGCCGGCGAAGAGTGAACAGACCGAGCACCGGCAAGAAGATGACGGCGAAGGTCAGGCCAGACGGCGTGCTCCGGTTAAGAGCTAATGTCGAGGCAGTTTGCACCTGCAGTACTACAGGCGTCGATTCGCTGCCAAGCGCAATTGTTGAGGGTGTGAGGGTGTAAGTGGCGCCCGTCGGCAATCCCGACACTGTCAGCGTGACCGCGTTGGGGAAGTAAATGCCATCGGTTGGAGCGACCGTGATGCCATAAGTCGCCACACCGCCCGGCAGCACAGTAGCCGAACTCGGGGTGTTGCTGCTGATGGTGAATTGGAAGTCCTGTGCCACTTCCGTAATGGTTGGCGAGCTGCTGGCGACAAAGTTGCCGTCACCAGCGTACACAAAACTGATCGAGTGTGTGCCCAGGGTGAGTGTATTGACGGTCAGTTGGGCAGTGCCAACCCCATTCAGTGCCACGGTGCCCAGTGCGGTTGTGCCATCCATGAAAGTCACGTTGCCGGTGGGCGTACCCGTAGTGGCCGAGGCCACGTGCGCGATGAAAGTCACCGCGTTCTGCAGGAGCACTGACGGTTGACTCTCTGAAATGGTCGGAATCGTGCCCGCCTTGTTGATGGTTAGCGTGCCGTTGGTGACGGTGACCGCGTAGTTGGTCAGTCTCGTATTGGGATCGAGGATCGTCGGCGTGATCGGATAAGTTCCCGCCGGGCTGGTCGAGGTCCCCGTGGTTGCGTACGTAGCGGTAATGCCGTCGTTATTGACGACAGTGACGATTGTGCCCGTCAGCGGCGATGGTACCGCCGTGCCGTAAATCATCGAGACATTCGACATTCGTGGCCGTTACTGCCAGCGGCGCCTGGTTGACGGTGAGTTTGACCGTGTTGCTGTACACATTGCTGCTGTTCAGCGGCGTGAAGTTTGCCGTCAGCACCTGGTTGGCGCCGGCGGTCAACACCGTTCCCATTGGCGGAATGTAGGTGAACGTACCGGTCTCATTCGACGTGGCGTTCAACTGCGTTACGGTCAACGGCGTGCCATAGACGATGGCCACCGGGGCAGGCCAGGTGATAAACGGTATCCCAGCCACCTGAATGGGCTGCGATGTGCTTACAGTAAAGTTGCCGTCGCCACCGTATTGAACACTGATCGAGTGGGTACCGGAGGCGAGTGTAGTGGCGGAGAATGTGGCAAAGCCATTCGCACCTAGCATTCCAGAACCCAGCAGGGTCGTGCCATCGTAGAAGTTCACGGTGCCAGTCGGTGTGCCCGTGGTGGCCGAGACCACTTGCGCGGTAAGCACCATCGGGAACACAGTAGGCGCATTCGCAAAGACGGTCGATGTCGTGCCCGCCTTGGCGATGGTTAGGGTGCCATTGATTAGGGTGGTGGAGTAGTTGGGTAGCCTCGTTTTGGGATCGCTGAGGACCGGCATGATCGTATATGTTCCCGCCGGGCTGGTCGAAGTTACCGCCGGCGTGATCGTATACGTAGCGGTGATAGGGTCGTTGTTGACTACACCAACGAGGGTACCCGCGAACGGCGAAGGCACCGGTGCGCCGTAGATCATCGACGCATTTGCTGCCGTCGCTGTCAGCGGCTCCGGAGTCACATTGATCTTCACCGTATCGCTATACTGGTTTCCGCCGCTGAACGGGGTAAAGGTGAGCGATAGCATTTGGCCGGCGCCCACGTTCAGAACAGTGCCCAATGGCGGATTGTAGGTATACGTACCGTCTTGGGTGGCCGTGGCATCCAACTGCGTCGCTGTCAACGGCGTGCCATAGACGATGGCTGCGGGGTTGTACCAGGTGATGATCGGCGCCCCATTCTGTGTCGGGAAATCAATCAGCTTCCAGCCTCCAGGGTCATTGGTGGCGTCTGTCCGCAGATTCATGGGGTTGGCCATGCCGAGCCAGAGGTTGAGGTCGTTGTTATCAGTCACCATGGTGCGAATGCCATAGCTGTACGGGTTGCCCATGCCAGAAACGTTGACTGCGGTTGCGGCACTGGCCGTGTTGGCAAAGGTCCAAAGTTCGGCGCCGGAGATACTAGGCGCTAGACTCGTGAGCGCCGGCGGCAAGGACGATGACAACTGGTTGTTGGCCGCGATGTAAGCCCAATTCATGGTCCCTACGTAGAGTTGGTCCTGAAAGACCGCCATGGACCAGGTGTAATTGTTGAACACGGCGCCGAAGCCGGCTGCCCCATAGGTCGGCGACACGCCGCCCATGCCGTTTGGTACCAGGTTCCACGAGTCCGTAGTCTGGTTGTACTGTTCAAGATTGGCGGATCCGTAAAGCAACTCGACGGATGGAGTCGGCTGCAGTGTAGGATCGAAACCCTGCGTGCGGAAGATCTGGATTGGTCGATTGGTGTTGAGAATGACCGAATCTTCGCTGACCGTTGCGTTCGGATACATCTGTTCAAAACTGAGGTCGCTCGTCACTGGCACCTGCATCGTGCCAAAGTAAACGTAACCGTTGAACGACTGAACGGCTCCTCCGAGCTCGACAACGGAGGGTTCCACCTCATACTGGTTCAGGTTCCACACTTCCGTCCAATTGCCCGCATCCGATGTGTCGAGCCCCGTGGTGGAGTTGAGGGGAGGGCTCATATAAAGCGACATCCCAAACTGCGCCCCTCCTGAGCCCCACGTGGTGGCGTAAATATGTCCGTCCGTGTGGGCTGTGAAATACGCGGGCTGCCCCCCGGGGAATTCTCCCACTTCGATGAACGAGTATGGGTTCGCCAGGGTTCCCGTCCAGCGCAACATCGCCCCGCCGTTCACCGTGCCGTTCGGTTTCCCAACGCCGGTGAAAAGGTTGTTGTTAATCACGTGCCACTGGCGGATGTTGTTGTAGTAAGGATGACCGTTTTTCCCATCGAAGACATAGGACCCAAGGTACTGTTGCGTCTGGGCGTTAAACGCGTACATGACCACGGGAGTGACTATGCCACCGGGTGCGGGAGTCTCCAGGCCCCCGAAGAAGACAACGCCATTGAAATATCCTGCCGAGCGGATTCCGAAGGTCTTCGTCAAGAGCGACGCGTCGCCCCCCATCAAGATCTTTGGCGTCAGGTCCGTCAGAGTGTTGGTCCCCGGGTTGTACATAAACATGCGCGGCGGCTTGAAGTCTTCCTCCGGGTTCTGTTGCGCGTCGCACACATAGTCGCCGTTCTCATACGGATACGTGTTATTGCCATAATATTCATCCAGCACCAGGCAAAGGGTGTTTGCGACGGTGCCGAGCCATAGATTGCCGGTGCTATCCATCGTCAAGCCCCAGACGTACGCCTGGTTGGTCTTGGGAAGATAGCCGCTGCTGATGCAGCTTGCAATCTGCGCCGCCGTAAGTCCGGGCGGATAAGCACTGTTGAACGATGTATTGTTGGCTGTAATCTGTGCCGCGGTTATGCCGCCTGAGTTGTTGACATTACCCTGGAAACATTCATCCGGGGTTGCTTGCGCCACCATGGACCATTGATATGTCCCTTGTGCATATGCCGGCGCAGACTGGGAAAGAAAACCTGCAAGAGCAGACAAAACGACCAAGACCGCGAATTGCTTCTTGGGCATCGAAGCACCCCCTTTCTAAGTTCTGGAACAATTGATGGATTGCGGCGCAGAAAGCTGCACCACCGTCGTGACAAGGGCCCCACGCCGGCTGGAAAGAGCGCAAACAGGAGAGCTGATTCGCCTTACCTTAACTGCCCGCCAGAGCTCTGACAGCGATAATCCGCTTATGCAGCGCTAATTGCGAACGTAACGTAGCGCGGCCTGTGTTCGGTTGTCAATAGAAATGTTCACTTTAAGCTACCGCCGCAAGACAAAATATAGGGTAGGAGTATAAGCGAAAATCAGACGAAGATGCTGCCGGAGTTGGAGAGGCGCTTTGTGGCGAGGAGGCCGGCGCCGGGTACCTCGCCCCGCCATCTAATCCTAAGCATATGATCCTATTTATCTTGAAGGCTCCCATCTGCTGTTCTCAACATCGCATTTTCGGATGTCTGTTCGTCAGATGGGAGTCGAGAACTTCCGGCAAATCCCTGGCGCAGATTACTTATTTAAATGCGCGCTGCAAAGAGTCGATGACCAACCGGAGGCAATCGATAGCTCCTGGAGTGTTGGCCAAGGCGTCGGTCATCGCAAAGCCATGGACCGTGCCGGGAATACGGACGGCAGTTACGGGTACACCTGCATCACTGAGCTTCCGAGCATAAGCCTCGCCCTCGTCACGAAGCACGTCGCATTCGCAGGTAACAATCAGCGCGGGCGGCAAGAGAGATAATTCGGAGCTTGCGGCTCGCAACGGACTCGCCATAGGTTCCAATCGCATGGCAGGATCGGGAGCATAGAGATTCCAGAACCACTTCATCGTCTCCCGGTCGAGATTGAATCCCTCACCGAAGGCCTCATACGAAGGCGTGTCGAAGTTGCAATCGAGGACCGGATAAAGAAGCACCTGCAACCGGAGCGATGGCCCGCCGCGTTGCGCCGCCATAAGTGCAATCGCCGCTGCTAGATTTCCACCGGAACTGTCGCCAACGACGGCCAGCCGCGATGGGGTGACGTTGAGGGCTGCCGCATTTTCATGCACATACTGTGTTGCCGCGTAACATTGTTCAACTGCCGTGGGATAGCGGGCCTCGGGCGCACGCGTATACGACACAAACACCACGGCCGCGTTGACTCTGACAGCAATCTCCCGCATCAGCCTTTCATGGGTCTTTACATCGCCCAGCACCCAGCCGCCACCGTGAAAAAACATCACGGCGGGCAAAGGCTCGGGCGTCATCCTGGGACGCACAATCTGCAACGAGTAACCTTGAAGGTCGATCTCCCGCACGTCAACCGGATAGCCGGAAACATCCGCGGTCTGCATATCGCGCATCAAGGCCCTGGCCTGCGCAATGGAGAATTCGTGCAGCGGCGGGCCATCGCCGGCGCGGAGGGCGCTGAGAAAACCCCGTGTCTGAGGGTCCATCCCTCGCGGAAATTCACGACCAATATTCTTGTTGCTCATTGATTATTTTTCCCCTTATGCTTTGGCGCGAACAAACGCCTTGATCGTGGCGCACTGCTTGCCGATGGACGCCCCGTGAGGGCGAATAATGTAAGCGCCCACCGCGGCAGGGATAATGAATGTCTCAGCATAATGCACGATGAAGGGAGCAAAAGCCGCTGTTGGACTTTCTACAATAGCTTCGTCCCCATCAACAAGATTCAAAACATTCACCGTGCCCTGAGTGTCGTGTGGAACCGGTTCACTGAACCAATGGCGCCTGGTTTCGATAAACTCGCGTTCGTGCAAACCGGTGCGCTCTTCCGTCCAGCCGTCGCCGGAAGAAATCGGCTCGACTTGAGCGATGAGGTTATTCCGCACCCATGCAGTTGTACGGTCCCACTGGATATTTGCTTCGCCGTGATCGATATGGATGGGACGGGGTTTGTCGTCCAGTCCCACGCGGTCCCAGTCCCACAACTTGAAGGTAAAGATATAGGGAGTTGCACTGATTTCGAGCACCATGCTGTTTTTCCCGGAGCAATGAATCGTGCCGGCGGGAATAAGAAAATGGTCGTGCTTGTGAGCCGGCCAGATATTAACATACTGCTCGGCGGGAAAGATGAAGCTGCTTTCCTGCGCCAGGCGAAGATCATGCAGCATCTCCGCGGGCTTCGCGCCGTCACGCAATCCAAGATAGACGGTAGCATCCTCACCGGCATCCAGCATGTAGTAACTCTCATCCTGTGTGTAATTCATTCCGAACTTATCCTGAATATATTCGGTCAATGGATGAACCTGAAGAGATAGGTTGCCGCCTCCCATGGTATCAAGGAAGTCAAAGCGGATGGGAAACTCGGTCCCGAAGCGCGCATGGACGCTCTCCCCTAAAAGCTCATGGGGGTGCGCAAAGACAAGATCGATAGCCGGGATTTCCACTCGCGTATCGCCGAAGCCGAGCAGCAGGCTATTCTCCTCCGGAACACAGTCGAAGCACCAGGCATGGTTGGGGCGGTCGAGCGGAAGATCGCAGACCTTCTCCATCCAGTGGCCGCCCCATGGTCCGGGATCGAAATAGGGCGCCACGCGGAACGGCCTTTGCGCGGCGTTGTGCAATGCGCGGCGAAAATCGTTTCCGCTGATCATCTTCGGCGATGCGGGCTGATTGGTGTCCAGCAGGTAATCGAGCCGCGGCAGCAGCTTTTTCTTCAAGCGGTCTGCGGCTCGCCACTCTACAAAATATCCGCACTTATACTTGCCGCCCATGGTGTCTTCCGCGTTGCTGAGTCCCAGGTTCCCGCTCTCTTTTCTGCGCCAGCGCTGCTGTATCTCCCAGCGCGCAAGATCGGCATAGACGATCAAGTCCGGATTGGCGCAGAGAAGCGCGGCTCCGGTTCCAACCACCAATAGGCGTCGAGTGCGATCGCCCTCAATCTGGAGGCGGGCTGTATCCAGCCGGGCAAGATCGAAATAGTCCTCAATCACAATGCCGTTCATTCGCCCAAATACAGGGTCGCTACCGAGAAAGGGAGATAGCATCGCGCGAATTTCTTCCGGACTCTTGAACAACTCCGATGTGCGGATAATCGCGTCGGGTGCCAGGGAACTGCACAGGCCGCGCTCGATCTCGCCAACAAATGTGCCGGGATAGCACTCCACGCAGATCAGGCCGCCGTTCTCAGGCAAGCTGTGAAGAAGCGCGCTGCCAATCTCTGCCCATCCCTTGGCGCAATCCTGCTCGCCCCCTGCTTGAATCGTTGGAAATTTATCGTAATTAGATTGTCGCGTCATTCATATCCTCCAGGAGAAGCGGAATAGCTCCGAGTAATGCTGCTTGATTGCCCAATGTTGCCGCGCGGACTTGTGGTTTTCCCCACGCGGTCCATGCGTGTTGATTCAGATGTTGCTGTATAGCAGGCAAAATCGCCTGCGAGCTTCTCATCACGCCTCCGCCAATGACCACGATTTCGGGATCGTAGGCGTGTACCAGCGCGAGGGCGTTTGCCGCCCACACATCAAGGCAGTGTTGCCGGATCTGGATGGCCACGGGGTCACCCTTTTCCGCCTGCGCGAAGAGGGTCCTAAAATTCAGCAGCTCATTGCACGCAAGCGCGCTGCCACTGAACCCTGGCCATTCACGAGCCACGCCGGGCAGTGCCCATCCGCCTGCTTCCGCTTCAGCGCAGCCGATATTCCCGCATGAGCAAAGCCTGCCACGAAAATTGACGGGAAAATGGCCTCCGAGACATCCCGCCTGAAAATGCGCGCCACGCAATAAGTGGCCACGGATCATGGCGGCGCTTCCGATGCCGGTGCCGAGAGTCATCATCACCACATCGTCCGAGTCTTTCGCGCTGCCGGCGTAATGCTCGCCGAGCAGCGCCATGCGCGCGTCGTTTTCAACTCGCAGTGGAATGCCGAATTCCTTCAAGCTCCACCCCGGAAGGTCAAGGTGAGGAGCGTCCTCATACTTCTTGAGAGTGGAGAGGATTCTGCCCGTATGCGCATCAACAATTCCGGGGAACCCGATGGCCAGACCGGCGCAATCCGTGGATTGCAGGCCCATTTGCGCGAGCAAAGAATGCAATGCCTGCGCAACGGCTGCAAGCAAGGAGTGGAGGCTTTGCGCTCCCTCTGAAGAAACTTCTGCACTGGCAAGCAAGCGCTGATTCTCGACCAGTCCGCAGCCGATGTGCGTTCCGCCCATATCAAGAGAAAGCGCTTTAATACTTGTGCCGGTCACGGGCACCCCTTTCCACAAAGAACACGGTGTTATGCCAATGCCTGGCTGGCTTTGGCCAGGATGAAAATGGCAAGCGTCAGCGCGGCTACGCCCGTCAATTGAACGGCAAGAGGCCATCGGCCGCTGCCTTTCCATTCCCCGGTCAAGATGCCCAACAGGCTGGCTGCAATCACGATGAGAGACATAAAGAGCGGCCATCCCAGAACGGCCCCGAGGGGACCAAGTTGGGCAGTAGCCGCCCCATAAAGCAGCGTGCTTCCAAACCAGAAGGCAGCCATCGTAAATGCGAGCATCCAATGATTAAAACCGGCGTGCGCGAAGTTGCGGCTGCTTGAATTCCGATGCAACAGATAGAAGCAATAAAGCAGGTTGGGAATGGCTCCGGCTAACATGAATGGCAACCACACAGCGTTGACCGCACTGATGGCGCTGGCTCCGTGCCGGGCGGCCGTGGCAATCAGCGGAGAGCCGAACGTAACGCCGAAGTTCACAAGAGAAGCCCCGAATCCGCAGAGGATAGCCAGCACCAAACCGGCCGTTGCATTCTTGCGCTCTTTGCCGGCAGCTTCACTCAATACGCTCTCGCGCAATCTGCCGGCAACAGCGCAAATCGCCACGCCGAGCAGAACCATCGCGATGCCCATCAACAATGTATGTCCAGCAAGAGTGTGGAGCTTGTCCTGATGCAGGCGCAGCATGGGAATGAGCGCGCCAACCGCGGCAGAGGTACCCAGCACAAGAGAGAAAGTCAGAGCAATCCCAATTGCATCAACTGCAATGCCGAAGAAGACTTGCGCAAGGCCCCAGCCAGCTCCAAAGGCCATCACGGACAATAACTGCGCCGTGCCGGCGCTACGATATACCGCCGCAAGATCCGGAACCGTGCAGAGCGTCGCCGCCGCTGGCAAGATGAGCAGGGCAAAAACAGTCCATGCCAGCCACGTATTCTCCCAGGCCCAGCGCCGCGTAAACTTCATGGGCAAAGTGAAGCTGGCATTCATCAAGCCTGCGATGATCAAGAGCAGAAATCCGAATTCTGTGTTGTTCATGTGCGCGTTCCGTGCTTCCGAGCCTGTGGCTCCGGGTTAGGTCAATGGTTGATGTGCGTTTCACTTGCCCGTGGACAACGGCGCGGTCTTGATGCGGATCGTCGCCACTTCAAAGGGTTTGAGCTCGATGTTGACTCCGCCGTCGATTGCGGAGAGCGAAGAAAGACGGTCTTCCAGCGCGTTCGAAAGCCAGGCCTGATGCACGCGCAAGTAATCACTGCTGATATGCACCGCCGCCGCCTTGCCGGATATTTCTTCCACTCGCACAATGCTGCCGTCTCCGTCTTCGGCAAGCTTCCATGCCGTTACGACCACGTTCGGGTTGTCGAGATGCAGCAGACTCGCGGAGTTGGCGGCCAGCATGGCCGGCCCCGTGCCAGCAGCCACCGGGTTCACTTCCAGCGGTGTCATCAATTCCCATCCGAGGCGCGTGAGCTGTGCGGGTTCGGCCGATGGCCCGGTGACCACGGAATAACGGAAGCTGAAATCTCCTCCCTGCGAGGAAGGAAAGTTTGTGCCCCAGTAGTTGCTCATCAGCCAGGAAAAGATGGTTGCCGAACGGGGATGAAATTCTGTTGGCCAGTTGCCGCGCACGATGTCGCCGAAATTAACCATCGGCGCATCGTAGGGAACGAGCGCGGCGCCTCTTCCCTGCCCGCGATCATTCATGGCGGCCCAATGATTGACCGCATACCACTCGCGGCTGCCTCCGGCGAGTTCATCGCGCTCGGGATTCACCCAGCCGTTCTGCGTATCGTAAGTGAATTCGGGTTTGTCCGCCGCAAATGGAAATGCAATGTAGACAGCCTCCTTGCTGAGTACGGCGTCCTTATGAATGCTGTAACGAAAATCAATTCGCTTTGAATCTTCGGGCAGGGTGATTTCCATTTGAATCCGCGGCGAATGCGGCGCGGAGGCTTCGAGAATTGCCCGCACCGAGCCGGCTGATTGTACGACCGACACAACGCGCCCGCGACCGGCGGCCTGCGGATGCAACTCGGGCGCAGGCTGCGCGGCTCCATAGCGATAGAGGCTGTTGCGCGGCAGATCATCGGCTCCCGCCGTATATACATAAGCGCCAAAAAGGAACGGGCTGTGCCGATCAACGAGTTCCCATCCAAGATCCTTGTCCTGGATGCTCTGGATGCCGCCGCCCGCAGGATCGAGGGTGATGCGGTAATACTTGTTTTCAATCACGTTGGCGGCAGGCACTGGCTGGGGCGCAGCAGGGGCGGGAACAGCATCGGTAATCGTGAAGAGTTTGTAGCCCATGGCGGGGACGGCATCGGCCAGAAAACGCACGCGATTTGGCTGCGCTCCAAAGCCCGGAATCGCGACGCCTGCTTCCACGCCAAGAAGTTGCTGTTTGACTTCCTGGCCGGTGACGGCATCCAAAATACGCTGGGTGGGCAAAAGATCCGCTTCGAGCCACCCGCTGCGCGTCCAGTTCAGAGAGTTGAAGACGACCAGCGAATTCTGGGCCGGCGCGAGAAGAGATTCAAACTGCCCCCAACTGCGCTGAATGCTTTGCTCGATGTCGTCTTGCGCCCGTACTGCTTCGGCGCGCTTCTGCCGCAGTTGACCAACGGCCTGTTCGCTCTCCGGCTGGGTGGTGGCTCCCACATAGGTCCAGGTGTGCTCGTCGAAGAGGAGAATGTTTTTCCATGCGTCCTGCAAAAGGGGGAGATCGGGGCGCAGATCCGGCTGCAATGCCGAGCAAAGCGTGCCCATCTTTTCCGCGCTGAGGATGCGCTGCTGGTTTTGCCGGTGGATTGTGGTATGAAAGCTGTCCGCTGTATAGCCGTCTTCCCAGTAAGGGCCAAAGTCGCCGCGCACGACGGGCGCTTTTCCGCCAAATTCGCCTTCAATGGATTGCATGGCGTCCTTGAATGTGGAGAACTCCAGGCGCGGAAACGCATAAGCGGCGTTCCATGCGGACGGAAGCGCAGACTGCTGCTTGCTGAAGGGAGTATTTTCCAGTTGACTGCCAAACAGGATGACCGAGTTCGCCAAATACTCCGGCCGCGCGTAAGCCTGAAGAAAGACAGGCAGGGCATCATGGACCGCCTCAACTGTGGGCGGGGTTCCGAAGAGCGTGGCTAGTTGCAGGTAGGCGCGCGAATACCACATGAAAACGCGCCCGCCATCCGGTCCCTCCCAGTAGAACGGCGATTTCTCGTTCCAGCGGCCCTGAAGCAGAACGGGGGCGCGCCAGGAATTGCTTGCCGCGGCGAAATACTTGATCCCCGCGCTATGTAGCACCGACGCATAGGACCAACTGTAGGAGGGAACATCGGTAATATTTGCCGCTCCCAGCGGCAGTGAGTACTGACTGGCCAGTGCATGGCTGGCGTAGAGCGAACGAATCAGCCCTTCCAGAGAAGCGACTCCGGTGTGCTGGTTGGCATACTGCGGTGGAATGACGATTTTTCCGGCGCGCACAAAATCCAGAAACCGCTTCTGAAGCTCGGGCGAGCGCCCCTTTAAATACTGCTCGGCAATCCAGCTTCCATCCAGCGTCCAGCGAAAATCGGGATGCTGAGTGAGTGTATCCAGTACGCCATCGATGGTCTGCGATTGCAGCTCGGCCACCTTTTCGCTGTAATCAGTGAATCCAACATCCAGATGCTCCTCCGCAACGATACGGATGGTCCACTTCTTTTCGGCGGTGAGCCGGACGGGGAAACTCCGGCTGCCTAACTGAAGAGTCGCCGCGCTCTCACCCTCCCACGCAGGGACCGCAAACTCAATAAGCTGCTCGCCAAAGTCCCCTGCCGGGGGAAGCGGCTGGGCAAATCTCCTACCGCCGATCTTCATCGAAAGCGTGGAGGGCGCAGCGCCAGTTGCTGGAAGGCCGACAAAGACGTCAACGATTTCTTCAAGCCCCTCTTTGGTGGAGCGATAAAAGATTGTGGGCTGTGCCAGCACCTGCACTCCGTGCTGGTCCACTACGCCTTCGGGCTCCTGGCTCAATTGCAGGGCATCGTAGATGATGCCGGTGTGTCCGGGGGCGATATTGCCCATCGATAGCTGCTTGTCTGCCGGTGTGTCGAGGGCTGTCAGCGTAAGGCGATTTTCGCCTTTCACCATCCATGCCGCCGGAATTTCGATTTTCTTCTCAGCGCGTGAACTCTGGGGCACAAACGTGCCTTCCCAGTCTCCAGCCGCATAGTCGAGCTTCGGATGAAAGTAGAAGACGCCCGTGTGTCCGTTGATCTCTACGCGCAGATGCGAGATGCGAGGGGTTTCGTAGAGCGTGGCGACCTTCAGCGTGTACACACCGCGTGGCGCATCTGCAAGCACGAAATCGATGCGAAACGGATGAAGACGCCCTCCCGCCATTCCGTTTGCCGGCCCGGGCTGGAAGCGAGGCCAGTCGGTGCTTTGATTGACTCCTATTCTGTAGACAGGGTCCGATGCCGGGTTCGCATAATCGATGCCCTCGCTGCGGAACTCGCCCGAAGAGTCGTCGAACTGCCCGATCTGCCAGACAATTTTCTGTTGGGCAAGCGCGCCGGAGGCAATCCCCACCGCGAGCGCAACGGCACAAAGAGCGGGCCAAACGCTGCATTTTCTGCGCGTTGCGGGGAAAGAAGACCGGCGGCCCGGATGGGCCGTAAAGCGCGGCCGGAGTACCGGCAAGACGGAAATTTGGGTTAAACCAAACATAAATTGATCCCTTGCATATATACGTTTACCCATAAGGCTTTGTCAATGCAAAATGTTCGTTTGTAGCTAAAACGGTCATAAGCGAAGACGCAACAGCGCCGAATCAAATAAAAATACTGCCGAATTGGCTTGACAACGCATATTAACGTATTTTATCTTCGGGTGTCTCAGAAATTTACGATTTGATTGCACTCAACTGATTCACTGAATAGGAGAGGCAAAATGGCTAGTGTTTTACGAAGACTACGTGTTCCAACCTTACGGTGCCTTGTCGCCGTTCTGCCATTCATCTGCTTGTTGTTTGCTCTACCGGCCATGGCACAATTCGATACCGGCACGGTCTCGGGCCTGGTTACAGATACAACCGGCGCCGTTATCCCTCACAGTTCGGTAAAGATCACCAATACAGGGACGGGAATCCAGACAACTGCGAACACCGATAGCAGCGGGAGTTTTGTAGCTTCGGGACTGCCCTTTGGCCATTACGTGGTTTCAGCCATCGCGACCGGCTTTGGCAAGGCCACGGCCCCAGTATTTGTGCTCAACGTGGGGGCGACGGTTCGCGTCAACCTGGTCCTGGCGGTCGCGGCAGCCAGCGAGTCCGTCGAGGTTACGGGTACGACCTCAACGATTGACACATCTTCGAGCACGGCCGGTTCCACTCTGGACGCCACCCAAATCGGCAATCTGCCGGTCAATGGCAGAGACGTGAGCGACTTTCTCGAGATTTCTCCGGGATCTGTCGGCTCGACGGCCTACTTCCAGGGCAGCGTCAACGGGCTCGATAACATTTTTACCGGATTGAATATCAAGCTGGACGGCCAATCCGCGAACCGCGGCGACGTGAACGGATTCCTTGAGACCGAAGGCCAGGAAGGCGCGCGCGTCACGCGGGCCAGCGTGGACAGCATCCAGGAGATCGACTTCGCCAACAGCGGTTATAGCGCCGATAGCGGCTTTTCGCTCGGGCCCCAGATGAATATCATCACCAAGGCAGGAACCAATGACTTCCATGGCACGGCCTTTGAGTTCCTGCGGAATGAAGATCTGGACGCCAGGGATTACTTCGCCCCAGGCGAAAAGGTGCCCTTGAAGCTGAACCAGTTTGGCGTCAATCTCGCGGGGCCAATCTTCAAAAAGAAGCTCTTCTTCTTTGTGAATTACGAGGGAGATCGCACACACCTGACGAACCTTCAGCCCCATTACGAGGTCCCCAGCGCCTACGTTCGCTCCCAGTTCATCTCCTCCATGCAGCCCATCCTGGCGCTGATGGCTCCTCTGCCCTCCGGCTGCGGCCTGGGTTCGTCAACCTCGACCTGCAACTACGATACCCGTTACCCGGATGGGTCAACCTATGACCTGGTTTACACTCCCACCAGTCTGAAGAATACGGTTCGCGAAGATACCGGCTCGGTCAGGCTCGATTACCACTTCAGTGACAGCGATACATTGATGTTCCGCTACAACATCAACGACTCCTCGACCATGTACGAGTACGGCACCTCCACAGGGCAGGTATCTCCCCAGGCGCTCAGAACGCAACTGGCAAAGATCGACGAGACCCACATCTTCAGCCCGACGCTGCTGAATGAGTTCAGCCTGGCGGTCAACCGCTTCCATTCCAATACGGCATCGGATACTGGCGCACCCTATTTTACGATTGCGAGTTTCTTCACCAATCTCGGCGCCTTGCCCGGAGCACAGAGCTTCAACCAGACCAATGCGAATACGCTGCCGGAGATGTTTGACAACGTGACCAAGACAGCGGGCGCCCATACGCTGAAGCTGGGCGTCCAGTTCCGTCTCAACAGGTTGAATACATGGCTGCAGCCGATTGAGTCCTACGATTACTACAGCTTCTGGAGCCTTGAGAATAACTTCCCATACGCGCTGGTGAAGGAAGGAACCCCGGGGTCGATTGGCAACAGAGATTCCAATTGGGATTTCTTTGTACAGGATGACTGGAGGGTCAACCACAAACTTACGGTCAACATAGGCCTCCGCTATGACGCCAACACCACCTGGAATGTAGCCCACGGCAACCAGCGTCAATTCATTTACGCGACGCAGACCTTTGGCCCGAATGGGCAGAGCTCATACAACGTTTCCAAGACTGATTTTGCTCCCCGCATCGGTTTTTCGTACGACCCATTCGGCAGAGGCAAGACCGTCATCCATGGTTACGGCGGGCTGTTCTATATGCCGATGCAACCCTCTCCGAACACCTTGGCGGACAATATGCCCGCGAATGCATCCATTACGGATACCATCTGGAATCTGAGCATCTTCGGTGGCACGGTTGACTCCATCGCCTATCCGACGCTGAATCCGCCGTTACTGCCCAGCAACCAGAACGTGTTCATATTCCCGACGAATCCCAAGGACCCGTATTCGACGAATTGGCTCTTCGGCATCCAGCAGGAAATCGCGCGGGGCACTGTCGTGACTGTCAATTACGTGGGCAACAAGGTGCAGCATACGCAGGCGGGCGTAGCCTACCAGGGAATCAACCTCAATCCTTCCAATCCCAACTCCAATGTTCCCCGGGTTCTCTCCTCCACTTCGCCTTATCAGGACGAGAACTATATGCCCAACAACCTCTTTTCCAACTACAACGCCTTGCAGGCACAACTGCGCAGAAACTTGAAGCAGCTAACCCTCGAAGCGAACTACACCTGGTCGCATGAAATTGACGACGAGGTCAACGTCTTCGCGGGCTTTTCAGATCCCTTCAAACCTGAGCTCGACCGCTCCAGCGGCGATTGGGATGCGCGGCATAACTTTACCGCCAGCATGCTCTACAATCTGCCGGAGTTGAAAAGCTCCAGCCGGCTGGTCAGAGAATCCCTGGGCGGATGGCAGACATCCAGTATCATTCAAACCCGCTCCGGACTGGCGCAGAACGTCGAAGTGACCAACGGATTCTTCGGCAACTATATGCGGCCGAATCGCGTTGCAGGCACTTCCTTGAAGGTCGCCAACGCCAAATGGCCCAACTCAAGCTACAACATCAACGCATTTACGCTTGAGCCGGGATTTGACGGAGTCTGGGGCGACCGTACGACTCTGGGCAACATCGGACGCAATTATGTTCGCGGCCCGGCGTTCTTCCAGTGGGATTTCTCGGGAATGAAGAATTTCGCGATTACCGGAAAAGTCAAAATGCAATTCCGGGCGGATATCTTCAATATTCTGAACCATCCCAGTTTCTCGAACATCGACACCGGCATTTGCAGCTCGGTTACCTATACCAGCGCGACCTCGGCGACTTGCACGCCAAACACGCCGGCTTACTCGAACGGTTCTTGGACTGGATTCGGAGTTTCGAGCGCAACGATTGCGGGCGCGGACGGAAATCAGATCGGCAATGGAACCGCGCGTCAAGCGCAATTCTCACTCAAATTAACCTTCTAAAGTGCAGCATCTTCAGCGCGACCGGCAGTCAGTAAGCCGGTCGCGCTATTTTTAATAGCACCCGCGTAAAATGTCTTTCACTTTTTCTTCAACGCACCCGCCGGACAAAATCCCACTGTCTTGGCTTCCTGATATTCTCCCGTGTTACCTTGTTCGGAAAGGACCTGTATGCGGCAAAAGCAAACGAGAACACTGATTCGCTGGATAACAATGGGGTTTCTGGTTTGGATTGGGCTGGCGCTGCCGGCTAATGCCTTATCCGGCAACAAAGGCAGGTGCATGCCGTCATTTCCGCTGGACCGGAGTTGGCAGGGCGCCGATGCCGCCTATTCCATCCCGCTGTCCGATGGACGCGACATCTGGATTTTTGGCGACACGCTCTACGGAGAGAAACGCGGCCTGCTTCCCAGCGGCGATCCGCTTATGGTCCGAAACAGTATTGGAATTTCGACCTGCGACAAACAAGGCAAGGCGGCACTCACCTATGTGGTCCGCCACGATGCAAACGGAGTTGCGAAGGATTTCTTTACCTCGCAGCATCCTAATACATGGTATTGGGCCTTGGATGGATTCTTTTATGACAAGAGCTTATGGGTTACTTTGCTCTGCATTCGCAATGCGCCAAAGACTACCGAGCCGGCGTTAGGGTTCGAGACCTGCGGAGCCGATCTGGCCAAGGTGTCCGAACTGGGTAGCGATGCGCAGAAATGGAAGGTGGAGTACTTCTCGTTGGTCGATGACGGGGCCAAGGCGTACCCGTCTTCGAGCGCGGTCGTCCACGGAGAGTATGCGTATCTCTTTGCTCTTTCCGAGGCGGGAACCCGGCCGTCCTTGCTGACCAGAATCCCGCTGAAAGGGCTGGATGAGCCGCGGCGGAATCTGGAATACCTTGCGGCAGACAATACATGGCAAAAAGGATTCGACCCGGTGAAGGCGAAGCATGTGATGGAAGCTGGAGGCAGCGAAATGTCCGTCCGCTGGCATCCAGACCTGGGAAAGTGGGTTACTGTTCTCACGGATCCAAGCGGCTTCTCGGACAAGATACTGCTGCGGGAAGCGCCTTCACTCACTGGTCCGTGGAACGCTGGAGAGGTGATTTACCACGTGCCCGAGTTGCAAGCTTCGTCTGCGGGATACGACCGGGATACGTTTTGCTATGCCGCGAAGGAACATCCGGAATTTGAAGATCCGGGATCGCTGGTTTTCACCTATGTTTGTAACACCCTAAATGTGAAGAAGGTGACAAGCGAGACTTGGATTTACTTTCCCAAGGCCGTTCAGATGCCATGGCCAAAGCATTGAGTCGCTTGTTCCGCAAGTCTCTGGCCGGATGATTTCGCACCAATGCTGTGGTTCCCAAGTCTCATCATCGAGACCTGGGGCATCCAGCATTGGTATAACTTCAAGCGGTCAGAGAACTGGCAACTCAAGGCTCGAAGCCAGCCCATAAGTCTGCCACCAAGGCCGGTTCCGAGACCCACTGCATACTGCTCTGATCGCGCGCGAACTGTTCGTAGATAGGAAGCGCGTCTGAGACGCCAAGTTCAGGATAGGCGCGCGCGGCCCTGCAAACCAGCGGTGAAGGCGCATAAGAAGCATTGCGCTGCCATGCAATGCCGCCTTCCCGCAGCAGAGGGAACCAGGCCAGGCCACGATGCGCACGTACGCCATCATAAACAAACCCATATTGCCGATCGCACCATGCGCCAAAAACCATCCGCTCCTCAGGATTTCGATTGATGACGCAGTGAGCCCATCCAGGAGGAATAACAATTTTGTCTCCAGGGTTGGCCTCGATGGCAACACAGCGTCCTGGCTGGTCAAACACCGTCTCCTGTGCATAGAGGATGGCGTTGCCTTGCCATATCTCGAATAGTTCCGGCGTGGACCAGCCACAGTGGGGAGCTATGGCATGCACGTGTCCCTGGCTGCGAACCGGCTCGTCGCCCAGCCGTCCTTTTTCATAGGCAACAACTCCGAAGAGTAACATCCGCCGACGAAGCGCCTGTATATGTTCTTTTCGGCCTACATCCATGGCGATGCAATAGACAGGATCGGGACCGTTGCAGTCCGGAGAAAGCAAGCTATAGCGAATCGCATCCAGGCTGCGCAGCTCCGGACGAGGGCCGAAGACATCCTGACCATATTCAAATGCAAGTGGCCCAGTGCTGAGCCGAACATCGAGTTGAGGATCAAACAACATATAGTTAAACCTACTGAACAGAATAGAACGTTCCGGCTCAAGCGGGGATCACAGCAGGTCCTCCGCCGCGAAGCAAAACGCGCGCGCCAAATCCTTTGGCCTTTATCGACGAATAGTCGTGGCCGGCATCGCTCGGCCAGCACGCCCAAAAAAGCAATGGTTCATCGCCGGTATTTACGACTCGATGCGCAAGGCCGCCGGCAATGAAATGCAGGCTCCCAGGGAACATCGCATTAGTCAGTGTGGCGCGGCTCTCATCCATAAGTACCAGCAAGCCTTTGCCGCCGATGGTTCCGTAAAATTCTCCCCGGTCACGCCTTGAATGAAAATGGCCATGGGTCATAAAGTACTCATCGCCCACTCGGCCGGGCTCAATAATTGTCGATCCCCAAAAGAGGCCGCCTGCTATTCCTTGTGCGATTGGCTCCGTCCACTGGACGCGGTACACTATGGTGCTTTCATCCATGCGGCGCAGCGAATCGGAGTCGTGAAACAACCCGGCCATACCTCTCAGCGTCTTTGTAGCCTGTTGAACGGCTGCGCCGCGCATCATTCCGGACAGCCAATCGATCTGAGCCTCCGGGGGCGCGTAGTCTCCGCTAGCGAACATAATCAACCCCCTCCAGCTCTGATAGCTGCTTCCGCAAAACTGCAATAGCAGACTGAATTTCCATAGCCAGCCAGAGCAACAATACTATATACATAGTATACGGCTCTCTTTGTATTCGAATGGACACCAGAATGCAAAGTCAGGCATGCGAGGCTATGGTATATGGCAAAGCAACATTCATTCTCGACTTCCCAATCTTCGGGAGGGAACACAGCTAGGAACGCTCTATCGGACAAGCAATCCTTGCGGCTGACTGCGATTCTTGAAATCCTGCGGGAGGCCGGCTCAGTCTCCGTAGAGGAACTGAGTTCTCGATTCGCTGTTTCAGTGGTTACAACCCGGCGGGATCTCGATCTTTTGGAGAAGGATGGGAGATTGCGCAGGACCCATGGCGGAGCCGTCTCCATCGAGCCGCTGTTTTACGAACCTTTTCGCAATGACCGCTCCTTTCAAGCGCAGGTTGAGAAGTTCGCGGATGAAAAGCGCCGCATTGGTCGAGCTGCCGCGGCGCTTGTGGGAGCCGGTGAGACTGTCGCACTTACCCCAGGGACAACGACAACGGAAGTAGTTAGAAGCCTTCCTCTGAACTTTAATATTACAGTGGTTACTAATACCGTTAATATTCCTATGGAATTGTCCAAGCGCAAAGACCTGAATGTCTATGTTACAGGAGGCCACCTGCGTGGAGATTGGTTCTCCTTGGTAGGCCCCACGGCGGTTCAGAGCCTGAATGGTATTATGATTCACACGTTGTTCATCGGCGCCGATGGCCTTGATCCGGAATGGGGTGCGACCTGCTTCAGCTCCGACGAGGCTGATTTTAATTCGGCCTTGGTCAGGGCCTCGCGGCTGAGGGTCGCGGTAGTGGATCACAGTAAGTTCGATGTTACCGCTGGCTGGCGAATCTGTGGAACCTCGGATATTCACATGCTTATAACCGACACCGGCGCGTCGGACGAGACAGTGGCAGCATTTGAACGAAACGGTGTCCAGGTCCTGCGCGTTTGAGCGCGTGCATGGTATATAGAGCTTCTGTGTAATGCGGGGTTGTGGGGCCACGAGTAAAATGACCAACTCATCAGCGGGTCCAACCGGTATATTGACATCTGGCAAAAGATAAAAAACAGTTGAACTCATCTTTTCATCGGAGCGGGCACAATGCATAAATATCAGCGAGTAGGCGTGCTATTCACAATCTTGGCCGCTGCAGTCGTCGCACACGCGCAGACGCCCGCGGCGCTGAAGCCCTTCATCAAGGAAGACGCGCCGCTGCTGGTCCTCGACCATGTCCGCGTCATCGACGGAACCGGCTCTGCCGCTGATGAAGATCAGCGTGTGATCCTCGACCACGGAAAGATCGCCTGGGTTGGGCCAGCCGCAGCCGCACCGGCGCTGCCCGCCGGAGCCAAACTCCTGGACCTCACCGGCAAAACTGTCTACCCCGGCCTGGTTGGCATGCACGAACATCTTTTTTACCCGCAGCAGGGGAGCCAGCCGGATCTGGAGCGCTTTTACGGTGAAGGCATCGACAGCGCGCCGCGTCTCTATCTCGCCGGCGGCGTCACCTCTGCGCGCACCGCAGGGAGCGTAGAGCCGTACACCGACATTTCCCTTCAGCAGCAGATCAATGCCGGCGAGGTTCCCGGACCGCGCCTCTTCATCACCGGTCCCTATCTTGAGGGCCAGCCGTCGCTCGCTCCGCAGATGCACACGCTCACTGGTCCGGACGACGCGGCGCGCCTGGTGAATTATTGGGCCGCCGAGGGCGCGACCTCCTTCAAGGCCTACATGCACATCACCCCGCAGGAGCTTAAGGCGGCCATTGCCGCCGCGCACACTCATGGCCTCAAGGTCACTGGCCACCTGTGCTCCATCGGCTTCAAAGAGGCAACGGCTTTGGGCATTGACAATCTGGAACACGGGCTGGTCGTCGACACCGAGTTTGATCCTTCAAAGAAAGAAGGCCTCTGTCCGCTTGTGACCTCGTCCCGGGAGGCAATGGTCAAAATGGATGTGGAGGGGCCGGAGATTCAATCGATGATCGCGGACCTGATTGCGCATCGTGTGGCGATCACTTCGACGCTGGCCATCTTCGAGACCTTTGTTCCCAACCGTCCGCCGCTGAGCGAAGAAATGCGCGTGCGCCAGTCGGTCGCGCCGCAAGGATGGGCCGACTACACCACCACCCGCGCTGGGATTGCCGAACAAGGTGATAACAGGCGACATGCAAGCGGTTCAGCGCAATCGGTGTGGCCTGTGCTCTTCAAAGACGAGTTGCAATTCGAGCGGGATTTTGTCAAGCAGGGCGGCTTATTGATGGCCGGCTGCGATCCCACCGGCTATGGCGGCGTGCTCCCCGGCTTCGGCGATCAGCGCAACTTGGAGCTGCTCGTAGAGGCGGGTTTTTCTCCCGTCGAAGCAATCCATATCGCAACCGAAAACGGCGCAAAATGGCTGGGCGAAGAAGCGCACTTTGGAACCATTGCGGCTGGCAAAGATGCAGACCTGGTAGTGGTCGATGGGAATCCTGCCGCAAGAATTGAAGACGTAGAAAAGGTGGAAACCGTCTTCAAAGACGGCCTCGGCTACGACCCCCGCAAGCTGATCGAATCCGTCCGCGGATTGGTGAGTGTTCGTTAGGTCCCGCCTATTCCTCTGTGCACGTCGAGCATTTTACGCAAAGCATTCGGCCATGTACACGCCACCTTCAATCGCACTCCCGATGGTGTGAATTGAGATCCGTACTGGGAAACGCCGATGTAGCCATGCTGGATTCTCGGCAAAGCAGCATTCCCGCAGCATGTTTTTCTTTCTTTATTGCTGTTTGTGCGCCTCGGCCACTGCCTTGCAAATCGCTTCGCTCACGGAAGCTCGCAGTGCCACCTCCTGTTCCGCAGGGACTTCTCCCTGGGCCAGATCAGCCGATCCTCCGCCCCGCAGTCCCAAGTGGGCCAGGGCCTCGCGCAGAATTTGCCCGCAGTTGAAGTCCAGGTCGGAACTGCGGGCAACGAACACGCGTACCGGGTCCGTGTCGTTGGCACAGAAGATTACGGCTGTTCGCGGGGCGGCTATTGCTGTTCGGGAGGCCAATATCTTCACGTAATCGCGGTCTCGGTCTCTCCACGCACGCACCACCAGACGCAGTCCGTTTTCGATTGGCTCTTCCATCGCCAGTTTCGCCGCCTGCAACACCGCAAGTTCCTCGCGCAACTTTTGGCGCTCCCTTGCGTTCGCTTTTCCTTCTGTCAGCAGTCGCCCCACGGTTGGCGCCAGTTCTGTCGCCCCTATTGAAAGCAGTGCCGAGGTCTCGCGCAGGATGGTGAAATCTGCGCGAGCAGCTCGAACAGCCCGCAATCCGCAGACGAACTCGACGCGCACGCCCCGGCTCACTCTCTCCACCGTCCGCACCTGTAACCCGCCTATCTGTCCCGTGGAGCGGACGTGGGTTCCCCCGCAAGCATTCTTGTCGTAGTCTGCAATGTCGATCACGCGAATCGTGCCCTGTCTGTCCGGCAACTTGCGAAGCTGGCCAGCGGCCAGCATGGCTTCCGCCTCGCCGCGGAGCACGTTCCGAGTGGTTACCTGACGGTCCTCGCCGATGATCTCGTTCACAAGCCGCTCCACACGTTCCAGACTCTGGTGCGTCAGTGGTTCGGAGGCCAAGTCGATCGTCGAAGTGTCTTCTCCCAAATGGAACGAGATCGTTGGCGCCTGAAGTTCCCGCCAAAAAACCGCAGACAGCAGATGTTGCCCCGTGTGCTGTTGCATGTGGTCGAACCGGCGTTCCCAGTCGATTTGCCCTTCGACAAGAGTCCCCGCGACAAGCGGTTTGCGCACATAATGCCACACCGCGCCCTGTTCGTCTTCTTCCACCTGTTCCACGGGAACATTCAGCGATGTTCCATCCAGCGAGAGGGCGCTCAACTGGCCTGTGTCGAAAGGCTGACCGCCGCTCGTCGGGTAGAAGGCAGTACGGTTCAGCGCAAGCTGCCAGATCAGTTTTCCATTGCTGCCCGCGAGTTCGCGGACGTCGGTCACTGCTCCGGTAAATGTCCTGAGAAAGGAATCTGAATAGTACAGACGCTCAGAAATATGCAAGTTCAAATCTCCAGTTAGGATCTACAGAAAAGCCTGTACACATGAGCCTGACAAGTCAGGCCATCTGGATATAGTGTAGTTCGAATGCTGCGCGTGCCGCTTCCGTCACATCTCCATATGACGGCGATCACCTTCCTCATCATTTTGACCTTCGCGCTGATCCGCAACTGCTAAAGCCGGCTTGGATCTGAAAACTACGGATACCGGCGGTAAACACGAAGCTGGCCAAAAGGCGACTTATCGGGAGTAATATGTGTTGGCTGAAACTTCTGAACTTTCCCTGCTTTCAAAAGCTAGACCTGGGCCACCCGCCCCTTGTGCCTCTCCCTCTATCCAACACTACTTTGTATTAAACTGTTGCTGCCATGCGGAACTCTATATTTGGTATCCTGCTCTTCGTCTTCTTGCTGATCTTCGGCGCGCACGCCGTCAATGCCGCGGATGCGGATGCCAGGTTGCAGGAGGCGCGGCGATTTCTTACGGGTGACCACAAAGACACAGACGCGGCGAAGAAACTGCTGCTCGATGTCGCGCAAACCTCAGACAGAGCGCGAGACCCCGATTCCTTGTTCTGGGCTTATATTTATCTAGGCTACATTGAGGATCGCGCCAAGAATCGCGACGCTGCTATCGGCTGGTACGAAAAGGCAGTTGCGGTGGACGGCGTCGACCCGGGTGTTGTGGGCATAGCCGCATACGGTATCAAACAGCCGCTAGTGTGGATCCGCCATCTCGACTCCGGCACCGCAGGCACCGAGCAGATAGCAATGCAAGCGCGCAAACCACCTCAACAACCCAATCGCGGGGGTGCGGCGTATATAGCCAAGGAGCCGCCGGAGTTTGTACTCGCGAGGAATCTTTCAGCCAAAGAACGGCGCGAAAACTTTGAAGCTCTTTGGAGCATCATCGACGTTTCCTACGCCGACTTTCAGTTGAAGTCCATCGACTGGCAGCAGGTCGGGCGGCGGTACCTCGCACGGCTCGATTCCATTACCGGCGACGACGACTTCTATCTCATGATGTTTCAGCTCGTGAATGAGCTGAAAGACACCCACTCCTGGCTCAATAACTACCTTCCTCCCGCTCTGTCCACAGTATCTGAGATGCCGATCAACATCTTCGAGGATCGTCCGTTCGTTGTCGCGGGCGACAAGGCCGGCTGGGAAGTTCTCGTCGTCGATGACATGACAATTCCCGAAAGGATCGAGTCTCTGCGGCCCTTCCTGAAAGCCTGCTCGTCGGAACGTGCGTTTCGACGCAAAGCAATTCAATCGTTGCTGGCAGGCAAGGCGTCAGAGCCCGTAAGCGTCAAATTGCGTTCTCCGCAGGGGCAGACCGAGACCCTCACCCTCAAACGCGGCGGCCGGTTCATTTCCGCGACCTCTCCGCAAGTCTCGATCATGCTGACGAAGCAGCAGTTCGTCGATTACGGACGTTATCCTTCCGGGCTCGGGTACATTCACATCCGCTCGTTCAACGGGCGCGAGGACATAACCAGGGAATTCGACCGCGCTCTCGATACGCTGCGCGACACCAGCGGCCTCTTCCTCGACATCCGCGACAACCAGGGAGGTTTCAATCACGACGACATCATCGGACGCTTTCTTCACAAAGACACGTTTGTGGGCTACAGCTACACCAAGAATGGGACGAAGCACAATCAGTTCGAGAAAAAGAAAGAATACATCGAACCCAGAAAGTGGGAATACACAGCGCCTGTCGCTTTGCTTGTGAGTGACGAGACAGGGAGTGCAGCCGACCTGTTCACTCGTGGGATGCGTGCCGCGCCGCGAGTGACGACCATCGGTACGACTACCCACGGCAATCTTTCCGGTCAGGCTGTTTACGCTGTGCTTCCTTGCGGACTCGTCGCGCGAATATCGAACGGCTACCTCAGCGACCCCAAAGACCGCCCCATCGAAGCCAACGGCAATGTTCCCGACATCACCGTCGAGACCAGCATTCAGGACTACCTCCACGGTCGTGATCCAGTTCTGGAGCGTGCCAGCGAGGTGTTGCTGGCGGGTGCTCAGCGTTTACCGAGAAAAGGGAAGGCGGGTGCGCTTGTTGGCAGGTGAGACCGGCGAACAAAAAGAGGCTTCCACTTGCGGTGCAGCAGGTCATTGTTCATCGATTTGCCCACAGACGAAACTCAGTTGGTGCGAAGATCCTAATGTACTCATCCACCAGTGTGGAAGGGAGTGGGCAGGTAACTACGGGTGTCTCCAGGCGATCTGATAGACATCCGCCGACCACAAGTGAACCGAAAGAATCGGCGACCCATCTGGGGAAACGCCTTGAAACGAATAATCGGCAGCGTCGGAAACTTGCAGATCTCCGAGCTGAAATATCTTTTCCTGCTTGTGGGTTTGCACGTCGAGCTTATAAATCGGCAGATCCAGTTCCATAAACGAGTGATAGTAAATCGAACGGCTGTCGCTCGACCAGACTGGATTGTCGATACTCGCTGTGGGCACTTCGGTCCACTGCTTATTGCTCATATTGCAGATTCTCAATTTGCGCTGATCGAGTGTAATCGCCGCCAAATATTGTCCGTTCGGTGACCAGCGCGGGCTGAACAGCCCCTTTGATCCTGGCAGTTCTAAAATGGTGCCGCTCTTGGTATCCACGACCGAGATGGCTTTTTCCGCCGTATCCTCGGCCATATAAGCGGTTGGCCTTCCAAAAGCAATAAACCGCCCATCGGGCGACCAAGTTGGATCGGCTTCACTCCGGTTCTCAGTCAAGAGCATCGTTGCCCCCGCCCCTGCTTCTGAGACCGTATAAATCTTCCAGGGAGTTCCCGCTTCCTTGCCCATGAAGGCCAGTTTTGTGCCATCTGGCGACCACGTCATCATATAAATCTGTATAGGAACCGATGTGAGCTGAATTCGTTGAGAACCATCGAGCAAGCTCGACCAAAGAGTTCCCTCATTGTTGCTGATCCATGCGACCTTTTTCCCGTCTTGGGTAAAAGCAACATGGGTTGCGCCGGTCAGTTCGGGAAGATAGGGAAGAATCTGGTGCGAATGCGCATCATAGCGGAAAAGCCTGCTGCGGCTGTGCGTTCCAATAAACAGCAGGTGCCTGGAGTCGCCCGAGATAATCGGAGAGGAAAAAGACAACGGCCCATTCGTGACCTGAAAGGGCCGGTGAACCAGCCAACGACGCAGCCCGGATTCTGGCAATGCCCAAATATTGTCCTGCCCGTCGTGTGCCGCCTGGAAAAGATAGTCTTTTCCATCCGGAGCCCAGCTTCCGCAACACTCTCCATTCGCTGGATTCCAGCCCGGCAACAAGGGATGGGCCTTGCCGCCGGACGCGCCAATCTCCCATAAGAAGGGCGTGCGCGTGCGTGGATCGATCATGGTAAAGCGAAGTTGCTTGCCGTCTGGCGACCAGCGCAACCAGAATGCGCGCCCGCTGAGGGAAGCGAACTTTGCTTTGCTGCCGTGTTCGTCGGCGATCCACAGCTCGTCACCCGACGCATACAGAATCGAATCGCCGCCCGGCATCCAGGTAGCATCGTGCGCCAGCACTTCAGGAACGCGTCGCGCCGAACTGCCAGAGGTGGCAATAATCCACAGTGGCTGCTCAATCTCCGGGGCAAGATGGTTACGTACCATCAGCCGGGTTCCATTTGAGGATATTTCGATCAGCGTTGGCCCGGCGATTTCAGAGTTCGTTGCCAGCAGATGGGTTTCATAGTCATTGGGCAGCGAAAACGCCAACACGAAGCGACCGTCATGGACCTCATCAAAATAGACGCGTGTTCCATCGGTTGCCAATCCCGGGAAACTCTCCATCGGCATGTCACCGGGAAAGACATGGCCCGACCAAGTGATCTGGCGCATGGCCATGGGCGGTCGAGGGGCGCTCCAAACCCAGTAGAGCCCGGCGGCGAGAAAAGCCATGATTCCGGCGGCTACCACTCCATAGATCCAGTGACGGCGAAGCCCCACAAGAGATTTCAACCGAGAGGCGGCTGGAGCAAGAGTTTGCACTCCGCTGGGTGTTGAGGAGGCAGCCTCCTCCGGCGCAAGTTCCTGAACCGGCGCCACGAACCGGTAGCCACGACGGGCGATTGTCTCGATGAAACGCGGATTCTCCGCCGAATCACCCAAACGATCGCGAATCTTATTGATAGTCGTGGAAAGCCCATGGTCGAAATCGACAATGGTGCCGTCGCCCCACAAATGTTGCCGCAGTTCATCCCTGGTGACCATTTCGCCGGGACGCTCGAGCAGCATCATCAGCACGCTGAGGGGCTGCCCTTGAAGGCGGATGCGGACGCCTCGTTTGGTCAAATCACCGGTTTGAAGATCGAGCTGGAAAACGCCAAAACAGAGTTTTCTAGAACGCCCGCTGACTGTATCCATAATCGTAAGCGAGTGTATCACAGCTCATATTTTGTTGTTGGCGCGGCCAGAATACAGATTGTTGCGATAAATAACTTTTTCTATCTACTGTATAATCAGTCGTTTAGCTGATGAGGTCAATTTTGTTTAAGAGATGTGCGGCAAAGCATTGCCGTGTTCCTGAAGCGATGGCTATGCTTTGTCAGAATTTGGGATCAGAGTCGTCAACGGCTCAAATTTCCATCTACGAAAAGAAGGGGCTAGGGAAATAGGGAGGCACGCTCTGAAAAGCCAAGAGATTCTCCCCCCATATTCCCCTGCACTTTAGGAGGAACCAAGTGAGATTACGAAGTTTTGTCATAGCGGCTTTATGCGGCCTGCTGTGGACCACTATTTGCCTTGCCCAAATTGATCGCGGGGCAATCGTAGGCACTGTTACGGACGCAAGCGGTGCTGTAATTCCGGGAACCGCCATCAAGATTACGAATGAAGCAACGCAGGTGACGGGAAGCACAATCACCAACTCTGATGGCCAATACCAGGTGTTGGCCTTGATTCCCGGGCTGTATACGGTCGAAGCCAGGGCCAAGGGCCTGAAAAGCCAGAGCTACTCCCATGTGGTAATCCACGTGCAAACACGGGCGGCCCTGAATTTTAGTCTTCAGTTGGGCAACGTGTCAGAAACCGTGACGGTATCGAGCGAAGCGCCAGAATTGCAAACCCAATCGGCGGAAATGGGTGGCATCGTCGGCACCCAGACGATCAATGATCTTCCGCTCAACGGACGCGCTTATGCACCGCTTGCCATGTTGGAGGCTGGAGTAAACAAATACTACTCCGGTCCAAACGAATCCATCGATCGCTTTAGCATCAACGGAAACTCCGAGATGCAAAACTATTTTGCCCTCGACGGCGTTGACAACAACTCAGCCTCAACGAACCAGCAGGATAACTATATGGAGGTGGTTCAGCCGCCGCCGGATGCGATTGAGGAGTTCAAGGTGCAAGTACGCACCTACTCAGCGGAATTCGGCAATGCCGCTGGTGGCGTCATCAATGTATCCACCAAGTCAGGCGCCAATCATTTTCATGGGGACGTATGGAACTTTTTGCGTAATGACAAACTGGATTCCAACACCTTCTTCAACAATCTCGACGGCGTCAAACGCGGCCACTTTACGCAGAATCAATACGGTGGAGTTCTGGGCGGACCAATTCTCCACGATCGTTCCTTCTTCTTCATCGATTTTCAGGGGCTGAATAGCCGCCAAGCCGTCACCGAGACCGCTACGGTTCCCACTCCCTTGATGAAGAACAGCTACAACTTCATGGAGTTGCCCTACGCGCTAAGTAGTGTGGTTCCGGGGCAATCCGGCTGCATCGTTAACAACGTAATACAGAAGAGCTGCCTTGACTCGGCGGCATTAAAGCTGCTGACGCTCTATCCTGACCCCAATATTTCCAGTGCCGTTCTCACCGAAGGCGTAGCCGGCAGCTTCAGCGGCGGCTCCAACTATGAATATGTAGCCACCCATCCCAACGACACCTACTCGGGCGATGTTCGCATCGATCACAACCTGAACGCGCGCAACCACATCTCTGGACACTTCAGCATCTCCCGCATTACCACGATTGATCCGCCCTGGACCGCCAACGGCTTGGCCGGCGCCAGCAACTGGTCCGCCGATAATATGACCAACGGCGAAGCTTTGAATCTGTCGTGGTCCGACACACTCAGCTCAACCCTGTTCAATGATTTGCACTTTGGCTATAACCGCATGTATACGCTGAAGGAGCCCCCGGGCGCCAGCAACTTGGGAACCTCAAAGGCGCCTGATTATGGCCTGACCGGCATGCCGGTTACTTCCTACAGCGTTGGTCTTCCACCGATCAATATTGACACCTACCAAGCCCTTGGCGTATCGCGCTGGCGGCCGCAGGAGCAGGTTTCGAACGTCAACCAGGTCACCGACAATTTGATCTGGCTGCGAGGACGCCACAGCCTTAAATTTGGCTATCAATATTATCGTCTGAACAACTCGTTCCTCGATATCGAGGCTCCGCAGGGCGTGCTAACGGCCAGCGGCATTTACACCAACAGCAACGATTTTGGCTTGAGCGACTTTTTGCTGGGCGATATGAGCCTGGCGCGCTATGCCGCACCGTTCGTACCACACACTTTCACTCCCGGTCACTCCATATACGCGCAGGATGATTGGCGTGTAAACAACCGGCTAACGGTAAACCTGGGCCTGCGTTACGAACTTTACGCGCCACTGCTTGAGCACGACAACAAGATGGCGAATTTCTCGCCCAACAATGGTGGCTCCATTGTTACCGCAAGCAGCAATGCCACCAGTTGGAAGGACCGCTCGCTGATCAGCCCGGACGGTAACGACTTTGCCCCGCGCGTCGGCTTTGCCTATCAGCAGACCCCGCGCATCGTGGTCCGTGGCGGATTCGCCATCTTCTATCAGCATCACTATCGCTACGGCTCTGAGTCGATGTTGAGCTTCAATCCGCCGTATTTGGTTGACACCACACTGAGCCAAAGCCAGGGCAGTACGACCCCCGTATTTTACCTGAGCAAGGGCTTTCCTATCAGCGCTCTCAACGCCACCTCAACCCCGCTCTACGATATACAGATTCGCGCACAAGATCCCAATCAGCGCACCGCATATGTTGAGCAGACAAGCTTGGGCGTACAAACCCAACTAACGCAGTCGACCCTTCTCTCGGCAGATTATGTTGGTAACTTCAGCCATAAGTTTGCCCGTATCGCCAACCTCAATCAGGGCAAAATCGGGGGAACCGACAGCTTGGGTAATCCCATCGTAACGTTCCCTTACAGCAACCTGAACAGCGGTAGCCAGCATTCCTTCCTGGAGTACGCCAGCCACACCGGCAATGCCAGCTACAATGCTCTGGAACTCTCGCTGCGCCATGCCTTCGCAAAGCGCTACTCCTACGGTCTCAGCTACACGCTCAGCCACAACATAGCTGACTTCAACCCGCCAATCAATGGTGACTATCTACCGCAAAACATCTACAACATGTCGCCCGAGCGCAGTGACAACGCTCTGGACAACCGTCAGCGCTTTGTGGCTAACGGAATCTGGGCCCTGCCGATTGGCAAGGGGGGATGGGTGCTGAATCAGCCCAGCCGTCTGGGTTACATCCTCGGTGGATGGCAGGTTAACACGATCGTTACGCTGCAAACAGGCAATCCCTTCACTATTACTGCTAACGATATGAGTGAAACCGGAGGGCACAACGCATCACGCGCCAATCGCATTGGAGATCCCTTCTCGGGTGCCTCCAAAGACCCGCACAAGTACGTATCAGGAGGCACGGGCTTCTACATTAACCCGGCATCCTACAGCAATCCTACCGTCGGGCAGTTCGGCAATACCCGTCCCTTCAGCGTTCATGGGCCAGGCTTCAAGAACATTGACTTAAGCTTGTTCAAAACTTTCCCCATTACTGAATGGATGCGCACCGAATTCCGTGCGGAGTTCTTCAATGCCTTCAACCACGCAAACTTTAACAACCCAAACTCGAGCATCAGCGATCCGGGATCGTTCGGCAAAGTCTACAGTACGGTCAACGATCCGCGCGAGATTCAGTTCGCGTTGAAGCTCTACTTCTAGCTCCACTTCCTGGAGAGCCTCCATGGCTCTCCAGGATTCATTCCGTCATTCATTCTGATGAGGATCATGATGTCAACACGCGCTGCAATCAAGCAGACTGCTGCCTTTACAGCGGCATTCATTTTTTTCCTTCTCGCTGCACGGGCCCAGCAGCCCGCCGCCGTTCTTGCCCTGGATGTAACAACAGATAAGGCCCGATACGCGCCACAGGAAACGGCCATCATCACGCTTGCAGCAGAAGGCGTCACCGCGCAGAAGAATATCGAGGCCTGCGTTGCTCTCGAATCATTGGGGAAGACCGTCGTCCGCCAGTGCAGTGCGCATCTCACGCTCCAAGCCGGCGAGAATCAACTGAGCCTTCGATTGCAACCGCCTACTAAAGATTTCCAGGGCTACCGTCTTCATGCGCAGTTGCGCCAGGCCCATCACGAACTGCTGGCTGAGGGTTTTGGGGCGCTCGACGTCTCTTCCAACTGGACAAAGTTTCCCCGCTACGGCTATATCGCCAACTACGATGCCGCAACGCCCGCCGCCGAGTGGATTCGCGAACTGAATCACTACCACATCAACGGACTTCTGTTTTACGACGTGCAGTATAAGCACCATATGCCGGCCCCTCCCGAAGCTGCGGCGCAGTGGCCCGATATCGCTGGTCGCACAATCAACCGCGACGTTGTGCTTTCGCTGCTCGCACAGGCCAAAGAGCGTCACATGACGACGATGGTCTATAACGCCAGTTATGCTGCCTATCAAAACGCCTTCACCGATGGCAGCGGCGTGCAACTGAGCTGGGCCACTTGGCCTTCAGCTACGACGGAGCGAAGCGCAGCCAACGTAAAGTCCCTCGTTCTGCCCACAGGCACAAGTTGGAGAGGCTGGAGCACACCGGCTTTGCTCTACATGAATCAGTCGGACCCCAGATGGCAGAGCTACATTTTTGCGCAGATGAACCGGCTCTTTGCCGTGCTCCCCTTCGACGGTTGGCACATCGACAGTTTTGGCGACACCGAGGCCTGGAACTACGAAGGGAAAAAGATCGACTTTGCTGCGGGCTTTCCTGACTTCGTCAATGCTGCGCACCAGACGCTGCAGCGCCCCGTTGTGCTCAACACTGTCTCAGGAGCAGGTCAGGAGGGCATGGCCAACTCTGCTGCTGAGTTTGTCTATAGCGAGCTCTGGATGCCCGATCATCCCACCTATCGCAAGATTTTGCAGTCGGCCGACTCTATCCATAGGGTTAACCCGAACAAGGCCATCGTCTTTGCCGCCTATATGCAGAACGGCATGGCAGAAAAGCTCACTCTCGAAGGTAAGCATGCTGCCTTCAACCTGCCAGGCCTGCTCATCGCCGACGCCGCAATCTTTGCCTCCGGCGCATCGCACATCGAGTTAGGCGATGGTGATCGCATGCTCTCACGTCCTTACTTTCCCGGCGACCAAGTCCTTACCCTCACGCCGCAAGACCGAGTTACTCTGAGTGACTACTACGACTTCCTCGTTGCTTACGAAAACAACCTGCGCGATAAGGCCGAGCCTGCAGATACTCCGGTAGAGATCGATCAAGCACGCGCCAGCGCCAACGCCGATCCGGGCTCCATCTGGACCATCGCGCGCAAAAACGATGCCGACATCATCTTGCATCTCATCAATCTCACCTCGGTTAAAGATCCCAGTTGGAGAAACGATGAGGGCAACATCGCCATTCCCCCAAGCTTTCATCAACTGCGAATTCGCGTAACTGCGCCTGAACTTGCCAGCGCAGGCTGGGCATCGCCCGATGTGGATCACGGCGCATGGCATAAGTTGCCGCTGCGCAAAACCGGCACCAACACCTGGGAGGTTGTTCTGCCCGAACTTCGTGTGTGGTCCATGGTCATACTCAGTCCAAACAATCATCAATAAGGGGATCAGGCGTGCGGATTCATTTACGGATCATCTTTTTTGCCTTTGTCGCTGCGACGGCTTTGGCAGAGCAACCTATTCATCAAACCCAACGCTTTATCCTTTACCGCGATCGCGTGGTTGAAGGCGGCTATGAGGCCCGCGCACTCTCGAACGTGGAGCTAAGCTCCACCTATGGCCGCGATGCTGCAGCACCTATAACATGGAAGTTGACTAGCGATCTTCACGCATACCCGTCCCTGCACTCTTCGTTGCCGATTCTGGACAGCGTGTATAACCTGTCGCTCGAAGAACTGGCGAAGGACATCCGCCCCGATCAGACTCTGATGGCCGGAGCCAAGTGGAATGGCGTATGGACGCGTGATGTCAGCTATAGCACAATTCTTTCATTGGCTATTATCGCGCCAGAGCTGACGAAGAACAGCCTGATGGCCAAGGTTAGCCACGGAGAGATTGTTCAAGATACCGGCACTGGAGGTTCGTGGCCTGTCTCTTCAGACCGCATGGTATGGGCTCTTGCCGCCTGGGAGATTTATCAGGTCACCGGGGAACGCGCCTGGCTGCAGCAAAGTTATCACATTATTAAAAACTCCACGATCCACGACGAACCTTCGGTGTTGTCTGCGGCAAATGGACTGGCGTACGGCGAATCGAGTTTTATGGATTGGCGCGAACAAACCTATCCGCGCTGGATGAATGCCGTCGATATCTACTCGTCGCAATCGCTCGGTAACAATGCTGTTCACTATCAGACATACCGCATCCTCGCCCAAATGGCGCGCGCTCTGGGCGAAGACGGTTCCGCCTACAGTCGCCGCGCCCGGCGCATTAAACGCTCCATGAATCAGCTCTTGTGGATGCAAGACAAGGGATACTATGGCGAATATCTCTATGGCAGAGCCCACCCCGTGCTTTCTCCACGCATGGACGCTCTAGGCGAATCTCTCGCCATGCTCTTTGAGATTGCGACGCCAGCGCAGCAAAAAGATATGCTGAAGAATCTTCCGCTGCTCGACTACGGCATCCCAACGGTCTATCCGCAAACGCCCGGTATTCCACCTTATCACAACGATTCTGTCTGGCCTTTCGTGCAGGCATTCTGGAATCTCGCCGCAGCCAGAAACCACGCAGATGCAGTCGTGGCCGACGGCCTCAGCGTTCTCCTGCGACACACATCCTTCTTTTTGACCAACAAGGAAAATCTCGTCGCCAGTTTGGGAAGCCCCTCGGGAACTGAAATCAACTCAGATCGCCAACTTTGGAGCATCGCCGGCAATCTCGCCATGGTCTATCGCATTCTCTTCGGTATGAGCTTCCAGGCCGACGGCATCCATCTTGCACCCTTTATCCCTACTGACTTTGCCGGAAGTTATCAACTGGATGATCTTCGCTTTCGACAGGCAACCTTGTCGATAAACGTAAGTGGAAGCGGCTCGCGGATTCGCACGCAAACACTGGACGGAAAGCCGTTTAACGGCATCATTCCGGCAATCCTGCGCGGCCACCACCATGTGAATCTCGTACTTGCGGGCACGGATGATCGCGCAATCACTCCGCATCAAAGTAAGTACGTCACAGCACCCGATACTCCGCAGGTGCGGATCGAGCAGAATAAGCTTGTTTGGATAGCTGTGCCAGGGGCCTCTATCTATCAGGTTTATCGCGACGGCAAACCACTGCAACGGATGCAGACCACGGAGTTTTTGATCGACAAGAATTCGGCAAAGAGTGCTCCTGAATATCAGGTTGAGGCGATTGCCGAAAATGGCACAGCTTCATTTATGAGTGCGCCTATCGTCGATGCATCACGTGAAACTGTTCTTTCTGCTTGGTTTGATAAGGATCATCGCCCTGTGGAGTTAATGCGCGAAACTCCAGTGGAGGCACCGACGACGATTACCGTAGCAGAGGGCGGAATCTATGAGTTGCAGATTCATTATGCCAATGGCAGCGGACCTATAACAACCGACAATCAATGCGGTCTAAGAAGCCTCTATATTGATCAGCAATTCAGCGGCGTCATTGTGATGCCTCAGCGAGGTTTAGGGCAATGGGATGATTGGGCGTTAAGCAATCGCCTTCAGCACCTCTTCAAAACAGGCAAGCATACGATTGAATTGCGTATGGAAAAGAAGGACAACAATATGAATTTCATCCATAACCGCGTTCTGGTGGACGAGGTCGAAGCCCGCAGGATTTCTCCACCTCAATAGGACCAAAGTAAATGGTGGTTTGTTCCACAAATAGATCAAGGCGATCTCAGTTGCTCGCGATCAGGACTGTTTGAAAGTCTTCTGTCTCCACAGCCCTGTACTCCCGGCGCTTCCAGTGTTACTAAACGTATACCTTATGACACGGCCGGATCGGAAAGATCCGGCCGTTTTTTGTTGGGTTTGTCGGACTGGTTTTCAGACCCCTTTGTCACGCAGCTTGATCCTGGGCGGCAGGGGCGTGCTCGCGCAGCACGCGTTGTACGGTGGCTGTTGAGATGCGATGGCCTTTGGCGATCTGGCGCAGGCTCTGGCCATGCTGGCGGTCTCGCCGGATGGCGGCGATGTAATCGCCGCCGAGATCGTCGAAGACCTGCAAGCAGCGCTAGACGAGTTCGCCCTGGTCGCCGAAGACCTGCGGAAAACCTAGGATTCTGAAGAACTTACCGTAGGCAGAGTGCTTGTGGCTTTGCGCTGCGTAAGCACAACCCTGTTCACGAAGCCGAACTTCCTCCTGAGCCAGTCCGGCCCATGAAGGAACTCCTCACTGCCGAGCAACTGCGGTTGCTCATCGAGGCGCTTAACGAACCCCCAAGGCGGACACTTGGCGACATATGAGGACTAAAGTGAGCACGCGAGTCGCAACGCGCGCAAAGTATGGGAGAATCTGTCGAAGCTTCCGGAAAGCCAACCGCACGTTCCGATCTGTCCACCGCGCGTCTCCTTCGGACCGACTTTCGACAGATATACGAAATTCCGACTTCGAAAGGCCGGGCATTTGAATTGCGCTTCAAGCGTGAGCCAACGCTGCATCGCCGATCAAGGTTCGTAGCTTCGGGAACTTTCCAGCCCGAGCTTGGGGATGTACAGGGCTTGCACCAACACGGATCGCGATTCCACTCTCGCGGGCGGAAATAAATTCTCGAACCAATTATCCTTTCTGGCTCGATTTTCCGGTTAGCCCTGTAAGGGAGGCCTCGGTGAATGCCGCAGCCTGCCAGGAATGGCGGCGCTAACCTCCATTCTTCAGAGCTGGCGGCAGTACACAGAAACCGTCCGGGTAATTCCGTGCCTGGCAGCCTTCCGAAAGGAGCGATATGACCACACGAGATTGCAAGGCTTGGAGGACGATCCTCCCAGCCGTCTGCGCGCTGATTTTGATTCTGGGCGTTCCGGCCCTTGCGCAACATCAGCCGACTTTCACCACCATCGATGCCCGGCTCGCGGGCGGCAGCAGCGGTTATGGCACCGAGGTCATCGCTATGAACCCAGCGGGAGTGGCCACCGGGTTCTACGTTGGATACGACAATATTGTGTACGCCTACGTGCGGACGCCTGACGGCAAACTCACTCCGTTCGACGGCCCACAGTGCGCCGCTGGCCAGACAACACGATGCGTTCCTCACAGTCTTCCCGATTCGGATGATCCTCTTTCGCCTCCGGATTCCTGGATCAACTACAACGCCCCAGGAACCTTCGGTACCGCCATCGATGCAATTGGAACAGTGACGGGATATTATGTCGACGCGAACGGAGTTGCCTACGGATTCGTGCGCGCTCCCCAAGGTTCCTTCACCTCATTTTCTGTTCCGGGCGCGGGCACACAAGCTGGCGCGGGGACGTTTTCCACCAACATGAACCTGGAAGGCGTGATCGCGGGATACTACGTTGACGCGCAGAATGGGTCACACGGCTTTGTGCGCACTCGTGACGGTGCCACTACCCCGTTCGACGCGCCGGATGGGATTGGCACTACCTGGACCGAACAGGCCGAGTGCATCAACACGGCAGGAGCCGTCACCGGGGGTTATTTTGACAACAGCGGCCTGTCTAACGGTTTTGTGCGCAGACCCGACGGCAAATTCGAAGAGTTCGCGTACGTGGACGCTGACCAGAACCAGGACCTGACCGCCTGGTCGGGAGAGGGTACCAACATTTATGCCATCAACGCGACCGGAACAACCACCGGCACGTTCCAGGATGCCAATGGCATCTACCACGGCCTGGTGCGCACCGCAGACGGCAAAATGACGGTGTTTGACGCGCCACGTGCGCCAGCGGGCGCCCACTCCATTCCACAGGCCATCAACGACGAAGGCGCGGTGGTTGGGTTCTACAACGATGCCAACGGTGTCCATCATGGCTTCCTGCGGTCTGCCAATGGCAAGTTCACTTACTTTGACGATCCCGCGGGAGGGGATCAGTTCCATCAGGGTACTGTCCCCATGTTCCTCGTTGGTCAAATAGCCTCTGGCTTCTACGAGGACAGCGACTATGTCTGGCACGGCTTCGAGTGGAAGTGACCGCTTCCTGCATGACTCGCTGCGGCGCACACAGCCGCAGCGAGCCGGTCAGTCGCTCATCGGAAGCCCTCCACCAGCATCAGGTTGTACGTCTCACGGTCCCTTTGCGACCATACCACGAAGGCATCGTCCGGCGAGACGGCCAACCCGGCTTCCAGGGGCTGGTCCGGCGTTGCCAGCGTGCGCACTTTGCCGCTCGCAGCGTCGAGAAACCGAATGGTTCTTGCACCATGCTCCTCAGGAACGAAGTAGACGCCCTTCGAAGTCACGCAAAGGAATTCCCAGGACCCGACCGCGGGAACGACCACAACCTCCTCTCCACCACCGGCCGGCATTTTGAAAAGTGGCGTTGTTTCCTCCTGATTGAATTTTGTGTAGTAGAGATACTTGCCATCCGGCGACTCGAAGGTCACAAAACCGCCCGCATGCGTCACCTGGATCGCTTCGCCGCCGTCTCTGGGCATCTTCCAGATTTCGTACCGTCCGCTTCGGTCGGAAGTGAAGTAGATCCACCGGCCGTCGCGGGACCAACTCGGAACCATGTTGTTATAGGGGCTCGTGGTCAGGCGGCGCGGCGCGCCCCCGTCCGCCGCTATCACGTAAATCTCGGGATTACCCGATGCCCGGGAATCCAGGGCGATCCAATGGCTATCGGGGGACCAGCGCGGATTTCCGCCGATGGGCCCGCCGAACTTTGTGAGCTGCTGACAGTTCTCGCCGTCTGCATCGCAGGTCCAGACTTCTCTGTCGCCGGTCCGATCGGAGTCGAAAGCTATCTTGCGGCCGTCAGGCGAGAACTGCGGGTGAATATTCTTACCCCATACTGAAGAGGCAGAGCTTATAAGGGGTTTCCGCACTCCCGTACGGATATCCAGACGCCATAGGTTGGTATTGTTGATATACCACGGGTACACCAACCGGCTGCTTGCGATCGCGGGCTGGAGCGTAGCGGCTGGATACGGCAGCTTTCGCGGAGCTTGCCATCCGGAAGCCGCGACCCGCCAGAGAAAGTTAGGGTAACCGGCCGAGTATACGAGTTCCCGGCCGTTGGGCGTCCAGACGGGGCCACCATCGGGTTCTCCATGTATGCGATTCGCAACGATCTTCGCCTCACCGTCGGGCCGCAGATCCCTGGTCAGGGACTGAACACAGAGTTGGAACACGGAGTCGCTCACCTGCCGCCAGAACGCAACGCTGCGGCCATCCAGCGAGAAGGAAGGCGCACTATCACCGAGAATACGGTCGTATACGCCTGTACTGAACCCTGATCCGCCGGCATTTGTCGTGAATGTCGTCAGGCGGCGGCGCTCGCCCGTGTCAATAGCTATCGCCCAGATGCTGGAGGTAATTGGCGAGTCCTTCTGAGGAAACGCAAGCCATTTGCCGTCCGGCGTCCACGCCGAGACCTCGACGGTCCCCGACAGGTCAGCTACCGTGCGCTCCGGGCCGCCTAGGGGCGGGATGACCACGAGGTCAGACCCTTCGTCAGCCCGACTGCGCCGATAGGCGATCCAGCGGTCGTCCGGGGACCATGCGGAGTCGATAGCTCCAAAGCGGATCCCCGTAGGAGTCGTGGTCAGCCTGGTGGGGTTGCCGGGGGCACCGATCTGCTTCACGTAGATTTCCCAGTGCGCCTTTCCCGCCGCCGCTTCCGCGTTGGCATCTTGTTCCCCAGTCCAACTAAAAGCCACCTTCGTTCCATCGGGGGAAAAGGTGGGGCAGCATGAATTGCCGGTGGAGATCAAGGGAACCGGCGTAACATTCTCGGGCGCTGCTTCTTCGCGCGGCCACCGCAGCCAAATCAGGCCGATTGCCAGCGACACAACCGCCGCACCAGCAGCCCACGGCCACCACCATCCCGGTTTCCGCCCCGGCACCGGGATGGGCTCCAGGCGCCCGGAACCCGATTCCTCCTTGACCTCCTCCAGCGCAACCTCCAGGTCGTCCATGTGCTGGAAGCGGCGGTCCGGGTCTTTGCGCAGGCAGCGCGCGATGATCCTTCCCAACTCCGGCGGAATCCCTTTGCGAACGGAACTGACCGGCTCCGGCTCCTCATTCACGATCTTCGACAGGATCGATAGCCTCGTATCGCCCCGAAAAGCCCGCCTGCCCGTCAGCATTTCATAGAGCACCACGCCGAAGCTGAAGATGTCGCTGCGCGCATCCACCGGCTTGCCCTGCGCCTGCTCCGGCGACATGTAGGCGGCCGTGCCGATGATCGTGCCTTCTTCGGTCCGCGGCGGGAGCGTTCCGGTGGTTTCCTCCTCCGGCGCGGGCTCCCCCATCTTGGCCAGGCCGAAATCCAGGATCTTGACCCCCGATTTCGTTACCAGCACGTTGCCCGGCTTGAGATCGCGATGGATGATTCCCTTCGAATGCGCCGTCGAAAGCGCATCCGCCATCTGGATCGCCAGCTGAAGCGCCTGGGCTACGGGCATGGGGCCCTCGAGAGGCTCGCCCTCCACATATTCCATCACCAGGTAGTTCGGCCCCACGTCGTACAGCGTGCAGATGTGAGGATGATTGAGCGACGCCACGGCGCGCGCTTCACGCTCAAACCGATTGCTGAACCGCGCGTCGGAGAGTTTGATCGCGACCATGCGGTTGAGCCGCGTATCGAGCGCCTGGTACACGGTGCCCATCCCGCCGGCGCCGATAACGCCGACAATCTGATACGGGCCCAACTGCAACGGATGACTTAGCAAACCGCTTTCGGTCTGATCCAGCAGTGATTGGACCTCGCAGCGCAGTTTTTCGTCTTCCCGGCAGGCCTCGCGGAGGAATGCGTCCCGCGCAGACTCCTCCCGCTCGAGTGCGGAGTGGTATAGCTGTTCGACCTGCATCCAGCGATCCGGGCGCATGGCGTGCTCCGTGTGGACGACACCACCGCAAATCTAAATAATCAGCCTAAGGTATAATTTGCTCCGAGTATACCGTGCCAGCCTCTTCAGTGGAAATCTCGCGGCTGCTGCGCGCTTGGGGCGACGGCGACCGAACGGCGCTTGATCAACTCACGCCGCTCGTTTACGCCGAACTGCACGGCATCGCGCATCGCTACGTGCGCCGGCAGCCTCCTGGACAAACGCTCCAGACAAGCGCGCTGGTCAACGAAGCCTATCTTCGCCTTGTGGATGTCCATGGGGTGCGTTGGGAGGATCGCACGCACTTCTTTGCCGTCTCGGCGCAGGTCATGCGCCGCATTCTTGTGGATTCCGCGCGGGCGCACTTGGCGAACAAGCGCGGCGGACGCTTCGAGCACGTCTACCTCGATGAGTCGATGGATGCCTCCCCGCAGAGCAGCGAGGACCTGATCGCGCTTGACGACGCCCTGAAAGCACTGGAGGACATGGACGCGCGCAAAGCCCGGGTAATCGAATTGCGTTTCTTCGCAGGGTTGAGCGTGGAAGACACCGCTGAAGCGTTGAACATTTCCGTTCCCAGCGTCAAACGAGACTGGAAACTCGCCAAAGCCTGGCTAACTCGTGAATTGTCGCGCCGATAATCCAATCAGTGCCACATTGACGCCGCCGGGAGGATAGGTACCGGTAGACGGGCCAGGATGCAACAGACTGAGATTGCGATCAAGATCCATACTTTTGCCACGGCGAATGGAGGCCGTTCCGATGGCAAAGAGCAAGGGAAAGTGCAAGCGGATACCCAAGCATGTTTTGAAGCTTCCGGACCTTGAGCAATCGAAGTCAGCCGTATTGAACAGTCTGACATCTCGAAGCTCACAACGAACGTACGACCATGCAATCAGAGAATTCATCGAGTGGTACTGCTCGGAGCCCAGACTTGCTTTCAACAAGACTGTGGTCACCAGGTACCGCATTTCACTGGAACAGCAGCACTACGCGTCAACCACTATCAACCTGCGGTTAGCGGCAGTCCGGAGATTGGCTTACGAGGCTGCCGATTGTGGCCTCCTCAGTGTGGACCGAGCCGCCGGTATTCGCCGGGTGAAGGGTGCCAGGCGCTTGGGCGCGCCTGTCGGCAATTGGCTCACTGCGGAACAGGGCAAGCGCCTCCTGTTGACGGCGGACAGAGCGAGCCTCCGAGGCAAGCGGGACTATGCCACACTGGCAATTCTTCTGGGCTGTGGACTGCGCCGCGCGGAACTCACTGCTTTGCGCGTTGAAGACATCCAGCAGCGCGAGGAGCATTGGGTCATCGCTGATCTTGTGGGAAAGGGCGGCCACATGCGAGCGTTCCTGGCGTGGTCAGAGCAGGAGCATAAGCAGCATCCAGCAACACACCGGCGCTATTTGGTGAGCAGCGCGGCCTTGTTGCGGTGTTTCGGGGACCAACCGCTGGACAAGATCACTCAAGACGCTGTCGAGCAGTTCAAGGCGGCCCGCTCAGTTTCCAAGGGCCAGCGGACAAAGCGGCTTATCAAGCCCGCAACGGTGAACCAGGAATTGGCGTGTCTTCGAGCTATGTTCAACCATGCGATCAAGGCGGACCTGTTACTGAAAAATCCAGTTTGTAAAAATGGAGTCAAGGCTTTCCATGAAGACAACGAGCAGACGCGAGTTCTCAGCTTCGATGAACAGGCGCGGTATCTGGCCGCGGCAACGCCGATACTTCGGGACGTTGCTACCATCATGCTGGAAACCGGGATGCGCCCCGAAGAGGTTTACCGGATTCAGCCCGAGAACGTGAATCTGGCGAGCGGGCTCCTCTTCAATCCTCACGGGAAGACGAAAGCGGCACGGCGGTGGGTTCCATTGAACTCGGCGGCTAAGAGCGTCCTGGCCCGGCGTATGGAAGGCCTGGAAACGCCTTTCCTCTTCCCGTGTGAGACGGACCCGACGCGACCCGTGCCCAAGGTGAATAATGCCCATGACCGAGCGGTGAGGGACAGTAAGGTGACTCGGTTCCGTCTATATGATCTTCGCCACACATGGGCGACGCGGGCGGCAGAGGCAGGCATTGACCTAGTGACGTTGGCGGCGCTCTTGGGCCACTCCAAGATTCAGATGGTCCTGCGGTATGCCCACCCCACCCAAGAGCATCAGGCGCGGTCTGTGGAGCGTCTGGAGCAATTCAATGCGACAAAGCAGATGGAAGCTCTATTGCCAGAGCAGGGTGCGGCGGAACGGACGATTCAGTAAGAAAAGACGGCGACCCGCTACAATTCCCGCTACACTGGGCTTTTGGCCGCTGGTGGGTATCGAATCTAAGTTATTGAAAGGATTGGAGGCGCGGGCCGGGATCGAACCGGCGCATAAAGGT
>CAYQSI010000006.1:69978-105540 GCA_964420185.1 uncultured Occallatibacter sp. | reverse complement strand
TCCGCGTTGATCACGATTACGTGGTCGCCCACGTCGATGTACGGCACATACTGGGGATTCAGCTTGCCGCTCAATACATCTGCGGCCTTGGTCGCCAAACGGCCCAGCGTCTTGCCGCTGGCATCGATTACAAACCATTTGCGGTCAATATTCTTGCCGCTCGGAACAAAGGTACCCATCGCTCTCCTACCCTCTAAGACGCCTGTTTTTCAAAAAAACCAGCCCGACCGCATCGAATTGCCGGAGCCCAAACCCAAAAATCCAGCGCAAAGCGCTCCTGCCCGCGCCAATCAGCACACGGGCCCAATTTCCACCCACTGCCAAACAAATCTGTTCGGGTGAGGACCGCGGGGGTTGGCCCTGATAAGGGCTCTGGCTCTACCGGATTCGCGCTAAACAGCGCGCGTCTAAACTCGAATCCAGCAGCCGGCAGCCTGTTCCAGCCGATCCCTTAGAACATCAACCCAGGGCATCAACCAGCCGAGTCCGGGTGAGCACACACAGACCCCAGGCGCAACACCGCGCAAGGACTCCAGAATACCCGAATCAAGCCCCGGAGTCAACGAAATCCCGGTTTGTGAGTTGCGAAGGCCCTAAGCGATCCTGGCCAAGGACCGCCGGAGACGAGGATCGACAGCCGCTCGAGTTCCCGCCGGAACGGAACCCTATCCGCCTGATTCCATCCATAGTCTGGTCCTGTAGGCGGTTCTGCCGTGGATCAAGCCGCCTTGCCGCCATTCATTTCAAATCGGCTTAGGGTTTACTCCTGCCCCGGCTGCCTGCCGGACTCCGCCCTGAAAATAGGTGAAGAATACCGTCCCTGGTCGCGGGAAACGCGGTAGCATGATCTTCTGGGTCGTGCTACTCTGATTCTTCCCCCTGAAGACTCAGGGAAATCGATTGGCCTGCGGGAGTGCGTATGGGCGTTCTGAGCAGAATCGGGATTGCGCTGGATTCGGATCTCTTGAAGCGGTTTGACCGCTCGATTCAACT
Organism: uncultured Occallatibacter sp.; assembly: GCA_964420185.1. Classification (GTDB taxonomy): domain Bacteria; phylum Acidobacteriota; class Terriglobia; order Terriglobales; family Acidobacteriaceae; genus Telmatobacter. The sequence continues at coordinate 104,547 of CAYQSI010000006.1, read as the reverse complement.
ACGGGGCTATACCAACCGGTCGGAAGCGTTTCGAGATTTGATCCGCGACCGGCTGGTAACCGAGCAGACCGCGGCGCCCGATGCCATTGTCGTGGGTACGGTCACGCTCATCTACGACCACCATGCCCACGGCGTGAGTGAAAAACTGATTGAAGTGCAGCACGCGCACCACGAACTGGTGGTCTCCACCAGCCATGCGCATCTGGACCACGACTCCTGCCTTGAGGTGCTGATTGTGCATGGCAAATCGGATCAGGTGGCCCAGTTTGCCGACCGGATGATTGGCCTCAAAGGAGTGCAGCATGGGCGGCTGGTGATGACCGTTCCGTCGCATGCCATGGAGCACACTCACGAGCACGGGCACAAGCACAGCCACAAGCAATAAGATTCAGGAATTAAACCGGCGAAGGAAGATTCATGGGACCGAGTAGCACGAATAAAAAAATCATAGCACTACTGTTCTTCTCTATGGCCTTCGTTCTTGCAGCGGCGGCGCAAATCGGCGCGAACACCGTTTCCGGTACGGTGTTCGATCCGGCAGGAAGGCCGGTGGCGGGAGCGCGCATCGAGTTCGATTTCGCCGGGGGCGCACGGGTGAACGGCAAAACAGGCGGCGACGGCCGATTCAGCCTGGCGCTGCCTGCGCGGGGAGTCTGTACGGTGCGCATGGAAGCCGCTGGCTTTGACGCGGTGGCGCGCAAAATGGATTTGAGCGCCGGGTTCGCGAACCTGGCGTTGCGCATGGAGCATGTGGCCGCGGCAGCTGAAGAGGTGATTGTCACAGCGGACGTCAGCGAGGTGACACTGATCTCGCCCGACCCCTCGCAAGAAGTGATGGTTCGCGAGGAGTTGCTGGACGCCAACCCCGGAAGGCCCGGTGCTCCGATATCGATTCCCGGCCTGCCCATTGAGACCGCAGCCGGCGGCATCAAGGCGCCACAGTATTTTGTGCCCGGCGTGGCCGGAGACCACGGCGAGCCCATCGCCCAGTACATCGCGGTGGGCAACTACCTGGTGACGAACAATCTCTCCGCCAACGCACATGGAAACGGCTACGCCGACCCGAATATCTACGTTTCCGGAGTGCTGGGCAGTGTAGCGACCGACGGCGGCGCTTTCAATGTGCTGGAGGGCAATCACGCGCTGAACCTGGCAGCCACTTACAGCCTGCGCCCGCAACTGACGCGCTTCCTCACGCTTACCGGCGATTATCGGGATCTGGATTTGACGGCAGGATTTGCGCCGTCAGATCCCGCGAAGAAGGAGTGGCTGGCTCTGGAAGCCAACTACGGCAACGGCTTGCTGAAGGATATGGAGCACCGCAAGCAGTTCAAGTGGAATGCGCTGCGCGTCTTCGATCGCGGCAAGCACGAAATTACGCTCCTCAGCATCGGATATTTTGGAGTGTCCCATGAGGGAAATCTGGTTCCGATCGGATTCGGCTTGCAGGTGAAGGACACCCTCGACCCGCGGCAGAAAGACCAGACGCACACCGGACTACTGGCTGCCAACGACCGCTGGAAGGCCAGCTACAGCGACGAGCTTTTGTTTTCGGGATTCTTTCGCACCTACAATCTGACGCTGTTTTCGAACTTCGGCGAGGGCCTGATCCGGCAGAGCGAGTTCCGCACCGTGGAAGGCGGGGAACTGCGCGAGACCCACACTTTCAGACCGTGGTTAGAGGCGATGGCCGGCTTCGACTACGACGAGGACGATGTTCACCGCGACAATCTGGACCACTATCCGATGGCCGATGCGCGAGTCTATGGCTCCTTTGTCAAAGTACTGTCGAACAACGTCACCATTCGCGACGTGACGCCCTTTGTGGCCCTGCACGGCGACCTCGGCAAACATCTGCGCTTCTATGCCGGCCTGCGACCCGACCTGATCGAAATGAAAAACACCGATATGGTGAAGTCTGCCTACTCGTTCGATGAGTGGAAGGCAATCGAGAACCCCAAGGCGACGCTGGCCTGGACGCCGGGAACCGGCCCCGCCCACTGGCTGCCCTCGGCATCGCTCAGCATCGGGCAAGCCTTCTTTACCCAGGACCCGCGCGTTAGCGCGATAACCTCCACCGGAACGAATCGAACCACGTCCACTCTTGTACCGATCGGGAACCGGCACATCAGCGTGGCAAACACCTCCACAACCGGAGCGGTGGCGCTGGCTTCTCCGTTCGAGCGCTCCCACTCCGAGCAACTGGTGCTCGAAAAAGAGCATTCTGGAACCGATGTGCGCGTGACGCTGGGCCGGACGACGACCACGGCAACCATGGCCAAGGTCGATCCCGACAACGGCTCGGCGGAGGACCTGGGACCGGGCACGCTCAAGTTTCTCACCGCCAGCGTACGCCATCAGTTCAGCAGCTTTGGAACTTTGCAAGCGATCCTCTCCAAAGCCGACGCGCGCCTGGTGGCCTCTGACACAACGCCCGCGCAAATTACGCCGGAGGCGCCACGCACCATCTTCGATGCCTTGGCAACGCTGGACAGGTTGCCAGCGGGCCTGCACGCCCGGGGCGAGTACGAGTACGTGGGGCACAAGCAGTTGGACGTGGGCGGATTTGAGGCCATTCCAGTGGGCGAAACCCGCATGGCCGTGGTGCGCTCGTTTCTGAATGGCCGATTGGAGCTGGGCGCGGATGGTATGCTGGCTCGCGGCTACACAGGCCAGACCACGGAGACCTTTGCTCCTGGTTGGGTGATGGGTACAATTCCGAACTGCCCGGCGGTGACGGTGGACGGCGTCCTCGTCCCTAACGACTTCGACTGCGGGACGGACGAAAAGAGCGTCGGGATCCGCATGGTCTCGTGGGCGGGCGGGTCCATCTCATGGCGATTCGGCCAGGGAAAGTAACGTATGCACATGAGACGGCCGCGAATTGACAGAAAGCAAATGAAACTGTTTTTGGCAGCAGCGGTCAGAGGATGAAATGTGGCCGCACTCCGCCGTGGTTCTTGGCCTGACGAGGCCAATAGTGATACATTTTTGGAATACGTGCTACAGGTTTCATTCGGGCTGATCGATGCCCGTTGCACGCAATTTGAAGGAACCCGATGCCATCCCTGTTGCGAACCCTGCTGAACGACGAACCCGGCAACACCAAAGCTAAAGTAATCGCCATATACGCCCTTTTGCTGGCGTTCAATCTGGCGGCATGGTGCTGGGCATTCGTCGCTTTTCACCGGTTTCCGGTGCTTTTGGGCACAGCGTTTCTTGCTTACAGTTTTGGGCTTCGCCACGCGGTCGATGCGGATCATATTGCGGCGATTGACAACGTGACTCGTAAATTGATGCAGCAGGGGAAGCGGCCCGTTGGCGTAGGACTCATGTTCTCGCTGGGCCATTCCACCATCGTCATCGTGGGATCGATTGCCATCGCAGCCACTGCTCTCGCGCTACAACATCGCATTGATGGGGTTCGGGAGATTGGAGGGGTGATCGGCACCTCGGTGTCGGCCCTCTTCCTCTTTGCAATTGCGATTGTCAATTTGATCGTTCTCCAGTCGATTTGCCGCAGCTTCATGCGGGTTCGGCGTGGAGAACCCTATGTTGAAGAAGACTTTGACCTGCTGCTTGCCAATCGCGGCTTTCTTTCCCGCCTCTTCCGCCCCATGTTCAATATGATCCGGTCCAGTTGGCACATGTATCCGCTGGGCTTCCTGTTTGGCCTCGGATTCGATACCGCCAGCGAGATCGGGCTCCTGGGAATTTCCGCCGCCGAAGCGTCCAAGGGACTATCACTCTGGTCGATTCTGGTATTCCCGGTTCTCTTCGCAGCGGGCATGTCGCTGATCGATTCAACGGACAATGTCCTGATGCTGGGCGCCTACGGCTGGGCCTTCGTGAAGCCCATCCGCAAGCTGTATTACAACATCACAATTACAGTAGTGTCCGTCGTTATTGCCGTGGCCGTCGGCGGCATCGAAGCGCTTGGCTTGTTGGCGGGCGAGTTCCACCTGACAGGCGGAGTGTGGGGTTGGGTCATCAAGCTCAATGACAACTTTGGCATGTTGGGCTACTGCATCGTTGGGCTCTTTGGCGCGAGTTGGATTTTGTCGATAGTCATTTATAAATGGCGGCGGTTCGATGAACTCGAATTTGGCGAAGGCGATGCAGGTTAGAGCGCAGACTCTCTGCTCTCCCACGGAGTTCGAGCTGTGGCTATTGGATTTACTCACGCCTGTGAATGAATCGCTGGCTGATTTGTCAATATCAGACAAGAATTATTCCATTGAGGGGTAAGTATGAGACCAAAGATACAAGCACAATTTTTCAGCATTGCAGGGCTCTTATTTGTTGCTGCAATGCCGGTTTCATCGCAGACGGCTAAACCGAAGCCGCTGACGGTGCCGCTGCAATGCTCGCAAGCAGACTGCCCTTTGCTGGCAGGGGTTCCCCAAACGACAGGAATGCGCAGCGGTTTTGTGCGCCTCAAGCCCGGCGCGACAGTCGGATGGCACACCACCGGCAAGAACGAGGAGGCCCTGGTGATCTTGCACGGCCAGGGCGATGCGCTGATCGACGGCCAGGCAAAGCAGCCATTCGTAGCTCCGATGCTTGTCTATATTCCGCCCACAACCCGCCACAACGTCGCGAACACGGGCAAAGAACTGCTTGAGTATGTGTATGTAGTCGCGCCCGCGAAGTTACAGTAGATTTTTTGGGGGCCACCCCAACTCAGTATAAGTTTTGAGCGGTCACGGCTTGGGGATGGAAGGCTTCTCCGGCGCGGCCGGCGCAGGCGTCGCGGACTTCAACTGGCTCAGATTGTCCAGAATCGCTTGCCCGTGAGCCGGGCCTTCTCCGGTCCCGGCCGGCAGCGAGGGGGTGGCATAGAACGCGAGAATGTTATCGCGCAACTGGGCCGATGTCCGGTCGAAGTGATGTGCGGCCAGCCGGGCCAGAAGGCTTGCGTAGGTTTCGTCTGCGAGCGAGTATTCCCCGGCCTCGGTCTTGTTCCCGTCATCGAGATTGCAGTTGGGCAGCGCCAGCTTGCCTGCGCGCACCTCTTCCAGCAGGGCGCGGTAATGATCCGTGGTTGTGTTGATGCTCTTGATATACAGGTCTTCCGTTTGCGGGGTCGGGTTATTGAAGCCCATGCCTTTCAGTGGGCCTATCTTCGGCACAAAGCGCAGAAGCGTGGATAAGATTCGTGTGCCGATGCCCGGCTTCGTATAGGTTTTTCCCCACGCTCTTTCATAGTCCGAGCGGGAGAGACGATACAGAAACTTTCGCCTCGCAAAGTCCGGTCTCTCGCGCATCAAGTCTTTCTTGTGCGTCTGAAGCGCCACCTGGGTCATTTCCGGAATGAGTCGGCTGATAAAAAAGCGATAGGAACCAACCGCCAGATCCTCATGCGCCAGAATGTCCTTCAGCTCCAGCCCGTAGACAACGGGGAAGACCCGCTCCAGCAGCGGTTCCGAGACTTGGAATCCTATGAAATCGTGGTACTGCTCCGGCGCATAACGATTCTTCGCCACCTGCAAGGTGTCGAATCCAAACTCGGTCTTCAAATGCGCCGTTTTGTCCTGGGCATAGCGAACGGATTTGCCAAATTTTGCTTGTAGCTTTGGATAATTGAGTGCGACCGCCTCGTTGACCGCCGGGTGTCCATCAATGTCCGCCACATAGTGCGAGAGCGCGCCAAGCGCAAAGGCGTACTCGTCGGGATTCTGGCTTTCAGCCACTAACTCCAAAACAAAGTCCCCAGTGCGAACGTAATGCGCCAGGTTGCTGAATTCTTTGCTGCCGAATGGGTAGTAGCCCAGATCCTGGATCACCGAGCCTCCATAGGCGTAGGCATGAGCTTCCTTGATCTGATCTGCGGTCATACCCGGAAAGCGTTCGACCAGGAGCGGCCGAATCTCGGAGATCCATGCCAGGTCTACGATTTCCTCGTGTGTCAGGACGGAGTAGGCAAACGCACCCCCACACGGCAGCAGCACCGCGAATACAAGTGCCGCCACGCAGGCGAGCCTCAGATGCTGGCTCCGAATCATTGATCGAGACCCCCGACGGGTCAAATCCGGCCCATAAGCAGCAGGATGACGAGGATCAGGACAATAAATCCGATCCCGCCGGTCGGATAGTATCCCCAGTTTCTGCTGTGCGGCCAAGTTGGCAGGGCGCCAATCAGCATCAGGATCAGTACTACAATCAGGATTGTTCCAAGCATGCTTCCCTCCCGGGTTCTGCGTATGCTGCACATCCGGCTCAGTTTCCGCCGGATAGCAACGATGGCCCGAGTCTTTCACGCTGCGCGCGCGGAATCTGCTCAATTGGATACAGGAATTTGCCCGGCTACAGAGAACTGAGGATGCGCGCGGCTTTCAGGGCTTCGCGTTAGGTGGAATCAGCAGGGTTACGGCCTGGGGCACGATCTCGATCCGAACCGGCAAATCGCCCAGCAACTCTCCATCGGCCTCGGCGAAGACGCGCGGCGAAGAGCCGTTGCAGGGACGGCACTCGACCGAGACGGCGTCGAGCAATTCGACCTCACGTGAAAAGCTCTGGCAACCGAACATAGCCGCCATCATGAAGCGGAAATAGCTCAGGCGGCTGCGGGTCTTGAAGGCGATCAGGCGCAACCCGTTCTTGTGCAATGTGGCGCCGGGGGCGAAGTTGTGGAGGACGCCGCCATAATCGCGAATGCGCACGGCCAGAAGCTGGGAGATCTCTTCCACGCGCGGTTGGGCGCAGGCGGTTTCCTCAAAGGCCGCTTGAAAAAGCGGGAAGGAGTGTGTGGCCCAGAGGCGGAAGCCTTCGACCAGGTAGAGGAGATAGCCGAAGCGCCGCTTGAGGCCGGGATCGAGCCGGGAGAGAAACAGTGCATCAGGACCCACGCCTGCAGTCACGGTGAAGTAGCGCGAACTGGCGGAGCCCGCCGCGTCGCGATAAGAGATTTGGCCCACGGAGACGCGCACCGGGGCAGCGGTCAGCAGCTTGCGAACTGCTTTCGCCGGAGAGGAGCGCAGGCCCAGGTTCGCTGCCAGCGCGTTGGCGGTGCCCAGCGGCACCACGCCCAGAGCCACGCTAGTGCCAACCAGACTCTGCAAGACTTCATGGACGGTGCCATCGCCGCCACAGGCAAGAATCGTGTCGCAGCCCCGGCGCACAGCCTCCTCGGCAAGCACACCGGCGCTGCCGGGCGCGCAGGTTTCCAGCGCTTCGGCTTCGACGCCCGCTTCGCGCAGGATGGCAAGAGCCTTGTCGATGGTCCTCCGTCGCCCCCTGGAGTACTGGCCGGAAGCCGGATTGTAGATAAGCGCAACGCGACGCATGGCGAGTTTCTCCCGGAGAGTCCGCGCCCGGCGCGAGAATGCCAGCCGGAGTGTTGCTCTTATCTTCGCATCTGGCTGCGGCCAGGGAAGAGAGTATCGCCGGCCTTTATACTAAGGTGTTTGCTACTGTAAGGGCTGCGGGCCGGGAATCGGCGCGGTTCAATTGAGAAGAATTTGGAAGGAGCGGGCTTTGGCTCAAGCGGAGATTGGCATCATTGGCGGCAGCGGGTTGTACTCGATGCCCGGATTTACCAACGTACACGAGGAGCGCGTGGAGACGCCCTTTGGCGACCCGTCGGACGCCTTTGTGCTGGGCGAACTGGCGGGGCGCAAGGTCGCCTTTCTGGCGCGGCATGGGCGCGGGCACCGCATTCTGCCCTCGGAGTTGAACTTCCGGGCCAACATCTACGCTTTCAAGAAGCTGGGCGTGGAGCGCATCATTTCCATTTCGGCTGTCGGCTCGCTCAAAGAGGAGCACAAGCCCACCGACTTTGTGATTCCCGACCAGTTCATCGACCGGACCTCCCGTCGCATCTCGACTTTCTTTGGCGAAGGCATCGTGGGCCACGTGGGCTTTGGCGATCCGGTCTGTGCAACGGTGGCCAAGGCGGCGGCTGAAGCCTGCGCGACAGTGGGCGTGGTGGGCAAGCTGGGCGGGACCTATGTGTGCATGGAGGGTCCGCAGTTCTCCACCAGGGCCGAGTCCAATCTCTATCGCAGTTGGGGTGCGGATGTGATCGGGATGACCAACCTGCAGGAGGCCAAGCTGGCCCGCGAGGCGGAGATCTGCTACGCGACCATCGCCATGGTCACCGATTACGACTGCTGGCGCGAGGGACACGACGCGGTCACCGTCGAGCAGATCGTGGCTGTCTCGCACCAGAATGCGGAGAACGCCGCCAAGGTGGTCAAAGCCGCGGTAGCTGCCATTCCTGCCCAACGCACCTGCGCCTGCGCCTCGGCTGCCCGCTATGCCGTGATGACTCAACCGGAGGCGATTCCAGCGGCAGCGAAGGAAAAGCTGAAGCTGCTGTTTGGGAAGTATCTGGGCTGGTAGCGGAGTTAGCTGACAGCTTGCAGTGAACAGCACCGCTGCGGACAGAGAGATTGGCGAGCGGGCAAGCGAGTGGGCCAGGAGATTGAGGAATCGGCCGTCGCATTTTTGAAAGGGCACGACTAAACAGGCTGCGGAAATAGGGCTGGTTTTTATCCGAGCCCCCGAAAGACATCCCTCAGGGCCTAAAGCCCGTGTTGATTGTGCGGCATTTATGGCACGACTAAAGTCGTGCCCTGACACAATCAAGGCTAGAAATAAGTTTTTCCGCAGCCTGTTTAGCCGCACCCTTTCAAAGCTGAAATTCGTGGCGAAAATACAATTTTGAGCAGTTTGAGAGGAAGAAATGGCGATTACCGTAGTGGGCAGCGTGGCCTTCGATTCAATTGAGACTCCGGCAGGAAAGCGGGAGCGTTGCCTGGGCGGCGCCGCGACTTATTTCTCGCTGGCCGCCAGTTACTTTACTGATGTGCGTGTGATCGCCGTGGTGGGTGAGGACTTCGGCAGAAGGCAGGAGGCGGTCTTTCAGGCCCGCAACATCGACACGCGCGGCATTGAGCGGGCCAAGGGCAAGAGCTTCTTCTGGGAGGGCTCTTATCTCGACAACCTGAATGAGGCCAAGACGCACATTACCGATTTGAACGTCTTTGCGGCCTTCGATCCGAAGATTCCCGACTCATACCGCGACTCTGAGTTTCTGTTTCTGGCGAACATTGATCCGGTCTTGCAACGGCGCGTGCGCGAGCAGATGCCGGACGTAAAGCTGGTGGCCGGCGACACGATGAATTACTGGATCAAGGATCATCGTGCGGCGCTTCTTGAAGTGCTGAAAGGCCTGGATATTCTGCTCATCAACGACACTGAAGTCCGCATGTTGACGGGCAACAACAATCTCGTTCAGGCCGCCCGCGCGGTGATGGCGCTGGGGCCGAAGGCGCTGGTGGTCAAGCACGGCGAGTTTGGCGCGACGCTTTTTCAGGGAACCGATTCAAAGGTCCAAGGCACGAAGTGCTTCAGGGCGCCCGCGATGCTTCTCGATGAGGTGGTGGACCCGACCGGCGCGGGCGACAGCTTTGCCGGCGGCTTTTTTGGCTATCTGGCTTCGCAGCCTGAGCAAACTCCGGCTGCCTTCCGGCGCGCCATGTTCTACGGCAGCGTGATGGGCTCGTTCGCGTGCGAGCGCTTCGGCACGGAACGGCTGCAGAAGCTTACTCGCAAGGAGATCGACGACCGATTTATTCTGTTTCGTGAGTTGACACACCTTGACTGAGAGTCCCCATTGTCGCGTAAGGGGTCCAGAGTGGCTGGCAGTGCTGGCCTGCTGCGTGGCGGCTTCCATCGCCGCAATTGTCTGGAGTTGGCAGCACGGGGCCATGCTCAACTACGGCGATGCAGTGGCCCATCTGCACATTGCGCGGCGGGTCTTTGACTCACAGCAGCCGCGGCTGAGCGAACTGGGCTCGGTGTGGCTGCCGTTGCCGCATCTGCTGCTGATTCCTTTTGTGCGGATTTATAGCGGGTGGGCGAGCGGGTGGGCAGGCGTGATTCCGTCGGCTCTGGCTTACCTGGCCGCGTGTGCGGGAATCTACAGGCTGGCGCGGCACTGGCTGCGGCCGGCCCCGTCGGCGTTGGCGCTGGCCTTCTTTGCGCTGAATCCCAACTTGCTCTACCTCCAAACCACGGCCATGACCGAACCGCTGTTTGTTTGCGAGATGGTGTGGGTTGCGGTGGGCCTGGTGGAGTGGCGTGCCAGCCTGGACGCGGACCCCAGGCGAGCCCTCCGCGCGCAGTGCTGGATTGCGGCGGTGCTGGTGGCAGCGGTCTTTACGCGCTATGACGGCTGGATCATGGCTCTCGTGGCCTGGGTGTGCATCGGCTTGACTCTCGTCCGCCGCGGTAAACTCAGCGCGCCCGGCTTCTGGCTGGCAAGCGCGCTGTTGCTGGCCGCGCCGGTGGCGTGGTTTGTTTACAACGCGACGGGTTTTGGCGATTGGCTCTACTTTGCGCGAGGGCCGTATTCCGCCAAGGCGATTGAGATTCGAACTTCCGCGCCGGGGTTTCCGCCGCATCCGGGGTGGCACAATCCGTGGGTTGCGCTGCTCTTTTTTGTGAAAGCCGCGGAAATGGACGCGGCCGCGGCGGCCTGGGGTAATGTGCTGCTGGTCGTGAGCCTGCTGGGAACGGCGTGGGCCGGGCTGACGGCGCGCCGGCGGGCGTTCCTGTGGGCGCTGCTGTTGTGGTTCCCCGTTCCTTTCTATGCCTATTCGGTCTCGTACGGGTCGGTGCCCATCTTTCTGCCCACCTGGTGGCCGCACTCGTGGTACAACCTGCGCTACGGCATGGAGATGCTGCCCGCCTTTGCGCTGGGGATGGGCTTTGCGGCGCAGCTTGTGCTGGCCGTGGTGAATGAGTTCAAGCCGCGCGAGGTCAACCCGCTCTGGGTTCGCTGTGCGGCGGGCGCGTTGTTCGCGCTGCTGGTCCTCAACGCGGCTCAGATGGTGCGCGAGCGCCCGCTGGTTTACGTGGAAGGGACAAAGAACATTGAGGCGCGCAGAGCCTATGAGATCCAGATTCCTCCGGCGCTGCGCTCGCTCCTGGCAGGGCGGCCTGGGGCCGTGGTGCTGATGGACACGTCGGTTTTCCCTGAAATTGTTGCGCTCACCGGGATTCCGCTTCGCCAAACCATCAACGAGGGCGATCTGGAGATTTACCACAACGCGCTAACCGCGCCGGCCGCACACGCTGCCATCGTGCTGGCCTTTGACGGCGACGAAATCGACCGCGCGGTGAAAGCGCATCCCGATGGGTTGACGGCAGTTCGCCGCTTCACGCTGGCCGGGCAGCCGGCGGCGACGATTTACGTCTCCGGTACGCATGTTGCAACCAGCCTCAACAAGACGGGCGACCGGTGATAGCATCTGGCAAGGAAGCACTATGAGCATGACTCTGGCACAGTTCGCGCAGCCCTTTGCCTTCGACCGGCTGCAACAGATCGTGGTGGTGAACGGAGCTATCGGCCGGCTGCTGATGGCTTGCCTGCTGGGCGCCCTTGTCGGCTTGCAACGGGAACTCAAGCGCAAGGCCGCCGGCGTGCGCACCAACCTGCTGATCTGCATGGGCAGCGCGTTTTTCACGCTGCTCTCCGCGGTGCTGGCCGGTGACGCCAATCCGGACAAAGGCCGCGTGGCCTCGAACATCGTGCAGGGCATCGGCTTTTTGGGTGCGGGGCTGATCCTGCACAACCGCAGCCGGGTGAGTGGACTGACCAGCGCGGCCAGCGTTTTTGTGGTGGCTTCCATCGGCATGGCCTGCGGCGCGGGATTGTATGCGGCGGCAGCGGTGGCGGCGATCATCGTCATCGTGGCGCTGGAATTGGTGGGCTTGCTGGAGCGCCGCGCCAACCTGAAGAGCTATCCGCTGGTCTACGAAGCGCGCGGACACGATCAAACGCTCATGCTGGAATCGATTCTGAGTGCGATGGACAAGGCGGGCGAGCGGCTGAACACCGTCGAGCGCGACGCCATCGGCGAGTTGCAAAGAGTGAGCTTTGCGCTGACCGCGACCACAAAGCAACATGAGCGGCTGCGCGGAAAGCTGCTCGGCGAACCGGCCATCGACTCGCTGTTTACCTTCCGCGATCCGGAGGAAGATTGATTCCCTTTGCAAAAGCCCACGCCTGCGGCAACGACTTTCTGATTGTGACCGAAGATGCCGCTCAGAGCTACGAATCGGCGGAGTTGGCGCGGCGGCTCTGCGCGCGGAACACAGGCATTGGCGCTGACGGTATCGAGTTCTTCGCCTGGACCGGCCCCAGTTCCGGCCGCATCCGCCTGTTCAACGCCGACGGCTCCATCGCCGAGATCAGCGGCAATGGCACGCGCTGCGTAGCCGCATGGATGGCGCTGGAACGCGGTTTCCAGCCGGGCGACGAGTTGCACATAGAGACCGATGCGGGACTGCGCGTCTGCCGCGTGAATGCCCTGAAGACGGACGGCGAATTCACCGTGGAAGTGACCGCCGGAATGGGCGTTCCCTCGTTTGCCCCGAAAACCGTTACGCTTCTGGACGGAGTTGCGGTTGATGGCGTCGAGGTTTCCACCGGCAATCCGCACTTCATCATCGTCGTGGACAACGCCGAGTTTGCCGTCGCCGGGAAAACGTGGCAGGAAATTGGCGCGGAGATTTGCCCGCATTCGGATTTTCCTCACCAGACCAACGTCGAATTCCTTCGCATCGTCAGCCCCTCGGAGATTGAGATTCGCATCTTCGAGCGCGGCGTGGGACCAACTTTTTCCTCGGGAACCGGCAGTTCGGCTTCGGCCACCGCGGCGCTGGCATTGAACGGCTGCCGATCTCCGCTCACCGTGGTTGCTCCCGGCGGCACACAGACGGTTGAGTGGGAAGGGCAGGGAACTGAGCTCAGGCTTACCGGGCCGGCGTCGTTGATCGGCCGCGGTGAGGCGTGGCCGGCATGATCTCTTATCTCATCTTCATGACCACGATGGTTGTCCTCGGCATACCATCGGCGCTCCTCTTCATACCCTGGTGCGCGATCACGGGCAATGTATCGCCGCTTTACAAGGCAACACGCTTCATGCTCTCCAGCAGTTGCCGCCTGTCAGGCGTGCGCTTCCATGTCGAAGGCCTGGAACGCATACCCAGGGAAGGGGCGTGCATCTTCATGGCCAACCACGTTTCCAACCTCGACCCGCCCGCGCTGATCTCGCTGATTCCGGGGCGCACCTCGGCATTCATGAAACGCTCGCTGATGAATCTGCCTGTTCTGGGAACCGGCTTCCGGCAAGGCGATTTCATTGCGGTGGACCGCACCGGCAGTCCCACAGCCGCGCAGCAGAGTGTTGCCGCTGCCCGCCGCGTACTCGGCAAGGGTGTGCATATGACCACCTTTGTGGAAGGCACTCGCTCGCCGGACGGCCGAATGCTCCCCTTCAAGAAAGGCCCTTTCTTCCTGGCCATGGAATCCGGCGCGCCGTGCATCCCGGTTTCCATCCATGGCACGGAGAGCATCCAGGGCAAAGGCAGCCTGCGCATCAAACCGGGCACGGCGCACATCGTCTTCCACACACCGATTTTCCCCGGCGACTACGCAACGCGCGAAGAGTTGTCACGGGCGGTACGCACGGCCATCGCCTCCGGGCTGCCGGAGTGGATGCGGACGTAGAATTGCTCTCCCGATGCGCGCCGGTCAAGACAAATCTAAGCTTTTAGACGGGACCCTCATGATTGTGTCGCTTGTTGTATTCGTTACCATTCTCATTTTGAGCTTGCCCTCGGCGGTGATCTTCATACCGCTGGCCGCAATTACCGGCAATGTAAGACCGCTCTACGCGGTGGTCTGCTTCATTGTCCGCGCCGGTTATTTTGTGGCCGGCATTCACTTCCAGGTCAAAGGGCTGGAGCGCGTACCCAGAGATCGCGCGTGCATCTTCATGGCCAACCATGTGTCGAACCTCGATCCGCCGGCTCTGATTTCACGGATTCCGGGGCAAACGTCTGCTTTCGCCAAGCGCTCGGTCTTCAAGCTCCCCCTCTTTGGCTACTGTCTCAAACTGGCCGAGTATATTCCCGTGGACCGCAGGGGAAACGCGGCCAGCGCAAAAGCAAGCGTGGATGCGGCCACGCGGCTGCTGGAAAAAGGCCTCCACATTACGACCTTCGTTGAGGGCACTCGCTCCAGGGACGGCCGTATGCTGCCCTTCAAGAAAGGCCCGTTTTATTTAGCCATGCAGTCTGGCGCGCCCTGTATTCCCGTCTCCATCTACGGCACCGAAACGATGATGGCCAAGGGCAGCTTTGGCATCAAGCCGGGCACGGCGCACATCATTTTCCACGCGCCGATTTTCCCCGGCGACTACGCAACGCGCGAAGAGTTGTCGCAAGCCGTGCGGGTGGCGATTGCCTCGGAGCTGCCGGAGTGGATGCGGAACTAATTACGGCTGCACGATGGCGTTGTAGCCGTCATTGAGGAGTTTCTGGCGCGCGGCGTTGGCGTCGTTGCGGCTGGCGAAGGGGCCGATGCGCACGTGGAACTGACCGTCGGCGGGATCACGGCGGGCGGTGACGGCATAACCGTGCCTGCGCAGTGCGCCCACCAGCACGTCGGCGTCCTCCTGATGCGAAACAGCGGCAATCTGGACCATCAGCGTGCCGGTCGCCGCGGTCCTGAGCGCCGGGGAGGGCTGCGCGGAAGAAGACGTGGGCGAAGTTGCCGCGGCGGGCAGAGCGGGCTTCGCGAGCGGCTGCGTGGAGTTGCCGCCGGGGGCAGGCGTCGATCCGGGATTCTGCGAATCGGCAGCCGCGCCGGCGTTGGTTCCATCCGCCGAGGGTGGGCCAGCGGAGGCGCTTTGCGGCTGGGAGACGTTCTGCGGGGCGGCGGAGGGCTTGCCTTGTGAGCCGGCTGCTCCTGAAGAAGCTCCGCCGCTGGGCTGCTGTCCGGCGGCGGCGGAATCATGGGAGCTGTGGCTGCCGATCGAGTAACCTAGCCCGAAGCAAAGTCCACACAACAGCACAAGGCCAAAAAAAATGCCGAGCAGCAGCATCGGACCCAGCGTCAGCTCGGTATCGCGCCGGCGCTCGATCGGCTGAAGCTCGTCCTCGTCGAAGCCTTCGTACATTCAGCGCCCTCAGGGCTATAGCAAGATCAGAGTCAATCCAGTATCTTTCAGTCGTGAAGGGGACGGGTTTCAGCCCGTCCCCTTCATGCAAGTCATATCTTGAGGCAGACGCTCAAGATATCGTATCTTCGCTTTACTTATTTTCCAACTCTGCCTTGGCCGTGGCTGTCGCGCCCATCTTGTTGAAGAGCGTCATCATCTCCAGGGGCAGGGGGAAGACGATGGTGGTGTTCTTCTCGACGCCGATCTCGGTGAGGGTTTGCAGGTAGCGCAACTGCAGGGTCATGGGCTCGGTGGCCAGCAGGGCTGCGGCGTCCACCAGCCTCTGCGCAGCGTTGAACTCGCCTTCGGCATGGATGATCTTCGAGCGTTTTTCGCGCTCCGCCTCGGCCTGCTTGGCCATGGCGCGTTGCATCTGATCGGGCAGGTCCACCTGCTTGACTTCCACCGAGATCACCTTCACCCCAAACGGTTCTGTCCGCTGGTCGATGATGGTCTGGATGCGCAGGTTGAGCTTGTCGCGATGGCTGAGCAGTTCGTCCAGTTCGACCTCGCCCAGCACCGTGCGCAGTGTAGTCTGCGCAAACTGCGAGGTCTGGTAGACGTAGTTCACCACTTTGATGGCGGCGTCGTTGGGATTGACCACGTAGAGCGTGACCACGGCGTTCACCTTGATGGTGACGTTGTCGCGGGTAATCACGTCCTGCGGCGGAACCTCCAGCACGTCCTGGCGCAGCGAGATGCGCACCATCTGATCGAAGGGCCGGAAGACCAGGATGATGCCGGGGCCTTTCGGCGCGGGCAGCGCGCGGCCCAGCCGGAAGATCACCCCGCGCTCATACTCGCGGAGAATCTTGATGGAGTTGAGCAAATAGAGGACGACGATCGCGATGAAGATCAGAATCGGCATGCTTACATCTGGCATTGGACTTCCCTCACTTACAGCGGATTGTACTCCTTATGCAGGGGGCTGCGGCGGCCTTTGCGGCTGAGCTGGCTCCACGTGAAGCAGATACTGTTCCAGGCCCACGACGCGCAACGAAGCGCCGGCCGGCACGGGCTCGCTGGCCACAGCGCGCCAGATTTCGCCCTCCACCAGCACGTGGCCCTCGGGGGTCAGCGGCTCCATCGCCCGTGCTCGGCTGCCCACCAGTGCCGACGGGCCCAGGCGCGATTTCGCGCGGCGGGCGCGCACCGCCAGGCGGACGAGAAAGACAGTGATGGACCCGAAGGCGGCGCTGACCGCCAGGGCCACCCAGGGGCTGATGGCCATCTCCGGCACCGGTGCGGCCACCAGGGTAAGAGTGCCGAAGGTGAGGCAGACGATTCCCGCGATGGCCAGCGCCCCGTGGCCGCCAAACTTGGCCTCCAGCAATAGCAACACCATCGCCGCCACCAGCAGCATCACGGCTGTGTAGCGGATGGGCAGCATATTCAGCCCAAAAATGGCCAGCAGCACCATCAGCGTGCCCAGCGCGCCGGGTACGATGGTGCCGGGTGCATTGAATTCGAGATAAATCAGCAGCGCACCGCCGATCAGGAACAGCAGGGCGATGTTGGGATTGACCAGCCAGCCCAGCAGCTCATCGCGCAGGGCGGGTTGCAGCAGCTCAATGCGCGCCCCGGTCAGATGGAGCACAAGTTTGTTGCCGTCCATGCGGGTGATTTCGCGGCCATCGAGCGCCCTCAGCAACTCCCAGTCATTCGAGGCGGTCAGGTCGATCAGGTGCTGATCCAGCGCCTCCTGGGCCGTGTACGAGTGGGAGGTGTGGACGGCGGCCTCGGCGGCTTCCGCGTTGCGGTTCCGGCGGGTGACGTAGGAGCGCAAAAAGGCTTCGGCGTCGTTCTCGATCTTCTGGTTCATGGTCGCGTCCGGCTGAGGGCCAAACTCGATCACCGGATGGGCTGCTCCGGCGTTCGTGCCGGGAGCCATGGCGGCGATGTCAGCCGACTCCAGCAGGAAAAAGCCCGCCGAGCCAGCGCGCGCGCCCGCCGGAGCCACATAAACGATGATCGGAACCCGCGAGCTAAGGATCGCTCCGGCCATGGTGCGGGTGGAGTCCAGCAGGCC
Source organism: uncultured Occallatibacter sp. (assembly GCA_964420185.1). Taxonomy (GTDB): domain Bacteria; phylum Acidobacteriota; class Terriglobia; order Terriglobales; family Acidobacteriaceae; genus Telmatobacter. Next base: position 87,501 of record CAYQSI010000006.1, on the reverse strand, counting down.
GCCCGGTGTGTCCAGCTCAACCAGCAGAGCGCGGGCGCCGTCGGAGTTGGCGTGCGCGATGGCCCGGTCCAGTTCACCAGCCGTGACAGGCTGGATGGTGTCGGAGAGGACAAACTTGTCAACGAACGGTTGCTGGGCAGAGGCCGGAGTAGCCAACCCGCAAACCAACAGCGCTGCTGCCAAAACCAGAACAACCCGAACGGCGAACCTGCGTGGCTGCAAAACCATGGCTTGCTCCTTAAGGCCATTGTCGTTCAACCCAAAAAGGCCATTGTCATTCAACCCAACTGCTCCGTGCCCCCATCTTGGCGGCTCTTTTCCGTCGTAAAGATGGGGCACCACATCACTTTTTCTGCCCTTGTTTGACTTCAATCTGTCGGCGCAGTTCCAGGGCCGCCGTGTTCTCGGGGGCCAGCTTTAGGGCTTCGTCGGCTTCTTTGTTTGCCTCGCCCAGGTGGTTGGCCGCAAAGTCCAGCCAGCCCAGCACCACGTACGCATCGGCGGAAGGCTCCAGTTTCAGGGCGGCAAAAGCCTCTTTGCGGGCAGCCTCGGCGTCGCCGGTGCGCTCGCGAATCTCTGCCAAGCCGGCGTGGGCTGCGGCAACCTTGCTGTCGGCGGCCAAAGCGGCTTGATAGAGCCGCTCAGCCTCAAGCAACAGACCGCGGTCCAGGTAGTCCTTTGCATGGCTGGAAAGCATTTGCGCGCGTTCCAGCGGCGGAAGCGCGGCCAGCCTGGAGGCGCCCATCTGATCCATCATCTGTGCGGCCTGGCGGAAGGCGACTGCGTCAAAGCCGCGCTGGATGCGCTCCAGCGGATCGACCGTGGCCTCGACACCCTTCTCTGTTTCGACTGAACCTGTGGCCGTTGCCGGTCCTGGCTTGCCAACTCCGGGCTTCTCCGCTCCGGTCCACGCCTTCTGGATCGCCTGGGCCTCGCCGTCGTTGGGGCGCAACCGCAGACACTGGGCCAGCTCCGTCAACGCTTCGGCGGCATCGCCGTGACGCTTCAGACTGATGGCCAGGTTGAAGTGGTAGTCGGCTCCATTGGGGTCGGCGGCCACAGCCTGGCGGAAGAGCGAAATGCCGTCCTGGCCGCGGCGAGCCAGTGCAACTCCTTCGTTGTTCAAAACCTCGGCTAACGGCAGCACGCGGGCCACGCTGGCAAAGGACTCCCCCGCGTGAGTGTAGTCGCCGGAAAACAGCAGCGAGAGGCCGCGGTAGAAACCGGCTTCAAGCCCATCGGCGTCGTTGCCTCTCACCTTGGCGAAGGCCGCTGCCGCCTGTTCGTACTGTTGGCTGGCGTAGTCCTCGCGGCCCAGCGCCATCCAGGCTGGGCTGAACTCCGGGCTGAGCAGAACGGCCGAGTTCAGGTGGCGCAGGCGTTCCTGCTGGTCGGGCTCGGTGATGCCGCGAATGTACTGCTCGAAGGCGTCCAGGCGCAGGCCGGAGCCGGCGGCCACAAAGGTCTCCTCGGACCCGCTGAAACTGGGGTCGAGTTGTTTGGTCAGCTTCCAAGCCAGCGAGTCGAAGACTGAGATCAACTCGCGCATCTCGCCGCGGGAGGTGACCGGCTGGCTGATGCGGAGATGGGGCACGTCCACCAGTTGCGCCTCGGCCACAATGCCGGTGCCGTCGGTGATGTAACTACCCACGATGATCGAATCGGCGTCCAGCGTCTCGGCCAGCTTGAGCGAACTGGCACGCGAGGGGTGAAAGCCCTGCGGTAGCCCCAGATGATCCAGCGCATAGATGCGGTCCACGCGGCTCATGGGGGCGAAACCCGCTGACCCCAGACGGCTGCTCAGAATCTCCGCCGAAGCCTCGCGAATCCACTCCAGGCTGGGCTGTCCGGTGCGGTTGTCGAAGGGCAGCACCAGCAGAATCCGGCCGCGATCCGCCGCGGCGGGGTTAGTCTCCGCGGTGCTCTGGGCACGGGCGCAAACCATGAGGCACAGAACCAGCACAAAGCCCAGTCCCAGAGGAGCGGCCAGTTGTCGAACCCGGCTTGAACGAGATGAAGGAAATGTATGCACAACACGCTGATTATAGGCGTTTCACCCTGTGAGCGGCGGATGGAACGGGCATGGACCGCGCAAGAACGGCAGGCACACGGAAGAAACCCTGTTGGTCCGCAGGCTTTCTCAAGCCTCGGGAATCCGCCGTCTCGCTGCCCCGCTTACTTCTTCGTCCCGGGCAGCATGACCTTGAGCCTGTCCATCAGGCCCGGCTTGGCCACTGGAGTTCCTGTCGCAGGCTTGGCCGGCGGAGCGGCTGGAGAAGACGGTTTGGCGGCGGCTTCCGCGGTGGGCTGCGCACCCTGCGTTTTGGCTCCGTCCTTTGCCGCCGTAGTGCCCTTCACGATTCCCGGCAAAGGCGTAGATCCATCCACCACGCTGGCCGCCGAGAGCGTCGGCACTGATTCGCTGTCGTTCTTAACCAGAATCGAGACGCGGCGGTTGGAGGGGTCGGTGGGATTGTTTTTTACGCGCAACATCTGGTCGGCGTAGCCTCGCACCTGGCTCACTTGGTCGGAGCGCACGCCGTCCTGCTGCAAGAGCCGCCGCGCGGAGTTGGCGCGGTCGGCTGACAAATCCCAGTTGCTGTAACTGGTATCGCTGGAGTAGGGCGTGGCGTCGGTGTGGCCCTCGATCAGCAGCGAATTGGGCAAGGTCTTCAACTCCGCCGCCAACAGCGCCAGTAACTCCTGCCCGCTCACGCTCAGCTTCGCGCTGCCAATCTCGTAGAACGTGCCGTCCTTGCCCTCGATCAGCTCAATGCGCAACCCTTCGGGAGTAATCGTGATCTCAATCTGCTTGGAGAGCTTTTCCAGCTCTTTCCTTGCCTTGATCTCCTCTTCGAGCTTGTCTTTCAGCTTTTGCAGTTGGTCGGTGGTGGAGGCGGATATGGCTTCGCCGGTGCCGCTCATCGTGGTGCCCATCAGCTTGCCGGTTCCCTTGGGATCGTTGAAGTAGCCGGCCACGGACTTCTTCACCTGCTCGCTCGATCCCATCAGCCACAGCACAATGAACAGCGCCATCAGGGCGGTGACAAAGTCGGCATAAGCTACCTTCCACGCGCCGCCGTGATGGCCGCCGTGGCCACTCACTCTCTTGATGACGATGATCGGTTGAGTCTTGGCCATGATGATGCCCTATTTCTTCCCCATGGTTTGCGGCCCTATGCGGGTGCCCCAGATCTCGATTCTGAGATCTGGGATGCTACGGCACTCAATCGCAACATACGGAACCACGCGGTCAGATACTTATACTCCGGCCGCAGCCGCGTCCGCGTTAACCGCGTGGTTCTTGCAGTTCTGTTCCATTTCATCGAAGTTGGGCCGCACATGCGCGGGAATCGCGCGCCGCCCCATCTCGATGGCGATCATGGGAGCCGAGCCTTTCAGAAAAGACAGAATCAGCACCCGAAGCACATGCAGATATTCGTTCTGTGCGTCGGCCGTCTTGGCCATGTTCGCGCTCAAAGGGCCGACCACGCCGTAGCACAGCAAGATGCCCAGAAAGGTACCCACCAGCGCTGCCGCGACTTTGCGGCCGATCTCCTCCTGCGGACCGCCCAGCGCGCCCATGGTGATCACCACGCCCAGCACCGCGGCCACAATGCCCAATCCGGGCAGCGCATCCGCCACGGTGCTCAGGGAATTGACCGGCTGCGTCGCCTCGTGGTCGTGGACCTCCATATCGAGCTCCATCATCTGGTCCATGTCGAACGGCTCCACGCCTCCGGTGATGGCCATGCGCAGCGTGTCGCACACAAAGTCCCTGACGGAATGGTCGGCGAGAAACTCGGGATAGTTTTTGAAGATGGAGCTTTCCTCCGGCTTTTCCACGTCCATCTCCACACTCAGCAATCCCTCTTTACGCACCTTGTTCAGGAACTGGTACATCATCTTGAGCGTCTTCAGGTAACGCGCTTTGTCGTACGGCGAGCCTTTCAGAATGCCCGCCAAGCCGCTGGCGATGTCTTTGATGATGTGCATGGGATTAGCCGCCAGCAGCGTGCCCGACGCCGCGCCGGCGATGATGAGCAGCTCAGCCGGCTGAAGAAGAACCAGGATATGGCCCTTTTCCATCAGGAATCCAGTGATGATCGATCCAAAAACCACAAGAATGCCTATGATGGCGAACATGCTGGCTCCCCCGGCGCGAGCGTGATGTGGTTTCCGCCCGCTTGATAACTGGTAAACATTGCTGCTCTTGCCCTTTCCAGAAGATCGGCCAAACTCCCATCCCGTTCCGCTTGCGCCGCGCCGATGCTCGCAGTGAGCGAGACCCGGTCGCCCCACCAGCGGAACTCCGCCGTCCGGGCCAGCCCGGCCAGCACCTGCGCGTGGGCCGCCAGCATCTCCCGTGTGCGCTCGTGCGACAGCACCAGAAACTCATCGTCGCCCCAGCGCCCGATCTCCTCGGCTGGCCGCAGCCCGTTTCCCATTGCCCGTTCCACCTTTTCGAGCATCGCTTCGCAGGCCCCGGCGCCGTGCGTCTTGCGGAGTTCGCCGGCCTGATCGACGGTAATCCACAGCACGCCGAAGCTCTCCCCGCCTTGCCGAAAATCCTCGAAGACCGCTACCAGACGATCTTCGAACTCCGCCTGGCTGGCCTCCACGCTGGAGCCTTCGTCGCACTCCCCATGCGGCAGCGCGTCCAGGCTCTCGGCGGGATGAAAAACAACCGCCGTGCCCATGCGCCCGCCCAGCCCGTCGCGCAGCATCAGCGTTCGGGCAATCACCGGAACATCGTGGCCCAGCTTGTGTTGAAAGTGAACCATGGCGCTGCGTCCCGGTTGCGCTCCGGCGCCGGCGCCTTGATCCTCAAGCCACGTGCGTCCCAACAGCAGCGGCTCCAGCGGTTCGGGCGCTTGTCGCGATAGCAGGTCCGCGCTGGTGTGCCCGGTGATCGCCTCCGCGGCACGGTTCCAGAGCATGACCTGGCCGTCGCCGCCAACCAGCGCAAAGCCCTCCGGAAGACTATCCAGCGCCACTTCAAGAAGTTCCGTGCGATCGGCCATCCATACCTCTTCATCTCTTTCATCGGCGCGGCGCACGCCCTCTTCACCGCATTGTGGAATGGAGAAATAGGTTGATTTCCGCTAAGAAAAGAAAACTCCAGCCGCGGCGCTGATGATGGTCGAAACAGAACCCGCCCGGCGTCCGCATCCATCCCACGTGCCTCATCAGTAAACAGAATCCTCAGCCGCCGGCCGCGAATCTTCGTGACCGTCGGGGCCAACAGGCTGTAATCTCATTTGTAGGGATAGTTACTAAAGATTCGTGAAGTTGAACCCTGGGCCGGTTACCAAAGGGATGTGCTTCGCGGCTCTTTGTTGCAGATTGAAGCAGTTAGAGGGTTTTGCAGGAATCTGCCGATAGTCTCCCAGAGAGCAGAGGCCATTGCCTGAACGCGGGCCGCCGTTTCCGGCGTGGTGGAAACCGCGTGCCGGGCGGGCTGTAACTTGGCTTCCAGGATTATGCAGCGGACGAGGCGCGCATCATGAACAAAATCATCCTGGCCGATTCGCAGGCGATTTTTCGGGCTGGCACAGCCAAAGTGCTGGCCATGGACGAAGACCTGCGCATCATTGCTCAATGCACCGACCTTGACCGCATGCATCACGCCATCACCACGTTTCCCGGTTCCATCGTCCTCTTTGCCGCCTCGCTGCGGCCGGAGATGGCCCGGCTGAGCGCGCTGCTTGAGGCCACTGCCTGCCGCGGCATCGTGATTGCCGAGAACAACGACGCGGCAGACGCTTATTTGCAGCAGGGTTTTCGCGGCGTGGTCTTTCGCAATGTCACCGGACCCGCCCTGGTGGATTGTGTGCGCTCAGTAGCCGCCGGCGAAACCTGGCTGCCTCCGCAGGTCATGGTGCCCGACTCGCCAGAGGAAGACATGGTGGGCACGCGCGTACGCGACCGGCTCACTCCCAAGGAGATGCGCATCGTCGCGCTCATTGTTCAGGGATGCAAGAACCGCGAGATCGCCAACCGCCTCAATACCACCGAGCAGGTCATCAAGAATTACCTGCGTTCCGTCTACGACAAGACCGGCGTAAGCGACCGGCTCGAACTGGCGCTGTTTACCATCCACCACCGCGTGCTGGCTGCCGCCGCCGCTGACGTGGGCAGCAAGCTGGAAGCCGAAGGGACTGCCGCGCCGCAGGCCACTGCCTGATACTGCAGTTGTAAATAGAAGATTCCGGAGGGAGCAGCAGGCTTCACCGGCTGCGAAAAACTTATTTCTGGCCTTGATTGTGTCAGGGCACGGCTTTACAGGCTGCGGAAAAAGGCCGGGATTTTATCTGAACTCCGGAAAAACATCCTTCAGGGTCTAAAGGCCCGGTTATTTTTGCGGCACTTGTGGCACGACTCAAGTCGTGCCCTTTCAAAACGGCGAGTTTTTCCGCAGCCTGTTTAGTCCCCGAGAAAATCTTCGTATCACAATTAGAACTTGTTCAGAGATTCGCGAACATTCGCGCGAAAGTGCAGAGGATCTCCCGAGACAATATGAAATGGATGGAATGAGACAGAACACTCTCTTCTGAGACCCAGAAAAATTTCGAATACTACTCCAGGTACGAAGCCACGACTGCCAGAGCGGCGATGGCCGCCGTCTCGGCGCGCAGAATGCGTGGGCCGAGCGATGCGGCGCGCCAGCCATTGGCGTCGAAGAGAGCTTCTTCCGCGGGGGCCCATCCACCTTCGGGGCCGATGGCAATCTCCAGCGAAGGCATTTCGGTTTCTGCCGCGGCCATGGCTTCCTTGAGCGCATGGCGCAGCGTGGTGGTGCGCTCCTGCTCGGCCAGGACGATGTACGCAGAGGCGGAATCGTCGCGCGCGGCCTCAGAGGCAGCTCGCACACGCGCGGAGAGTGGAGTCGGATCGAAGATGAGCGGCACGTCGGAGCGCCGCGATTGCTGCGCCGCTTCATGCGCGATGCGCCGCCATCGTTCCGTGCGCTGCGCGGCGGCCGCGGCCAGGTGCTTCTCCGTTCGCCGCGCAATCACCGGCGCCACCGCCCTAACTCCCAACTCGGTAGCCTTCTCGATGGCCCACTCCATGTGATCGAACTTGTAGATGGCCATCACCAGCGTCAGGGGAAGCGCCGGCTCCGCATCGAGTTCGGTGATCAGGTTGAAGCGAACCTCATCGCGGGCGATCGCGGCCACCTGCGCATGAAAGACGTGACCGCCCGCCACCACGTCGGCTTCCATGCCCGGCTGCGCGCGCAAGACGCGGATCATGTGTTCGGCCTGCGCACCCACCAGGGTTGCGGTGGCTTCGTCCCATTGCTCGGCTATCCATCGGCGGCTTGTCACGGATACCCCCTCGGTTCCTTGCGGTATCAGTGTAATCCTTTTCCTAAAAACACATCAGGGGAACGCATGAAGCGTTCCCCTGATGTGTTGCCTTACGGTTGGAGGTGTCGCTACTTCTTCTTCTTCGCGACCTTCTTCGCAGGTACTTTCTTGGCTGCTTTTTTGGTTGCCATTTGCCTATTCTCCCTTTCGATGACTTGCATCGATTCTGCAAATCTTACTGCAGATGAAGCATGTATAGATTCCCACATCGCGAGTGTCAAGAGAAAAACGACATAGCGGTGGAAAAATAGTCAACAATTTTTTCAGTACGGAATCGAGCATCGCTTGCAGTAGTTCAGAGAACGTCGCTCGACCTAAGCAAAGCCAGCGTCAGGCCAACAATTAAAAATGCAAGTTGACCTCCGCCAACATGAGAAACCTTGGCGAGCCGGATCATTATTGATGGCATGCAGAGGCGGCGCGCTCCTTCACGAATTGCGCCAGCGTTCCGGCCTCGCGCCGTTGAATCAAATCGTCAAGATACGGCTGGCGGTCTTTGGGATTGGACTTCAGCAAGACTTCATACACACGCAGCGCGCCTTCGACGCCAGCTTGATATTCCGCCAGATGGTCGTCCTGCTTATCGGGATTCTGGAGCACGAAGGCAATTTGCGAAAAGAACGTGGCGTTGAAAAGAGCCTGGCTGTCTTTCTTGTCGCCCTTGGGCAGCTTGTCAAGGATGATGCAGAGATTGACATGAACATCTGGAATTTCAATCATCCAGATCGTCAACCATTGAATCTCCGGCTTCAGGTTTTGATTGAGCGGATTTGCCTCGAAGTGCTGAATGTATTCGAGCGCCTGCTTCCGCTCTTCGGGTGTCGATGGCCCGCGACCGGCGGCGTTGGCGGCAACGGGCGCGGCAAGAAGCGCGCAGCCCACGAGAGCAGCGGAAAGATTGCGCAACAACATGGCTGGAATCCTCGCCAGCCAAATTAGCACTCGATGATGTTCAAGGCAAGGCCGGCCAGGCTGGTTTCCTTGTAGCGCGATTGCATATCGAGGCCGGTCAGATACATGGTATGGATCACCTGATCGAGCGAAACTTTGTGCTCCCCGGACTCGCTGAGCGCGAGACGCGAGGCATGAACGGCCGTGGCCGCGGCCATGGCGTTGCGCTCGATGCAGGGAATCTGCACCAGTCCGCCGATGGGGTCGCAGGTCATTCCCAGATTGTGTTCCATGGCGATTTCGGCGGCGTGCTCCACCTGTTCATTTGTGCCGCCCAGTGCGGCCGTCAGTCCCGCGGCGGCCATCGAACAGGCCACACCCACCTCGCCCTGACAACCGACCTCCGCACCGCTGATCGAAGCGTTCTCCTTATATAGGATGCCGATGGCGGCTGAAGTGAGAAAAAAGCGCAGGATGCCTTCGTGGTCCGCGCCGGGCGTGAGGCGTTCATAGTAATGCGCCACGGCGGGAACAACGCCCGCGGCTCCGTTGGTGGGTGCGGTCACCACGCGGCTGCCTGCGGCGTTCTCTTCGTTCACCGCCAAAGCCCAAACCGTGAGCCAGTCGAGCGGCACAAGCGGATCGCCGCGTAGGCCGATTGCCCGCTTCACGCCGAGACGTGCGGCCAAATGGTGTGCGCGGCGGTTCACGCCCAGGCCGCCGGGCAGAATGCCCTCGGTGGCGATGCCGCGCTCGACGCAGGCTTGCATCTCCTGCCAGATATGCTCGATCCCCGCGCGCACCACTTTCACCGGCGGAGTTTCCAGATCGCGCGCAACAAGAGCGCACTCGTTTTCCAACATGAGCTGGCTGATGGAGAGTTCGTTGGCCTGCGCCGTGGCCAGCAACTCCGCGGCACTCTGAAAGGGAAACGGAATTGCGGCCTGCTGCCGCTCCGTTGTTGGCGGTTTGGCGGGCCCGTCCTCGGCGATGAATCCGCCGCCGATGGAAAAGAAGGTGCGCTGCTCGACAACCGCGCCCGCAGCATCATAGGCAGTGAAACGCATTCCGTTGGGATGGTGGATGTGCGCGCCGGGAGGAAACAGAATCTTCCGATGCAAGAGGAGGTCGCGGGCTTCATCAAATAAAACGGCCCGCGTTCCAGCCAGATTGATTTGGCGCGCGGCGCGAATTGCCGCAACCGTTGATTCGATGACCGCAGGATCGATGGTGCCCGGCTCATGGCCGGCCAAACCCAGCAGCACAGCCCGGTCAGCAGCGTGGCCCAGGCCAGTCAGCGCCAGCGAGCCATAAAGTTCCGCCTGCACACGCTCGACCCGGACGAGCACACCGCGGCCCCCAAGCTCCCGCACAAACCGGCAGGCGGCGCGCATGGGCCCCATGGTATGCGAACTCGATGGGCCAATACCAATCTTGTAAAGGTCGAAAAGACTCGTAGTCATCTGGGGAAGTTGACGTGGCGAACAGGGAAGTTGGGATTAAATCTGGTGGAGCTGAGCGGGATCGAACCGCTGACCTCCTCGTTGCGAACGAGGCGCTCTCCCAATTGAGCTACAGCCCCACGACATTCATTATCTTACCAGCGAGCGGCAAATCCGGAAAGGAGCCTCCGCTCTTTTGGCTATTCAACGAGTTCCCCCGGCGTTCAAAAAAACAGCCGCCGGGGGAACCATTCTACAACTGATTCATGTTGGCCAGGAATTCGGCGTTGTTGCGGACCTTTTCCAGGCGGCTGATCAGCAACTCCATGGCCTCGACCGGCGAAAGCGGGTTGAGCACCTTGCGCAGAATCCAGATGCGCTGCAAATCCTCCTTGGGAATGAGCAACTCTTCCTTGCGGGTGCCGGAGCGCTGGATGTCGATGGCCGGGAAGACGCGCTTGTCCACCAGCTTGCGGTCCAGGATGATTTCCATGTTGCCGGTGCCCTTGAACTCCTCGAAGATGACCTCGTCCATGCGCGAACCGGTATCGATCAGCGCGGTGGAAATGATGGTCAGCGAACCGCCCTCTTCGATGTTGCGGGCGGCGCCGAAGAAGCGCTTGGGACGCTGCAAGGCGTTCGAGTCCACGCCGCCGGAGAGCACCTTGCCCGAGGGCGGCACGATGGTGTTATAGGCGCGCGCCAGGCGCGTGATCGAATCCAGCAGAATCACTACGTCGCGCTTGTGCTCCACCAGCCGCTTGGCCTTCTCGATGACCATCTCGGCCACCTGTACATGGCGCGCTGCCGGTTCATCAAATGTGGAACTGATCACCTCGCCCTTCACCGAACGCTGCATGTCGGTAACTTCTTCGGGCCGCTCGTCGATGAGCAGCACAATCAGCACCACGTCGGGGTGATTGGTGGAGATGGAGTTGGCGAGCGACTGCAAGAGCATCGTTTTGCCGGTGCGTGGCGGAGCGACGATCAGGCCGCGCTGGCCCTTGCCCACCGGCGTCAGCAGGTCCATCACCCGGCCGCTGATGGCCTCGCGCACCGTCTCCAGCTTGATGCGTTCCTGGGGATAGAGCGGGGTGAGGTTGTCGAAGAGAATCTTGTTGCGCGTCTCCTCGGGCGACTCGAAGTTGATGGCCTCGATCTTGACCAGGGCAAAGTACTTCTCGCCCTCGTGCGGCGGACGGACGTTGCCGCTGATCGAGTCGCCGGTCTTCAGATCGAACTTGCGAATCTGCGAGGGCGAGACGTAAATGTCGTCGGGGCCGGGCAGATAGTTGTAGTCGGGCGAGCGCAGGAAGCCGTAGCCGTCAGGAAGAATCTCCAGAACGCCCTCGGCAAAGATGTGGCCTTCCTTTTCGCTTTGTGCCTGGAGAATCCTGAAGATCAGATCCTGCTTGCGAAGACCGCTGGTGCCCGGGATCTCCAGGGTACGAGCGATGCGGGTCAGTTCAGTGATGTTTTTTTCTTTGAGTTCCGCGATGGTCATGTTCACCTGCAATAACGGAGGATGGGAGTGGGAGGGTCCGGAAGGGGGAAGTGCTCCGGGGAAAGATCGGGCGGGAGTTCAAAGATGGCAGCCGGAGTGCGCTGCACTGGAGGGCTCTCCCGAATCAAGTGGAGCATCGAACACCGGAGTGCGGGACTAGCTTGAATGGCAAGCCGCCTGAAGCCGCTGTCTGACTCAACTATACCCTTCGGGAGGCGCGATCAAGCGGCGCGGCGGGTTTCTACCGGCTGTTCCGCGGACGCCTCAACGGATATCACGGAGCCGGGATTGGTGATGTGAAAGCGGGCGAAGACCTGATTAGCCGTGTCCTGCACGCGTGTGTTTGGCTTGTGCAACTTACGGGTTGCCTTGCTCGCCAATTGACAGAGCTGGTAGCGATTGGAGACATGAGAAAGTGCTCCAAAAACCAAATCGGAACGCATTACGAGTTTCTCCTTCAAAGAATTGCCTGCGTGGCCGGAACTTCACTGGCGCCGACGGTGCAGCAGGGGAAGCCACGTAACGCGGGCTGCCCTAAATTCCTACTCCCAAGACTTAGACGCACGAATTGAGCGTACAGTTCAAAATCCTGACGCACTTTCGCAGATGATGGAACAGGCATTACGCCGTATCAGGGATACAGATTACCGCCTTGGGAACCATCCATCCCGCGTTTCCGTTCCGGAAGATATAAACGCACCGGGGCATCAACGGATGAGCCTTGGCTCAATATGATGCGGAAAACGACAGGAGAGCACACGTACACACTTAACAAATTGCCCTTTATGGATGGCAATAATCAATGTATAACGAGTTGGCATCCAGGTCAATAGTTTTTTTGCAGTGGACAGTGGACAGTAAACAGTGGTCAGCAACACGGGTATCAGCGGCTAGAGCGGAACCCGGGTCGTTGGTTCCCGAAACCACGGCATTCAAGTCGACGCGACCATCAGGGAGCGGCGACATTGCACAAAACTAAACAGGATGCAGTGACTCTGGCTTCGCTCTAGGCCGCATGGCTCCTCTTCTGGTAATTGCTTTTCTGTCAGATGGTTGCCATTTACCGAAAACTGACCACTGATCACTGACCACTGATCACTGTTCTTACGCCCAGTAGCTGCGATCCAGCGTGCGGTACTGAATGGCCTCGGCCAGGTGAGCCACGCTCAGGCGCTCCGTGCCTTCCAGATCCGCAATCGTTCGGGCGACTTTGAGGATGCGGTCGTGGGCGCGCGCCGTCAGGCCCTGCTGTTGCATGGCCCGCTCCAGCAGATGTTCTGCGTCGGCGCCCAGTTCGCAGTGGACGCGAATCTGGCGGGTGGTCATCTGCGCGTTGGAGTAGATTTTGTCGCCGAACTTTTTGAAGCGCACGTGCTGGCGTTCGCGGGCGGCCAGCACGCGGCCGCGAATCTCGGCCGAGCCTTCAGCCGCCGCCGAGCCGCGCAGTTCTTTGTATTGCACTGCCGGGACTTCAATGTGAATGTCGATGCGGTCGAGAAGCGGGCCGGAGATCTTGGCGATGTAGCGCTGAATCATGGGCGGAGAGCACTGGCACTCGCGGGACTTGTCGTTGAAGAAGCCGCAGGGGCAGGGGTTCATGGCCGCCGCCAGCATGAAGCGCGCCGGAAAGCTGAGCGACATGGAGGCCCGCGCGATGGTTACCGTGTGGTCTTCGAGGGGCTGGCGCAAGACCTCGAGCACGTTGCGCGGAAACTCCGGCAGCTCGTCCAGAAACAGCAGGCCGTTGTGGGCCAGCGAGACTTCGCCGGGCCGCGGGATGATGCCGCCGCCGATTAAACCCGCGTCGGAGATGGTGTGGTGCGGCGAGCGGAAGGGCCGCTGCGTCACGAGGCCTGCGGCAGCGTCCAGCACCCCGGCGACGGAGTGAATCTTGGTGGTTTCCAGAGCCTCCTCAAAGCTGAGAGGCGCCAGGATCGAGGGCAGGCGCTTGGCCAGCATCGTCTTGCCGGAGCCGGGAGGGCCAATCATGAGAATGTTGTGGCTGCCGGCCGCGGCCACTTCCAGCGCGCGCTTGGCCGTCTGCTGTCCGCGCACATCCTTGAAGTCCACAGGAAAGTTTTGTAGTTCGCCCAGCAGCGCCTCGGTGGAAACGCGGTACGGCTCGCGCTGAATCACGCCCACGACCTGGCTGTTGAGCAGCTCCAGCACATCCAGCAGCGACGAGGCGGGATAGACGTTGACGCCCTCCACCACGGCGGCTTCGGCTGCGTTGGCTGCCGGCAAAATGAGATTCGGGATGCCTTTTTCGCGCGCCAGAATCGCCACCGGCAACATTCCGGGCACGGCGCGCATACCGCCGTCCAGCCCCAGTTCACCCACCAGCAGAAACTGGCTCAGATCGTTGGTTTGCAACGCGCCATAAGCGCCCAGAATGCCAATGGCGATGGGCAGATCGAAGCCCGAGCCTTCCTTCTTCAAGTCGGCCGGCGCCAGGTTGATGGTGATGAAGGTAGGCGGAATCAGGTAGCCGGAGTTCTTGATGGCCGCGCGCACGCGGTCGCGGCTCTCGCGCACCGCCGCATCGGGCAGGCCCACGGTGTGGAAGACGTCCTTCTCCGCAACCACGCCGCTATAGTCCACCTCAACATCAATGAGATTGGCATCGATTCCATAGACAGCCGCGCTGTGAGCTTTGAAAAGCATGATGGAGGATTGCTAGCGAGTGTAACAGATGAGAGGAGGTAGGAATTAAGGGCCCTCTGTTGGAATGGCAGGCGACATCGTTCAGGGAACAGGGAACAGGGAACAGAAAAAACGCTGGATCTGTGGCGAGGCCGGGGGCGAATCAATACCGCAGAGGCGTATTCCCATTGCCCATTCTCATTTTCATTCCTTCTGAAGGTCGAAGAGGCCTTTACCATATGGCGTGTATCAGTTCATTCAAACCGGCAACATGTAGCTTTATAGTTGGCAAAAACCTAAAACCTGCAAACCATCAGTTTTCAAGAGCAGCCGATGCCTGTTCCCTAACCCTTGAGCCCGGCCCTTCAAACTCCCGCCGGCAGCGTCGGCATCTCGCCCTGGGCCTTGGCTTCGGCGACCACGGCGTCGAGGTGCGAGAGGACTTCGTCCACAGTCATGGTGTAGACCTCCCGCTGGGAGTCGTACCCCTCCTGGATCAATTGCTTGAGGAATCGGCCCGCGATCTGCGCTGCGAGCTGGTCGGTGATCACCTTTCCCGTCAGCAACTTTTGCCGCCCCCACGCCTCCAGCGGCAGGGCAATCCACATCGGCCTGCCGTTCACATCAAAGCGCACATCGACGGCGTCGGCGTGCCGTGTGGCGATGGCCACCATGGTGCCCTTCCAGCGGCAATCCAGCTCTTCGCCGCTCCAACGGTCGGTTACGTGGAACTCTTCATACATGGAATCAGCGTACCGCTCCGCTCGCCCAACGGCAAGTGCCCCGGTGGACGCCCCTCTTCGCGCGCTGATAGACTGATTGGGTTGCAGTTTGCGGCCCTCCATCCATACGGACCCGCCTGCAAGTCTAGAGAAGAAGGACAAGAAGAGACCCCGTGGACACAAAAACCCGTCATTCCTTGAAACAAGACAGCTTTGCCCAAGCCACCAAAAGCAGCATGAGTTGGCTCAGTGGTCACCGTTCCGGCGTTACGCGCTGGGTCATCGTTGCTGTTGTGGTTGTTGTTGTCGGCGCGGGGGCACTGGTTTACTCGGACTGGTGCTCGACCAAGGCGGACGCCGCCCTGGGAACAGCCCTGGACGCCTACAATGCGCCGCTGGCGCAGCCGGGCGCCCCAGCCACCAATGGAGTGTATACCACGGCCAGCGATCGCTCGAAGGCCGCCAATCAGCAGTTTGTTGCGGTTGCCCACCAGTATGGCTGGCTCTCAGAGGGCGCCAAGGCTCACTACTTTGCCGGCGTCACCTACGAGGAACTGAATCAGACCGGCCCGGCTGAGACAGAACTGAAGACCGCTGCTGGCTCCTGGGATCGGAATCTGGCGAACCTGGCCAAGCTGGCTCTGGCTGGCCTTTATCAGCAGACGAACCGCGACTCCGAGGCGATTGGCCTTTACAACGCGATAGCCGCCAAGCCGTCGGAGACGGTGCCAGCGGCTGTGGCGCAGCTTGATCTGGCCGATCTGTTTGCCGCGGAGGGCAAGCAGGATCAGGCCCGGGCGCTTTGGGCCAAGATCAAGGACGCTGACAAAGACGGCATGGCCGGATCGATTGCCGCGCAAAAGCTCGGCGCCAAAGAGTAATACCGGCGGAATCAACCAAAAAGACTCGCGGAGCCATGGGCTTCGCGAGTCTTTTTATTTTGGCCAGCGTTCGGGACGGTACGGCGCAGATTTGAGCATTTTCCCTTGCCGGCGCGTCTGTTGAACTATGAGCGCGGGCCAGGCAGTATTCTCAGGTTGGATGGAGATCGCAGACAAGGCTGAGTACGACGAGACCCGCCAGCACGCGGAAGAGGCGGCGCTTGCGGCCTTGGTGAGCCAGTACGCCGGAACCCTTTACCGGGTGGCTTACTCCGTTCTGCGCAACTCCGCCGATGCCGAAGACGCGGTGCAAGAGGCGTTTCTGCGCGTGCTGCGCCACCGCGACACGCTCCACGAGGTGCGCGATCAGCGGGTGTGGCTGATTCGCATTGTGTGGAACGTCGTGCTGGACCGCAAGCGCCGCTCGAAAACCCGGCCGGAGACCGACGACGTGGCCGAACTGGCGCGCGTGCTGCCCGCCGGCGGACTGAACGCCGAGGAGCGCGCCGCCGCCGCACAGCACCACGCGCACGTGCTTTCCTGCGTGGAGCAGTTGCCCACCAAGGAGCGCCAGGTGCTGATGCTCTCGGCCTTCGAGGAGCTGACCAGCGTGGAGATCGCCTCGGTGCTGGGGATTACCGAATCCAGCGTCAGGTCGCGGCTCTTTCGCGCGCGCAACCTGATGGCCGGCCTGCTGGACCACGAAAGGAGTGTGCGATGAATTCCTCCACTCAGAACCCATTTGCCGGCAATCCCGGTTCCAGCGAATTTGAAGACACGCTGCGGCTCATCGCCAGCCTTCCCGCGCCCGAGGGGCTTGAGGAGCGGGTCGAAGACGGCCTGCGTAGAGCGCCGCACCGGGCGCGAATTCTTCAATGGCCCGTGGCGTGGCGGCTGGAAAGCGCCTGGGTGCGCACGGCGGCAGCGGCGGCGATTGTCTTTGTGGTGGTCGGCGGCGGATGGGGCATTTCCTCGCGCGTGCAACCGCCGCAGTCGATAAGGGCAGTCACGGTTCTCCCACACGTGTCCGCACAGGGCGGCTTCTCAAGCGCGGGAGCCATGCGCACGCCGCAAACGCTGAATGGACCAGTCGTCACACATCCGGCAACGACTCCGCAGGCACAGACCAAAGTTGCGGCAAGCGCGCGCGCGAAGACTCCAGCTCGGCATGGCAAGTCTGTGCCGGCAAAAAATCCCAGTGCTCCTACCCCCCCGTTGAATTAATCTGCAAGGTTTCAATCTATTTTTAGGGGGGTAGGGGGGCACACGGTTGTGGGTATAAACCGGGGAGATGCCTGACAGTGAACAGTGATCAGTAAAGACCCGTTCCTTTGATCATTCCTATTGTGCGCCGGCGGAGGTAAATCTTCTGCAAGGAATAACAGGGAAAGGTGATGGCTCCTGTTTCACCACGATGCACTCGCCTTGAGTCTCGGCTCAGAACTGTCGTCCTGAGCGAAACCGGAAGGATCGCTGCGATTGCTCTTCGGATACTACTTACGCGTGCTTCGTGACCGCGCGGATGATCATGCCCAGCACGGCCAGCACCACGGCGCCGCAGAAGGCCGGAATGAATCCGCGCACGCGGAAACCGGAGACAAGGTTCGACGCTACCAGGATCATCAATCCGTTGATGACCAGTAGAAAAAGGCCGAGGGTGAGAATGCTGATGGGAAAGGTGATAATTTTCAGCAGAAATCCGACCGTCGCGTTGAGCAGGCCGATGACCAGCGCCGCTACCAGCGCCGAACCCAGCCCCTTCACGATGAAACCGGGCACGATCTGGGAAACCACCAGCAGGGCAACCGCGCTCAAAAGCCATTGAACCAGAAGTCTGACCATTTTAACTATCTCCTTGTCGTTGAAATTCTGAAATTTTGAAGTGTTTCATCACTGAATGCTGACCGTTTTCGAGCTTTTTCTCCGGGGCTAAAGCCCCGCTTTGATTCTGTCGGCTTTATGCGGGGGTTAAAACCCCCGTCTCCCTCCGCTTGGGGTTTTTCCGCAGCCTGTAAAGCCCCGCTTTGATTCTGTCGGCTTTATGCGGGGGTTAAAACCCCCGTCTCC
>CAYQSI010000006.1:0-69878 GCA_964420185.1 uncultured Occallatibacter sp. | reverse complement strand
TTTCCGCAGCCTGTAAAGCCCCGCTTTGATTCTGTCGGCTTTATGCGGGGGTTAACCCCCCCGTCTCCCTCCGCTTTGGGATTTCTGCCGCCCGCAATCACTCCGCCAGCGGCGGCTCCAACTCTGCGGCAGAGCGCGACTCGCAGGGCTGTGGACCGCCTTTGGCCTTGATCTGCGCGGTAGTCAGCAGAAAAACGGCCACGATAATGGCGGCCATGCCGGCAAATTCGGTTCTTTCCGGCCGCTCGTGGAGCAGAAAGATTCCCATGAGCACCGCAACCACCGGGTTCACATAGGTATACGACGCGACCTTGGCCACCGGCACTTTGTCGATCAGATAGATAAATGCAGTGTAGCCCAGCAGCGAGCCGCCGGTGACCAGGTAGGCGAGCGATCCAATTCCCGCCGCGTTCACGTGGAACTGCGGCCATTCGCCCAGTACAGTGCCCAGCAAGGTACTGAAGGCGCCCGCGATCAACATCTGCCAGGCCGCGGCCACAAAGATGTTCACCGGCAACCGCGCGCGCCGCGACAGGATGCTGCCCACCGTCCAGGAAAGCGCGCCGGCCAGCAGGCTGGCGACGGCCCACAGGCGCACGCTGTCGCCGGCCATGCCGTTCTGGAGCGAGGGCCAGAGCAGCGCGCCCAAGCCCCCAATACCCAGCACAACGCCCAGCCAGCCGCGCACAGGCAACGGCTCGCCGCCGGGCAGCGCCATCTCAATTAGCGCCACATAAAGGGGAACCACCGCCTGCGCCAACGAAGCCAGCCCGCTGGGCACGGTCCGCTCCGCATACACCAGGCCCACATTGCCACCGCCCAGCAGCAGCAGCCCGACGGCGCCCAGCAGCAGCATGGTCTTCGGCGGCCAGTTCAGGCGCATCCCGCGCCAGCGGCACCAGGCCAGCAGAATCGCGCCCGCAATGAGAAACCGCGTCCCGGCCAGCAGCAACGCCGGCATCTGGGCCGCTCCAATGCGGATGGCCGTATAGGTGGACCCCCAGAAGAAGTAAAGACTGGCAAAGGCCAGAACAATGGAGGTTGTAGTGGCCGTTTTCTTTTCCGGAAGGAGCGGGGAATTCGCCATGGGGTTACTTCCATGCTAACGCCCCGAAGCAGAAGGCCGCGGCGAGGCTATACAGAACCAGCGGAAATGTACTATGCTCACGCCACCGGGGATTCCATGCAAACGCGCGTTGCCAAATCGCGGCTATTGCCAGACGCCAAGCGCTGGTCGCGGTCACGGGCGCGCATCATCTGCCCGCGATGGCATCTGCATGTGTTGCCCACCCTCACTCGGCCCAGCCTCTTCGGCGATTAGCTCCGGTCCTCTGACGATCCTCGCCTGCTCTTTCTCGTCCCCAGGGGCGAACAGAACTGGGCGACCCCATCCCCTGTGGGGTCCGTGCCCGGGCATTGATGCGATGCCGCCCAGCCGCACAACCGAATCCGTCGAGGAGATAAAAAGATGACCAAGCAAGAACTGCATGCGCAATACGGACCAAAACTCGTCTGCCCGCTGCCCGGACCCAAGGCCAAGGCTGCCATCGAGGTTGACGACCGGCTCATCTCACCCAGCTATACCCGCTCCTATCCGCTGGTGGCCAAGCGTGGCCGCGGCTGCCGCGTGGAAGACGTGGACGGCAATGAATTTCTCGATTTCGCGGCAGGAATCGCCGTGGCCTCCACCGGCCACTGCCACCCCGAAGTGGTCGCCGCCATCCAAAAGCAGGCCGCCGAGCTGATCCACATCTCCGGGACCGACTTCTACAACGAGCCGCTCACCGACCTGGCTACCAAGCTCTCCGCCATTGCGCCCATGCCCGGCCCGCACAGGGTCTTCTACGGCAACTCCGGCGCCGAGGCCATCGAGTGCGCCATGAAGCTCGCCCGCTACCACACAGGCCGCCAGCAGATCATCGCCTTCCTGGGCGCCTTCCACGGCCGCACCATGGGCGCGCTGTCGCTGACCGCCTCCAAGCCGCAGCAGAAACGGCGCTTCGCGCCGCTGGTTCCCGGCGTGACCCATGTCCGCTATCCCTATGCCTATCGGGGCTGCACCGGCGGTCCGCAGGATGAAGAAGCCTTCAGCCTGGGCTGCGCGCGCTTCATCGAGGAAAAGCTCTTCAAGACCGTCCTTGCCCCCGAGGAAGTGGCCGCCATCATCGTCGAGCCGATTCAAGGCGAGGGCGGCTACGTGGTTGCGCCTGACAACTTCATGCGCGAGCTGCGCGCCATCTGCAACCGGCACGGCATTCTGCTGGTTTGCGATGAAGTGCAATCGGGTATGGGACGCACCGGCAAATGGTGGGCTGTCCAGCACACCGGCGTCGAACCGGACATCATCTGCACGGCCAAGGGCATTGCCAGCGGCTTGCCGCTGAGCGCCTGCATAAGCCGCGCCGAGGTCATGGATTGGCTGCCCGGCTCTCACGCCTCCACCTTTGGCGGCAACCCGGTGGCGATTGCCTCGGCGCTGGCCACCCTGAACATTCTGGAGCGCGAGGGCATCAGCAACGCTGCCAAGGTGGGCGAATTCATCATGCAGCGCGTGCGCGGCTGGAAGCAAACCCATCCGCTGGTGGGCGACGTGCGCGGACGCGGCCTGATGATCGGCGTCGAACTGGTGAAGGACAAGGCTACTCGCGAACCGGCTGGAGCCCTGCGGAATCGCGTGGTAGACCTGGCCTTCGAGCGCGGATTGATCCTTCTGGGTTGCGGCGAAAGCACGCTCCGGCTCTGCCCGCCACTCATCATCAAGGAAGAGGAAGCCACCGTGGCCATGGACATTATCGAAGAGGCGATCACGCTGGCGGAAAAGGAAAACCAGCTCGCCTGAGCCGGTGTGCAATCTGCTGAAGTACTGAAAAACGGGGCTGCAGGCAGGGGCATTCTTCAGCCCCGTCTTGCAGCCCCTTTCCTTTTCATCAACAGCTTGCTTGCGGTATCGTCCTCGGTTACTGCACCTTATCCTCGATGCGCATATTCGCGATCTCCGAGGTGCGGTGCGCGGCCCGTTCCAGATTGTGCGCCATCTCCTGCGTGGCCAGATGCTGCTCCTCGGCCGCGGCGGCCATCTGTTGCGAGAGCCCCGACAGCTCTTCGGTGTGGCTGGAGATCTGATCGATTGCCCCCATGGCGGTCGTCACGTCCACGCCGATGGCATTCACCTTGGCCTGAATCTCGGCTGTTGCCGAGGCTGTCTGTTCGGCCAACTTCCTCACCTCGCTGGCCACCACGGCGAAGCCCTTGCCATGCACGCCCGCCCTGGCCGCCTCGATGTTCGCATTCAGCGCCAGCACGCTGGTCTGCGTGGCGATGGAGGCGATCAGTCCCGCCACCTTGGCCACTCCGCTGCTGGATGCCCGCAGGCTCTCGATGGCCGTCTTGCTCTCCCCGCTGGCGGCGCGCGACTTCTCCGCTGCCTGCGATACGTCCACGGCATTGCGGGCAATCTCGGCGATGCTGGACTCGATCTGATGCGTGGCCGTGGCCACCATCTGCAAGTTGCCGTTCAGATGCTCGATGTCGTTGCGCTGCGCCTCCTGCGCCGTCCGGAGCGCGTCCATCGCCTCTTGAGTGCTGACACCCCAGACGACCACCGCGCCGATGTACTCGCCATGATCGTTGAGCATCGGCTCAATATTCAGATCGAGCTTCACCTGACCCAGCGCGATGGTCGCCTTGTGCGGAAGATGGTGGTTTCCCTGGTGCTGCCGGGCGCCCAGAATTTTGTCGATCTTCGCCTGGTTCTTATGAAAGATGTGGATCGATTTACCCACCATCTGCTCCACCGGCACGGGGAGGTACTGCTGCAGCGAGAGCAGAGTCTTGCGCGAAGAGCGGTTGATATAGCGCAGAATCAGATCCCGGTCGCAAAAGATCGCGTTCGACGGCAGCGCGTCCAGCGCATATTCAAAGCTGCGATCCACTTCCGCCTCCGCCAGGGGTTCCAAGGGAGCTTCAGTATCCATCGAAACAGGCTGCGCCTGTGTACTGCGTTGTGAAAACAGACTGCCGAGCAAGCCATGAGCCATAATCAGTCCTTCCTCCTGCAAGTTTTCAGTCTCGCTTATTTCATCCCAGGCCGACGGCGCGGAAGGCTCTCAATCTGCTGCTGTTTATGAAGACTTCCCGGAAGCGAACTGGCTGGTTCCACTTTGGAAATGCACGCGACAACTTCAGTGGGCTGGCTCTGCTCATCGCAAGCCGGATTTGCGCCTTTCGCTCATCCGGTTGAGAATGGTTTGCCATGGGATGGTTTGAGCGAATGCGGGTCGGCTGCGAGGAGCGCGCGCTGGACGGGCTCGAATGGGTGGCGCGGCGGCGAAGACGGGCTGAGGCTCTGCCTGCCCACCTGATTACAGGTATCGACGGCGAGAGAGCGGCATTCTTCCACCTGCGCCGCAAGGGTTATACCGTGGTGGCGCGGCGCTGGTCGTCAGGAGAGCTGCCCGGCGATGTGGACCTGATTGCCTGGCAGGGGCCGATGTTGTGCTTTGTTGAAGTGAAGACCCGCACTGCCCACGACGCCACTCCGGCTGAGGTCGCCGTCGACTCCCACAAGCGCCACACCCTTCGCCGGCTGGCACGCAGATATGTTCGTCAGTTGCCGCAAGAGACTGCACCGCCGGTTCGCTTCGACGTGATCAGCGTGTACCTTGTACCGGGGAAAAAGCGGGAGTTCCAGCATTTTGAAGGCGCTTTTGGCTGGAGCGAGCGAGAGGAGGAAGGCTAGTTCTGGTCAAACGGACCGGATCACTCCTCTTTGCCCTGGGAAGTTCCCATAGAGCGAGGCCTGGCCAGTACACATTGGGTGGCCTGCGCAGCAGACGAGGTGAAATGCTCGTCAATCTCCAGAAACACAGAAAGATAGGCGTGGAGTTCCGCCATGCTCCACTCGCGTAGGTGGGTTGGATTCTGCGGTGGGCCGTTGTGCGTTCCCATGCGAAGCAGATTTCGATCCGGCGTCGAGAGAATCACAGAACGAGGGGCGAGGCGGAGAATATAGAGGAGAAGCGCATCCGGATCCGGCACATGCTCAATCACATCGCTGACGATGACCAGATCCGCCTGGGGCACCGTCAGCGCCGAAAAGTCTGCAACCGCCCACCGCCGGTTTGGATAGCGATCCTTGAGCACTGAACAAGTTTCAGGAACGTCGATGCCGATGGTTGCACAATCGCGAAAATACTTCAGCAGCTTAAATCCGGAGCCGCACCCGATATCGATGACCGACCTGAAATTGAATTGGTCCGCAATCTCCCTGGCAAATCGATAAACCTCATCCTGCCAGTCATCGGTGGAACTCGTAGCGTCAAAGTAGCGCGGTTCGCGTCGATGCTCATAGCCTTCATGAATGAAATAGTCGCTTCTGCTGCCAATGGTGCTGAGCTGGCCGTACGGCGCATACGACCCAAGAATGGAATCCCTCCCAACCACTACAGGCCGATTGGTCAGGTACAGCCCAAACTTCTCCAAGATATGTTGACCAGTGGCCTTCACCGTAGCGGCAATATGCACCACGCACCCCCATCTTGATTGCCAGCTTTTGCAGAAGATTCCCTCTCGAGGGTTGACCATCTGTTGCTGCAATCCAAGGAGAATGCTATACGTTCCGCTGAACAGCAAATGAATGAATCGATATTTCCCAAAAGAACATTCCGCGACTTTTTCCCAAACCGAGCCGTTCCCAACACGGCAGTATCATTTCTCCGCGTCCTCAAACTCCTCGTGCCAAGCCATCTGAATGGCCTCCAGCCGGCCCTCGCTGGACTTTGCCGGATCGTCGGCAAAACCCTCCAACTCCGTAACGAAGCGATGCAGGTCAGTGAAGCGCACCGTCAACGGGTCGAGGCCAGGAAACTTCTCTTGCAATTGAATGCCGATCTCCTCGGCGTCAGTCCACAGAATCTCGCGCGGCATCGGGTCGATCTCCTTACTTCTCTTCCGCTACGGCCAGCGGCTTGCCCTCGGAGACGTAGTTACGGTTCCACTTGGGAATCTCAACCACATAGTCGCCGGGGCGGGTAATGACGGCCTGGCAACCCAGCCGCGAATTCAACTGCTGATCGGCAGCCATGTCCAGCCGGTCCAGTTCGTCGTCGTCCGCCGCGGTGAGGCCATTTTCGCCGGCTTTGATCAGCACGTGGCAGGTGGAGCAGGCGCAAACACCCCCGCAGGCGTGATCGAGAAAGACATCGTGGTTCTCCGCCACATCGAGAAACGACATCGGCTTGCCGTGATGTTGGTACGGCATGGAGCCGAATTCGAACTCTACCGTCCTGCCCTCGGGAAGAAAGGTGACGCGCACGAGTTTCTCAGCGGGAATCTTCTTTTCGGTTGGTTCGCTCATAGAATTCGTCTCTTTCTTGCAGGCTCTGTTTTAGGGATGAGAGATCAACATCCAACATGGTTCCTTAAAGGCATACCTCAGGGGCTAAAGCCCCGCATTTGTGGTTGCGTCGGCGGCACGGCTAAAGCCGTGCCCTGATACAAGACGCCTTTTTGAAACACATTCCACGAGTGTTTCCGCAAGCTGTAAAGCTCGTGTCTATGCTGAGCAATTTGCAGCTTGGCTAAAGCCGTGCCCTTTCAAAACATCAACTCGCTCGAAAGTTCAACAACTCCGCTTGTCCAACAAACTCCGCTAACACCGCTTCACTTGAACTCCGCCGGGGCCATGGCGTGAGGCACGGTCACAGCCTCGGCCACTTCCTCGCCGGCCGCGTTCATCGTCTTGCCACGCAGCGCGCTGGAGACGGCGGCATCCATCATCAGTTCGGCAAAGCGGCGCGTGGCCTGATCCAGTGCGAGCGTTGCCTCGCGAATTTTGGCAGCGTCCGCGCCCTGCTTGACCTGTGCCAGCCGGTCGCGCGCGGCAGTAATGATCGCCCGCTCATCGTCTCGCAACTGGTTCCATGCAGGGTTCTGCGGCGCCCTCTCGACCGCGGCAAGAATCGTCTCCGCCTCGTTGCGGGCCTCGATCAGCAATAGCTTGGCAAAGTCCGCTTCAGCGTTGTCGAAAGAATCCAGAATCATGCTCTCAACTTGCGCGTCCGTTAATCCATAGGTCGGCTTCACTTCGATCTGCGCGGCTTTCCCGCTCCGCTGCTCGTGCGCTGTGACGCGCAAGATACCGTCGGCGTCGATGAGAAATTTGACTTCGATGCGCGGCAGGCCGGCACTCATCGGCGGAATGCCCTTGAGGTCAAACCGCGCCAGTGAGCGGCAATCGGCGGCCAGTTCGCGCTCACCCTGAACGACGTGAATGGCTACGTTGGTCTGGCCATCCACTCCGGTGGTGAAGTGCTCGGTGGCCGAGGCGGGAATCGTCGAGTTGCGTTGAATGATGCGCGCTACCGTTCCGCCCAGGGCCTCAATGCCCAGCGAGAGCGGCGTCACGTCCAGCAGCAGCATCTCCCCTGTGGATTTTGATGCGCCGGAGAGAATGTCGGCCTGCACCGCAGCGCCCAGCGCCACCACCTCGTCGGGATTCAGTTCGATGTGCGGCTTTTTGCCGCGGGCCGCCAGATGAAAGAGATCGTCCACCAGCTTCCGCACCGCCGGAATGCGCGTGGAGCCGCCTACCAGCACCACTTCGTCAATCTGCTCGGGCGCAAGGCCGGCGTCGGCCAGCGCCTGCTTGCAAGGCCCCGCCGTGCGCGCCAGCACCGGCTCAATCAGCAGTTCGAAGACGCCGCGCGGAATCTCGCGCTGATAGTGGTCGCCATTGGGCAGCTCAATATCGAATTGTGCCATCGGCTCGGTGGAGAGCCTGATCTTGGCCTCGATGGCAGCCTTGCGCACAGCCTGCACCGCGCCCGGATGGAGCCGCAAATCGACGCCGTGCTCGGCGTGAATTTCGTTGAGCGCGATGGCCAGCAGCAGGTTGTCGATGTCGTCGCCGCCCAGGTGCGTGTCGCCGTTGGTGGACTGCACCTCGAAGATGCCGTCGCGCAGTTTGAGAATGGAGATATCGAAGGTGCCGCCGCCCAGATCGAAGACGGCAATCGTCCCCGCCTTGGCGCGATCCAGCCCGTAGGCCAGAGCGGCCGCGGTCGGTTCATTCACCAGGCGAAGCACGTCGAGCCCGGCCATGCGGCCCGCATCCTTGGTGGCCTGGCGCTGCGCGTCGTTGAAGTAGGCGGGCACGGTGATAACCGCTTGCGTCACAGGCGCCGAGAAGTACCGCTCAGCGTTGCGCTTGAGTTGGCGCAGGATGTAGGCGGAAATCTCCGGCGGGGTGAACTTGAGTTCGCCCAACTGAATGCGCGGGACTTCATTGGGATCGGGTGAACCGGCCTTCGCGTCCCCGGCCAGATGGAAGGGAAAGAGCTTCAGCTCCTCCTGAATCTCCTCCATGCCGCGGCCCATCAGCCGCTTGACGGAATAGATGACCCGCTCCGGCGTCTGGATCAGCGCTTTGCGCGCGCTGTTGCCCACGGTAACCGTGGGCCTGCCGCCTCCGGCAGGAATCGGATCGAGCGCCACCACCGACGGCACCAGGTTCGAGCCGTCAACGCCGGGAATCACCACCGGCCGATCACCCTCCATGTAAGCAACCAGGGAGTTGGTGGTTCCCAGGTCAATTCCAACTACGCGTCCTTCCGCCATGTTGATCTTTCAAACTCCCAGGGTCTCGTTCACGTCGCGGACCAGATTGCTGAGGAAGCGCCGCCTGTCAAGCAGTGCCGCCATCTTCTTTTGCGCGGTCAGGCGCGCGCTCTTGTCGCCCTCGTCCCACGTTTTCCATTCAGCGCGCAGATTCTCGTCCACCGTGTGCAGCAGGCTGTCGAAATGGTTCTTGGTTTCGATAAGACTTGATTGCAGCTCGGGGTCTTCGCCGCCCGTCTTGCGGGCCATGCGCATTTCTTCAAGCTCCATATTCAGCTCGAAGACCTTTTCCAGCAAATCTGCGGGAACGCGCGAAGGGACTTTTTTGACTTGGCCGCCAGGCTCCGGACTCGTGCCCTGATTCGCCTCCGGGTCAATCTCGCCCAACAGCTTGAGCAGGTATCCGGTGCGGCGCAAGGGGTCTTTCAGGGTGCGATAGGCATCGTTGAGCAGCGCAGTGTCGGCCAGGCTCCATTGCTTTTCGTTCTCCTGCGCGCGTGCGAAGCGATCGGGGTGCAGCTTGCGGCTGAGGCGGTGAAACTCCTGCTCCAGTGCGTGCAGATCGAGGTTGAGCCTGGGCTCCAAACCAAAGACAGAAAAATAATCGCCGCCCGGAGGGGGTTGAATCTTGCTGCAATTCGGGCAAAAGAGAGTCGAGTCGTTGTGGCCGATGGAGCAGGACCAACAGGCTATGGGGACCGCGGAATCAAGAACCTTGAACATGATTGCACTCTTGCAAATCTGAAGCTTAAGCCGAAAACGACGTACCGCAGCCGCAGGAGCGCGTGGAGTTCGGGTTGATGAAACTGAATCCCTGCCGCATCAGCGTTTCTTCATAGTCTAGCGTCATGCCGTGCAGGTAGAGAAACGACTTGGGATCGATGAAGACGCGCACGCCGTCAAATTCATAAATGCGGTCGCGCTCGCGGGGTTTGGTGTCGAACTTGATCGAGTAGGAAAGCCCTGAGCAGCCTCCGCCCATCACGCCCAGGCGCAGCCCGCCCTCTTCCGGCGAAATGCCTTCCTTGGCCATGACGGCGCGGATACGCTTGACGGCCTTTTCGGTCACCAGCAAGTCGTGCGGCCCCTGCTTTGGGACAGGCTCCGCCTTTGGCTGCGCTTGCGGCGCCTCTGGCGGCTGCACAACAAAGGTATCCGGCGACGGCGGTGTTCCGATAGTCACTGTGTTCTGCATCATTGCCTTCTTCTTACTGCGCCACAGCGGCAGTTGCAACAGCGGCCTCAGCCGTTGGCGCATTGCCATTCTTCTTCTTCCAGTCGCCGATGGCCGCGCGAATCGCATCCTCGGCCAACACCGAGCAGTGAATCTTTACCGGTGGCAGCGAAAGTTCCTTCACGATATCGGTGTTCCGGATGCCCAGTGCGTCGGTGACGGTCCGGCCTTTCACCCACTCGGTGGCCAGAGACGAGCTGGCAATCGCCGAGCCGCAGCCAAAGGTCTTGAACTTGGCCTCTTCAATCACCTGAGTTTCAGGGTTTACGCGGATTTGCAGCCGCATCACATCGCCGCACTCCGGCGCGCCCACCAGACCCGTGCCGACCTCCGTCGAACTCTTGTCCAGTTGGCCCACATTGCGGGGGTTGTTGTAGTGGTCGATCACCTTGTCGCTGTATGCCATTGCTCCATTCCTTTCGCGGGGGGAAGCCGCTTTCATTCATTTGATTCATCCGGCGCTTGCGCCGGTTCGCTGACTTTCCGGCTCGCTGACTTGCTGCCTCAGTGCGCAGCCCATTGAATCTTGGTCAGGTCGATGCCTTCCTTCGCCATCTCGTAGAGCGGGGAAAGCTGGCGCAGCTTCTGCACCACGTCAATCACCTTCTCGCCTACATAATCCACTTCGGCCTGCGTATTGAAGCGCCCCAGCCCAAAGCGAATCGAACTGTGCGCTACGTCGTCGCCGAGTCCCAAAGCCTTCAGCACGTAGGAAGGCTCAAGCGTGGCCGAGGTGCAGGCCGAACCGCTGGAGACCGCAACGTCATTGATGCCCATCAGCAGCGACTCGCCTTCGACATACAGAAAGCTCATATTCAGATTGCCCGGCAGCCGGTGCTCCATGGAGCCGTTCACGTGAACATAGTCCAAAGATGATTCCAGCTTGTTCTTCAGCCGGTCGCGCAGGCCTGCATCCCGCACGGCTTCGGTAGCCATTTCCTGCTGGGAGATTTCACAAGCCTTGCCCAGGCCGACGATGCCGGGCACATTCAACGTCCCGGACCTCATGCCGCGCTCGTGGCCGCCGCCGTCGATCTGCGCGGCGATCTGTACGCGCGGATTGCGCCGGCGCACGTAAAGCGCGCCCACGCCCTTGGGGCCGTAAATCTTGTGTCCGGAGAGCGAGAGCACGTCGATGTTGTCGGCGATCACGTCCACCGGAACCTTGCCTACCGCTTGCACCGCATCCGTGTGAAAGAGCACGCCGCGCTCGTGACAGAGCTTGCCGATCTCGGCGATGGGTTGCAGCACGCCGATCTCGTTGTTGGCCGCCATGATTGTGACCAGGATGGTCTTGTCGTCGATGGCCCGCCCGAGGTCGTCGAGGTCAATCAGCCCGTCGGCCTTCACCGGCAGATAGGTCACGCGGTAGCCGTGCTTTTCCAGCCGCTTGCAGGTGTCCAGAACCGCCTTGTGCTCGGTCACCTGGGTGATGATGTGGTTCCCGCGCTCGTGATACATCTCGGCGATGCCCTTGATGGCCAGGTTGTCGCTCTCGGTGGCGCCGGAGGTGAAGATGATCTCTTTGGCGGTGGCGCCGATCAGCCGCGCAACCTGCTCGCGCGCTGCCTCCACGGCCTGCTCGGCCTCCCATCCAAAGGAATGGTTGCGGCTGGCCGCGTTGCCGAATTTGGTGGTGAAGTAAGGCATCATCGCTTCCAGCACCCGGGGATCCAATTGGGTGGTCGCGTGATTATCCATATAAATCGGAAGGTGTACGCCTGCCGGCACTTTTACTTCGCTGACAACTGTGCTCATCCTCGTCTCCATCCTCGTCGATTGCTCTTCGTGCCCTGCCATATTCGGCCCGGCCCGGAGGGGAAAGCTCTTGTTACTGCGTCAATAAAACCAACTTGGCAACATCCTGCGCTCGCGCCGCGGGTCGTTCATGTTCTGCCAGATCCTGAATGCTGATGCTCTTCAAAACGCCAGCAATGGTCTCGTTCACCCGCGCCAACGGCTCCTTGATGGTGCAGCTAGGAGTCAGCTCGCAGCCCATCTTGCCCTTGGTGCAGGAGGTAATGAAGAACGGCCCGTCGATGGCCAGAATCACTTCGTAGGCCGAAATCTCTCGCGCTTCCCTGGCCAGCGCGTAGCCGCCGTTCATGCCGGCGTGCGAGCGCAAAAGCCCGGATTTGGTCAACTGCTGCAAGATCTTGGCCAGCAATTGGGCGGGAATTCCGTAGGCGTCAGCCACATCCTTGGCGCTGAGCGCGGCGATCTCCGGATGCTCGGCCAGGTACTTGAGGGCCATTAGCCCGTAATCCGCTTTTTTGGTCAACTTCAGCATTGAATATCCGACTTCTTCGGTCCGCATTTAGTATACGACCGTTTCTGTCGGGATTACAAGCCCCGGCCTGAATTCTCTCGAAGCCGCCGAAAAACTCCTGGGGGCGAACCAAAAGATTCAACAAATATCGGTTTGAAATTGGGGGAAAATGCCGATACAATTTGGCGGAAGAGCAGTTTATTCCACCAAACCCACGACCGATGGCAACCGTCTGCAAACACCCCAGGGTACGCATCGTTTCCCGGCACGAAGACAGCGAGTTTGTCGAGTGCCTGGATTGTGGCGAGGTCTTTGACTCCGATGAGTTCCGCGATATGGAGATTGAAGACACCGTCGAAACAGAACCCAGCTTGGAAGACTTCTGAAGCACAGCGCCGCCCCTCGGCTTACGGAGGGGGGAAACGATTCGCGCCCCCCTGGGAGACTGAAAAGGCGTGAGGGCCGGGTCTGCTTACTTGCCGACGTGGCCGTTGGCGCCGTGCCCGTTGCCGGCTTGGGCGTTCGCGCGTCTGGCTGCGATCCATGCGTAATGGAGCCCCGAGGCAACGGTGAGCACCATGGTGGCATCCAGCGCCACCAGGCGAAAGACCACCACCCATTGGACCGCGGTGAGTTGATGCAGCAGCACGGCAAACACCGCGGAAACCTGGGCCAGGGTATTAGCCTTGCCGAAGATGCTGGGGCGGAACTCCCGTCTGCCGGCGGCCGCATACAGAATGGCCGCGACCATCAGAATCCCCACATCCCTGCCGAAGACCAGCGCCGTCACCCGTACCGGGACCAACCCCTTGTAGGTGAGCGCCAGAAAGAGCGTGCTGAGCAGCAGCTTGTCAGCCACCGGGTCAAGGTACTGTCCCAGCATGGTGCGCTGTTTCAGCAGACGGGCCAGCAAACCATCCAGCAGGTCCGTCATACCCGCCACCACGAAGAGCCCAAGACTCAGCGCGTAGTGATTGTCCAGGATAGCGGTTACCAGGAACGGAGCCACGCAGATGCGCAACAGCGAAAGCAGGTTGGGAGCGGTGCGGAATCGGTTCAATCGTTCACTTGCAACGTCGATCATAGCTGGTTCAAAACAGTAATCAACGATGGTACAGCATGGCAAGTGCCGCCGCCCATCTTTTCCCATCGCCCCGATCCTGATAGACTACGGAGAGTTGCTTTGTAGGCGCGTAGCTCAGTTGGTTAGAGCGCTTCCTTGACACGGAAGAGGTCGCTGGTTCGAATCCAGTCGTGCCTACCATATTTTTCAATAACTTACGGCAAGTTTTTCAGAATTTTCTCCTCCGAATCTGGGTCAACAAAGGTCCAACTCCCCAAATAGCCTGAATTCTGACAGCAGATGGACCCAAACATGCGAACCCACTTCACCCCGCCTTTGCTCGTGGCAGGGCAGCTTTGGGCAGGATCATCTGACCGATCTTGGTTTGGGCGGCTCGTTTGTCCTGGCTGAGCGCCTGAGCATGCAGATCCATCGTGTGCATGCTTCCGGTATCCAACAGAAAACACACCCTCTACAGGCGCCGAACCGGCCTCGGCACCCCCTGGAGAACCTGCTTGTCCGTGGAACTTCAATCTGGCAGGATGGTCTACTTTTACTCCGCCACGAACCCGCGCTCGCGCGCCGATTCGTGGTCTATTTTTGCGCCGCCGCGTACAGTTTTCGAGGTGCGTGACTATACTAGGCAGGGCTATGGGGCAAGAAAGACCCCATCCAAATGACGTCTCAGCACATCACCGATACCGCCTCCGCCGTTCTCCAGAAAAAGTTGGCTACCCTCCGCGATCCGGACCGTGCCAAGGCAGTCCTTGCAATCCACCCGGCGGGCGCCAGCCTTCGCGAACTCGCGAAGGCGCTGAACGGCAGCCCATCTCTTCTCAGTACCCTCATCCCGGCCGCACAAGCCCCGCTCCTGGACCAGATCGTTCCAACTCCACCTTCACCGGCTGGTCACCGCCTGCACGCCTGACCGGCCTCAACATCAGTCGTGTCGATGCAATCGGCCCGAGGGCGCTCGCAGAGCAAAAGGAGCAACATGAAAGGCTGTTCAAGACGGGGTTTTGTTGCGGCAGCAGGAATGGCTGCCGCCTCCTTTGCTATACGCCCATTCTTCGGAATGGCTGATGGATCAAAGTCGCCATTCAAGATCGCAGTCATCAATGATGAAATATCACAGGACTTTGACCGCGCCTGCTATGTTGCTTCGCATGAATTTGGAATGAGTTGGATCGAACTCCGCTCCATGTGGGGCAAAAACGTCACGGACCTGAGCGCTGCGCAGATCGACGAAGCAATTAAGATTCTGACGAAATACGGCCTGCGGGTGACTGACATCGCCAGCCCCCTCTTCAAGACAGACTGGCCGGGTGCGCCGAAGTCGCCGTACGGGTCAAAGGATGACCTGCACGGTGCAGCAGAGGTCACATTCAAACAGCAGGATGATATCCTGGCGCGGTCGATTTCGTTGGCCAAGCAGTTCAAGACGGGCAAGGTCCGCTGCTTCGATTTTTGGCGGCTCGACGATGTTGCGCCGTATCGCAGCTCCATCGACGAGAAACTTCGCTCGACTGCCGAGCTCGCCGGCAAACAAGGCATCCTGCTGGTGCTGGAGAATGAGTTTGCCTGCAACACCGCGACCGGACGCGAGGCTGCCCGAACCATGAACGCCATCCAGACGCCGCATCTTGCGCTCAACTGGGATCCTGCCAATGCCGTAATGCGCGGAGAACTCGACGCTTTCCCAACAGGCTGGGAGGGCATCCCGAAGAATCGCATCCACCACTGCCACTGCAAGAATGCCGTCAAGGGCGCGGGGGGACAGATCGAGTGGTCGCCGGTCGGCAGGGGATTCATCGACTGGACCGCACAGTTCCGCGCGCTGAAGCAGGTAGGCTACCGCGACGTGGTTAGCCTAGAGACGCACTGGCATGGAGCTGCCACTCCGGAGGAATCCTCCCGCATCAGTTGGGCAGGCATGAAGCAAGCCCTTCAAGACTCCGGCACGCTTTAGCCAGGCGGAAGGATGTTTTGCAGTGTAAAACCACCGTTGAACAGCCCCGGCAATTGTCGGGCTGATGGAGGGATCAATTGGTTACTCGACGAGAATTTATCGATACGCTTGCGCTAGGCGCGGCAGGCTTGGCTATCGGGTCCACTGCCAAGAGCTACGGGCAGATCCTCGGCTCCAATGATCGCGTCAACTTTGCTGTCATCGGCCTCAACGGGCGCGCCTATGCACATCTTGCCGCGCTCAAGGCAAACAAGGATACCGCCAGAATCTCCCATGTTTGCGATGTGGACAGTACTATCCTTCATAAGTTTGCCGGCAGCGTGCAGCGGGAGATGGGCTACGCTCCCGCCATCGACAAGGATTTTCGCAACATTCTGCAGGAGAAGGACGTGGACGCTATTACGATCGCCACGCCGGAACACTGGCATGCCCCTATGGCGATCGCCGGCCTGCAGGCGGGTAAGCACGTGTATGTGGAAAAGCCATGCAGCCACAATCCGGCCGAAGGGGCCATGCTGGTTCAGGCTCAACAGAAGTATCAAAAACTCGTGCAGATGGGCACCCAGCAGCGATCCTCTCCCCACACCATCGAGATTGTCGACAAGATTCACAATGGCCTGATTGGCAGGCCCTACTTTGCCAAAGCATGGTACAGCAATGTAAGAAAGTCCATCGGCGTGGGCAAGGAAGTCCCGATTCCGCCGCAATTGGATTGGGATCTCTGGCAGGGACCAGCGCCGCGAAGGCCCTACAAGGACAACCTTCATCCATATAACTGGCACTGGTTCAAACTCTACGGAACCGGCGAGGCCCTGAACAATGGGACGCACGAGGTCGATGTTTGCCGCTGGGCCCTGGGCGTCGATTATCCGCGGCGCATCACTTCGTCGGGCGGGAGATACCACTTTAAGGACGACTGGGAGTTTTATGACACGTTGGTGACCAGCTTCGAGTACGAGGACAGGATGATCTCGTGGGAGGGCAAATGCTGCCAGGGCATGAAGTACTACAATCGCGACCGCGGCTCGGCCATCATGGGGACCACAGGCACTGTGGTTGTCGATCGCGGGGGCTATGAAGTTTACGATCTCAAGGGAAAGATGACCAGTGAATTCAAGACCGGCAGTGCCTCTTCGTCCGCTGACCTCACCGGCAATGACTCTATGACCGAGGCGCACTTTGCCAACTTCATTGCCGGAATCCGCAAGGGAGAGAAGCTCAACGCTCCCGTCTCGATTGGCAATGTCGCCGTCACCATGCTTCAACTCTCCAACATCGCCTGGGAAGTCAATCGGGAACTGCAGATCGACACAAAGAATGGACAGATCGAGAACGACCCGGAAGCCATTAAAATGTGGCGGCGCGAATACGAGAAAGGCTGGGAGCCGCATCTCTGAAAGTCTTTGCTACCCGCAGGCGGATGCTTTACAGCCGCCTGTGAAGTTACTGCCGCAGTTGCCGCTCTGTTGTCGCAGGATACACAGCGGCTCATCCAAGGAATCATTGAACGGGCTACCGTTATCTGGAGTAGCCGAGGAGTCTTCTCATGACGAAAGAAACCTTATCTCGTCGCCACTTCGTTCAATCCGGCGCACTCCTTGCAGCAGTATGTGCCGCGTCGAAAGTTACTCCTTCATTTGCCGCGGCGCCGCCCGCAGCCGCAAAGCTGTCGCCGGTTCAATTGGGGCTGGCCAGTTACACCTTCCGCAACTTCAGCCGCGCAGAGCTGATCGGCTTCATGAAACAGCTCAACGTGTCTGCGCTCAATGCAAAGGACACCAGGGATCATCTTCCCGCTGATCCGCCACAAGAGGCCAAAGCGCTGGAAGACTATGCCGCGGCAGGCATCAAACTTCATGCTGCCGGGGCCATCTACTTTGCCAAAGACGAAGACGCCGACATCCGCAACAAGTTTGAGTACTGCAAGCGGGCCGGTATCTCCGTGATTGTCGCCGGCGACCCGACGCCCGATACTCTTCCGCGCCTTGAAAAGTTCGTCAGGGAGTATGACATCCGGATCGCCATCCACAACCACGGACCGGAGGATAAGTTATGGCCCTCGCCACTGGACGTGCTGAAATCGCTGAAGAATACCGACCCGCGGATTGGTTGCTGTATCGATGTTGGCCACACAGTACGCGCCGGCGCTGACGTAGTAAAGGCCATTTATGAAGTGGGGCCGCGCCTGTTTAATGTCCACATGAAGGACTTGACGAATTTCCAGAGCAAGGAAAGCCAGGTTGCTGTCGGGGACGGAATCATGCCGGTACGGGAAATCTTCGCGGCTCTCATCGCAATTCGATACAAGGGGTTCGTTGACCTTGAATATGAGGTGCATGGCGATAATCCAATGCCCGGCGTCATCAGCAGCTTCGCTTATATGCGGGGTGTCCTGGCAGGCATGGGATACGCAAACCACGCGTGAAGCTCGGTTGTTTCCCGCTGAGCCGAGTGCACGAAAGATAGACCGCGGCGCGCTCCAAATCGCCAAATTCAATCCCACGATGATCAACGCGCGGCTAACTTCCTTTCGAGTGCCGGCTTACAGCGTTTTCGATTCTGCTCTTTACAGAAAGCACACAGTCAAGTGGCTTTTTCCTCAAGAAAAAGCCACCTTTGATGCGATTTCAATGTCAACAAGCGAATCGAAAACGTTCTAGAATGCGGGAATATCGATCCAGGCGCGCGTTCGATGGCTCTCGAGCTCAGCTTTGAGGATGGCAAGTTGCCGCAGCCCGTCGACGAACTGCGGATATTCCGGACTGATGCCGGGTGTGCCGATCGAGGCGTAAAAGCGGCGAAACATCTGCTTGAATGTGTCGTCGTAGCCTTCGCTATGGCCACCGGGCAGGTCGGCGTAGCTGCGCGCCTCGGGCTTGAGTAGCGACGGATCCTTGAGGATAAGCTGGTTCCCCGTGTCGCGGTGGCCTACCCAGAGTTCGTTGGGCCGTTCCTGGTCCCAGGCGGCCGAGGCTTTTGTGCCGCAAACCTCGATACTGAGCCGGTTTTTGCGCCCCGCGGAGACCTGGCTGGCGGTGACGCTGCCGCGCGTACGCGCACCCATGCGGAAGATCACCGCGCCGAAGTCTTCTGTATCGACGGTTTGTTCAATGTAGTCTTCTGGGCCGCGCAACTTGTTGGCAAATGTTTCGATCGGTCCCCTGGGCTGCTTGCGCGTGGTGTGAAAGGTCTGAAGATCGGCCACTAGCGAAGTGATGCGCAGGCCGGTGACGTGCTCGGCCATGTCAAACCAGTGCGAGCCGATGTCAGCCATGCAGCGCGACGGACCGCCATCCTTGGAGGTGATGCGCCAGTTCCAGTCCGTGTCGTAGAGCAACCAATCCTGTGAATAGGCGCCCTGAACGATGAGAATCTCGCCCAGGTCGCCGGCTTCGCACATGCGGCGCAATTGCTGCACCATGGGGTAGTAACGCAGATTGTGGCCGACACAGTTCCGCAATCCCTTCTGCGTAGCCAAGGTAACCAGTTCCTGGGCCTCTTCGACGGTCGTGGCCAGCGGCTTTTCGCAGACCACGTGTTTGCCGGCGTCGAGCGCCTCCCTGGCCATGGAAAAGTGCAACGCGTTGGGTGTGCAGATGTGGATTGCATCGATGGTTGGATCGCGCAGGATTTCCCGGTAGTCTGCCGCAATCGTGGGGATGGAAAAGCCCACGCCCAAACGCCGCGCCACTTCAATATTCATGTCTGCAAGGGCAACGGCCTCGACGGATTCCAACCGCCGCAGCGCATCGAGATGAACGCGGCCTATGAAGCCTGTGCCGAAGATCGCCGTCTTGATCTGTTTCATCTCGTTCCCCATTCTCCGTGCCGCGCTAGACCCACCAGGCAGCCCCGGGCTGCTTGCGGATCACGATGCCGTTGAGGAAGTGAACCGCCTTGGTCAGGCCCTCTTCCGGTGAGAGCAGGCTGTCTTCGTGCTCGATGGAGAGTACGTAGTCATAGCCGAAGATGCGCAGCGTGGAGAGGAATTCCGACCACCACTCTGCGCCGTGTCCGTAACCGCAAGTGCGGAAGATCCAGCCGCGCCGGCGCTCCTCGGTGTAAGGCTTGGTGTCGAGTACGCCGGTGCGCGGTAGATTGGCCGGATAGAGCTGCGTGTCCTTGGCGTGGACGTGAAAGATGACGCCGTCGAGAACGCGAATGGCGGCGATGGGATCGATTCCTTGCCAGAAGAGATGGCTGGGGTCCAGGTTGCATCCCACGCCAGGTCCGGCGATGGTACGCAGCTTGAGCATCGTCTCCGGGCTGTAGACCACAAATCCCGGATGCATTTCGATAGCGATCTTTACGCCGTGATCGGCGGCGAACTTTCCGTGCTCGGTCCAGTAGGGCGCTACCACTTCGTTCCATTGCCAGTCGAGAACCTTGAGGTAGTCGGGAGGCCAGGGGCAAGTAACCCAGTTTGGGGCAGTGGCGTTGGGTGAGTCGCCGGGGCAGCCGGAGAAATCCACGACCACGGGAATGCCGAGCCGTTCGGCGAGCAGGATGGTCTTGCGGCTCACCTCGCGAGCCTGCTGGGCGCGGGCTTTGTCCGGATGCAACGCGTTGCCGTGGCAGCTCAGCGCGCTGATGGTTGCGCCATGATCGGCCAGCACCTTCTGAAATTCGGCGAGGGCGGAGCCATCCTCGAGCATGGAGAGCTTGCAGTGCGCATCGCCGGGATAGTTACCGGTGCCGAGCTCAACGGTATCAATGTCAAGCGATTTGAGCTTCTCGAGAACCGCAGCCAGCGGAAGATGCGACAACAACGGCGTAAAAACCCCAATGCGCATGATGAATTATCTCTCCCGGAATATAACGCAACAGTCCACATGGCTGTCCAGCCGCCGCAAATGAGCCGGGAGTGTCCGTTGATGGGCTACGCGGCGGGCGAGGCGAGGAAGACGGCGGAGCCGGTGACGGCCGCTCTGGTTTCGGCTTGTGGACACCGGGCAGGCCGGAGAGAGAAGATTGTGCCGCGCGGAGGAGAGGCTATGAAGACGTCATCGATGACAAGGCGGGATTTTGTATGCCTGGGTGCGAGCGCGGCGGTGCTGGGGGCGGCGGTGAAAGCGATGCCGCTGGAGCCGGTGGTGCTGGCTTCCCAAACAGCGGCAGGGAGCCAGATAGGGCGCAAGATTCGCTTTGTCTCCATTGGTACCGGGATTCGCGGCTGCGACTTGCTGCGGGCGGCACGGCAGGTGCCCACGGGAATTTTGGTAGGCACGGCGGACCTCTACGACATGCACCAGCGGGCCGGCAAAGAGGCTTACCAGGCGGATGTGCCCACCACCCGCGACTACCGCGGCCTATTGGACCGCAAGGATGTGGACGCGGTGATTGTGGCCGTGCCTGACCATCAGCATCGCCGCGTGGTACTGGACGCCCTTGCCGCAGGCAAGGATGTGTACTGCGAGAAGCCGATGTCGCACAACGCGGCCGACGGGCTGGCCATGGTGAAGGCGG
Source organism: uncultured Occallatibacter sp. (assembly GCA_964420185.1). Taxonomy (GTDB): domain Bacteria; phylum Acidobacteriota; class Terriglobia; order Terriglobales; family Acidobacteriaceae; genus Telmatobacter. Next base: position 49,261 of record CAYQSI010000006.1, on the reverse strand, counting down.
TCGAGGCGAACAAGCGCATTTTTCAGGCCGGCAGCCAGCGGGTCAGCAACATCGTGTACAAGAAAGGCGCAGAGATTTACGCTTCGGGACGGCTAGGCGAAGTGCACTACATTGAGGGCCATTCCGACCGCAACTCACCCTCCGGCGCCTGGGTTTATCCGATTCCGGCTGACGCCAGCCCGCAGACCATCGACTGGGAGACCTTTCTGCGCGATGCGCCGGCGCGGCCGTTCGACGCGGCGCGCTTCTTCCGCTGGCGCTGCTTTGCCGACTACGGCGAGGGCGTGGCCGGCGACCTGTTTGTCCACCTGCTCTCGGGCATCCAGTCGATCAGCGGCATCAATGCCATTCCCAGCCGCGCTTATTCCACCGGCAGCCTTACGCACTTCAACGATGGCCGCGATTTTCCCGACCTGCTGGCCACGCTCTACGACTATCCGGGCGTAACAGTGAGCCTGCACTGCAACCAGAACAACGCAGCCGGCGAGCCGATTATCTTCTACGGCAAGCAAGCCACCATGGTGATCAACGGCAATACGCTCACCGTGACTCCGCAGGAGACCAGCCCGCAGCCGGAGGGGTACGCGCTGAACGGCTGGACCGCCGCGGCGAAGCAGCAATATCTGAACGAGTGGCATGCAGCGAACCCTGCAAAGCCGCCGGCGTTGGGCGAGGAAGAGAGCTACACGGCGACCGCGGGTTACAACGATACAGTCGACCACATCGCCAACTTCTTCCGCTCCATCGAGACGCGGGAGCACGTGGTGGAGGATGAAGTTTTTGGCAACAACGCGTCTGTCGCCTGCCACATGGCGAATCACTCTTACTTTCACCGCACCGTGGCGACATGGGATGCGGCGACCAGGACGATCAAGGGATGAGCTTCCGCCTTCCCAAGGAGCATGAGCAAATGAGCTTTACCTCGCGCAGAATGTTTTTGAAGGCCACGGCTGCGGTTGCTGCCGCTGCCAGCGCCGGTGCCGGCAGGCTGGCCGCCAAGCCGCTACGTCTGCCCATCGGCTTGCAGCTCTATAGCGTGCGTGAGCTGCTGCCCAAGGACTTCGATGGGACTCTCGCCAAGGTGCGGGCGGCAGGCTATACGGAGGTGGAGGCGGCGGGATACTACGACCGCACAGCGGTGGAGTTCCGGCGCGCAATGGGCCAAGCCGGGCTGCGCTGCGTGAGCACGCATCATACATTAGCCGCACTGCTGGCGCATCAGGACGAGTTGATCGAATATGGCCATGCGCTGGGACTGGAATACATCATTTGCCCCTGGCCGCGGAGGCGCGATCCGGCTCTGACCGGGGCACTCACCCTGGACGACTGGCGCTGGGTGGCCGAGCAACTGAATCGCATCGGAGAAAAGGTGAAGGCGGCCGGAATGGTCTTCGGCTATCACAATCACGGGCCGGAGTTTGGCGTCGAGGGCGGAGTGGTCTTCTACGACGAACTGCTGCGCCTCACCGATCCAAAGCTGGTGGTCTTCGAGATGGACTGCGGCTGGGTTTCCGCTGCCGGGCGCAACCCGGTGGACTATCTCGGCAAGATGCAGCAGCGCTTCCCGCTGCTGCACGTGAAGGATATGGTGCGCGTGGCGGACGGCACGTTCCACTCGACGGTGATGGGCCGCGGGGTGGTGGATTATCGCCCGATTCTGCGCGCCGCCACGGGGCTCAAACACTACTTCATCGAGCAGGAAGAGTTCGATATGGACCCTATTGAGGCGCTCCGCCTGGATGCCGAGTATATGCGCAAGCTGAGCGTGTAAGCCTGGGCTCCCGGCTTTGCCGTTCAACATCGGATCGATAGGTTTCCCCATGCCTTGCGTGTAAGAGAGCCCCCTGTGCCCAAAGGGGCGATCTGTCGCCGGGTCGCGCAAATCAAAGCAAGCGTGTTCAGTTTTCGAATACGCTGCTATCGGTATCTATTGGGTTGCCATGAATTCTCCAGGCGCAGGCGGCCAACTCGTCCGCGTGGCGAGGAGGTTGCCTACGTTTGATTTCGTGGGAACACGAAGGGAACAATAAGCGTTCCTCAACATTCCCGAGGGTGTTTCAAGGAACATGGCGGTTCTGTAAGTTGTTAAATTTTAACGATGTATGCGGTAGGACACGGAAGAGGTCGCTGGTTCGAATCCAGTCGTGCCTACCATATTTTTCAATAACTTACATGGCAGGCCGTGATTTTCTCGCCTCGAAAACTTCACCGCTCCCCTACTCATCCCGCAGCGTCTTTGCAGGATCGATCCTCGCAATCCTCAACGCGGGCGCCGTCGTGGCGAGCAGCGTGACCGCGATGAGCATCAACGCCACGGCCAGGAGGGTTGGTGCATCGTAGACGCCTACCCCGTAAAGCACGCTGCGCAAGGCCCGCAGCGCGCCCACGCACAGGATCAGACCCACGACGAGCCCCAGGGCCGAGGCGCGCGCTCCTGCCGAGCCCACTTGGGCCATGGCTTGCCGAATGCTTGAGCCAAGAGCGATGCGAATGCCGATCTCGCGGGTCCGCTCGGTCACCATACTCGCTACCAGCGCAAAGATGCCCACGGCGCTCAAAAGCAACGCCAGTCCGGCCATGGCGCCGAGCAGCGCGACTTCAATGCGCTGCGTGGCCAGGGTCTCGGCGCGCAGACCGTTCATGCTGTAGAAGCCTGAGAAGGGCAGGCTGGGGTCAGCGCTGGCGAGGGCGCGCTGCATCTGCGCGGTTACACCCTCCAGCGGACCGGCGGTACGGACAATCCAACTGGGCTGAAACCAGGCGTGAACCAGAGCCAGCAGTTTGGCGTCGGCCTGCGCGGCGGGAATGTAGGTGGTCTCCTCGCCACTGAGAGGCTCGGGGCTGTCGAAGCACGGCGAAACTTGCACATCGGCCACCACGCCCACGATCACCATGCCCTTGTTCAGCGTGCGGCCCACGGGATTTGCGCCATGGAAGAATTTACGCGCAAAGCTGCGGTTGACGATGGCCACCGGCTGCGTGTCCGGGCCATCCGAGGGGGCAAAGCCGCGTCCGGCCAGCAACGGAATGCGCAGCGTGTCGAAGTAGCCGGGGGTCACATAGACCAAGTCGCTTCCAGAGTGCTGTCCGGCCTCCGGGCCATCGTGAATGGTGACTTCATCGTTCAAGGGACGCTCATAGGGCAGCGTCAGCCCGACAGCGGCGTTTTCGACGCCGGGAATGCGCTGCATGGAGGCCGTGCTCTCATCCAACAGCTTTCGGAAGGCGGCCGGGGTGTGGTAGCGGGCATCGTCCAGCGAGGCCTTGGCGGTCATCACGCCGGCGGGATCAAAGCCCGGCGGTAACGTCTCCAGATGAATCAGCGTGCGGATCAGCAGCCCAGAGCCAGCCAGCAGAATCACGGTCAGCGCAACTTCGCCGGCGATTAGCGTCTGACGTAGGCGAAGGCGGCTTCCACCCGCAATGGTGCGACGGGAGATCGCGGAGCGCAGATCGACCTTGCGCAGGGTGAGCGCGGGCAACATGCCGAAGAGCACGCTGGTCGAGATCGAAACCAGCAGCGTAAAGGCCAGCACGCGGTCGTCGAGCGGCACCTCGGCCACGGGCAGAAAGTCCTTGGGCAACAGCGTGAGCAACCCGTGCAGAGCGGCAAAACCCACTGCCACGCCGGCCAATCCGCCCACCAGGGCCAGCAGCAGGTTTTCCACCCAGAGTTGTTTTTGAACCTGCCAGCGCGAGGCGCCCAGGGCCAGCCGGGTGGCGATTTCCGGCGCGCGCCGCGCCATCCGCACCAGCGTCAGGCCGGCCAGATTGGCGCAAGCGATCAGCAGGATAAAGCCCGCAGCCAGGAGCAGCGTCAGCGCCTTGGGACGCAGCTCTGCCGTCTGCCCCTTTTGCAGCGGCACGGTGTAATAGCTCACACGCAGGCCGGGAGTCTTCCTCACCATGCCTCCTGCGCTGGCCAACCAGGCGCGATTGATCTCGGCGTCGGCCTGCTGCCAGGTGGCGCCGTCGCGCAGCCGGGTGATGAGTGCAAAGTTGGCGCCGGCGCCCTCACCCTCGCGGCTGGGCTGCAGCGGCGTATACAAATCGGCGTTCAAGGGCGTCGTCGCGCCCTGAGGCAGAATGCCGACGACCGTATAGGGCTCGCCCTTGAGGAAGATCGTCTGGCCCACCAGATTGCGGTTGCCGCCGAATGTGGTGCGCCACAATCCGTAGCTCAGGATGGCGGCCTTCGGCCCGTGCGGACGGTCCTCGTCCTCGCTGAAGTTGCGTCCGGTTGCGGGATGAATCGCGAGCACGTCCAGGTAGTGCGCCGAGATGCGCGCGGCGTGCAAGTACTCGATCCGCTCACCGGCGCGCAGGTTGACGCCCGAACTCGCGTCGCTGGAGACAGCCGAGAGCAGTGCGGGCACATTGTCGCGCAGCAGTTCCCATTGCTCTCCATCGATGTCGTAGCGCGTATCGACCGGCGCGGCACCGGTAACTCGGGTGAAGATGGTCCCCATGCGCTCAGGATGCGCGTAGGGCAGGCTCTTCAGCATCAGCGCGTTGACGATGGAAAAGATGGCGGTATTGGCGCCGATCGCGAGCGCCAGCGTGAAAATCACCGTTGCGGTGAAACCGGGATTGCGGCGCAACTGCCGCACGGAAAATTTAAGATTTTGCGCGAATGTGCCCATCGAAACCCTCTTCCCCATACCAGGCCAATCTTCGTCTGCCCATTGCAACTCTCATACGCGCACAGGGAGCATCTTGTTCAGTGGCAAAAAGATGGCGCCTCCGACAAGCAGGCGAATCGAGAGCTGAAGTTCGCCTCTTCCTTGAAGAAGCAATTCACGCGCCAAAGCTGAGATCCCGTCATCTCCAATGAATATCTGCGGTTTTGCCATTTGCTCACTGTTCAGACCACGTATTCAGTGTCCGGTTGCGAACATCGATGTGCGCGAACGGACAGTGAAGAAGTTGCAGACGAAATATTTTGGCAGATACCCCCCATGTGGATAGCGAAGATGGGGCTTCTCGCGGCGCGAACACACACAGACCGCGGCCCGTTGTGGCACCCTAGAACATTGAGGAGTTTGCCCATTATGTCTACTGAGAACCCTGCCGCCGTTGCTCCAACAGAAGATCTTCACGCCTGGGAGGCGGGCGGAGCTGATTCCGCCGAGGCGCTTTCCACCTGGGTCGGCGCGCACCTGAAGGCGCACGAGGCGGCGTTGACGGCTCTGCTGGCTGTTGAAGGTGAGCGCAGGCCGGCGAACTCGCTGCGCCTCTTCGACGCAGCCATTGAGCAGCTCAGCCTGGCCGGCGCGCAGGCCGGCGTGCTGAACTCTGTGGCCGCCGACAAGGCCGTCCGCGACCAGGCGCAACTGGAAGCGCAGCGTGTGGCCATGGCCGCGAGCGCTCTGAGCCTGAACCGCGAGGTCTACGACGCTCTTGCGGCCATTCATCTCGACGGAGCTGACGCGCTTGACGAGGCTGGCGCGGCCACAAAGCACTACGTCGAACGCACGCTGCTCGGCTATCGCCTGGCCGGCGTGGACAAGGACCAGGCCACGCGTGACCAGTTGCAATCGCTCAACGAGAAAGCTACGCGCCTCTCGCTCGAATTCAGCCGCAATATTCAGGAGGGCGCGAAGACCATCGAGGCAACGCTCGCCGAGTTGGACGGCCTGCCCGCCGACTACCTCGCGCGCCATCCGGCAGACGCCGACGGCCGCATCACGCTCTCGACCGACCAGCCCGATATGCAGCCGGTGATGACCTTCGCCTCCAGCGCTGCCCTGCGCGAGCGCATGTTCCTGGCCTACAACACCCGCGCCTACCCGGCCAACCGGCAGATTCTTCTGGACCTTCTGGCCACGCGCCAGCAGATCGCCAGCATCCTCGGCTTTCGCAGTTGGGCCGATCTGGCCACTGCCGACCAGATGATGGGCTCGGCAGCCAACGTGCGCGCGTTTTTGTCCAGATTGGACCAGGCCAGCAGCGAGGGCGCCCGCCGCGAACTCGAACTGATTCTCGATTTCACCCGCCAGCGCCAGCCTGGGCTTGCGGCTATTGACATTACCAGCCGCGGCTACTGGTACGAGCAGTTCCGCCGCTCGACCTTCGACTTCGATTCGCAATCCGTGCGCCCTTACTTCCCCTACGCGCAGGTGGAGGCCGGCGTTCTGGCAACCGCCGCGCGCCTCTTCAAAATCGAGTTCCGCCGCTCGGCAGCACCCGCTTGGCACCCGGCTGTCTCGGCCTTCGAGGTCTTCGACGGCGGCAAGCTCGTGGGCCGCTTCTATCTTGATATGCATCCCCGCGAGGGCAAGGACAAGTGGTTTTCCGCCGCGCCTGTGGTTACGGGCGTGCGAGGCCGCGCTCTGCCCGAGGCCGCGCTCATCTGCAACTTCCCTAACAGCGACGGCAAAGATCCCGGCCTCTTGCAATACAACGACGTGGTCACTTTTTTCCATGAGTTCGGCCACCTGATGCACGCCATCCTCGGCGGCCAGACCGAGTGGGCGGGAATCTCCGGCTTTGCCACCGAAGGCGATTTCATCGAAGTGCCTTCGCAGATGCTGGAAGAGTTCTTCCGCGACGAAAAGCTGCTCCAGGCCTTCGCGAAACACTATCAAACGGGCGAAACGCTCCCCTCCGAGATCATCAGAAAAATGAAGCTGGCCGGAGCGTTCGGACGTGCCGACTGGGTTCGTTCGCAGCTCTACTACACCACGCTCTCGCTCGATCTGCACGACCAGGACCCCGCCAACCTCGACCTCGACAGCATCACCCGGCGGCTTTACGAGACCCTGCAACCCTGGACCTGGCTAGAAGGCAACCGTATGTACGCGAGCTTCGGCCACCTCACCGGCTACTCGTCCAACTACTACACCTACGCCTTCGACAAGGTCATCGCCCTGGACTTCTTCGCCCAGTTCGACCCCGCTGACCTTCTGGGCTGCGACGTCGGCGGCCGCTACCGCAAGGTGGTACTCGAACAGGGCGGCTCCAAGCCCGGCCGGCAGATGGTCCGCGACTTCCTCGGCCGCGACGAGGAGTTTGCGGCATTCAGCCAGTGGCTCAATGAGGAGTTTGAAGGGGAGCAGCCGGCTACTGGCCGTTAGCTTTTCGCCAGCCACACACGAAGCAGCTTCAAAGCAACCAGGATTCCGTCACGCGGAATCCGTTAGGATGGACCGCAATGGCTAAGACACAGGACTTCAACGGCAAATGGGCGCTGGTCACCGGGGCCAGCTCGGGAATCGGCGCAGCCTTGGCGCGGGAACTGGCCACGCACGGGGCCAAACTCATCCTTACGGCACGCCGCCAGGAAAGGCTGGAGGCTCTGGCCAGTGAACTCACGGCCAAGGGCGCAGAAATCCGCATCATCACAGCGGACCTGAACGATCCCGCCGCGCCCGAGCAGCTTTATCACGCCACGGAAGGCGCCGGACTGCCCGTTGAGATCCTCGTCAACAACGCTGGCCTTGGCCAGTATGGCGCGTTTTGCCAGAGCCCCGTCGAGCAGGAACTGAGCCAGGTTCGCGTCAATTGCGAGGCCATGGTGCGGCTGACGCGGCTTTTTGTCCCGCGCATGGTAGAGCGCCGCAGCGGCTGGGTGCTGGTTCTGGCCTCGACGGCCAGCTTTCAGCCCGTCCCTTACATTGCCACTTACGCGGCTAGCAAAGCATTCGATCGCTTCTTCGCGCTGGGACTGGCCGCCGAGGTGGCCCGCTTCGGAGTCAAAGTGACGGCCCTCTGCCCAGGGCCTACCGAAAGCGAGTTCTTCGATGTAGCTCACGCCAGCGCCTTCAAAAACCGCGGCATGCAGCCAGCCGCGGACGTGGCGCGGCTCGCGGTCGCAGCCCTGGCGCGCGGCCAGCGCACCCTCATCCCAAACTTCAGCAGCAGGTTCACCGCCTTCCTCGTTCGCTTCCTGCCGGTCTGGCTCATTACTTACTATGTCGAAAAGGTCGCCCGCCCAGCCTGAGAGGCTGTCCAATAAACTGGGCATAATCCGAAAGGGCAACTGAGAGCGCGGAAGAAGCCGAATACGCGAGATTGGAGAGTAAGAGGTTGCGCAAACCCGGTTCAGGCGTTACGCGAAGAAGATTCCTTCAGGGAGCAGCGCTGCTTGCCGCTCCTCTTCCTTTTCAAGCCCAGAGTGCGCACTCCAAGATTGAGCAGCAGGAAGAAGCGCTCCGGGAGTGGTATGAGAAACAGGCGCTTCGCCTTGCCGGTGTCCGCACGAATGACCCTGAGGCGTTGCGCGATCTTCTCGCCGAATCTCCGGTCTTGTACCCTCCGTGGACCGGACGCCTGGATGAGTACGACAGCGAGCGCTTCGGACCGCTGTTGGCGGTCAGCGATGAGGGCGACAACGCGCAGACAATCGCTCAGGCAGCGTACGCCTCAGCCAAAGCGCGCGCGCTGCATCCCGCCAGCCCCACCGCGCTCGGCGTGATGATTGACGGCGAACGCATGGTCAGCGCTGGCGAAGGGCCGATTGGTCCGGAAGAATACCAGAAGCTGATCCTGGCGGCGTTTGGGCGCACCCTTTGCTCAACCAACGTCGGGGTAAGAGTCAACGCCCGCTTCTATCGGCTCTTCCCGGAGTTTTCCGTCGCCGATGCCGCTCTGAACGAAGAGAAGTGGCTGGCAGAGGTTTTCGCAGCGTTTCGTCCCTTCTTGAAGACGCCCGACGGTGTTCCCCGGCCGCTCACTGTCCGGCTTACCGTGCAGCCGGACGATTCGCTTGAAAGTGTCCGGAAGCTGGTGGCGAAATTGGAGGCCGGACGCGGCCAGGGGCTGCTCGGTCCATCTTCGGTCCACCATCTCTCTCTTTTGTCGATTTCAAACGGCGTGATCCGCGAGGGAGCGGAGATGGAAGAGGTCAAGCGCCTGCTCGAAATCGCATCCAGAACCGGCGTCGCCGAGGTTGCGATCGACGGAGATCTGCTCTTTGGCGCGCGTCAGCGTGTGAGTGTCCAATCTCTCCTCAATATTCTGGAGGCGAGCGCGTTGCGCGATCTCTTTGCCGTCGCCCGGCAGAAAAAACTCCGGCTCGTATACCGCTATCAAGTCGATGCCGACTCCGCCGCTAGAACGATTTGGACAGGTTTGCACACCACGCGTTCCTATGGATTCACGGCGGGCAAGTACGGACTTGTGCCGCTGAATCTGGAAGAGCAGGAGCGCGTGGTTGGACTCATCAGCCTCTGGACGAAGGGATGGACAGCGATTCCGGCATTTTATCTCGACACGCCTCTGGTGACGCACGACGACATCTTCGATGAATCGCGGTGTATGGAGGGAGCGCTCCTGTGGATGGAAAAAATGCGAGCGGCGGGCGCAAAGCTGGCGCTCTTCGACTGCCCCGACCGGGTCGCGGCGCGTCGTCTGCTGCGCGATGATCAGCATCCGGAGACAAAGGGCGTTCTGACGATGGAACAGATTGCCGCCCTGGAGCAGCGTGCACGCGAGCTTGGACTGAAACTGATGTGGTCTGGCGGGATCACGGCGCGGCAGGCATATTCCCTTGGCGCGCAGGGCGTATTCGCCATCTTCAGTACGGGCGCCACCGTGCGCCGCGCGGCTGTGCACGGCACTTTCACGGACGATCCGGAGCTTGCCAGCGAAGGGGAACCCACGGAGCTTGGCGTTCGCCGCGTCCATGCCGCAATTCAGGGTGGATTTCTCACCCGAGCTTTAAGAGACCATAACAAAGAGTTAGCTGAGGAAGTGCAGGTCCACAGCCTGAGCCTTCTGCAAGCAATCGATGCGCAGAGCAATGTCGAAGGCGCCCTGGCAAAACTGGACGAATCGCTGCTGCGCGGCTGGACGCTCCACTGGGCAGGGAAGAAGCTGGCTTAGGAATCCTCCTCGCGGTTCCGGCAAACCATGCAGCGTTCGGAGCGGGTCATGCAGACCGGGAGGCGGTTTGGCAGGATGCAGCGAGTCAGGCCCGTTAGGGCGAGTGAAAAAGCCTGATTTGGTTTTTTTCAAGCGCGGTTACACTTCGAAATGGCTCGTTTGCGTCCCGCTCGATCCGTATGGAAAGAACCAAAATCTATAAGTTATTGATTCAATTGGCGTCCCCGATGGGATTTGAACCCATGTTATCGCCGTGAAAGGGCGGTGTCCTAGGCCGGGCTAGACGACGGGGACGCTGAAAGGGTCAGCAAATGACCAGTATTGGCCACATGCGCCCTTATGAAGGCTACCAACTCAGCGAGGCCCTGTCAAAAAACTGGGTCCGCACCAGAAAATCAGGTAGTTCCGGCATGAACCGTGGAACTGCGTCAAAACGGGCGAATGCGGCTTCAGGGAGCGTCCTGGAGGGCCGAATCAGCGTCATCCCCGTCGCCTGGCGGGGCTAGAATGCCGGGCGGTTCTGCGCCAACCTGGGCTGACTGGCTGGAGAGCAATATTTTGCGTCAAAGCCCCGACCGCAGCCGTCACAATACAATAGAGAAGACGACCTGAAATCGATTTTCCACGGACGCACGGTGCATTTCAGGGCCGGGCCAACCCGCGGAAGCCGAAGTTGCTGGTAACGATCCAGTCTGGCAACTTGCCATCATAATTTATCCGGCATAACCCGGAGCACGGGGCTGGACTTCGGCCCGCACTTCGAGCTGAAGATTGCCTGGTGACAGATAGAGTGAGGAAGAGCGCTTTGAAACGCATTTTTGAGGTAGGTTGTTTTGTGCTTCTTGGGTTGGCGGCTACAGGTTGCCATCAAAAGCCGGCGGCTCAGGCGGCGGGGATGCAGGCCATGCCCGTGCAAACGGTGGCAGTCACCATTGCGCCGGTGCCCCAGTCCAGCGAGTATGTGGCCACAATAAAGTCTCGCCGCTCGGCCACACTGCTGCCGCAGGTGAGCGGACTCCTGACGAAGATTCTCGTCCGCTCCGGCGATCACGTGAAGGCAGGACAGTTGTTGATGGAGATCGACCCGCGGCAGCAAATGGCCGCCGTCGCGTCGGCGCGCGCCACTGAGCGCCAGAAGAAAGCCCTCTACGATTACAACGCTGTGGAAATCGAGCGGCAGCGCAAACTCTTTGAAGCGGGCGTCACCAGCCGCGACGCCTACGATCAGGCACGGCAGTTGCACGACAACACCAAGGCGGACTACCAGTCAGCAGTGGAAACGCGCAAGACGCAGGAGGAGCAACTGGCTTACTACGCCATCCGCGCGCCTTTTAGCGGCGTAGTAGGCGACATTCCTGTGCACGTGGGCGACTTCGCTTCGCCGCTCGTCTCTCCCTCAACGGTGCTGACCACAGTGGATGAGAACAAGGATCTGGAAGCCTACATCTATGTCCCCACCGAGCGCGCCGGGCAGGTGCGCCAAGGGTTGGATGTTGATCTGATGGACAACGCAGGCAAGTTGCTGGAGAAGACGAAGATCGATTTTCTCTCGCCGCAGGTGGATACGACGTTGCAGGGCATTCTGGTAAAGGCCCCGGTCCACGTTTCGTCTGAGGTGTTGCGCAACGCGCAGATGATCAAGGCGCACGTCATCTGGAGTACCAATCCCATGGCGGTGGTTCCCGTGCTGGCGGTTACGCGCCTGGGCGGGCAAACCTTCGTCTTCGTGGCCCAGGGGCAGGACGGCCACTTTGTGGCCCGCCAAACCGCGGTTGTGTTGGGCGATACTGTGGGCAACAACTACTCCATCTCTTCTGGACTGAAGGCAGGCGACCGGGTCATCGTCTCCAGCACTCAGTTCCTCGTGAACAATATGCCGGTTGTGCCGCTGGGCGGTTGAGCGCTGCATTGGTCCTCCTGAAAATGGAATGCAGATTCTTCAACTCCGCTACGCTTCGCTCAGAATGACGGCGAATGTGGAACACCCGGCGAGTTAACAAGTTCTTGCGACAGACAGTGCTCCTGGCACGCGAACTTTTTTGAAAGAAGGCAACCCTTGTTTGTCGATTTCTTTATTCATCGGCCGGTCTTTGCGACCGTCTGCGCGCTGCTGATCATACTCGCCGGCGCCATTTGCATCCCCAACCTCCCGGTTGCCATGTACCCCACCCTGGCGCCGCCGCAAGTCCGAGTGGACTGCGGCTATGTGGGGGCCGATGCCGAAACCGTAGAGAAAGCCGTCACCATTCCCTTGGAGGAGTCGATCAACGGCGTCGAGGGAATGCGCTATATCAGCTCCTCGAGCACCAACAGCGGGAGCAGTTCCATTACCACAACCTTCGCCACGGGCTACAATCTTTCGACCGCGGCCGTGGATGTGCAGAACCGCGTGGCCAGCGTCGAGGGGCGGCTGCCCGCGGCGGTGAACGCCACCGGCATCACCATCACCAAGTCCCGGAGCAACTTCGTCTTCGGCGCCGGTTTCTTCACGCGCGATGGGCGCTACTCCGACGAGTTCATCTCCAACTACCTCGACGTGTATGTGAAGGACGCGCTCAAGCGCGTGCCGGGGGTTGGCGATGTGATGATCATGGGCGAGCGCAAGTACGCCATGCGCCTCTGGCTGGACCCGGTGCGGATGGCCGCCCACGGGCTGACCGCAACCGACGTGGTCAACGCGCTGAGCGAACAGAACATCGAAATCCCCGCCGGCCAGTTGGGCCAGCCTCCTTCTGACTCGAAGCAGTTTTTCCAGGTGCCTGTGCGCGTGGTGGGCCGCCTCACCAGTCCAGCCGAGTTCGACAACATCATTGTCAAGAACTCCGCCAACGGCCTGGTGCTGCTGAAGGATGTGGGCCACTCGGTAGTGGGCGCCGAGGATTACAGCACGTCTCTGAGATATAACGGGCGCAGTGCGAAGGGCATCGGCGTACAGCAGCTTTCCAACGCCAACGCCCTGGACGTGGACGCCAGGGCGAAAGCTGTACTGAAGGACCTCTCGAAAAGCTTTCCGCCGGGGCTCGAATACGCAGTCGCTTTCGACTCCACGACGGTGATCGGCGATTCGATTCGCGAAGTAATGGTGACCCTGGCCGAGGCCATCTTCATCGTCATCGCCGTCATCTTCCTCTTCCTGCTGGACTGGCGCGCCACCATCATTCCTGCCGTCACCATTCCGGTTTCGCTCATCGGCACCTTTGCCTTCATCAAGATATTCGGCTTCTCCATCAACTCGCTCACGCTCTTCGGCATCACGCTGGCCACCGGACTCGTGGTCGACGACGCCATCGTGGTCATCGAGAACGTCCAGCGGCATATCGCCATGGAGCACTCCAACCCGCACGAAGCCACTTCCCGGGCCATGGGCGAGGTGACCAGCGCGGTCATCGCTACATCGCTTGTGCTGATCGCGGTCTTCGTGCCGGTTTCGTTCTTCCCCGGCACCACCGGCATCCTCTACCGGCAGTTCTCGCTGACCATCGCATTCTCCATCGCCATCTCGGCCTTCAACGCTCTCACGCTTTCACCGGCGCTCTCGGCCATGTTTCTGCGCGGCGAATCGGATCGTCCGCATCAGTTGGACTTCCTCCATATTCAGCCCGTCTCGCGCGCCTTTGCCGCTTTCATTCATAGCGCCGATGCCTCTGTAACCTGGATGGCCAGCACTTACGCCAAGTCCATTCATGTGGCGCTGCGGCTGCGGTATGCGCTACTGGTGGTCTTTTTTGCCGGACTGGGCGCCACAGTGTGGATCTACCAGCACGTCCCCACCGGCTTCATTCCCCAGGAGGATCAAGGCTACCTGATGATCGTCGTGCAGGCGCCGCCGGGTTCCTCGCTGCCTTATACCATTGCGTTGTCAGACCGCGCGGAAGCTATTGCTTCTCAGAATCCCGACGTAGCGGGCGCCTTCAACATCGTGGGATACAGCTTCTCCGGCAGCGCTTCCAACGCGGGTTTGATGTTTCTGAACCTCAGGCCCTCGGCGGAGCGGCGTGCCAAAGGCCACACCGCCGCGGACATCGTGGCCGACCTCTCGCCCAAACTGGGGCGGCTGATGCTGGCGCCGAACGGCGGCATTGTGGCCATCTTCCAGCCCCCGGCGGTCTCCGGCGTGGGCAGCTACGGCGGCTTTCAATTCATGCTCCAGGACCAGGGAGGCAACACGCTCAGCGACCTGGACCGGGTGGCGCACCAAATTGTGGGCACCGGCCGCCAGCGCAAGGATCTGACCGGGTTGATGACCACCTTCTCGGCGAACGATCCGCAAGTGCGGGTCACCATCGATCGCGAAAAAGCCAAGACGATGAACATTCCGCTCTCGCAGATATCCACGACGCTCGGCGTGTTCATGGGATCGGAATACATCAACGACTTTGACTTCAACAACCGCACCTATCGCGTGTATGCGCAGGCCGACCAGGCTTTCCGCATGTCAGCCAAAGATCTGCACAGCTTTTACGTGCGCTCGGACGCCGGCCAGATGGTTCCGCTGGACAATCTGGCAACCGTACAGGAAAGTTCCGGCGCGCCGGTGATTAACCACTACAACCTCTTCCGTGCTGTGGAGATTGACGGCTCCCCCGCGCCGGGCTACAGCTCCGGGCAGGGCATCACGGGAATGGAAGACCTGGCCAAGAAGGTGATGATGCCCGGCATGGCTTACGAATGGACGGGATTGACCCTGGACGAGATCGAATCCAGCGGCAGAGCGCTGCTCATCTTCGGACTGGGAATCCTGGTCATCTATCTCACTCTCTCGGCACTTTATGAGAGCTTTGCGCTGCCTTTCATTATCCTGCTTGCCGTACCCATGGCGGTGCTCGGTGCGTTGGGCGCGGTGGCCATGCGCGGGATGACGAACGACGTTTACTGTCAGATCGGCTTGGTGATGCTGATCGGCCTTTCGGCAAAGAACTCGATTCTGATTGTCGAGTTTGCCGAGCAAATACGCCGCAAGGGCCGCTCCATCGCCGACGCCGCCATCGAGGCCGCGGAGTTGCGCCTCCGGCCCATCCTCATGACCTCGTTCGCCTTCATCCTCGGCATTTTGCCCATGGCCTTCGCCACCGGCGCGGGCGCGCTTGGCCGCCGCTCCGTGGGAACCACGATCGTCGGCGGCATGTTGCTCTCCACCGTCCTCAACCTGTTCTTTATCCCTGTGCTCTACGTGATTCTGAGCAGGCTGCTCCGGCGCGGCGACGTCAACCCACCGCAACCGGCCGACGCGTAACGCAAGCGCTCACTGCGCCTCGCGGTGCGCGATCACGTAATCCTTGATGCGGTCATAGACCTGGCTGGTCACCACGCCGCGCTCCACCAGGTCCTGCTTGGTGTGGTAGGGCCGGAAGCGAACAATGCGTCCGGCCCAACTGCGCGTCATGCCGGGAACCTTCAGCAGCGCATCGACGCTGGCGTGATTGATGTCGATGCGCGCCTCAGGCGGCGGAGCCGTTGCGGATGTCCTGGGCACGCCACGGGAGTCTCGATCCTGATATTGCGCCGTTCCGGCCAGGCAAACGCCTAGCATCGCAATCGCTATCACCGTGAATCGCGCCCCTGTTCGCACGGCTCCATTCTCCGCTCTGCCGCGCCCCGACCGCAAGCCGGCAACGAGAACAGGGCGTCCTCGATCTCGATGTGAACTGGGGTGAAGACCGCTTGGAGCAAATAGAAGATTTCGTATTTCGTTCGCCAAGTGCGCAGCCTCCGCAACTCTGGCTGTGCGTCTGAAGGAACCCCGGTCTTCGTCGATTGAAGCGCCAAGGCCTGATTAACCTGCAACAATTGATTTATGGCAATACTCCCCGTTGCTCCCACTTCTGGCGGCGTCCGCAAGCGCGTCTTTGGCCGGACCAGTCTCATCTTTCTTTTCGCAATGGTTGCTCTGCTGGCCCTGTGCCTGATCTTTTCATGGACCACGCGCGACTCCATGGCGCATCTTTCCTTCCTCTCGGGACGGAGTAACATTCGCAGCCTTGCTGACGGCCACAAGACCCTTGTCGATCTGCGGCCTTGGCAAACGGCCCAGGCTTTGGCGCCCCTGGCCGTCACCGCCGAGGAGACTGAGTACGCGCACGAAGCCGAACGTCTGGCCGATCACGAAGTGGACCAGGCCTTTGCCGCGGCGTTGCGCCAGGCCACCGCGCAGGCGCAGCATCGCAACCTCACGGGCGAAGCGCTTGCGCTCTCGCAGAAGGTCGAACAGTTTGAGCAACTCATCAAGGAAGACCAGGCGCTGGTAAAGAAACTGACTCCAGCATCTGAGCCCCAGGCCGGTCCAGCTAAAGATGCCGCGCAGCCAACTGAGGCGGATGACGATCTTGAAGTTGCCAAAGCGCAGCTCGAGCTTGATACCAGCCAACTGGCCAATGCGCAGGAGGAGCTTGATCGCGCATCAGGAGATGACCGCCCCCAGATCCAAAGCGAGCTTGCCGCGCATGAAGCATTGATGAGCAAGTACGACAGCCAAGCGCACGCCCCTGGAGAAGTAGCGGTCCTTTCCGCCAGACGGCACGGCACGCTGGCAAGCCGGCTGAAATCATGGAAAAGCCAGCTCGACCGCTATGCATTGATCCAGCAGGCTATGCAGCAGGCGCAAGCAGATATAGCCAGTCTGACTGCCGCAAAAAACGCGCTTCAGGCCAAGGCCAATGCAAGTGCGGCCGCACCAGGCGCCAATACGCCGAATCATGCTTCAAGACTGGCCAGCATTATTGAGCGGAGCGAGGAACGGCAGCTTCTCACCATCTGTACCGACCGCATTCAAACCGAGCAGCAGCTTGCCGCCGTTTACGGCAAGTGGTCTGCCCAAGTGCTTCTGCAACACCGCATCCTTTCGCACCTGATTACGCAATCTCTAGCGCTGATTGCCTTCATCCTCATCTGCATCGTGCTCTCTGATGCCCTTGTGCGGCGGCTGATGGCCAATCCAGCGCTCGACCAAAGGCAGACGCAAACTCTGCGCTCTGTCCTGCAGTTGGGA
This sequence comes from uncultured Occallatibacter sp., assembly GCA_964420185.1. GTDB lineage: Bacteria > Acidobacteriota > Terriglobia > Terriglobales > Acidobacteriaceae > Telmatobacter. The sequence continues at coordinate 32,451 of CAYQSI010000006.1, read as the reverse complement.
ATCCAGGCCCTGGGCGGCCTGCTTATTCTGCTCGTCGTCTTCGGTTGGCCGCAGCAAATATCCACAATTCTTGGCTTGGTCACCGCCGGACTCACGATCGCAATGCAGGATTTCATCTTCGCGTTTTTCGGCTGGTTCGTCCTCCTGGGCAAGAACGGCATTCGCATCGGCGATTGGGTTGAAATCGACGGCGTGGGCGGCGAGGTTACCGAGATCGGCCTGATGAGAACAACCTTGCTTGAAACAGGAGATCTGGCGGAAAGAGGACATCCAACCGGCCGCCGCATCACCTTCCTCAATAGCTTTGCGATTCGTGGAAAGTACTTTAACTTCTCTACCAGGGGGCAATGGATGTGGGATGAGATTACCGTCAGCATCCCCGCATCCGATGGCACGCAGGAGATGGTCGAGCGCATTCATAAGGCGGTGGAGGAAGAAACGAAAAAGAGCGCCAGCGTGGCGGAGCATGAGTGGAAACGCGGTGCGCGCGGCGATGGCCTGAGCCGGTTCAGCGCGGCTCCGGTGGTGAATCTGCGTCCGTCCAGCTCGGGTATCGACCTCCGGGTGCGCTATGTTACTCGCGCATCCGAGCGGTTCGCGGTGCGCAACCGCTTGTATCAACACGTGATCGACTTGTTGTATAAGGAGAATCGTCCAGCACCTGCAGTCAAAACGCACGAGGTGGGGAAGATATAGCGGTCATGGTTTGCTGCTTCGAAGGAGGCTGCGATTGACATCACGCCGCATTTTCTTTTATCTTTGAATCAGATGCAGAGCCACCGCCATCTCGGCCATCACCATCATCATGGAACATCCATGCCGGCGGACTGTTATGGCCTAATGTAAACGGCCAGAGAGACAAGAAAGAATCCCCAAGCCCGCCGGCGACTCAGCCAGCGGGCTTTTTCGCGTTCCCACAAACAATGCAACTGGAACCAAGGAAAAACAATGAGCAATACGAGCCCCACAATCGATTTCGACAAGATGGACGGCCTCGCGCCCGGCATCGTGCAGGATGCGCGCACCGGCGAGGTGCTGATGCTGGGATTTCTCAATCCCATCAGCTACGCAAAAACCCTTGAAACCGGCTTCGTCACCTTCTGGAGCCGCACCCGCCAAAAGCTGTGGATGAAGGGCGAAACCAGCGGCAATCGCCTGCGCGTCGTCTCCGCCGCAACTGACTGCGACAACGACACGCTGCTCTTTCGCGTCGTGGTCGAGGGCGATGGGCTTGTATGCCATGAGGGCACGGTAAGTTGCTTCACCAAACCCCTTCCCGTGGCCGCCGCCAACCAGCAATCCGATACAAAGAAGGAGATAACTCGTGGCTAACATACTAAGGCTCGGCATTCCCAAGGGAAGTTTGCAGGATGCTACAATCGCGCTTTTCAAGCGTGCCGGCTGGCGCATCTACCCCGACGGCCGCTCCTACTTTCCATCGATCGACGACCCTGATATCGAGTGCACGCTGGTCCGCGCGCAGGAGATGGCGCGCTACGTCGATCACGGCGTTCTCGACGCCGGCCTTACCGGCATCGACTGGGTCGTCGAGAGCGGCCTCGACGTCACCAGCATCACCACGCTTACCTATGCCAAGCAGAGCCGCCGCAAGGTCCGCTGGGTGCTGGCCGTCCCGGAGAAGAGCGGTTTTGAAAAAGCCGAAGACCTTGAAGGCAAGATCGTCGCCACCGAATTGGTCGAAGTCAGCAAGCGCTACTTCGCCGCCAAAGGCGTCAACGTTAAGGTCGAGTTCAGTTGGGGTGCGACGGAAGTCAAGCCGCCCTTGCTGGCCGACGCCATTGTGGAAGTAACAGAAACGGGCAGTTCGCTCAAGGCCAACCACCTCAAGATCATCGACACGATCATGGAGAGCGAGACCCATCTGATCGCCGGCCAGAGTGCTCTTGCCGATCCGTGGAAGCGCGAGAAGATCGATCAGATCGCCCTCATGCTGCGCGGCGCCATCGACGCGCAATCGCAGGTCGGCCTCATGCTCAACGTTCAGCGCGGCGACCTGGATGCCGTTCTCGCCGTGCTGCCCGCGCTCAACTCGCCCACCATCTCCCAGCTCAGCAACTCCGACTGGGTTGCGGTCAATACCATTGTCGAAGAGCGCGTGGCTCGCGATGTGATTCCCCGGCTCAAGGCAGCCAGGGCAACCGGTATCGTCGAATACCCGCTCAACAAAGTCGTGCTCTAAAGAATTTTCACCATTACCGGAATGTGGGTGATTACTGAAATGTGGGGGCCCCATCCTTCGCGCTTTTTGCGAAGGGTGGGAGACCACAAACGCAAGATCAGATTGTTTTGAAAGGGCGCAGCTATAGCCCCCGAGGGAATGTTCCCATTTGCACCGGGGATTTTTCAGATAACTTGGTCAGCGGCTCTCGAAGCCGGAGGCAATGAATGAAAATCATCCGAACAAAAGGACGCGGCGCACAGCAAACGGTGGAACTTCTTGCCGCGCTCGAAGTTCGCGGCGGCGCGGCGCTCGATGCCGTTCTGCCCGCCGTCAGGCGCATCGTGACCGATGTGCGCAAACAAGGTGATCGCGCACTGTTGCGCTATGCGTCCCAGTTCGACGGGCTCAAAGACGCAGCCAGCTTGCGCATCACGCGCGACGAAATGGCCGCTGCGTGGGAGGCCGCCGATCCCGCGCTGCGCATGGCTCTCATGACTGCGGCCGATCAGATTCGCGCCTTTGCGGTTTCCCAATTGCCCGCCTCATGGAGCGAATCTCCCATCCCCGGCCTACTCACCGGCCAGCTTGTTCGTCCACTCGGCTCGGTGGGCTGCTATGTTCCCAGCGGCCGTCATCCGCTACCCTCCACGCTGCTCATGACCGCGATTCCAGCGCAGGTGGCGGGCGTCAAGCGCATCGCGGTAGTCTCGCCCAAGCCCGCGCCGGAGACTCTTGCCGCCGCGCATTTGCTCGGCATTACAGAGTTCTATCGCCTCGGCGGCGCGCACGCTGTGGCCGCGTTGGCCTACGGAACCGCGACTCTCCCGCGCGTCGACAAGATCGTCGGCCCCGGCAATCTCTATGTCACCGCCGCCAAGCGCCTCGTAGCTTTCGACTGCGCCATCGACATGCTCGCCGGTCCAACGGAGATTGTCGTCACCAGCGAGCGTGGAAATGCAAACGAGATCGCCTCCGACCTGGTCGCCCAGGCCGAGCACGATCCCGAAGCGCTGGCCATCTTCATCACCACGCGCGCCGATCTCGCCAAAGAGGTCGTCCAAAAAGTAAAAGCGCGGAGCGCTAACAATCCCGTTGCGCGCCAGGCCCTTGATCGCAACGGCTTGGTCATCGTCGCCTCCAGCGTGGACGAAGCACGTGCGATCACCAATCGCCTCGCGCCCGAGCACCTCACCGTGGATGCGGCAAGCGATCTCAATTGGGTTCAAAACGCGGGCTCGGTCTTCGTGGGCCGCTGGTCCGCACAGCCCATGGGCGACTACATCTCTGGGCCCAATCACACGCTGCCCACTGGCGGCATGGCGCGGGTGCGTGGCGGCTTGAGCGTCAACGATTTCGTCAAGCTCATCACCGTGCAACAGTATTCGGCGCAAGCCATGCGCGCGCTGGGTCCGCAAGCCGCTCTGCTGGCCGAGGCTGAGGGACTCACCGGCCACGCCGAAGCCATTCGCACGCGATTACAGAAGAGGAGACCACGTGATTGAATCCGCAACAACACTCTACCCCGCGCCGCGCGCGCGCATCCAGGCCATGAAGGAGTATCATCCTCCGCTCGGCTGCCGCGACACGCTGCGCCTGGACTTCAACGAGAACACGCTGGCTTGCTCGCCCAAGGTGCGCGAAGTGTTGGGCCGCATCTCCGCCGGCGACCTCACGCGCTATCCTGAACGCGCTCCCGTGGAGGCCATCGTCGCCGCTCATCTGGGCCTTGCCGCCGAGCAGGTCGCGCTCACCAATGGCGTGGACGAAGCCATTCACGTGCTCTTTGAGACCTTCCTCGAAAGCGGCGACGAACTCTTGCTGCCCGTGCCCACCTACACTATGTACGAGGTCTACTCGTCGGCCACCGACGCGCGTGTGGTTCCCGTGCTCGCTGCCGATGACTTGCAATTCCCCTTTGAGCGACTGCTTGCGGCCATCACGCCGCATACCAAGATCATCGCTCTCGCCAATCCCAACAGCCCCTCCGGCTCTGTGGCCACGCGCGCGCAACTCCTCGAAATAGCTCGTCGCGCACCTCATGCCGTTCTGTTGGTTGATGAAGCCTACTTCCACTTTTACGGCGAGACAGTCATCGACCTGGTCGGCGTTGTTCCCAATCTCATCGTCGCGCGCACTTTCTCCAAAGCTTATGGTCTTGCCGGATTGCGCCTCGGACTGCTTGCCGGTCCCGTGGAACTGATGCGCTGGATCAAGCGCGTGCTCTCGCCTTACAGCGTGAATTCGCTGGCGCTTGCTTGCCTGTTGCCCGCGCTCGAAGACACAACCTATCTCGACTGGTACGTCGCCGAAGTGTTGGCCGCGCGCGCGGAGTTCGAGGCGGCACTCGATGCTGCCGGCGTTCGCCGCTGGTCTAGCCGCGCCAACTTCATCCTCATCGAAATCGGCCCGCAGCACAAGGAGTTTACGCGCCTCATGGGCACTGCTGGCGTCCTCGTTCGCGACCGCTCCAGCGACCCCGGCTGCGAGGGCCGCGTGCGCATCACCATCGGCACGCGCGAACAGATGCGTCAGGCCGCCGTGGCCCTCAACAAAGTTCTGGCCGCACTGAAAACAAAAGGAGGCGCTCAATGACCGGCGACCCAACCATAACAGCACCACGCACCGCGAGCTTTGAACGTAACACCACCGAGACGCGCATTGCCATCAAGTTGACGATTGAAGGCAGCGGCCAATACAAAATCTCCACCGGCATTCGCTTCTTCGATCACATGCTGGAGTTGTTCGCGCGCCACGGTGCCTTCGATCTCGAACTCCACTGCGACGGCGACCTCGACGTGGATCAGCACCACACCGTCGAAGATGTGGGCATCGCGCTAGGCGAAGTCTTCGACCGCGCTCTCGGCGACAAGCGCGGCATTTTGCGCGCCGGATACTTCCTCATGCCCATGGACGAGACCCTTGCCATCGCCGCCATCGACCTCAGCGGGCGCGCTGCCTTCGCCGTTGAAACCAAGGTGCGCACGCGGCTTGTGGGCGATCTGCAAACTGAACTGGTCACGGATTTCTTTGAGGGCTTCGCGCGCGGCGCACGCGCCAACGTCCATGTGAAAACCATGTACGGCCGCTCGAATCACCACAAGATCGAAGCCATCTTCAAGGCATTTGCTCGCGCGTTGCGCGTGGCCTGCTCGAAGGATAAGCAACTGGGCGAAATGCTGCCTTCCACGAAGGGTTTGCTTTAGCGACGTGTTTTATAACCTGGTTTTGTGTCAGGGCACGACTTTAGTCGTGCCGCCAGATGACCAAAAAGAGCGTGGGCTTTAGCCCCTGAGGGAATGTGAGATTGATAATTCGCACGAGTATGGAGAAGAGCGAATGCGCGTAACGGTGATCGATTACAAGGCGGGCAATTTAACTTCGGTGCTCAAGGCGTTGCGCCACCTGAGCGCGGAAGCTGAAGTCACGGACGGAGACCTTGCGTCCATCGAAGCGGCGGAGCGCATCGTGCTGCCCGGCGTGGGCCACTTCGCCGCCACCGAGCGACTCGACGCGACCGGCCTCACGCCTTCGATTCGAGCGGCGATTGCGCGTGGCGTTCCATTCCTCGGCATCTGCGTCGGAATGCAGTGGCTCTTTGCGGGATCGAGCGAAGCGCCTGAACAACGAGGGCTCGGGCACTTTACTGAAAAGTGTGCGCGCTTCCCGGAAGGCCCGGAAAAAGTTCCGCACGTCGGCTGGAATTCGCTCGAAGTTCGCCCCAACTCGCGCTTGCTTGCCGGCGTCGAGCCGGGCGAGTACGTCTACTTCACGCACTCCTACAAAGCGCCCGTCACCGCCGATACTGCGGCCATCACGCGGTACATCGAACCTTTCGCGTCAGCGGTGGAACGCGGCAACGTAATGGGCGTACAGTTTCATCCGGAGAAATCCGGCGCGACCGGATTGAAGATTCTTGGCAATTTTCTCGCATGGAGAGAAAACTGAATGATTACCAAGCGCATCATCGCATGCCTCGACGTGCGGGACGGGCGCGTCGTCAAGGGCGTGCAGTTTGTCGACATCATTGACGCGGGCGACCCGGCTGTGCAGGCTGCGCGCCACGCTCGCGAAGGCGCGGACGAAATCGTGCTGCTCGACATTACCGCAACGCACGAGGGCCGGCAGACGCTGCTCGACACCGTGCGCCGCACCGCGCGTGAGTTATTTGTTCCCTTTTGCGTGGGCGGCGGCATTCGCTCCGCCGATGATGCCGCGCAGGTATTTGATGCTGGCGCAGATAAGGTCAGTGTGAACTCCGCCGCGCTCGCCGACCCAAGGTTGATCGACGCCATTGGCCGCAGCTTCGGCGCGCAGGCCGTCGTCGTTGCTATTGACGCGCGCCGCGACCCGGATGCAGCAGACCCGGTGCGCGACGCGCAGGTCTTCGTGCAGGGCGGACGCAAGCTGACCGGCCGCCGCGTGGTCGAGTGGGCGCGCGAGGCCGAAGATCGCGGGGCCGGCGAAATTCTGCTCACCTCAATGGACTCCGATGGAATGCGCACCGGCTTCGATTGCGAGTTGACTGCAGCGGTCAGCGAGGCCGTCGGGATTCCCGTCATCGCTTCGGGCGGCGCCGGAACTGTCGCTCATTTTGTCGATGTCTTTGGGCGCGGACGGGCTGATGCAGCGCTCGCGGCCAGCATCTTTCACTTCGGCGTTTCCAGCGCGCGTTCGCTCAAAGAAGAGCTGGCAAAGGCAGGCGTCTCCGTGAGGCTTCCATGCTGATTCCTTCCATTGATTTGCTGGGCGGTCAAATTGTTCAGCTTGTGCAAGGCCAGAAACTGCGCCTGGCTTTTGACGACTTCGAATACTGGATTGAAAAGTTCGCGCGCTTCCCGCTCGTGCAGTTGATCGATCTCGATGCGGCAATGCGTCAGGGCGATAATTCAAAACTCGTCGCGCAGATTGCCAAGCGGCTGCCTGTCCAGGCCGGCGGCGGCATCCACTCCATCGACCGCGCAAAACAAGTGCTTGAAGCGGGCGCGAAGAGAGTCATCATCGGCTCTGCGCTATTCGCCCAGGATGAATCCGCGGCGGGCACAGTCAACACTGAGTTCGCTGCCGCGCTCGCCACCGCCGTTGGCGCGGATCACATCGTGGCCGGCATCGATACCAAGAACGGCCGCATCGCTGTGAAAGGCTGGAAGGCGCAGGTTGCGCTCACTCCCGACGAAGCGATTCCGCAACTCGATCCCCACGTCGGCGCATTCCTTTACACACACGTGGATGGCGAAGGAATGATGCAGGGCTTTCCCATCGAAACAGCCGCGCGCCTGCGCAAGCTCACCCAGCGCCAGCTCATCGTGGCCGGCGGCATTCGCAGCCAACAAGAGGTGGATGCACTGGACGCCTTGGGCGCCGATGCAGTGGTCGGCATGGCTGTCTACACCGAGTTGCTCGCGGTCTGATCTTAGCGGCGCTGGCGAAGGCTACCTTACTTCTGCGCCTCGCCGAGGGCGCGGCTGGTCTCTACGCGCGAGGCGCGCAGCAGCCGCGCAATCTGCTTCAGATGGAGCTGCACGGCGTAGGCGCGCAGAATCTCGGCCTGCGAAAACTGGAAGCCCGTCGGCCGCACCTCGGCCATGCGCGCTTCCAGTTGAGCGATGTCCTCTTCCAGACTCATTTCTGCCGGGGGAATGTGAAAGCGCCATTCATGAACGCATTCGGCCACGTGATGGAATCCCGTGCGAATATCCACAGCCAGCCGTCCCAGAACCGGCTCAAGTTGCTGCGCGTACCCATCCTCGTGGCTGTCTTTCACCGCGAACTCCAGCGCCACCAGGGCATCGAAGAGCGAGCGGCCAAACTGCGCCAGCATTCCCAGGCCTTCGCGCCATCCGGGGCCTCCGGAGGGCTCGTTGCGCGCGGCTTCCAGCAGTTGGTTATTCTTGCGCAGCAGGGCCAGCACTTCCTCGCGCAGCGCAGGTAGATTTTCCGCAGGCGCCCCGCGAAAGCCCTCGAGAATCCTTTCGAAGAATCCGCCCAGCACCAGAAACTCCTGCGCCAGCCCTTCGCGCAGCCGCAGCCGCGCGCGATCGGGGAAGACCAGTGTGGAGATGGCCAGCGCCACCAGGATGCCCAGGAAAACCTCCATCACGCGGTCCAGCGCGATGGTCCAATGCGATCCGCCGTTCTGCACCAGCATCACAATGGTGATGGTCACCCCGGCCAGCCGCGAACTGCTGCGCAGGCCCAGCAACCCGCATACGATCACCGCCGCCAACACGGCCAGCATATAGTTCCACGGCAGCACGCCGAACTCAGTGAACGAGAAGCCAAAAAACGCCCCGATCAGCGTCCCGAAGAGGCGATCACGCGAGGCCGAAATCGTGGAACCGAAGTTCGACTGCAATACGATGATGGCGCTGATTGCGCCCCAATAGCCGTCCGCCAGCCCAAAGTGCCGCGCCAGCCACCAGCAGAGCGCGGCGGCCAGCGCCGTCTTTGCGGCGTGAATCAACAGCCGCCGGCGTTCCCAGGTAAAGAACCCTGGATTCTTCTCCGGTTCCACGCGTAACTTGATGGCAAGCTGCCGCTGAGACCACGTCTTGTTTGCCTTCAGGCGCATAAGTGCAATCCGCGACGCAAAAGCCTCGTACTTACAGGATGCCCCATCCCGGCGGGTTCCGGCGATGACCAGTCCCACTTATTATGGACCGGTTCGTCTATTCCGGCCGCCGATTCATGCCGTCAGCGAACTCGAAAGCCTCTTGCCCCAAGCTGAAATCGTGGTTCTGATCCTGCCTTCCACCGCAGAATCGCACCATCTGATCGACCGCCGCCAACTCTCTCTGATGCGGCAAGGCGCGCTGCTGGTCAACGCCGCGCGCGGACGAACTGCGCCGCTACATCGACGGCGAGCCGCTGCATAACGTGGTTCAGGCCGCCGTTTAGCCCACTACGCTGGGTGCCACGGGTTTCGCTTCTGAGACTTGAGGAGCGCGTCGCCAATCCCTCAGTCCCAGCACGGCCAAAGCTACCAGCAACACATAGAGCGCCGCGGTCGGTCGAAGGCCCTTGTAGATGTATTCCCCGATGTACACCAGATCCACCGCAATCCACAACCACCAATTAGCCGTATGCTTACGCGTCTGCCACCAACTGGCCACCAGGCTATAACTCATCAGCGTCGCATCCAGCCGAGGCAGCGCCGCGCCGATCCGCTCCATCAGCAACCCCAGCAGCACGGCGCCCACTGCACCTGCGGCGAGGCCCGCGATCCAGCCTCGCACACTGAGCCGAACCACCCGCACCTCGCCCTCTTGGCGCACACCGCGCCACCAATACCACCAGCCATAAAGTGTGAAAGCAAGAAAGAAAAGCTGTAACAGCGAATCGGAATACAACCGGACGCGGTAAAAAACAATCAGGTAAAGCACGTCGGAGACTAACACGACCGGCCAGCAGATGAGGTTGCGGCGCGTTGTGAGCCAGATGCCCACCACGGTGGTAACGACGCCCGCATCCTCCATCCAGTTCGCGGCCAGGTAACTTGCTATCGTTGCCCAATTCATTATTGTGTAACTCCCTGCGGTTGGCGTTCGCGCTTCCCGGACCACCTGCGCAGCGCATCCAATAGCTTCTTGCCGCCCGCGCCGCGGTACCAGCGCGCATGACCTACCAGGTAGCCCTCCGAGCAAACGCGCGCGTTCTTCTCCGAATGCAGCACGCTCATAAAATAATCCGCCTCCGTCAGCGCAAACTCCGCGTGGCAAAGCGCCGCCATCGGCGCCAGCGCCGCAGCCTCTTCCCCCGTCAGCGGGCGCACCGATTCGTAGCCATCCAGCATCGCCTCCAAATGATCCAGGTGCACAGGCGCGTCGTCCCTGTCTTCCTGTCCTTCATGCAATTCAAGCCACTCCACAATGCTGCGCTCAATGGCCTGCGCCAAGTCATGCACAGTGTTGGTGCGGTCGGCAAGCCCGAAGTCGATCACCGCAACGGCCCGCGCATCGTCGCTTGCATCGCTCCACAGCAGGTTTGAAGCGTGCAGATCGTTATGCGTCCACAACGGCGCGAGCGCCGGCAGAAGTGGCCTCAGCTCCGCATGAAACGGCGCCAGCAATTCGAGTGCCTCGCCGCAGCCATTGCGCGTAACCGCATCTTCGGCCAGCGCAGGACGCGCCGCCAGATAGCGTTTCATCGCCTCCTCCGCGTCATCCGCGGCAAAGATCGTAAAGCCGGCCACTAGTGGTTGTGCCTTGCGCCGCGGCGCGTCGAAGCCCTGTGCAGCCTGATGCAGCCGCGCCAGCGCCTCTCCCGCAGAGCGCGCGTGTCCTGTCGAGCGAAACGGCGTCCACGAGAGCACGTCCTCGTAAAGATCCACGCCCGCGGGCGCTTCGTGCACTTCGAAGGTCCATTCGCCGCTTTCGATTGCCGTCTCGCCTGAAAAGTCCGCAAAGACATGCGGCACTGGCGCGCCGTGCTCCCGCAGATAATTCATGAAGCGATGCTCTTCGAGCAATCCCTCCCGGTTGCGCACCGTTTTGTGATGGCGCTTGATGAACACCCGCCCGCGTCGAATCGCCACCACGCTCGCCGCCGAAAACGGCCGCGGACTGATAGAGAGAATCCGGATCGGCTCCCCGCAGCCGGGGAATTCAGCCAACAGGGCACGCACTTCGGCCAGCGTGAGCGGCGGCCAGTCAGCTTCCACCAGCGTGCCGTCCAATCCATGCGCCATTGCCGTTGTGTTCATCGCTCGTGCATCCTCTGCTTTCATCCGCAAGCCTAAAATGTGTAGTGCGCTGAGAGCCGCACGGTCGTTGGCGCACCCAAATGGATGAACGTATCGCCCAAGCTCGCGCCGGTGTCCTTCCAGTAGCGCTTATCCGTGATGTTATCCGCGTAAATGCGCAGAGTTACCCGGCCCTGTTCGCCTCCCGGCGTGTAGCGCGCCCCTAGATTGAAGAGGTTGTAGCCGGAGACGCTCACCAGATCGTCGCGCGTGGCCTCCTTGCGGCCCGTGTAACTCCAACCAGGCAGCAAGTGCAGTCCGCGCGCATGAGGCACAGTGAGATCGGCAAACAACGCCGTGCGCAGATGGGGTACGTTGAGCACCTGCTTGTTATCAAAGGCTGGCGTGCCGGTCTCGCTGGAAATCGCCCGAATGGCCGCCGCCGATGCCGTCAGCCGAAGCCAGTTTGTGGCCTTGCCTTCCGCGTTCAACTCGATGCCGTCGTGGGTCTCGCGGCCCTCGGATTCAAAGCACAGATCGCCGGGCGCATAAAACTCATCGCTGGTGCAAAAACTGTCAGGCGCCTGGATCACTTTGGGATAAAAGAAAGGCGCGCGCATGTGAAAGAGCGCGGTCGTCAGCAGGATGCGCTGGTCCGGCTCATACTTCGCGCCAATCTCGGCCTGCCGGGTCATGAACGGATCGAGAAACTGGTTCGCATTGTCCACCCACCACGGCCCTTGCGGTCCCAGCGACAGAAGGACTCCGTAATTGCCGTAGAGAGTAAGACTGTCCACCGGATTGTACGTGACAGCGTATTGCGGCAGCCAGACAAGCTTGTTGGTGATAGTAGGCGCGGTCCCGGGGCTGGTGGCGCTGACGGAGTAGTTGTTGTCGCGCACGGAGTCTTCACGGCCACCGGCTAGTAATTGGATGTGGCCGGGCAGATGAATCCGGTCTTGCACCACGGCGGCCGACTGGTGATCGTCTTCCCAAAGAGTGCGCGGGCCAGCTTGCAATCGCACGCCATTGGCATCCGTTGCGCCCGTAAATGGCGCGTTCGGCTGATAGATATTCTCAGAGCCGATGTAGCCGTACACCGCGCCGTCCGCCACCCAGTCGGGAGCATTGGACGGGGGCGCGCCGGGCTGCTGCACACTGCGCAAAAACAGCTCGCCTCCAGCGGCCAGGTCGTGCGTGATCGCTCCGGTTTTCACGTGGCCGGTCACCAACGCTTCAGCCTGCGCATCGATGCGCAGTTCGCCCGGGTCGCGATAATCGTAGATGCCATAGTCGCCGCCCGCCGTAATGCCGGGGACTGCGGGACAGAAGAAATAGGCAGGCGCATCTGGCGCACCTGGGCAAGCTACATTGCCATTTGCATCAAATGGCGTTCCATACGCATAGATCACATTGTCGTCGATCAAGGAATGGCTGTAACTCACTGCGGCAAAAGCCTTCCATTCGTGCGGCAACTCGTAGTCCAGCCGCGAGCCGGCGTTGAAGGTGTCGAAGGTATTCGGTTTGGCCCAGGACTGCTCACCCAGCATCGTCGATGGATACACTTTGTCGAGATCGGGCACGGTCGTTCCGCCCAGCAACTGATAGCCGCAGACCGAGCGCTCAACCTTGTGCTGATACTCGAAGTCGCCCTTCACAATTGCCTTCGGACTGATCTTCCAGTCAGCCGAAGCCGCGCCCATTGCGCGCCAGCCATTGGCATCATTCACATAACTCTGAATGTTTTCGCCAGCCAGATTCACGCGCGCGCCCACCTTCTTTTGCCTGCCGAAAAGAGTCCCCAGATCGACCGCACCATAAGTGCTTCCGCGGTGGTCGGTAGCCAGATCGACAGCCTCGATGGTCGCCGGTCGCTTGGTCACGTAGTCGATAAGTCCGCCAGCCGAGGCCACGCCGCTTTCCACTCCGGCAATGCCTTTGAGGAATTCGACACTCTGCTTGTTTTCCAGAGGCACATCCTGTTCACCGGCGATGGCCATGCCATTGATCTCAAGTCCGGTGGCCAAATCGATCGGAAAGCCGCGAATCTCGAAGTCGCCGTAGTAGCCTACCGGCGCGTAATCCTCGCCGATGGAAGCGTCGTTCTTCACCACGTCAGAGAGCACGCGCGCGCCTTGGTCGCTGAGCAGCTCGCGGGTCACCACCGTGGCCGAAAGCGGCGTCTGCTCCAGCGGTACGCCGTCCAGATTGCCCACGGTTACAGCCTCGGGAAGATACTCGTCGGGCGTCTGGCCATGCACCACTACCGTGGTGGTCACGCGCGGAATCTTTTGCGCGGCCGCGGCGGGCTTCTGCGCGGCAGGCTGTGCTGGAGCGCTGGCCGTGGTGGACGCGGGGCTTTGTGCTACTGCTCCCAGAACCGTCACAACACAGAAAAGCAGCAATCCTGCCGTCCAATACAAGCAGGCTCGACGGCAAGCAGCCGCGTGGCCACAATACAGGCCTGAAAACTTAAGCGTGAACGATTGAGATGCGATGCGGTCCGGGCCGCCGACAGCAAAACTGGACATAGACTCCTCTTGTTTCCAAATCACTGAAACAGGAGAGCTCACACTGAAATTCGAGGAAGGGGGCCGTTCGGCTACGAAAGCTTCCCACGCCGGTATTATCCGGATCGGGTTCTAGGGTATTTCTCAGCCCCACTTCGTGGAGCACCCCTGTTTCAATAGTTTGATTTAAACACTCCGAGACCTGCTTTGCAAACCTTCTCGCGTTCGACTCTCAGGCCCGGAGATCGGTCGGAGAAGCATTGGATCGAATCCACCGGCCGGAGCTGAACCGCCGAGGCCATCAAGCCGCGGAGGCTAGATATTTTTTCGCCCCCGCTTCCGATCTGCCGAAACGCAGGTTTACGATCATTGCGTAACGTGTGACGGCATGTAATTTGTATGCCGTTTAGGTACTGTGATTGCCATCACATACGACATTTTGGACAATGTTAGTCTAAAAACGTCTTGAGGGGTTCAAGGGGCATGATGCAATCCTTTCCCGCTGTCGATCCGATTCCCTTGCCGGCGCCGATATGGCTGCTGAAACTGCTGCATATCGTCACGCTGGCTCTGCACTTTGTTGCCGTGGAGATGCTGCTGGGCGGACTGCTGCTGGCGATTCTGCTCAGTCTCTACCGCGGCTCGCCGGCCTCCAGGGTCACCGCGCGGGCGATTGCGCGGCGGCTCACGGTGGTCATGACCTTCGTCATCAACCTAGCTGTGCCGCCGCTCCTGTTCGCCCAAGTGCTCTATGGCCGCGCGCTCTACACCAGCAGCGTGTTGATCGGCCTCTACTGGATCGCGGTTATTGGCCTCCTCATACTCGCTTACTGGCTGCTTTATCGCTTTACCGCGCGCCTTGAGGCTGGCAAATCGGCCTGGTGGGTTGGTCTCTCCGCGTGGCTGCTGGCTGGCGGCGTCGCCCGGCTGCTCTCCACCAATATGACGCTCATGCTCCGCCCCGAGGTCTGGCGCCAGATGTACTCCGCCTCGGCTATGGGTGCTTATCTGCCCACCGGCGACCCCACACTCACGCCACGCTGGCTGCTGATGATGACTGGCGGCCTGTTCATCGGCGGGCTGTGGCTGCTGTATCTGGCGGGCCGCTCGACCTTCACGGCGGAGGAGAAGCGCTTTGTCGCCGGTCTCGGCGGCAAGGTGGCTGCGACTTTCGGCATTGTCTATCTGGCGGCCGGGCTGTGGGCCGCCAGCGTTCAGCCTGAAATCGTCAAGGCTGGCCTCGCAACTCATCCGCTTTACAAATTCTCAGGCTTTGCCGGTTACGGCTGGATCGCCCTGGTTGTGGTTGCCATTCTGGTGGCCGCCGTCGCCGGATTCGGCAAGCTCTCCTCGCGCTGGGTGAGCATGGCCGTCGTTCACCTTGCCCTTCTGATTGAGATCCTGTTCACCGTCTATCGCGACGGCGTTCGTGACCTCACGCTGCTCAGCAAGGGCTACAACGTCTGGGATCGCGCCGTTGAGACCAACTGGTGGGTCGTGGGCCTCTTTCTGGTCCTCTTTGTCGCCGGATTGGGCGTCATCGGCTGGCTCGTCTCCGTGGTGGCGCGCGGCAAAAAAGTGATGGAGGGCGCGGCCTAACCTCCCGCGAAGAGATTGCCATGACCGAACAAACTCATCTCGAACCTGTCATCGAGGAACCGGGCGAAAAAAGTACCCGCCGCGCCTTTCTGGCCGCAGCCGGCATCGCGGGGCTGGCGTATACCGCGGCCCTGGCTTATCCCATCTACCGCTACCTGGCCTCGCCCGAGGAGATGGCGCTGAACGCCGCCGCCGTCACTGAGGTCACGCTGAAGGATGCGCAAAAACTCCCCGCTGGCTCAGTGCTGATGTTCAAGTTCGGCTCCGCTCCAGCCATGCTCATCCACCACCAGGACGGCCGCTGGATCTCAATGACCGCGGTCTGCACGCACCTCGGCTGCACGGTGCAGTATGAGCCGCAGGCCGACCGTATTCATTGCGCCTGCCACGGCGGCGTCTATAACCCGTATACCGGCGCCAACGTCAGCGGCCCGCCGCCCAAGCCGCTCAAGCTCTTCAAGGTGGCCGTCAACGACACCGGCGTGGAAGTCTCCCGTGCGTAGCGCAACGCGCACGCCAGACGTAAGAGGACAAAAAGGCATGACTTCAAAGGCAATTTACGATTGGGTTGATGAGCGCCTGGGCCTTAGCGAGTTGGCCGCCTTTGCGCGCCACAAGACCGTCCCCGTCCACTCCCAATCCTTCTGGTACTACTGGGGTGGCATCTCGCTCTTCCTTTTCATGGTCCAGTGCTTCACCGGCGTCTTGCTGCTGGTCTACTACCGGCCCGGCGCCGATGCCTACGAGTCGGTCCGCCAGATCACCTTTGTGATGCACTTCGGTTGGCTCATCCGCTCGGCGCACGCCTGGAGCGCCAGCCTGATGATCTTCTCCATCCTGGTGCACATGTTCTCAGTCTTCTTCATGAAGGCTTACCGCAAGCCGCGCGAGTTCGGCTGGCTCAGCGGCATGGCCCTGCTGGGCATCGCCTCGGTCTTCGGCTTCTCCGGCTACCTGCTGCCGATGGATGAGTTGAGTTACTTCGCCACCAAGGTCGGATTGCAGATTCCGGCGGCGATTCCCTGGGTGGGCTCGGCGGTCGCCAATATGCTGCGCGGCGGACCGGATGTAAGCGAGTTCACCGTCCAGCGCTTCTTTGCGCTCCATGTTGTGGTGCTCCCTGCAATCTTTCTTCCCCTGCTCGGCTTCCATCTTTGGCTGGTCCAGCGCCACGGCAACGCCGCCCCGCCCAGCGAAGAAGCCAAACCCGCCAGCGAGCGCAAGACCATGCCTTTCGTGCCCAACTTCCTGCGCAAGGACCTGGCCATGTGGCTCATCTCGCTCAACATTCTCGCGCTGCTGGCTTCGGTTTTTCCCTGGAGTCTCGGAAAACCATTTGATCCGCTGGCGCCCGCGCCCCTGGGCATTCATCCCGAGTGGTATTTCATGAGCCCCTTCGAGATGCTCAAGATGCTGGGCAGCGTGCTGCCCGGCGAGGCGGGCGAGATTGCGGGCATTCTGCTCTTTACGCTCGGCATCGCGCTCTGGCTTCTGATTCCTTTCTACGACAAGAACAAGGAATCCGGACAGCGCGCCCGCGCCGCAAATTACTTCGGCCTGTTGGCGGTCTTCGCGCTGCTGGCCACCACCGTCATCGGTTATTGGACCATTCGATAAGAGGCGAGAGCAACCATGAACTATCCATTCTGGGACATTCCAATTCTCGGCTCGGGCTGGGTGATCGGCATCATCGCCATCTTCCACGTCATGATCTCGCAGTTTGCCGTCGGCGGTGGGCTTTATCTGCCGATGGCTGAACGCAAGGCCATGCGTATGCCCGAAGGCCAGCTCCGCACCGATTGGCTCAAGCAACTGGCCAGCTACTCGAAGTTTTTCCTTGTTCTTACCGCCGTATTTGGCACCGTCAGCGGCGTGGGCATCTGGTTCGCCATCGGCCTCACGCATCCTGAAGCCACCAGCACCCTCATTCATAACTTCGTCTTTGGCTGGGCCATGGAGTGGGTCTTCTTCCTCGTCGAGCTGACCACCATTGCGGTTTACTACTCTACTTGGGACAAGATCGACCCCAAGCTGCACCTAACCGTCGGCTGGGTTTATGCTGGCGCTTCCGCTTTCACGCTCATCATCATCAACGGCATTCTCACCTTCATGCTCACACCGGGTGGCACATGGCTCGGCGTGGCGGGAACGGGCCACGAGGCCAGCAAATTCTGGTATGCCTTCTTCAACCCCACGTACTGGCCCAGCCTCTTTCTGCGCACCTGCGTGTGCTGCGCGTTGGCCGGCATCTGGGCGCTCATCACCGCCAGCCGCATCGACGGCGACAAGCAGCCCGAGCTGAAAACCAGCCTGGTCCAGTGGAGCGTCAAGTGGCTGGTGCCCTCCTTTGTGGCCACACCCTTCCTGCTCGTCTGGTACCTCTGGATGGTTCCGGCCTCGCAGCAGGCCTTGCTCACCCTGGGCATTGACACCATCGGCTCCGGAACCTTCTCGATCATCACGCGCATCGCTCTGCTCATCATCGTTACCTCGGCCACCATCGTGGGCGTCGCTTACTTCCTCGCCTATCGCAATCCGCGAGACTTCAATCTCTCGCACGCCATTGCCATCCTGCTGCTGGCGCTCATCGCCACAGGTGCAGGCGAATACTCTCGCGAAATGCTGCGCAAGCCTTACGTCATCGGCCGCTGGATGTTCTCGAATGGCGTCCGCGTTCCCTATGTGAATCGCATCAACCAGGAGGGCTACCTGGCCCACTCCAACTGGGTCTGGAATAACTCGAATTCGAGTTACTCGCGCGGCGAGGCGATCTACCGCGGCGAGTGCGGCTCCTGCCACACGCTGGGCGGCTATCGTCCTCTGAAAACTTTGCTCGCCGGCCGCGACCGAGCCAACATCACCAGCTTCATTACCATGCTGCACGACTACAAGCCCGACTCGCCCTACCGCCGCTTCATGCCGCCCATGACAGGCACGCAACAAGACATCAACGACCTGACTGACTATCTCAACTATCAGGTCAATCCGCCCACAACCGTAGCGCTGAAGCCAGTCCAGACAGCTCAGAAATAGCGCTGAGCATAAGGAAACCTCTGCACAAGTCTGGATTGTGTCAGGGCACGACTTTAGTCGTGCCGCAAATGCAGCATAATGATCGTGGGCTTTAGCCCCTGAGGGAATGCCGATATTACAAGGGACTAAAAGAGAGGCGAACTCATAAGAAGTTCGCCTCTCTTTTGGTTGACGCATGGAAACCACAATCACTTCAGTGGAGAAGCAGCAGTCATTGATTCCTCCACCAGACCTACAGCAAAGGCAACCAGATCACAGCACAGACTTTGGTGCAGCCCACGCTCCTTGTAGGAGCGCTGCCCCACTTCGGTGTCGAGAGCGCAGCCAGTCAGCTCACGGCAGAGGATCGAGCCGTGCGCCTCACGGAAAGCCTCTGTCAGGTGCCGCACCCGCTCGTAGAGAGCGTTGCGGCCGGCGATGGGATCGACAGCCATGGCTTCTCCGCCTGCCTCTCCCAGGGCCAGCAGCGCTCCAGTAAGCGTCCCGCAGATCTCTCCCTGCCGCGCGACGCCTCCACCGAAGGGCGCAGCCAGCGCCAGCCGCTGCGCTTCATTGATGTCTTGGCTGGTGGCGCAAGCGGCAAAAACAGACTGGGCGCAGTTATAGTTCTGTGAAAATAGTTCCAAAGCTCGTTGAGTTCGACTTATGCTCACAAGGCGCCTCCGGGGGCTAATTTTTCTCATCCCCAGCATATATCGCGGGTGCTCCAGGTCTCGATTTTGAGACCTGGGAAGCCATAACATTCCATTTGGCGTGAAAATTCTTCACGATTGCGCGACGGGCAGCCGCACCATGGCGCGCGCGCCTTCGCCGTCGTCGCGGTTGACGAGGCTGATCTCGCCTCCGTGCGCGCGGGCGATCTGCTGGGCCAGTGCCAAGCCCACTCCGCTTCCCGCCGGTTTGGTGGTATAGAACGGCACAAAAAGATTCTCTGCATTGGCGATGCCCAGGCCGCGGTCTTCGATCATGACCAGTACGGACTCGCCGGCCAGCCGCCAGCTTGCGCGCACCAATTGCGCTCCATTGGCCAGCGATGCGTCCACGGCGTTGGCCAGCAGGTTGATGAACATCTGCTCCAACTGGTCGGGATCGGCGTGAAGCGTAATCGCCGGGCCGGGATCAAGCTGAACCGGCAGGCGCTGCTCCAAATGCACAACCCGCTCCAGCAACGGCCCCAGCGCAACCGGCCTGAGTTGCGGCGGGGGCAACTGGGCGAGTTGCCGATACGATTGCACAAAGCGATGCAGCGCATCGGCGCGGCTCTCGATTACTCCCAAGCCGCGGCGGAAATCGCTCAGCGCGGCATTGTCTCCCAGATTGTCTACGCGCGCCAGCAAGCTGCCGGCGATGGACTTGATGGGGGCCAGCGAGTTCGATAGCTCGTGGCCGAGAACGCGAATCAGCCGCTTCCAGGCCATTTGTTCCTCTTCCTGGAGCGGGAGGCTGACGTCGGCCAGAAGCAGCATCGTGTGGGGCGCGCCATCCTGGCGAAAGGCCGCCTTGCGTAGCAGCCAGCGCGAGGGTTTCGCGCCGAAAGAGTGCGTCGTCTGGTCAGGCGCGGCCAGCAGGCCGTCCAGGCCCAGTTCGTGCGCGCTTCGGCCAAAGCAACGGGCATGAGGCATCCCCAGTAATCGCGCGCCGGCGTCGTTGACCAATTGCAGCCGGTCGTCGCGGTCGAAGGCAAACAAGGGCGAGTGCATCACTTCCAGAATGCGCGCCAGCAGAGCCGTGGCTTCCAGCGACCGGACCCTCTGCTTTTGCAGCAGGTCGGCGAGCGCGTTCACCTCCCACGCCAGCTCGCCGAACGCATCCCGATTTTCATCTTCGCGCAGGCCGGCCCCGCGCGCGCGGAAAGAGTAATCGCCCTCGCGCAGCGACGCAACAACATTCGAAAGCGTCTGCAAGGGGCGGATCATGCCTTCAATCAGCGCGGCTGCCACCAGCGCGAGGTAAAGCAACAGGCAGCCGCTCAGCAGCAAAGCCGGCGCGAGAGAGACTTGTTGCCAGTAAAAAAGAAGGCCGGCGAAAACCAGCGCGGGCAGCGCCAGCAACAGGCAGAACAGCCACGCCCGGCGAATGGCCGAGCGGCGGCGGCGCACACCTTTCTCATAGCCCATATTTTTCGATGCGGCGATAGAGCGCGGCGCGGCTCAGTCCGAGAGACTCCGCGGCCTGCGAGATGTTCCCGTCGCAGCGGCGCATCACCTTGCGGATGAGCAGGGCCTCGACTTCGTCGATGCTCATGTTTTCAAACGACGGTGTGGACGAGCGCGCGGCGGCGATGCCCAGGTCGGCCGGCTCAATCTCTTCGCCGCGGCAGAGCAGGACTGCGCGCTCCACCGTGTGCTCTAATTCGCGCACATTGCCCGGCCAGTCATACTGCATCATCTGCTGCATGGCGGCCGGCGAAAAGCCGTTGACTTGCTTGCGATAGCGAGCGCGGGTGCGGCCCAGAAAGTGCTGCGCCAAAAGCGGAATGTCTTCGCGCCGGTCGCGCAACGCGGGCAGGTGAATCTCGACTGTGTTGAGGCGAAAGAGCAGGTCCTCGCGGAAGTTGCCAGCCTTGGCCTCCTCGGCGATCAGGGCGTTGGTCGCTGAGAGAATCCGCACATCCACGCGCCGGGTTTGCGACGAGCCTACGCGCTCCAGCTCGCCGGTCTCCAGCACGCGCAACAGCTTGGCCTGCTGGCGCAGCGGAACATTGGCAATCTCGTCCAGAAACAGTGTTCCGCCGTTGGCCAGCTCGAACCGCCCGATGCGGTCGTTGCGCGCATCGGTAAAAGCGCCTTTGACATGGCCGAAGATCTCGCTCTCGAAAGTGCCTTCTGGCAGTCCGCCCGCGTTCACGGCTACCAGCGGCATGCGAGCGCGGGGCGAGGCGGCATGAAGCAGCTTGGCAACGATTTCTTTTCCTGTCCCGTGTTCGCCGGTGATCAGCACGTTGGCGTCTGAAGGCCCCACCTGCGCAATCAGCTCCAGCACCGGCCGCATCGCGGGCGCGCTGGCCACAAACTCCGGCATCCCCTCGGCGCGAAGCAAACGGTTTTCCAGCTCGAGTTGCCGCGCGCGGCGCAGAGCCTGGCGCAACTCGGCGTGAACGCGGATCAGCGAGAGCAGGCGGTCGTTCTCCCACGGCTTCTGAATAAAATCGCGGGCGCCGCGCTTGATTGACTCGACAGCAAGGTTGATGTTGCCCCACGCGGTCATCACAATCACCGGCAGGCGCGCGTCGAACTCCTGGATGCGGGCCAGCAGGTCAAGACCCTCCTGGCCGGAGGTGGTGTCGCGCGTGTAATTGAGGTCGATGAGCAGCACATCGTAGTCGCGGTCGCTCAGCGCCTCCAACAGCAACTGGGGCGAGCGCACACAGTCCACTTCGATGCCCTGCGGGCGGAGCAATAGCTCGACAGCCTCCAGGATGTGCGGCTGATCGTCGGCAACCAAAACTCGGATTGGCTCTTCTTTATTGGAGATGATTCACCTCCACTGTGCCAGCTTGGGCGTCAGAAATCGAGATACCGTACCCTTCGAGCACACTGCCAGTGGCGCGCCGAACCTCGATGCGCGCCTTCTCGTAAGCGGTCTCGGCGGTCACCAGCGCCGACTCGGCCAGGGCCAGATCGTGCTCGGCCGCCAGAGTTTGCTGATTCGATCCCGCGCCCAGCTTCTGTTCCTTCTGCATGATATCCATCGTACGTTGCGCCAGGTCGCGGGCCTTGCGGGCCGCCTCCACGCGGCTGGCCCCTTGTTCCAAAGCATAGCGCGCGTTGCGCACCTCGATCCGAATCCGCTTCTTCGACTCCTCAAGATAAACCTGCGACTGCCGGTATTCCAGCTCAGTGCGTGCCTGGTCCGCCTTGGCGATGCGGTTGCGCAGAGGAACGCTCAACTGGAAACCGATACGATACTCAGGCGCGGTGTTATCCAGCGCGCTTTTCAGGGCGCCGCCGTAGCTATCCGGAAGGTTTGAGGTTTCCATGCCTGTATATGAGGGATTCTTCGTCCCGGCCGCTCCCGTGCCGACATAGGCGCCATAAAGATTGAGTGAAGGCAGCAAGGCATTGCGGGCGGTCTTGCGGCTTAGTTCGCGGTTTTGCAAATCCAGGCTCGACTCCAGCAACTCGGTGCGGTTCTTGAGAGCTGCGGCAATCATATCCTGCACCGGCTCGGTAATCGGATCAATCTGGCTGGCAATGTGATCGGTGGGCACCACGGGCATCTCCTCCAGGGTCGGATCATCGAGAGTGCGCGTGATGGCGTTCTTCATGTAAAGCTCTTGCAATTCGAGATTGGTGCGCGCCACAGTTAGATCCTGCTCGCGGACGGCCAGTTCGCCCTCCGCCTTGAGTACATCCATCTCCGGAATCGCCTGTAGCTCGAGTTGCTTGCGGCTGGTATTCAGCGTCTCAGTGGCGAAGACCACCGAACGCTCGCCCACTTGCTCATTATCATAGGCGCTCACCAGGTCCCAGTACAGATCGCAAATCTGGGTTACAGTGGCAATGGTCTGCGCGCGGAAGGCGATGTCGGAGATCTTCTGATTGGTGCGGGCGATGCGCAAAAAGCGCAGGTTTGGCCCGAAGCCGAACCCAGCCAGCAGAGGCTGCTGAACAACCACTTCCATCGACGAGGAATAGGACGGACTGAAGTAATCGTAGATACCATTGGAAGTCAGGCGGTTATTGTTCCACACCACCTGCAGACTGCTGCCCGTGGCAAAGGATTGGTTGTAAGTGATGTTGGCCAATGAGGTGTTGTTCTTGTAAATGGGAACGCCCTCCACCTGAAGGTTGGTCAACTGCTGGGAGGAATGATCGGTATAAATGTTGGCGCCGAGGATCGGATCGTAACCCGAGACCGAGGTTCCGGTTCCCAGCGTGCTAGAAACAATGCCGGAGGCGCCTGCGCCCGCACCGCCCGCGCCGCTTGATGTGCCGCCTGCACCGGTGCCTGCTCCGCTGCCGCCCGCTCCGCCGCCGGGTGTGCCTGACACCACGCCGGTGTTGACGCCGCGCACCGAGCCGCCCGCCTTGGTGCGCTGAACGTCCATCTGCGCGATGGGTAGGTTATAGCGCGCGATTACCATATCAAGATTGTTCTCAAGCGCCAGGTCGATGGCGTCGCGCAATGACAGATAGAGCTTGCCGTCGCGCACCAGCGAATCCAGGCGAGCGGAGTTGGCCATGCTGGGTGGAGGCACGGCATGGCCGCGATAGGCGTTGATAGGATTGTGCGAAGGGCGCAGCAATTGGTCAAAGGGAATGTTGCTTCGAGCTGCCTGCGCGCTTGCGGGCGTTTCAACGGAAGCCGTTGCGGTCGCTGGCTCGGCGGACAAAGACAGGTTTGCCTGCAAAAGCAGTATTACAGCTAGATAGATTGCGCGATGACTCCGTTGAGCCAGAAATTTCTTCGCCGCTGTCAGAATCTGAATGCCTTTGACCGGATTTGTCTCCATAAATTTCACTTGGCAATGACCTCCATTGCTTTTGCATCAAGCGTTTCATCGTGCGTCATCCAGCCGTCGCGCAGCTCGATGATGCGTTTTCCGTAGTGCGCGTTCTCCTCCGAATGTGTCACTTGCACAATGGTCGTGCCGGCGCGGTTGAGTTCACAAAAGAGATTCATGATTTCGCGAGCCTGGGTGGAGTGCAGGTTGCCGGTGGGTTCGTCGGCCAGCAGCAGCGCGGGTGCGTGGACCACGGCGCGCGCAATGCCCACCAATTGTTGCTGTCCGCCGGAGAGCTGCGAGGGATACAGATCCTTCTTGGCAACAATCTTGAAACGATCGAGGATGTCGGCCACCATCCCCTGCCTAACTTTGGAGGGCAGGTTCTTGTAGGAGAGCGGAAGGTCGATATTCTCGGCAACGGTAAGATCATCCAGCAGGTGATAACTCTGGAAGACCATGCCGACGCGCTCGCGAGCCAGGTCGGCGCGCTGCTTGCGGTTCAGTTTGTGCGCCGGCGTTTCGCCGAACCAGTACTCGCCCTTCCAGCCGTCGTCCAGCAGCGCCAGCACGTTGAGCAGCGACGATTTCCCAGCTCCCGAAGGCCCCATCACAGTGACAAACTCGCCTTCGTTGATGGTAAGTCCAATGCGGCGCAGCACCCAGGCTTCGGTAGGTCCGGTCTTGTAACTGCGTTCTACATTTTTCAGTTCAATCATGATAACGAGTAACTCCAGTCTTGATGGCGGGCTTTGCGGTTGTAGTTATTCTGTCCTCAAAGCCTGCATGGGTTCGACGGTCGCGGCGCGGCGCGCGGGCAGGGCCGCGGCCAGCGTGACCATCACCGCGGTCAGAAGCGCCGCTCCAGCCAAAGTGAGCGGGTCGAAGGTGGTGACGCCGTAGAGTTGACTGCGGAAGAGCCGGGCCAGGGCAACAACAGACGGCAGCGCGACGGCGGTGGCGATGGCCGCGATGATGGCCATCTCGCGCACCACCAGCACCATCACTCCCGAGCGCTGCGCGCCCAAGGCCAGGCGCACTCCAATTTCGCGGGTGCGCTGCTCGGTGGAGTAAGCCAGCACTCCATAGAGGCCAACGGCGGCCAGCAACATAGCCAGCGCGGAAAAGCCGATGGCGAGGGTGGCCAGTGCGCGCTCATCCGAGGCACTGCGGTCTATTTGTGCTTCCATCGTGCGCAGGCCATCGACAACCAGCGTGGGGTCGAGTTGGTGCATCGCTTGCCGGATTGACGCTTCAACCGCCTCCGGCCTCTGCGCTGTTCGCGCGTAGATCTGCACCCCGCCGGGATGCTGCAATTGCAAATAGGGCCTGTAGACCGCCGGGCCAATGTCGGTGCGCAGATTCTGGTGCTTGATATCTCCCGTCACGCCGACGATGGTTGTGTCGGGCTTATCCCCTTCACCGATCATGCGACCCATGGCGTTTTCCGCTGAGCCATAGAATCGCCGCGCAAAGGCCAGATTCACCACGGCCACTTTGGGCTGTCCCTGCGCATCCGCTGAAGTAAACTCACGGCCTACAAGGATCGGCTGCTTTAATGTGCTGAAGTAGCCAGACGCAATCCATGGCTCTTCGAAGTTCATTCGTTCGTCTTCCGTCGGCTTGTAGCCCTGCACGGCGAAGTTGGAGCTATCCGAATCCTCGCTCATTTCAGGATCGTTGGTGGCAGAGACAGATGCGACGCCGGGAATGCGGCGCAGAGCTTCGAGCGCGCGGGCCACAATCTGCGGAGTGCGGTCTTCGCCGTAGCCAGAGCTGGTGGGATCGAGCCTGAAGGTGGCCAGATGGCCGGTGTCGAAGCCGACAGATTGATGGCGGAGATTGTCGAGGGTGCGCACGAACAACCCCGCGCCTCCCAGCAGGAGAACACTGAGCGCAATCTGCGCGCCCACGGCCACTTTGCGAAAGCGCTGCGAATTCTTCGACGCGGTCCCGGCATTCTGGCGCAACGTCTGGGCCAGATCGGGACGCAGGAAGTGAAGCACTGGAGCGATGCTGAACAGCAGACTCACGACGAGAGAAATCCCCAACATGAACAGCAGCACGCGCGCATCGATAGCCGCTGAATATGGCTCTTCGCCGGGGTCGGCGTTGGTCATCAGGCGCACCAGCGTTGTAGCCACCACGGGTGCAAGCGCAAGACCCGCGGCCGCTCCTGCCAATCCCAGTAATCCGCCTTCGACCAGCAACTGCGATACGATGCGGCTGCGTTTTGCGCCGAGTGCATAGCGCATCGACATTTCGCGCGAGCGGCCGGCGGCGCGCAACAGCAGCAGCGTGGCCACGTTGATGGCGCACATCGCAACCAACAGGCCAGCCATGCTCATCAGGATGATTAGCGGCGTCTGCAAGTCCATGCGGCCAGGTGAAAAGCCAGTGGAATCGTCTTTTACCTGGAGGCGCGACTCATCGAGGAAATGTTTCTTGAATCGCTCCGAAGCCGATTTGTAGAACGTCAATTCATACGCCCGGAGCGAGTGCCACAGCGGCCCCAGGCTTGCTTCCGCCTTCGGAATGGTCATGCCCGGCTTGAGCCGCGCCACTAGCGTGAGCCAGACAGACTTGTGATTGTTCAGGTCGTCCATCGGCGCTCTCCACGGCAGCGCAACCTCTTCCATGCTGATGGGGATGAACAAACCCGGCTTATATCCGCCGATGGCCGAATCGAAGTTCTCCGGCGCAACACCAAGGATGGTGAAGGTGTGGCCGTTGATGAGTACTGTCTGGCCTACAACATCGCGCGATGAGGCGAAGCGCGTCTTCCAGTAGCCATAGCTGAGCACCACCACCGGGTTGGCGTTCTTGGCGGTGTCGTCCTGCGGAGTCAGCAAGCGGCCAAGGATCGGTTGGAGGCCGAGCAATTGAAAATAGTTGCCAGTTACTACCTCGGCTTCCTTGTTCTCTGCCTGGTTGTGCCAACTGACGCCCACGTTGGCCTTGTCGGCGGCCAACATACCCGCGAAGACCTGGTTTTGATCACGCAGGTCCTTGTACATGGGATAAGAGAAGTAGTTCTTCGAGTCGCCGCCAAAGCTGCTCATCGAACCGGAGAACGCTCCAGTCCACTCGAAGCGCACCAGCTCTTTGGGCCGCTCCACCGGCAGCATGCGCAGCAGCACCTGGTCGAAGAGCGTGAAGACCGCCGCGTTAGCGCCCAGCCCCAGGGCCAGCGTGACGATCACGGTCAGCGTAAATCCCGGCGACTTGCGCAACTGCCGCAGCGCGTAGCGAATGTCTTGAATGAATGTCTGCATCTTCAAGTCCTTCCTATTCCGTGCGCAATGCCTGCATGGGTTCAATGGAAGCAGCGCGCCGCGCGGGGATGAAGCCCGCAACGGCTGCGCAGAGGCCAAGCACCAGGGTTGCGCCGGCCAGGGCAAGCGGGTCGCTCCCGCTCACTTCATAGAGCTGGCTGGCCATCAGATGACCGGCAAGAAGCGCGGCTGGGATGCCGAGGCCAAGGCCGATAAGTATCTGCCACAGCGCGCCGCGCAACACCATGGCCACCACGCTGGCGCGGGTAGCGCCGAGGGCCATGCGGATGCCAATCTCGCTGGTGCGGCGGGCGACAAAGTAGGACATCACGCCATAAAGGCCGACCGAGGCAAGAATCAACGCAAGAATTCCGAAGAGGCTGGTGAGCCGCGCGATCAGGCGCTCCTGGTTAAAGTTTCCGGCTACCTGCGCATCGAAAGAACGGAGATCCATCACGGTGAGATTTGGGTCGATGCCGGCCAGTGTGCGTCGAATCAGCGCATCCACACTCTGCTGCGGCGTGTTGAAGTCGAGAATCATGGCGTTGGCAAACATCGATTGCGCCTCGCCCGAGATCAGCATGTCTTCTTTGAAGCCGGGAAACTGCTGAGAAAGCGGTCGCAGATATACAGGACGCGCTGGGTCGCGCGGATTGTTCATCTTGAAATCGTGGAAGACGCCCACAATCTCCCAACTGCCCGAGTACTGCGGGAGATCAATGCCGAAGTGCTGACCCACCGGGTCCTGCTTGGGATAGAAGCGCTTAACGAAAGCCTCGTTGACCACGGCAACCTGCGGCGAGGTAGCCGTGTCTTGCTCAGTAATGCCGCGGCCGCGCACCATGGACACGCCGATGGAATCGAGAAAATGAGGAGTGACGCGATCCCAGGTCGAACCGCAATTGTCGTTGGGACCCGGCGCGGGATGCCCCTGCTGGATGACGCACTCGCCCCAGTTGTCGCCTTCCAAAGGACTATAGAGGGCCATGCTAACGCTGGCCACGCCCGGCAGCGCGGAAAAGCGATCTTCGATCTGGCGATAGAGCGCGGGCAGACGGCCGATGGTGTAGCCGGCGCCGGCCGGATCGAAGTGCAACACATAACGATTGGAAGTAGCGACGCCCAACTTCTGATGCTCCAGGTTGGCCAGCGATTTGGTCATCAGGATGGCTCCGGCGAGCAGAACCAGAGACAGCGCGGCCTGGAACACGACCAAAGATTTCTGCGGCAGCGAAGAGCGGTCGCGCGTGGAGCGGTTGACGCCGCGCAGCGACTCGGCCGGTTGTGCGTGCGACGACAACCACGCCGGCCCCGCGCCGAACAGCACACCCGTAAGCAGGGAGATCAGGAACGCAAAGCCAAGCACGGGCAGTGAAGGGCCAGACTCGATGGGCAAATGTCTGGCGTCTGGGAAGGCGAGCGCGAGAATGGTGTGCGAGCCGGCATACGCGACAACCAATCCAGCCAATCCGCCCAGGCAACTCAAAAGCACGCTCTCGGTGAGAATCTGGCGGATGACGCGGCGACGGCCCGCGCCCAGAGCCATGCGCAGCGCAATGCTCGCACGCCGCGTTGTAGCACGCGCCAGCAGCAGGTTGGCTATGTTGGCGCAGGCGATGAGCAGCACGACGCAGGAGAGGATCATCAGCATCTTCAGACCCCTGCCTGTCTCCAGTTGCAAGTTCTGGATGCCGCCGCTGCCGGGCGTAACCACAACATGCTGCTTGGGAATAATGCTCGCGCCTCCGTTGGCGGTGAGCAGTGGGCGCGTATAAAGCCACTGGCGCAATGCAACGGTAAGCTTCGTCTGCAAAGCGCTGATGTTTGTTCCGGCGCGCACCCTGCCTAACGGGTAAAGCCAGTTGGACTCCTGATGATGGAGGATGGCGCTTGGGCCCCGTACATAAGGTTCGGTCTGAAGAGGCATCCAGAAATCGGGCGGAGAATCCGATACGCGGTCCCCGAAAAAGCCGGGGGGCGCAATGCCAATGACGGTGAAGGGCCGCGCCTGAATAAAGATCGTGGAACCGATGATCGACGGATCACCAGCGTATTCGCCCTGCCACGCCTGGTAGCTGAGCACCGTTGTGGGCGGCGCGGCGGGAGTATCGTCGTTGTCGCTGAACACGCGCCCGGCATAGGCGCCCAGGCCCAGCGTAGGAAAGTAATTGCCGGAGACGAATTCGCCGCGCAGAGACTTGGGCAATGCATTGCCGCGGCGCACACTCCATGGCCATCGACCGGCTTGCACCGCAGCCAGTTGCTCGAATTCCGGCGCCGAGTTTTTCAGGTGTAGATAGAGGTCATAAGAAAAGATGGAGAAATCCCCGGTGCTGGACGCGTCGCCCGGAAAGCCGCCATCTACGCAGCAATCGTCCGTGTCGCCGATGCGGTAGAGGCGCGCGGGGTCAGTAACTGGTAGTGAGCGCAGCAGGATGCCCTGGATCAGAGTGAAGATCGCGGTATTGGCGCCGATGCCCAGCGCCAGCGTGATGACCGCGGTCAGTGTGAATCCCGGCGACTTGCGCAACTGACGCAACGCGTAGCGAATATCCTGAAACAATTGATTCATCGTGGTTCTTCTCCGTTGGCTCTTCCGGCCTTCTCGCCTATTCGGCTCTAAGCGCCTGCATGGGTTCTATAGAAGCCGCGCGGCGCGCTGGCAGATAACATGCCGTAAGCGCCACCAGGCAAAGCAGAATCGCAACCGTGGCAAAGGTCAGCCAGTCAATGGCTCCGACCCCAAACAACAAACCGCGCAGAAAACGGGTCGCAAAAAGCGCGGCAGCAAGGCCAACGGCCAGTCCGGCGAGCGTGAGCCGCAGGCCCTGGCGAAGGATCTGAAGAAACACGTCCTTGCGCTCCGCTCCAAGCGCCATGCGAATGCCAATCTCGTGGGTGCGTTGGCGCGTGGTGTATGCGACCACGCCATAGATGCCGACCGCCGCAAGAAGGATAGAAAGCAGGCCGAATGCGCCGGCGAAGTCCACGACGATTCGCTCAAAGACGTTGCCCATCTGCATATTGCGCTGGAGCGTAGTGACATTGAAGAGCGGCAGGTCGGGATTGAGGTTGTGAACCGCTTCGTCGATGGACGAAGAGTAGGCCATTGGGTCTCCCTTGACGCGCACATGCAGAGTCAACAGGTCTTCCTGGCGCTGCGCCAGTGGATACAGCACCAGGGGCGCCGGATCGTAGGTGAGACGGCGGTACTTTCCATTCGCCGTCACTCCCACCACGGTGTACCACCGGTCGAAAACCTGAATGCGCTTTCCGAGCGCCGTCTGCCCTGGCCAATAGCGGTCTACCAAAGCTCGATTGACAATGGCCACGCGTTGCGTATCGGGCTTGTCGTCCGCGGTGAAGTCGCGCCCCTCCAGCAGCGGCGTGCGCAGGGTTTGCAGGTAGTCGGTTTCCACCAGCCCCCGATCGGCTTCAATCGATTCATGCGGACGGGGAACGTAACCTTCCGGCAGGATGCCGTCGGAATGAATCGTGAAGCTCAGGGGTGAGAAATCCGCCAGAGTCGCCGACTGAACGCCGGGAATCGACCGCACGCGCACCAGGAGCTGACGGTTGAACTCCAGTTCCTGGGCTGAGGTGTACTCCGTGGTGCTCAAGTCATACGAGGCCAAATAGACATGGTTTGCGTCGAAGCCGGGATTGATGCTCCGTGCGTTCGCAAGGCTGCGGACAAACAGCCCCGCGCACGTCAGCAGCACCAGCGAAAGCGCAACCTGCACGACCACCAGACCCGACGTAAGGCGCGACTTGTGCAGCCCGCCGGATGTGCTGAGAGCTTCATCCTTCAGCGTAGTTACGGGAGACAGCGCGGAAGCGCGCAGAGCTGGAACAACTCCGGAAATCACGGCCGTCAGGACGGAAATGAGAATCGTGGCTACCGTCACCACGCCATTGACCCGCCCATGGATGCTGAGCGGAAGCGTGATGGCAGGTAAAAAGGAGCTGATTGTGTTGGCCGTCCAGAAGGTGGCGGCCAGCGCAACTCCGCAGCCGGCCAGGGCGACAAGTAGATTTTCCACCATGAGCTGGCGAACCAGTCTCCAGCGGCTGGCTCCCATGGAGAGGCGAATGGCATACTCGCGGCGGCGCGAAACGGTGCGCACCAACAGAAGATTCGCAACATTGGCGCAGGCAAGCAGCAGCAACACCGCGGCCAGAGCCATCAGAATCGGCAGGGACCCGGCCAGGTAGACATTGGCCCCAAAGGGAGAGCGCCACAGCGGGTCTGTAGAGATTCGGTTCGCTCCCTGATGCGACTCCGGGAAGCCCCCGACGATGCGGTCCATCAACAGGTTCAGTTCATTCTCAGCCTGGTGCGCGTTCACGCCTGGACGCATCACGCCCAGCAACTGCAGCCACGAAGTACCGCGCTCGTTAATGCGTGTCGTGTCACCCCAAACCTGTGAATCCATGCCGAGAGGGAGAAACAACTCGGCGCGAAGCCCGCTTTTGCATCCCTGAAAGCCGCGCGGCGCTACGCCGGCAATGGTGTAAGTGTGGTGATTAATCTGCGTCGTTTTGCCAACGATCTGCGGATCGCCGCCAAAACGGCTTTGCCAAAGGTCATAGCCAAGCACAACCACCGGCGCGCCCGCGCGTTCGTTGGTCATGGTCGAAATAAGTGTCCCGCCCAGCACCGGCTTCACGCCCAGCACTTCAAAGTAGTTCGCCGAGGCCAGCACGCCATAGACGCGCTCCGGCCGTGCTCCTCCCGTAATCGCCATGTAATCGTCGTGATAGGCCAGCAGGCCGCTGAAGCTCTTGGCGTTATTGCGCAGATCCACAAAGTCCGCGTATGAGAACGGCGGAGTTGGATGCTCGCTTCTTTCACCTCGCTGCAGCGTGACCATGTTTCTGGTCCGTGCAACGCCGGGGATCGGATCGAACAGAGTCGAATCGATCCAACTGAAAATTGTGCTGTTGGCGCCAATGCCCAGGGCCAGCGTCAGCACCGCCGTCAGCGTAAATCCTGGCGACTTGCGCAACTGCCGCTGCGCGTAGCGAATGTCCATCCATAGGCTCCGAAATAACACGTCAGGCCTCCACTTCCTCTTCGAGCTTTTTAAGCTCCTGCTCCGAGACCACTTTCCCGTCGAAGAGATGCACCTCGCGCTGCGCGTGCTTGGCGAAGCGCGGATCGTGCGTCACCATGCAGATGGTCGAGCCCTCGCGGTGCAGATCGGCGAGCAGATGCATCACCGCTTCACCATTCTTCGAGTCCAGGTTGCCGGTGGGCTCGTCGGCCAGCAGAATCGACGGCGAACCGGCCAGGGCGCGCGCCACGGCCACGCGTTGCTGCTGCCCGCCGGAGAGTTGCGCCGGATAGTGCCTCATGCGATGCGCCATGTTCACCCGCTCCAGCGCTTCCTTTACGCGCTTCTTGCGCTCCGCCGAGGTCATTCCCGCGCGATAAGTCAGGGGTAACTCGACATTCTCCTCGACCGTAAGATCGCCGATAAGATTGAAGCTCTGGAAGATGAAGCCGATCTCCTGGTTTCGAATGCGCGAGCGGTCGCCGAAGCTCAGGTTCTCAACTGGGTTGCCGTTGAGCAGGTACTTGCCTCCGGTGGGCGTATCCAGAAGCCCCAGGATGGAGAGCAGCGTGGACTTGCCGCAGCCCGACGGGCCGGACATGGCCAAATACTCGCCCCGCGAGATCGTCAGGTGAATGCCGGAGAGCGCGTGCGTCTCCACTTCGTCGGTGT